>NZ_JRPB02000002.1 GCF_000765695.2 Helicobacter sp. MIT 11-5569 | reverse complement strand
TCACTCGTTACGCAAAAGGATAATCCTTCTTTACGCCATTGGTCAAATAATTCTTTTAAAATAGGTGGTGTCATTATGTTCCTTTATTAAATTTTACAAAATCTTGTCTTTTTTCATCATTGTTACAATATTGTTCTTATACATCCATAAAAGAATATCATTTGGTAATATTCGTAAAGGCTCAGGCACAATAAATCTAAGTTCCCTCCCATCAGTATATTCAAAAACAAAGTATCCATTTTCTATCTTCTGTTTTTGTAGAACAGCAACACTTGGAACATAAGCGGCACATTTTCTGCACTTATCTTGCATAAACTTATCTTCTGCTAAAAAAAAGTGTAGTTTTTGCAATGATTCCTCAAAACTAGAATCCTTTAAAACATTAGGCAGCCTATCTTGCGCTTGATTATAAAAATACATCATAGCACAACATCCAATAAGTGTGCCATCTAGCAATATAATATACTCATTAGATCCGCACAAGCCTATAAAATATTCATTGTTTTTTATATAGACTTCCTTTCTCTTAAATCCATTATTATCCATTTCACATTCAAATGCATTTCTAATTTGATTAATCCCATATGGAAGATAATATTTTAATATATCATTAAATTGTCCCTTATTATCTTTCTGTTCAGTAAATTGTATGCTTGTGTAAATCCCTGCTTTTCTTGTTTTTATTGGAGCTGATATAGCTCTTTTATAATCCCTGTCGTTTGCACTCCTCACTTTAGAATATGTCATTTTATCCACAGAATCAATACTAAAATCAATTGCATCTAATCCAGCTTCTTTTAGCTGCTTAACTAGCGTATCATCGACAACTGCACCATTAGAAGTTAGAGTAGTATATATATCCTTCTCTTTACAGTATTTTATAATTTCAAGAATACGAGGATGCAATAAAGCTTCTCCTTGACTTGTAAAACTTATTCTCTCAATCCCATAGTCTGAAACCTTATCAATAATATTTATCACATTTTCAAGTGTTATTTCTGCCTTTAAGGCTGGATTGTCTTTAAAATACCGCACTCCCTCATTATATCCTTTCCCATGAAAAGGACACATTGGGCAGGTATAATTACATTTTGAAGTCAAATGAATAGTCGCAGAACTAATACGACGATTTTTGAGAAGATACTTTCCAATACGCTCAATCTGCTCTTTAGGTAATGCCTTTGGAGGTTCACCATCATAAAGATTACCCTCCATCCATTCCTCGCCGGATGGGCAATAAAAGGGGTAACTAAATATATATTCCCCCCCCCCCCCGCAGAAGCAGAATCTTGATTATAAGATAAGCTTTTATTATAATTCTCACTCGTTACGCAAAAGGATAATCCTTCTTTACGCCATTGGTCAAATAATTCTTTTAAAATAGGTGGTGTCATTATGTTCCTTTATTAAATTTTACAAAATCTTGTCTTTTTTCATCATTGTTACAATATTGTTCTTATACATCCATAAAAGAATATCGTTAGACAATGAAGAAAGTTTCTTAGGGATAGAAAAATATCTCTTTAAACTTCTATTTGTTATAGAAAAAAATTTACCTTCTAATTCTATTGCCATACTAGCCTCATCTTTCATTCTAGTTCTATAAGAAGGGCATTTTAAACACAATTTATATAACTCTCCTTTTTCTATAAAGCTTGCTTTCAATTTTTCTATACAATCTTTCAATGAATGGGAATACACATTAATCCCCCCCCCCCCCCGCACCTAAAATTTTTGGATAAGATGCAGCAAAACAACAACCAATAACATTTCCATTTGCTTGGATAATATATTCCCCAAATCCCTCACATAAAGAAATAGGGTGATTTTCATTAGAACTCTGTGTTGCCAATCTATCATCATAAGTAACCTCTTTAATAACACATATTTGTTTGATATTATCGGATTGGTGATAATTTTCTAAAATCGCACCAATTTCTTCCTTATTATCTTCTTGCTTGACAATATTAATTTGCCCATATGTATTTAAATTGCCAATTAATAAGGGGGCTTTGATTGTATTTGTAAAAAGCTTTTCATTTTTACTTCTAATTTTTTTGAAAACTTGATAATCAAGAGTATCAACACTAATTGACAGAATATCAACTCTATAATTTTGTAATTTCTTAACCACTTCTTCAGTCAATAAAGAACCATTTGTTGTTAGAGATACACCTATATTTTTTTGGGTTGTATATGCTAGCAACTCTTCCCAATGAGGATATAGAAAAAACTCCCCTTGAGGAGTTAAACCTATATGCTCCATACCGTATTCCACGATTTCATCAATAATTTTTTTTGCCTTATCTATAGGCATAATCACTTGTTTAAGTTCTGGATTTCGTTTGTAATACTCTTCTTTGAATTCGTTTCCTCTCCCATGCCAAGGACACATTGGACACTCATAATTACAATAAGTCGTTACTTGCAGAGTAATAGTTTTTGGTGTATTTTTAGCAATAAGCCAAGATGCTATCCTATCAATTTTATTTTCATCTAAAAATTTTGGAGGGTCTCCTCTATAATTATTTTCTTCTCTCCAATACTCAACTGATTCAATACACTCTTCAAATGGATAGCGGAAAGAGAGACAAACTCCAACATTTTCAACCAAATCCACACTTTTATTATAATTTTCACTCGTTACACAGAAGGATAATCCTTCTTTACGCCATTGGTCAAATAATTCTTTTAAAATAGGTGGTGTCATAAAAATACTTTCCCTAATATATTTTTAATTTCTTTCAGATTATCTTGTTCTAAAAAATATATCCCAATAGAAACTAAGGCTGACCATGTTAATAATATTTGTTTTTTTGATGTAGATAACAAATCAACGGCAGTTTCAATAGAATGAGAGCATTCTTTTTCATTAAAATACCATAGATTATCCATAAGACAAAAATATTTTTCAAAATCTTCCACATTAAGGTCATTAACAAGACTTCCAACAGCCTCTACATAATGTTTTTTATATTTTTGCAAGTTTTCTCTTCTTTGCTTTATATATTCTTCTCTTGTTATATTTCTATTTAGCATATTGCCAACAATTAACACTCTTCTTTTAAAAGTAGCTTCTGAACGACTCTCCCCTTGGTCCAAAGGGAAAGTATCACAAAATACATCAATAATATGCCCATAAATATGCGCATCTACAAATCCGGGCATAAAGAATCTCTCTGAGATTCCAAGCTTTTCTACCTTTTCTCTAATTACCGGTATATTGCCATTTCCAGCCGCGATAAATATTGTATTTTTATGCTTTTTCATCACTCTAGCGACACACTCTAAAAATTCATCACTATCTACCTTGACAAGCCGCCCAATCACACCAAGCACAACCGTGTCTTTTTTGATAGGATATTTTGCTTTTTCTGCTTCTATGACTTTAGGATCTCTTGGTGGATTATAAAATTTCTCCCTATCTACAACAACAGGGAAACTTAAAAATTTATAAGGAGGTTCAGAAGAGACAAAATGACTTATCCTCTCATCAATCCCAGCCACATCATATCGCCCATTCCCATGACTCCAAAATATCTGTTTAGGCGCACTTCTTGTAGCAAAGAGAAAATCACTACAATCAATCGTTCCTGTGGAGATTAAAATATCAATCCCCTCACTTAAAATGGAATCTCTAATTACCAAAGCCTTTTGCAAATGCGAAACATAATAACTTCTCTCACGCACCATCTTATACGCAGGGCTAAAAACAGATACTCCAATCTGTGCAAAATCTTGCATTACTCGCACATCATCATCACTTTTTTGGATATATGCCATAGAATACACTACAATTTCATATTTCTCTGCAAATTCTTTATCTTGCAGCAATGCCTTGCATAAAGAATATTCCACCTTGTAAGGAGAATTTTCTACGATTCTATCTTTTAAGATTCCAATTTTTATTTTGCGCCCATTTGTTGTATCAATTTTATCTTTACATTTTGGCAACGTTTTGCCATACTCTACAAAATATGGCTCTGTAAGTTTAACAACCTTATCATTATATTCTTGCCAATCCTCTTGTGTCTGCGCGCTATTTCCAAATTTATGATAAATATAAAAGCTCACATACATTGCTAAGTCTAAATTCCCCTGCTTAAGCAAGCGTTCTAAAACTTCAAGCCAAGTTGGAAAATTTTCTTTCCATTTTAAGTTATTATAATAATGTTGCACATTCCAAAAAATATGCATACTCCACAAAAAGACAGATTTTTTATCATCATTTGTCAGCCCTTCATAATACGGACTTTTAAGCGCGTCTCTTTGCGCCTCTAAAACCCATTCAATAGGAATCGCATAATATCCCATAAATGCACTAACAAAATTATTTAAATCTACAATATAATTCTCACGCAAATTTAAATAAATGCTATGTGATAAAAAGAATTTAATCGCGCCATCACTCTCTCCGCTAAGCAAAAGTGCAACACACGCACAATCAATAAATAATAATTGTTCATAATAAGAAATTTCAGTATTTTTTACATATGCTAAACACAAATCCACATAACTTTGGAATCGCGAATCCTTTAAAGCCTCTATCCCCTCTTTTTTTTCAAGATTTTTAAAGATTCCATACGCCCACAAAAAATCTCTATCTGGCACATCACCTTTTGTGAAGATTATTTCTAAAGCCTTTTCTCTAATTAGCCCTATAATCTCCTTAGATTCTTCTGTGCTTAATCCTTCTTGCCACTCTTGTCCAAAAGCTCTAATCAAAGTCATTACCACATTAATTTCTTGCTTATTTTGCGCGACTTTTAAACGTTGCGTTATCTCTTGTAATTGCATTGCTATTCTTTATAATAATCTTAAATTTCCCGATAAATATCGGCAGAATACTAACAAAACTTAAATTAAAACAAACAAAAATTCTAAAAAACATTTATGTGGAATCAAAGCCTTACATAGAAGCGATTAGTAAATCTTGTGTAAAATATAACTCCGCACAACTTAAGCATAACTTTCATAATTATTGTGCTCTTTCTTTTAGATATTCTCTTATTCCATTGATACTTTGCACCAAATGCAAGTCAGAATCAGGTATTTTAATACCAAAATGCTCTTCTAGTTTTAAATATAAATTTGCCATATCCAAACTATCTACACCCTGATCTACAAGCCCTAAATCATCAGATAATTCATCAACTTCACCCAAAATATCAATCTCTTGAAGAATTTCTCTAATTACTTTATTGTTAATTTCCATATTTCACTCCTTTGTTAAAATTGAACTTGCCCAAGAAAATCCTACTCCAAAACCACTCAAAACTATCCTTTTTATATCTTTATTGCAAAGGTAATTTCTCAAGATTAAAGGAATAGATGATGAAATTGTATTGCCATAATCAAAAATTTCATAAGGCACTTTACATTCTTCCACACCTAAGCGTTTCTGGATTGTTTGGACAATATAACGACTTCCTTGATGCAAGATGAATAAATCAATATCTGCAAGATTCAAATTTTCAGCCTCTAAGAGTTGTTTAATCTGCTTTGGGACTTCCGTAGCAGCGAAGCTAAACACTTGTCTCCCATTCATTTCTAATTTTTGATTACGGCAAATCAAAGAATCCCAACCTGCTAAGCCATCAGTGCCAAACAAAGTTCTTTTGGGATAAAATTTTGCATTTTCACTTAAAAGCGTTACAGATGCTCCATCGCCAAAAAGCAAAGCGGTATTTTTATCATTTTTATCCACTATACGAGAATATGGGTCTGCTGTAAAAAGCAATCCTTTTTTAAAGTTATTTGAGTGCATAAAGGATTGAATAATAGACAACCCATAAACATATCCTGAACAACCTAAAGAAATATCAAAACAAGCTGTTTTTTTATCAAATCCCAATTCTTTATGTAATAAAGCAGAAAGGTGGGGAATATTATAATCTGGATTTTGTGTAATTGTTATAATAACATCAATATTTTCTATTTCTATTTTCTTTTGTAAATCCTTAAAAGCTTCTAAACACATGGTCATGGCACTCTCATCTTCACCCATTACAGAATGCTTAATCACGCCTATTTTTTCTTGAATAAAATTTTCTTCTAAACCATATTGTTTGGCAAGTGCATCATTTGAGATTCTATGTGGAGGAATGTAGCCTGCTATCTCTTCTATGCCTATCACTTATCAACTCCTTTTACAAGAAAAATAAATATATCCTATTTCTCTCTTATCAACAAAAACTATTGTCTTCATTAATTGATAATTAAAATGCGATTGATAAAAAAGCTGTATAGAGCTAAAATCTCTTATAAAACCTTCTTTAAGCTCAAGTCGCGAAAAATAAAACTTACCCTTAATATCGTCAAAAATTTTGGAAAGTAAAGATTTATTCAAAGAAACAAGGTGTTCTATAAAAGAATAATTGCTATTTTTTGAAATTATGGCTTGATTATCGCTAAAAGTAGCTTTATTTGTAATTTCATCTTCATTATATGGAATCCGTTTGACAATATTTTTTTCATATTCTGTTGCAAAAATTTTAATTTTCTCTTTTTTATTTTGGCATTTAAGGGTCAAGACAATATCTTCTAAATTTTGTGGTTTTTCCATAGTAAAGCAAAGGTTCTTGCGTGCAAGTTTATGAAACACTAAATCAAGCAACAAATCCCCCCCCCCCCCCCCAATACCACTAATATTGTCTAACAAAAAATCATAAATTGTTGTTCCATGCACATAATCACGCTCTGCCTTAAAAGCAAAATCACTATACAATGAGTTTTCAAGAAACATAATCATTCCTTTTAAGAGAAAAATAAATAAAACCAACACTTATTTGATTAATAAAAATTTCCGTTTTAACGATTTGAAATTCAAACCTAGAACAATATTTGAGTTGGATTTCTTGTATCTCACTTTCATTAATAATTTTATCTAATGTTAATCTTGATAGAAACCATTTGTAATCTTTAATCTCATCTTTGAATAATGTATTAAGCAATTCTTTATTCATTGCAATTACATATCTCACGACAGATATATCTTTTCCTATAAAATGATTTAAAAAGATATTATTCTGATTGATTATTGCAGTTTTTAAAATTTCTTCTTCATCATAAGAAATCCTCTCTTGAATGATTGGAGAATCCTCTTTATGGTAACCATAAAATTTATATTTTTTATCTCTATCTTCTAATTTCATAACAATCTTAATTTCTTTATCTTCTTGCTGCTTGTTAAGAAAAATAAGATTTTTTTGGATAATAGAACGATAAGTAAAATCAAGGTTTGTAGGGGCAGAAAAAATATGTAGGATTCTAGGTAAAAGTAATTCGTAAATTGTTCCGCCTTGAATATAATTGCGGTTGCCTAAATAATATAAATCATCTAATGAAATAGATTGAAGCTTATCCATTTTTGACCTTTATAAAATTACGAATATTTTTAGTATGATTGTAGGCAAAATTTCCAGAAATATCAGAATTTTCAGGGAAACTCTGCACCACAACACTTCCAATTCTAACTCTTGAATTTGAACCTATGCTTATCCCGTCTTTAATCGTTACAGAAGGACCTAAGATTACATTTTCTCCAAGTTTAGCACTGCCTCCTACTAAACAATTTCCAGACATACGAGTTGCTTTACCTATAATACAATTAGCAGCGATATTGCACAAAACGGCAATAGAAACAGAATCCTGTAAATCTGTAACTCCCCATATGGACTTGCTCACCACACTATTATCCATAATATGAACATCATTTGCTATCCTAACTCCCCCATAACGGCGAATCATTACTTTTTCATAACCATTATAGGCTAATTCTAACCCTTGAGCACCTATAACAACACCATTTCCAATATAAGAATTATCACCAATATAAGAATTAGCTGCAATATATGCATGAACTCCAACTTCAACATTATCACCCAAATAAACATTTTCATCAATATGTGCAGTAGAATGGATTTTGACATTACTACCACGATAGCCCTCCACACTATAAATGCGTTCTTTAAATCTTTCTCCATATTGATTATGAATTTTCCAAAAATAAAATCTAGGATTATCTGTAAGAAATATCGTAATTTCTCTTTTGATATAAGATTGCAATTCATAATAAATTTGCTCTGTTGTGAGAAGAATTATAATATTTGGATTGGCAACCGCTTTAAGAAAAAAAGCTTTATTTTCTGCATAGCTCATCGTATTTGACTCCACAGATTCAACACCATCTAGACATTCTATTCCCCATTGCTCTATGGTGATTTTATTCATATTCAAATGTGAAACCATTTTTTATTCTCCTAAATTTGCATTATACTTATGTGCCTAAAAGACTATCCAAGATAGCACGACTACCAAAAGGCGAATTCCCTTGATATTGTTTTAGCAAATTATAATCTTTAAAATAACTCCTAGCACTTTCATAACGATTTAAAGATTCTGTATTCAAAAAGATATGGATAGGGTGGAATCCAAACATAAAATAGCCATTACTCTTAATACTACAAATATCAATTCTTTTTTCATACATACAAGCTACATCATCTGCCCAATGATAAGGGCAACGAATCAATTTATCCCAATTAGAATAAGGCTTCAAAAAGCCCCCCCCCCCCGCACTATTATAGGTCATCATTGGAACTAAAATATTGCTCTCATGTGTAATGCCTAATCTTTTAGCTTCACTCAAGATTCTACTAGAAATTCCAAGACAATGACTTCTCATTGTTTTAGCTTCAGGAACAATATTTAAATAATATTCTAAAACCTTAGCATAATGATTGCCATAACGAAAATCTCCCTCTAGCAAAGGATTAAAATTAGGATGTATGCCAAGCTCAAAATTAGGATTTTCTCTCAACCTATCAAGCAAAGGAGTTTGATGCGTAACAAACCAAGTTACTTTAACATTAGCTTGCTCTAAAATATTAATGCAATATTCTAGCACTGCATCGCTTGCCCAATCAATATCAAAAGTTAAGAAAGTTTTTTTAAAAGAATGCGGTATAGAAGGATTAATCTCACTTACTAATCCAAAATCCATAACTATCACTCTCCCCATAATAAAACATTTTAGCGCGGTATTATATCAAGAATTTCTTAATAAAAATACTCACCATAAAAGCGTAATCTCAAAAATCTTTAAGTTTCCTAAGTTTCCTTATAGGAACTCCTGCATAAACACAATAAGGCTCTGTATCTTTATTAACTAACGCACCAGCTCCTATAATACTACCCTCTGCGATTCTAACACCACCCAAAATAATAGCATTTGCGCCAACCCAAACATCAGATTCCAAAATTACAGGCTTAGAAAAAATACAACTCTCAACACTCTTTAAATCCTTTAAAAGACTATTATTAGGATTAGAATCCGCAATTATACTGATATTTGTAGCAAGCGCACATCTATCCCCTATGACAACTAAAGGCTCATAATTATCGCTAATAATCAATCCCCTATTAATAACTACCCCCCCCCCCGATAGAAACATTGCTCAACCGAAAGAAAAGTTTTCTTACTCTATTATCTGGGTGTTCAGAGCCCAAATAACGCAATAACTTCATTGGCAAATCCTTAACCATATCTTTTATCTCTTCAATAGAGTAAGCCTCCCAATTAAACATAATTTCTTGTATTAGCGCTACTTTATTCATTATTTTCCTTTATTAATAATTGAGAATCTAAGGGATTAAAAAATTTTATCCTCTTACAATCTAAAGTCAAAGAAGGTGTAAAACCCAAAGAAGAATTTACATTAAAACCCTCCAACACTTTAAAATCTTCTCCTAAAGATACTTTGGAAACAAAATCCAAATATAAAACTGCTTGATTAATAAATAATCTATGCGTATAATCGCTTAAATCACTATCACTTCTCTTTAAAGCACATCTTGCTACGATTCCACCACAATCTACTTCTTTTGTTACATAATGAATCGTAGCTCCATAAACTTTATCATGGCTTTCAAAAGAATCTTTTATGGCACTTAATCCAATATATTTTGGGAGCAATGAGGGATGGGTATTGAACATTTTTTTATTATCTTCTCCAAAATACTCCAACAACTCATACTTTAAGATTCTATTGCAGCTCAAAAATACATATTCCACTTCATATTTTAATAACCACTCTAAAGCGTCTTTTTCAAAATCTTTTGAATCAAACACTTCACAAGGAATCAAATCTTTAAAATCCCTAATAACGCCACAATTTCTATCAGAAAATAATAAGATTCTATCAACTCTTTCTAATAAATCCTTATTATGATAAATAAATTTAAAAAACGAACCATTGCCTGTGCAAAAAAATGCAATATTCATAGAATCCTCCTAATTAAAATTAAATTATCCATTTGTTAAATATTTAAAGGGTAGCACATAAAAATAAGGATATTCTGCTAATAATTCTTCTTTAGTAGCATTTAAAATATCTTTTTCATTAAGCAATATATAATAGTAATAGCTCTTATCTTGAGCTCCAAATTTAGATTTGAACTTATAGACTCCATCTAACGAAACCCAAGTTCCACCGAAATTCCACCATTTATAACCCTTATCATAAGCATCATTCATCGCTTTAAAGATAATCAAGGGTAATGCTTGAAATGTGCGATATTCACTAAGCAATGCTGGTGTATAATATTCTACAACATTACCATAATAAAAACATAAAAGCGCAGCAATAGCTTTTCCTTGAAGCTCTGCTACATAAAGTTTATATTCTTCTCTTTCACAGAACTTTGGAATATTCTCAAAAAAATGCTTTTGCTTAGGGATTCCATTAATGCTTGTTATATTTTCAAAATGTGTTTGATACAGAAATTCAAAATCATTGCTTAGCTTAACATCAACACCGCTTCTAAGAGCTTTAGCGATATTTCTTCTCGCACTAGGAGCAAAGCTTTTAAAAAGCATTTCTTCTTTTAGCAATGGAGTGATTTGCCCAATCCTGCTATCCATAAAATCATAGGGCAAAGCTTGAGATATTGTATTATCCAAAAAAGGATTAGTGATATAAGTAGCACTTGCAAAATCTCTTGAGTATTGATTATAAGCTTCTAAAAGTCTATCTTTTGCTTCCATTTGACTTGCCAAAATTCCTCCATTGCTCCCATAAAATGGCAAAGAATTCAAAACTTCTCCATATTTACCTTCCTTTATCATCAAAGGAAGAATCCCATAAACTCTATCTTTATCAGTCGCGATTAAATAATAAGATTTACATTTTAAAGTTTCCTCTAACAATCTTTTAAAAGAAAGGGAGTAATACATCATAGCGCAATCACAACGATTTAAAAATTCATTGTATTGCAAAGTCAGTGTAGAATCTAAGAGGCTAATTTGCATATTAGCCCCCTATTTTTAGCAGTTAAAGAGGTATTATTTACCCCCCCCCCCCCGCAGGGAGATGAATTGGATTTAGCCAATCACTCACATCAAAATTAACAAGTTTTGATAAATCTTCAATATCCTTATAGAAAATATCTTGAAGCAAATTGACGCAATTTTCAGGAATTACTTCCTTGATATTTTTGATATTATTTTTTAATTGCTCATATTTTTCTTTATCTTCTGCTTTAGTGATTAACTCTTCTTCTCTGCGAACAGAATTCATTAATTGTGAAAAAGTCGTATCTCCAAAATATGCTCTAAGCTCTTTTTGTAATTTCGCATTAACCACACTCAAACTTGTATGGCTAGGAGCAAAAGAGGGAACAAAATCTTTTTCTTTTAAGCCCAAAAATTCATAAATCTTAAGCAAAGGAGAAAAATTAGCGTTAGAAAGTGATTCAGATTTAATACATAAAATCTGCTCTTTGGGGAAAAATTCTAAAAATTCTTTAAGCTGTTTAGCGTAAAATCCCCTACCCGTATAATCATAAGGAGCAATTTCTCTCCAAATCCCTTGAGATTCTTTTATTCTTTGCTCTTCTTGTGTGATAGCTTCTTTAAAACTTAATTCTTCCAATCCTTGCAGACAAGTAAAACGATAATTCGCCCAAGTTCTTTGTATAGGATTTCTAAGCATAAAGATAAATTTCATCTTAGGAAAATCTTTTGCGATTCTTTGTGCGACTTTTTTACCGCCATACAAATATGAGCTTGAACGCTCTCCTATTACAATTTTATCGCTAGGCACATCATCAAAATATTGCTTTAAATACCAATCCAATCCTTTGGCATATTCCCAACTTTTATAATAATAATGTGGCTCTGGGATTCTTTGTTGTGGTAAATAAATTTCAGAATGTTGGATAAGAAGTTCATAGAGATAGCTCGTCCCACCTGCGGCTGTCCCTCCGATAATAAAATTTGGAGTTCTCATGCTACCCTCCTATGCCACTTTTTTAGAAGTGGTTTGGAGTGGAGCAAAAAAGCGACTAAATCGCCCCCCCCCCCCCGCAGGGTTGTCAAAACTAGGATTATTAGGAATCCTAGAATCAATATAAGCTTTTTCTATGATTAATCTTTTGCCGTCGCGCGTTTTAATAAACGCTCCGGGATAAGGGAAGCTTTGAGCGCGGATAAAATTATAAAGATCTTCTGCACTTAGATTTAAGTCAATCTCGCCATCTTCAGGATTCCTTGGTGGATAATATTTTGTTTCTCCTTTTTGTTCCGTAAAGACAATAGGTTTGCAAAACAAATCTAAACTCATTTGTATCGCGATTTTTTCTGCTTTTTTCAACACTTCATTAATACTATCTTTAAAATCAATGACAAAACTCTCTTGACTAATAATATCCCCACAATCCATTTCTTCATTCATTTTAAAAAGCGTAACGCCACTTTCTCTCTCTCCCTTTATCATAGCCCATACCAAAGGAGCACTACCAGCGTATTTCGGCAAAAGAGAATTATGAAAGCCAAAAGCCCCCATTTTGCTCAAAGTATAAATTTGATAAGGAATCTTGTAATACCAATTTGCAACTAGAAAAAAATCAACCTCATATTCTTGAATCTTGTCTTTATAAGATAAAAGCGTGTTTGTTGGGCTTTCTACCCAATAAAAAGGTATATTATATTCTCTAGCCAAAGAAGAAAAGTCAAAAAAATTACAATTTTTGACTTTCTCTTGCGCATAAGAAATAGAAAAATATTCTGGGATAGAAAAAATGGCTTTGGGTAAATAACCCTTTTGTAAAAGATTTTCTAAAATAGCTTTACTAAAATGCGTAGTTCCAAAAAAGATATAAGACAACCGCTTCACGCTACCCTCCTATGCGACAAGAGGGTAAGCTTGATAGGATATTCTAAATACCCCCCCCCCCCCGCAGGGTTATTATTATTTTGATTCATAATTCCTCCAATAATTCTTGCTGGACACCCAGCGACTTTTGTATAAGGTGGGACATCTTTATTTACAAAACTACACGCCCCAACAACTGCCCCTTTCCCAATCCTAACACCCATACTTATCACAGAGTTTGGACCAACATAGCAATAATCCTCTATAATCACAGGTGAAAACTCAAGAGGTTCTTTACCTCCTTGATTAGACCACTGCACACTATTATGTGTATAAATCTGCACTCCAGCAGAGATAGAGCAAAACTTACCAATCCTTAACCCACCGCCACCATCAAGAATGCAAAAAGGACCAATAAAAGTATTTTCTCCTACTTCCACATCACCAAAAACATAAACACTATCATAGCAATTACTTCTTTCTCCCCATTTCAAATAATTTGCTTTTTCCCAACGATCATTGAGATATTCATTAAAGGGTAAAACTCTATTATATTCTAACTTTTTATTATCTCTTAATTGAGAAAAAAGATGAGATATTTTTCTTTTTAGTTTTATGATATTTTTCTTTTTCATTATTTAAGCCAAAAACTTTTTTATAATTTTAGAGATATATTCTACATCAACCCCTTGATAGCAAGGAAGTGTCAAAGTAGAATCCTCCAAAAATTTTGCATTTTTTTGAATGTCTTTGTATTTACTCTTACAAAAGCTTGTTCCACTCAAACAATAAGTTCCCAATGTGCTTTCTACACCATTTTCATATAAATAAGCTATCAAGTCATTCCTACAAATATTTTCAGGAACAACAAAAACCATAGATTGGACATTAAAAACCACTTCTTGCCCAATTTTTTGCTCTTGGAATCCTAGAGGTTTTAAATATTGAATATACATTTCTCTAATTTGGTTTCTTTCTTGAATAATTTTATCTAGTTTTTTTAGTTGCTTGATACCCATAACCGCTTGTAATTCAGGAAGTCTATAATTATAGCCAAAATCTACAAAATCAAGTTTTCCTTGGCGGCAAACTGCTCCATGGTTTAATTTAATCTCAAAAAACTTCTCAAAACATTTATGATTAAAAACGACTGCCCCTCCCTCTCCTGTTGTTAAAAGCTTACGAGGATGGAAACTAAAACAACCCAAATCTCCAAAAGCACCAGCTTTTATGCCAAACTCACTACTGCCGATTGCACAAGCGGCATCTTCTATCAATGGAATCTTATAGTGTTTGCAGATTTCTTGAATACTTGAAATTCCACTAGGATTCCCTAGTGCATGCACAAAAATAACTGCTTTTGTTTTATTGGATATTTTCTTTTCAAGTTCTTCTGGCAGCATATTAAAGGTAGATAGACAAACATCTGCAAAGATAGGCTTAATATTTAAATCCTCTAAAACATTTGAAGTAGCTGGAAATGAAAAGTCTGAAACAATCACTTCATCTTGACTTTGAAGATTCAATGCTTTAAGACAAATACTCAAAGCAGTGGTTGCCGATGTTGTCGCATAGGAATATTGAACATTTAAAAATTCACGCAAATCTTGCATAAATTGCTGAATATAATTACCTTTTGTTAGCCAACCTGAATCAAAAATCTTTTCAAAATCCTCTCTAACTTCTTCAAAGCTAATATAAGGTTGGATAAGTTTTATCATCTTATAAATCCTTTATACCATTGTATGCTTTTCTTAAGCCCCTCATCAAATGGAGTTAATTGATAATCAATCAATGATTTAATTTTAGCATTGCTAGCATTATGACACTCCACATCAGAATTTCTAGCAGGCTTTTCTAAAATATTTCCTTGATAGTCCATAAATTCTGCTATCTTATGGATAACTTTTCTGATAGAAATTTGTCCATCTGTTGAAATATTAATACTTTCTCCTTTGGACATTACAGGATACACTTTAATAATCGCATCAACCGTATCTTCAACATAAATAAAATCTCTACTTTGCAAACCTGTTCCATGAATTTCTGGCTGCAGTCCCTTTAGGATTCTATAAATAGTAATTGGAATCACGCCCGCTAAATAACCTTTATAATTTTGCCTTGGTCCATAATTATTAAAAGGACGCACAATAAAAGAGTCCAAGCCAAACATAGAAACCCAGGATTTTAGTGCTATATCTGCGGCTGCTTTACCTGCGGCATAGGTCGTTGTGGGATTAATAGGGTGCTGCTCGTCCATTGGTTCATAAACTGCACTTCCATAAACTTCTGAAGTTGAAAAATGCACAAGAGTTTTAAACAAACATTTTCTTTGTGCTTCTAAAAGATTAAGTATTATATTGCTATTGACACTAAAACTATTTTTTGGATTCATAAAAGAATAATTAAGAGCCTTTGTTGCACAATTAAAGACAATATCTATTTTGTGCCGTTCAAAAATATATTCTACAGAAGAAGCAATTTCCATATCATCTTTATAAAGAATAATTCCTTTCCCAATAGCAGATTGTAAATTCTCCTCACTACCCAAAAAAAAATTATCCACTACAATAATTTGCTTAGCTTCTTCTTTCAAAAGCCTATCAACCAAATGACTACCGATAAAACCAGCTCCTCCTGTAACTAAAACTACACTTCCTTGAATCGGTATTCTAATATGCTGTTTCATTGTGGTGCTTTTTAATTTGAGATTGAATATCACAGGCAATTTCCATAGCCTTTAATGCGTCTTGTGCCGTAGCAAAATCTGTTTGATTTCCTCTGCACAATTCAACAAAATCTATCAATTCTAAAAAGAGTGCTTCTCTAGGTTTCACATCAATTGTCTCTGTCTTAGAAACAATGGATACATTTTCAAGATATTGCTCCAAAGATTGCTTATTTACAAAAACTTCTTTGCTTAAAAGATTGCAATCTATATACATGTTATCGCAAGTAGCACTAATTTTTCTCATGCGCTTTTCTGTAATACGACTAGCAGTTATAGTAGAAAAAACTCCATTTTTATGAGTTATAATGGCTCTTGCAAACTCTATCATATTGTTTTGGTAACAACCATAAGCATAAACCTGTTTAACATCTCCATTTAAGCTTAAAGCCAAATCAATATCATGAATCATCAAATCTAAAACAACATCAACATCTGTAATGCGACTACTAATCTTATTGGTTCTTGTGAAATCCATATTTATAATAGTATTACTATTATCAATAGCTTTTTTTAGAGCCGTTACTGCGGGACTATAACGTTCTATAAAACCTACCTGCAATGAAATATTATGCTGACTAACATAATGAGCAATCTTTTGTGTCATTTCTAAAGTATGTGCTAAAGGTTTTTCAATAAAAATATTTTTAACAAGAGGAGCAATTTTGAAAAAATACTCGCCATGCGTAAAAGTAGGTGTTACAATAATAACACCATCTACTTTTTTTAAATCTTCATCAAGATTATTAGACAAAGGAACTTGATATTGTGTGGCAATATTTCTAGCGGCATCTGTTGCAATGTCATAAATGAAACATATTTCAACATATTTCAACATAGACAAAATACGCAAATGATTCTGCCCCATTCTACCGATACCCAACAAACCAATTTTAATACTTTTGTTATTCATTTGGTTTAGTTTCCACTTTATTGCCCATTTTATCAATGTAACTATAATGTCTAGCGGGATTCCCCATTACAAGACTATAATCTTCCACATTTTTCGTTACTACACTTCCTGCAGCCACCATTGCATATTTGCCAATAGTAATCCCACACACAATCGTAGCATTAGCCCCAATGCTTGCACCCTCTTTAATAAGAGTTGGGACAATCTCCCAATTTTCATTAAAGGCTCTCGGGACTTTATCATTTGTAAAAGAAGCATTTGGTCCCACAAAGACATCATTTTCTAGCGTAACGCCTTGGAATACAGAAACTCCATTTTGAATCTTACATCTATCACCAATTTGAACATTTTCCGCAATATACACATCTTTAGAAATTATACATTTTTGCCCAATGTGGGCAAACTCCCTAATTTGAGCATTTTGCCAAATTTTAGTTTCTGCCCCTATTTGCGCTCCTTTTGCAACATTTGCTGTTGGATGAATAAAAACCATTTGTAAATAAACCTTCCTTGCATCAATAATTTTATTATTCCACAAAATCACTTAAAAAATGCAAAACAAACAACTTGCGATTCTACTTTCTTTCATTTGATAATAAATTTTTATAAAATTTTATCCTGCTTCATTTTTGATACAATGTTATTTTGATACATCCAAGAAAGAATATTATTAGGTATATTTTCTAATTCTTTTGGTATTCTAAAATGAGATTCGGATATTGTTTTTTTAATTATAACATAATTATTTTCAACCGAAATTTGATTTTTTGATTCAAATGCAATTTGATACAAATCACAACTACAACACAACTTCATAACATCTTCATCCTTATTAGCCATTAAAGAATGTTGGTAGGATAATACTTCGCAGATAGAATGCTCTCGCAAAGAAAAGGCATCCAGTTTTGGTTTTATATATTTATAGCGATTAGCAAAACCGCAACATGAAACGAGATTCCCATCTATTAATATTACTAGATTATTATATGCGCCACATAAACCATGGATATATTCTTTTCTTTCTATAGGCATAATTGTTAATTCTTTGTTTTCTTCTGTGTGCAACTCAATCCCAAAAGTCATTGAGCGAATATTTTGCATTTTATAAAAAGAAAAGACTGCATCTTTTTCCCCTCTATTTGGCTTTTGTTGGGTAAAATGCACTTGCACATAAATACCCGCCTCTGTTGCAAGAATAGGAGCTGAAATTGCAGTTTGATAATCTTTCTCTTTTGAGCTCCTTACTTTTGCATAAGTTTCTTGATTAATAGAATCTATAGAGAATATTAGCTCATCAAAACCAATATCTTTTAGTTTTGCAATCACTTCTTTAGTAACAAAAGATCCATTAGTGGTAGCACTAATTTTTAATCCCTTTTGTTTGATATAGCGACTGATTTCCTCCCAATAAGGATAAATAAAAAACTCTGCTGATGGAGACATTGCGACCATATTAGCTCCATAATCAACAATCTTATCAATACATTTCTTTGCTTCATCTAATGGCATATTTTGAGGTTTTAAGCTTGGATTATCTTTAAAATATTTCCCCTCATAGCCACTTCCATGAAATGGACACATTGGACATACATAATTACATTTTGTTGTTATTTGTAAATAAACTACCCGTGGCTTTATATGTCCTACCAAATAAAGTGCGATTTTCTCTATCAATTCTTTAGATAAGAATAATGGCGGCTTTCCATGATAATTATTTCTTTCTTCCCAATACCCTGATGATTCAATCAGATGTGCATAAGGATAGCTAAAAATCCCCCCCCCCCCCCGCAGAAGTGGTGGAAGCAGAATCTTGCTCACCCAATAAATCACTTTTATTATAGTTTTCGCTTGTTACACAAAAAGAAAGTCCCTCTTCTCTCCATTGTTGAAAGAGTGGTTGTAAAATTGATGGTGTCATTTATACCTCACTTATTTTTATATTATTTGCTTCTCCATAATATTATGTCTAAGAATAACAAATATTTATCAATAATCAATATAGATAGCAATCTTCTCTTCCTTAAAATTTTAAGACTTAAAAATATCGGCAGAATACTAACAAAACTTAAATTAAAACAAACAAAAATTCTAAAAACATTTATTTTAGGGATTTCACTAAACAAATTTAAAAAGTGGAACACCATTTGCTTTACACCTTGCAAATTCAAATTTTTGCAAAGGATGCACAATGAGTTATAGGATATACACCAACGTTAATGCGTTAAATGCGCATACTTCAGGAATTGTGAATAACCGCAATATGGCAAATTCACTTGAAAAGCTAAGTTCAGGGCTTAGAATCAATAAAGCAGCTGATGATGCTTCTGGTATGGCGATTGCCGATAGCTTACGCTCTCAAGCCGCAGCTCTTGGACAAGCAACAAGAAATGCTAATGATGCAATTGGTATCATTCAAACTGCTGATAAAGCAATGGATGAGCAAATCAAAATCTTAGACACAATCAAAACAAAAGCAGTTCAAGCCGCACAAGATGGGCAAACCAAAACTACAAGAAATGCTCTCCAAAGCGATATTTTACGCCTTATGGAAGAGCTTGATAATATTGCAAATACAACAAGCTTCAATGGTCAGCAAATGCTCTCTGGTGCTTTTACAAACAAAGAATTCCAAATTGGTGCATATTCTAACACCACCGTTAAAGCTTCTATCCAACCAACAAACTCTCATAAAATCGGACATGTTCGCTATGAAACAGCTGGGGATTTATTGCCAAGTGCTGGTGCTACAAACTTAAGCGAAGTTACACTTAAATTCTTAAATACAGATGGAACAAATAATTATGCTATTGAATCTGTGAAAATTTCAACTTCAGCGGGAACAGGAATTGGAGCATTAGCAGAAGCAATTAATAAAAACTCTGATACATTAGGAGTGCGTGCAACCTATAATGTTATGGGACAAGGTTCTGCACCTATTGCCTCTGGAACAATTCGTGGCTTAGTGATTAATGGAATCTCAATTGGTGATATTAATGATGTGCAAAGAAATGATTATGACGGAAGATTAATCAATGCAATCAATGCACAAAAGGAGCGCACAGGTGTGCAAGCATCGCTTAGTATTTCTGGTGCATTACAACTTACAAGCACAGATGGACGTGCGATTTCTCTTCATGTTGCAGATGGTTCAGAAATTATGACTGGAAAAAATTCTGCTGGAGCAATTGTGCCCGGAAGTTCATTTGATGGTATTTCAGGAACTGCACATGCGATTGTTGGACGCTTAACACTAATCCGACTAAATGCAAGAGATATTCTAGTCTCTGGTATCAATTTCTCTCAAGTTGGCTTGCACTCAGCAGCAGCTTTCCAAGGAGGAACTGGGTTAGCACAATACACTGTAAATCTAAGAAGCGTTAATGGCGAATTTGGCGCAAACATTGCATCGGCAATTGGAGCAAATGCAAATGGTGCAGTTGCTAAAGTTAATTCTAATGGAATTGGGGCTGGAGTTACAAGCTTAACAGGTGCAATGGCAGTTATGGATATGGCACAATCTGCACAAGAACATTTAGATAGAATCCGTGCAGACTTAGGTTCTGTGCAACAACAACTTGTTGCAACAATCAACAATATCACTGTAACGCAAGTTAATGTTAAATCTGCGGAATCTCAAATCCGTGATACAGACTTTGCAGAAGAATCTGCTACATTCTCCAAAACAAATATTCTTGCACAATCAGGAAGTTTTGCAATGGCACAAGCAAATCAAGTGCAACAAAACATTCTTAAACTTCTTCAATAATTTAAGCCCTTTTTTGGGGCTTTTTACCTAAAATATTTCATAATCGCATATTTTTAAGGATACATTATGCAAAATCAAGAATCCCTAAACCCTCGTTTTGATAGAAATATAGAAGCTCTTGCAAAAGTCAATCCCCTACTTGTAGCACAGCTTAAAATACTAGAAGTCAATAAAAAATACGAAGTCTATATCGGCAAAGACCCTCTTAATATCAATATTTATGATAAGGAAAATAAAGTTTCTCTTTATCAAAAAAGTCCTTTAGAAGAAACAACCGAAAAAATTGAAGAATTTGAACCTTTTAAACTCTATCCCTTTTTCTACTTTTTTGGTTTTGGAAATGGTATCTTTTATAGAATCTTACTCAATCAAAACAAATCCATTAAAAAACTTTTTGTCTTTGAACCAGAGTTAGAGCTAATCTATATTGCATTAAATTTTGCAGATTTTTCTGAAGAAATTGCAAGCAAAAAACTTCTAATTTTTTGGACACCTACAACAGATTTTGGAGGGCTTGATGAGTTTTTAGTTGCAGAGGGACAATGGATTTACTCACGCATTTATAGCCTACATCTACTCAATAACTATTATGGACGTTATAGTGAGGAATGTTTAAAAATAAATGGAATCTTAACACGCAGTTTAGAACACCATATCATTTCTGTTGGGAACGATTCCAAAGACGCACTCATCGGGCTAGAACACCATTTACAAAATCTCCCAGAAATGATTACCACACCTTCTTTTCTTAATTTAATTAACAATGCAAAAACAACAGACACTGCTGTAATCGTCTCTACAGGACCTTCGCTTTATAAACAGCTTCCATTGCTTAAAAAACATGCGGATAAAATCACAATTTTTAGCGTAGATGCTTCTTTTCCGATTCTTGTTAAACACGGAATCAAACCCGATGTTGTCGTAACATTAGAGCGTGTAGAACCCACTGCGGATTTTTATATCAAAACACCACAAGACGCACAAAAAGGAATCATTTTTGCAATCACAAGTATCGTGCATAAAGCGACAACAAATGCAATTACGCAAGGCACAAAAAGCTTTAGTATGCGCCCATTTGGCTATACAAGATTCTTTGACTTAAAAGAATATGGCTATGCAGGAATCGGAATGAGTGCGGCAAATATGGCATACGAACTTATTGTGCATAGCAGATTTAAAACTTGTATTTTCATAGGGCAAGATTTGGCATTTTCTGCTGATGGTAAAACACACTCCAAAGACGCAATTTTTGGTGAAAAAGAGGCTCAATACAAACCCAAAGACAATGTTTTAGAAAAAATTTTAGTGCCAGCTTATGGCGGAGAAGGTGTTGTTGAAACAACCAAAATTTGGAGAATGTTTTTGAATTTCTTTGAAAAAGATATTACTGAAACTCCTTATCCACTAGAAGTCATAAACTCCACAGAAGGTGGTGCTA
Organism: Helicobacter sp. MIT 11-5569; assembly: GCF_000765695.2. GTDB lineage: Bacteria > Campylobacterota > Campylobacteria > Campylobacterales > Helicobacteraceae > Helicobacter_D. Next base: position 209,927 of record NZ_JRPB02000002.1, on the reverse strand, counting down.
GAATCGCAGGAACAAAAGAGATTCCATTCCAAGAAATCTTAGAATCTCTGCCAAAGGTGAAAAAATCTCCTATCAAGCTCACACCACCCACTAAAGAACAAATTGCTACAAACAAAAAACACATTGAAAAAAAAGTCAAAGAGTTTTTAGACTATGGCTATAAAAGAAAAAAAGAAGTAGAAAAGCTTTTCTTAAAAGTTGTCAAAATGACAGAAGAGCTAGAAAGGCTAAACCACCAAAACAAGCTAGAGAAAATCAATTTTGCCAAAATGGACAAACTTATGGACGAAATTGATGATATTAAAAATTTCTTTTTAGAAGATACTTTTATCAAAGTTTTCATTGATGCAGTGCAATCTTATATCGTGCATCAAGAATTAGAATTTGCTAAAATTGTCGTGCGTCCGATTAAAAGTATCACTGACAAACAAGTTAAGCAAATTGACTGGCTCTATTCTCATAAATTTTGGCTCTTTTCTCTAGCTGGAGGAATGGACGCGACTTTAGAAATCGCTAAACGCGCAGCTAAAACATGGATGAAGATTCCTAAAAAATACGACCAAAATTCAAATCAAGAAGCAAAAAGCACCCAAAATTCAAATCAAAAATAAGGAGAATTTATGCAATTAGTTTATGCCCCAAGCTTTAGAGAATCGCAAGATGTTTTACATGCAAATGTGCTTTGCTCTTATGATATTTCTGTGCTAGAAAATTTAGTTTGCACAAATAATGGGGGGGGGGGGGCATAATGTAATTTTCTATTTGCAAAACCCGCAAACTCCAAAATCCTATCATAAAGTCATTTTAGATTCTTTAAAATCTTACCCCATAACCCCGATTAAATCCCTATCCAAAGCCAAAGATTGTGATTGTCTCATCACAGATACTTCCGCACTTGCACTTTTGTTTAATCTGCAATTTCAAACCATTAATTTTAAAACACACAAGGAGTTTTGGCAGAATCTGCGCGAGAAAAATATTTACAATATCGGTTCATCATCTGAAGCAATCAAAGAGGAAATTGATAAGATTCTTAAAGGCAAGCAATGAAAGCAATCATTTTATGTGCCGGAAAAGGCACACGCTTGCAACCCTTAACACTGAATAAACCTAAACCACTTTTAGAGATTAAGGGCAAAAGTTTGCTAGAAAATATGATTTTGCATTTAAGAAAATGTGGCGTAGAAGAAATTATCGTTGTTACAGGATATAAACATCATCTTTTTGACCCTTTGGCAGAAAAGTTAAAGTTTGAAAAAATAGTCTTTGAAAATTACGCTTCTACAAACTCTGCTGCATCGTTAAAATCTGTGCAAGATTCCATTACAAAAGGCACTTTTATCCTAAATGGAGATTTGTTTTTAACAAACACTTTTCAAGATTCTTTTGAAACACAAATCAAATGGGGTGCTTCACAATTTCTAGCACAAAAGATTCTCAACCAAACGCCATCTTGGGGATACATCACAGATGAAAATTGCAAACTTTTAGATATTGACACTAATGCAACAAGTGGCTATGGAGATGGAATCGCATTTTTTGATAATGCGCAAGATTTGGACATTATAAAAGATTCTCTTGCAAAATGTGATGATACAGAGTATTGGGAAACCTGTATTTTAAAATCTATGGATAAAATTGACTTTTATGTTTTTGGGCTAGATTCCTTATATACCGAGATTGATTCCTTTAATGACGCGCTTATATCTAAACTTATCACTCCAGAAGAGATTGCCAAACAATGCTCTGATGACAATACAGCCCAAAGACTCTTTAGCGTTACAAATATCAACTATAAAATCAAATTTTTAGGAGAAGATAAGGTTATTAGGATTCCGCGCAACCACAGAGAAGAAGTGATTGATACCAAATTAGAGCAGCAAATCACTAAACTTTTAGGAGAACATATCGCGCCACAATCTGAATTTTATCCAAGCGATATTAAACTCACTGCTTACTTGCAAGGCTACCAACCTTTAACAAAGAAACAGCTAAACTTTTCTACTTTAGAAAAAATTGTCAATGCAATTCAAACTTTACACAGCTTTAAACACAAAGATTATTCCAACTTTCCAAAAATCCTTTTAAACGATGAGATTAAAAACTACGAATCCCTAGCTAAGATTCCACTTCTTAGCAAACAAGAGCATAAATTCATCACGCAAATTGCAAAAGAAGCGGACTCAAAAGAGCTTGTGCTATGTCATAGAGATTTGCAGCTTCCAAATATTCTTTATAACGCGCAGGATTCCACAATCAAACTCATTGATTTTGAGTTTGCAAGCTTTTGTTCTCCTATTTGGGAGTTTGGAAATTTAGCAGGAGAGTTAGAGCTAAATAAAGAGCAAATTTGTCATCTCTTAAGCTTTTATCCAAATATTACCTACAAAGAGATTCTACATGGTAAGCTAATTTCTAGCTATGTTTGGGCGTTATGGAGTTGGTATTATGATTGTATCACTTTAGGGCGGGAATATCTTATGCGCCTCTCTAGCACGCTTAAGGAGCTTCAATGCAGTTAATGGGGCATTTTCTAGCCTTTGCTAGTGTGTTTTTTTGGTCTAGTCTTTATGTTTGTGTAAAAATTCTTTTAGAAGTTTTTAGCCCACTTGAGCTTTTATTTTTACAATTTATAATCGGCTATTGTTTCTTGCTTCTTGTGCGTCCAAAATTTTTAAAATCCACTCTTAAAGAAGAGATTTACTTGATTCTAGCTGGACTTAGCGGAATCACTATTTATAATCTCTTTTTAAATCTTTCAATGGATATTTCTAAAGCTTCAAATGTCAGCGTTATTATCGCAACCGCTCCACTTTTTACCGCATTGTTTGCAGCCTTTTTTAAGATTGAAAAACTTTCTTTTGTCTTTTTTATAGCTTTTGTGTTGTGTATGAGCGGAATCGTGCTTTTAAGCTATGAAGAAGGTGGATTTTCTTTTAATCCATTAGGCGACGGATTAGCACTTTTATCTGCACTTGGTTGGGCAGCTTACTCGCTTTTGATTCTTAAAATTCTACAAAAGACAAACCAGCTTATCCTAGTTACGCGGCGTATTATCTTTTATGGAATCTTAGGAATGTTGCCTAGCTTTTTATTTTTAGAATTTTCACCAAATCTAGCACTTTTATTAGAACCAAAAATTGCTTTAAATCTACTCTTTTTATCGCTTTTTGCTTCAGGATTATGCTTTTTATTATGGAATCGCGCAACGCTACTTATTGGGGCAGTAAAAACTAATGTCTATGTCTATTTAACTCCCCTTATAACTATTATCACTTCTTTATTTGTCTTAGATGAAAAACTCTCTTATATAGCTCTTTTTGGTGCATTTTTAACCTTATGTGGAGTAATTCTAGCAGAATCCAAATACTCAAAACATTCATAGAGAGAAATACTAAAGCTATCTTGACAAACACTAAGTATAATGCTCTATAATGGCAGTTTTACTTCTTAAGGAAAAATTATGCAAGATGACGGATACGCAACAGAGCTAGAATATGTTGATGATTTTAATAGCGCGCTCAATCCTTTGTGGATAGATTTTTGTTTAGATATTGCAGGAATCAAAACGTACAAAAGAAGCGAGGATTCTAATTTTTGCTACCTTGAACTTGGCTTTGGAATGGGAAATAGCTTCGCCTTGCATGCAAGCGGAAGTGAGGGAGAGTTTATCGGCAATGACTTTATATCCGCGCATTGTGAGCACGCGTTAAAATTTCTAAATGCTTCTAAGCCCAACGCAAAAGCTTATCAAGAGAGTTTTAAGCAAATCAAAGAAAAAGCTTTAAGAGAGAATCTTAAGTTTGATTATATTGTGCTACACGGAGTTTGGAGCTGGATTAGTCAAGAAAATCAAACAATTATTTTAGAAATCATTGCGCATTGCTTACACCAAAATGGAGTGCTATTCATTAGCTACAATTGCTTTCCGGGTTGGGAGGGCAAATACTCTATGCGGCATTTGCTAAAACTCCTAGAATCGCACGCAAATGGCAATCAAAAAGAACGCATACAAACAAGTCTCGCATATGCGCAAAAATTCTTTGCTTCTGATTCTTTGTATGCAAAAGAAAATCCGCGCACGCAAGAGGTTAGAAAAGAGCTGCAAACACGCGAGATTAACTATTTATGCCACGAGTTTTTCAACAAAGATTGGCATTGCTTGTTTTTTAGCCAAATGGCAGACCTTATGCGCTCTGTGCAATGCGAGTTTGCATGTAGCGCAAAACTGATGTGGCACTTTGACCCTTTGACTTTTAACACGCAACAAAACGAACTTTTAGCAAGCACTAAAGATTCTATCTTACAAGAACAATTCAAAGATTTCTTTTTAAACGAATCTTTTAGAATGGATATTTTTGTCAAAAACAACAAAGAATCCGCGCAAGAAGAATGTAACCAAAGGCTTTTGCGCACTTCCTTTGTGCTACTAAAACCACCCTTTGGATTCCAAAGTGCCGCAGAATCGCCACAAGAGTTTCAAGCCTTTTGCCAAAAGATTTTAGAGTTTTTTGCCAAAGATTCCTACCAACCAAAGAGTCTTCAAAGTTTGGTGGAATCGTTTGGCGTTGGAATGGAAGTTTTATTGCCGATTCTGTGTGCAATGATTACACAAGGCTTTTTACACCCAACCAAACCAACCACCCCAAAAACCCTAGCGCAAACCAAAGCACACAATGCGATACTTTTCTCACAACCTAAACAAAAAGGCACAAGAAGATTCCTTGCTTCTGCGCTAATTGGTGGTGGCTTTTATTTAGACGAAGCGATTTGGACTTGCCTAAAAGCCTACACACAAGGAATCTTAGATAAAGATTCTTTATTAGAATTTGTAAAAGCCGAGATTCCAACTCTTTCAAATGCAGCTTTAGAGAATTACATCGGACAATTTTTACAAACAAAAGCACTTTATCAAAGGCTTGGGGTTTTGGATTAGTCGCATTTAGAATCTTTAAGATTTTCAAATAACCTTTTTTAAAGACTTTTTAATTAAAACAATGCTCAAAACCACGCATAAACATTCCGCGACAACAGCGGTTAAGAAAATGCCCTTTAACCCCCAAAAATAAGAAAGAGCAAAGATTCCAGCTAAAGGAATCAAAAGGTTTTGAGATAAGCTTAAAATCAGAGAAAAAGTAGGCTTGTTAATCGCAGTTAGAAGCGAACTTGTGGAGATGTTAAACCAAGTAATGAGATAATTAAACGCATACAAAAAAAGCGCAAAAGAAGCAAGTTGCAGCAAACTTCCATCATTTTCTTTGGCAAAAAATTGCACAAGATTATCGCCAAAAGCCATACAAACCGCAAAAACAAGCATACAAAATACAAAAGCTGCCGCAAAGGTGTGAAAAATCAAGGATTTAAGCCTTTCTGCATCTTTTCTTGCATAGTTAAAACTAATAGCAGGTTGGATTCCTTCATTTAAACTCATCAAAAGCAAAATCACAAAACTATCAATATATGAAATAATACTAAAAGCCGCTATACCCACAGCACCAGAAATTTTAAGCAAAATGGCATTTGCAAAAAGTGCGTAAGTAGAGCCTGAAATATTGCCAAAAAACTCGCTACTGCCATTATAAAAAATATTTAGCAGAATCTTAAAATGAAATAAGACTTTAGAAAATTTTAACTTTATAGGCATAAACAAAAACGGAAACAATCCAAAAAGTGTCGCAAGGCTAAAGCCTATACAAGTCGCAAGCGCAGCAGAATAAAGCCCTAAACCAAACTCCACAATAAAAAGATAATCCAAAAAAATATTTACAAAAGCCAAAATCACATTCATAAGCATACTATAAATATTTTTCTCACAAATTCTTAGATAATTATCAAGCGCAAAATATAGCGAAATAAAAGGCATAAAATACAAAAACACTCTACTAAATTCAAGCGATAATTCTTTAAGGCTTTCTTCTGCATTCACAAACCCCAAAAGAAAGGGAGTTATAAAATAAAAAAGCGCACTCATCAATAAAGCAATCGTAAAAATAACAAGTAAAGAAGTGCTAAAAATAATCCTAGCTTCTTTGATTTTGCCCTTACCAAGTCGCATAGATACTTGCACTCCAGCACCCACTGCCACCATATCGCTAAGCGCAAAAGACATCATAATAAAGGGCATCACAAGCCCCATAGCAGCAAGGGCTTGTGCGCCTAAAAACTTCCCAACAAAAATCCCATCAACAATATAATAAAAAGAGAGCAAAACCGCCCCAACCATATTTGGCAACGCACAACGCAATAGCAAATACAAGGGGGATTTAAGATAAAGATTTGTCATGGATTTTCTCGTATTTTTAGGATTCTGTGTTTTAGAAGCTTGCAACCGTCTATGCTTCTTTTGAATGTGGGAATTATAGCATATCAAACAAACCACACAAACCCCTTGACAGACACTAAGTGTCATGCTTTATAATGCTAAGATAGTCAATAAAACTATGGAATGATTTTTGCTTTATATCTCGTATCTTAAATTTTAAGGAGTTAAAATGACAAAAAAGTTCTTTAGTCTTGCATTGGCAAGTGTTTTAAGCTGTGGAATCGCATTTGGTGCGGAGGGTTATACCACAGAGGGGAAAGAAAAGGTTACAAGAAATGGAATGAGCTTCTATGTAGAATCTAATTCTCCAAACAAAGAAAAAATTTTAAATGGGGAATTTGATAATATGCTAGAGACAATAAAAAAGAATAATGGGGAAGATAAACAAGATAAGATAACAAAAGCAGCAGCTCCTGCTGTAAGCAAGGTTTATATTTTATCAGTTTGCTCTTCTGATGTTGGATATTGTGAGGATATTAATGAGGGTCAAACAAGCACAAATTTAAATCATGGAGGAAATCCATTTTTTGTATGGACACAAGTTAATGGTTATGGAGGTAGCAACACAGATAGTGCAACATTCTCAGGTAATCAAGCTAGTATGCTAGATTGCATAGGTATAGAAGGCGACAACAGGGTCATTATAGGCTGGTTAGAACAATGGGATATTACTAAACCAGCCAATACTAATGGCACATTTACCTATACTGCGCGCTCTATTAATGTTGGTCCTACAATGAGCACAAGCATTTATATTAAGTAGGCTTTTTATGCAAATTGAAGCAAATTCATTTACGCAAGGAATCCCCACATATAAAAGCACAGCAGAAAAAAATCAAAATAGCGCAACTTCCTTTAATACGCTTTTATCTTTGCAAAGCAACCAAAATGCTAATGAGATTCAAGAAACACAAGAGGAATCGCCACAGCGATTATGGGATATTTTTAAGTGGGATATTCAAGATACAGGCAGCTTTATGGCTTTTGCGGGTTTAGTGCAAGCAGCGACACTAGAATCCCAAAGGCTTTATGGCACTACTGATAATGGATATAAAATTCTGCAACAATGGCTTAATGAAACAGATTCTACTAAATTTGAAAATATTTTAGAGAAGTCAATTAGCGCATCAAAAAGACTTTCAAACAATGGTGGATATTTAGATGAATTGGGAAATTGGAGTCCAAAGCCCCAACATATCTTTGAAGCACAGAAAGCAAAAGCCATAGATATTTTAAGCGAGATATTGCGGAGTATTAAAGCATAATTTAACCAAGGAGTGCTTATGCAAATCAACACACAAAATTATCAATACCAAATGTTCGCCAACAAAGCAAATCAAGAAACCACACAAAAGCAAGAAGAAGCAAAAAACTTCGGAGAATATCTAGGGATTGTCGTGCCAACTGATGAGAAACTAGAACAATGGGAGAAAAATAAGCAAAATGCAGAAAACCTAACAGAAGATTCTACACCTACACTAGATAGAAAATCACGCTTGCTTGCCATAGGCGCAAAGTTTATCAACGACATAGACGAGGCGATGAGGATTCAAGGGATTAGCGATGTTTCTAAGCTAGATAGCAGAATCCTAAACCAAGTGCGAACGAAAAACAGCCTAGAATCTGATTCTACAAAAATCCAAGAATTGCTAGAGCAAAACATAGCAATCTTGCAAAATAATAGGATACAAAACGGCTATCTACACGAGGGCAAATACGAATCCCAAGCGCATTTTGAAGAGCGTAAAAACAAGACGATAGATATTTTAAGCGAGATATTGCAGAATATTAAGGCGTAAAAGGAAGTGTCTATGCAAGTTAGCAATACTTCTATTTATTTTCCACATAGAAATTCCCTCTGTGTGGAGAATCCCAAAAATCAAGAATCCACAAAGGATTATGGCACAATCTTAGAAGAATCCATACAACAAGAAATGCAGGATAAAGATTCTTTTGTATCAAAAATCTATCTTACAATTAGCCAAAAAACCTTATATTGTCCCACTTTTTGGCACGACAAATGTAGAACATTTGCACGAAGATATTGGTGCATTGCAAGTAAATTTAAGCCAAAAAGAGCTTGCAAATCTTGAAGCAAAACTTGCAAAAATAGAAATTAAAGGCGATAGATACCCACAGGAACAAGCAAAACGCGTAGGGCAATAACAAAAAAGCTAGTTTAGGATTCTAAACTAGCTCACATTGCTTATGCGGTTTTAAAGGGGGCAAAGGTAACCCTAAAAACTCAATATGCTTTAAAATATCTTTGTGAAAGTCTGCTAAATCTTTTTTGATTCCATAATATGCCCACACACCCTTTCTTTGTAGTTCTAAAAATCCTGCATCTTTTAGAATCTTAAGATGACGCGAAAGGCGGGATTGATTCATTTCTAAAGATTCTACTAAATCGCAAACACAAAGCATATTTGGCGAATGCAGAGATAAAAAGGCAAGGATTTTAAGCCGACTTTCATCATTGATTGCCCCTGTAATTTTTAAAAACTCTTCTAGTTTTTGCATTTTTTCTCCTTTTATAAAATCTTTTAAAGCCCAAATGCCAAAACAAAAGAGCCAAATCCTATGGCGATACTAAGCACGATTAGAATAAAAAGCAATAAAAAACGCATTGTAAAAATGGATTTTAGCAAAATGAGTTCGGGCAAACTGCAACCCCCACCAGCAATAAGCAAGCTCATCACCATTCCTAAAGGAACGCCTGCATTGATAAACCCTAGCCCAATAGGGATAATTGCCTCAACGCGAATATAAAGCAAAAGTGCAACAAATGCTGCAATGACTACTCCAAGATAGCCAAAGTCTTTTAAAAAAGATTCCAAACTTCCTTGCGGGATAAAATCGTGAATAAACGCTCCAATGCCCATACCAACAATAAGATAAGGCAAAAGTTTTTTATAATCTCTAAAACTTGCATAGAAATAGGATTTTAGGCTCTGTGATGGATTTTTAGAATCTGTGCAACACGATTTAGATTCAGTCTCTTTTTTGGGTTTTGTGCAGCAACTTTGTGTTTTTTGGAGATTATTTTGCACTAAATTAGGGATTTGTGTGCTAAATTTTATTGCATTTTGTGCAGGAAAATTTATCTTAAAATCTGTGCAACAAGAAATTTTAGGATTATTTTGGGTGAAAAAACTAGCTTTGAGTAATGTTTCTTGATTAAGCGATTCTATATAAAAAGAAAATAGCACGATGACAAGCATAACAAAGATAATATAAGCTAAAGTGAGATTAATCCCAAAGGATACAAGAAGCATAACCAAAATGATAGGATTAATAAGTGGAGAAGTCATAAGGTAGGCAAAGCTCACACTTAGCGGGATTTTGTTGCGCAAAAATGCAATAAATAGTGGAATGGTAGAACACGAACAAAATGGCGTCATTGCCCCTAGTAGCATTGCTTTAAGATAGCTTGCTATGCCTTTTTTATGCAAATGCTTTTGAATCGTGCCAGAAAATCGGGCATTGAGACAGCTAACAAACATATTTAAAGCAAGGAATAATACAGAAAGTTCAACAAAATACACTATAAAGCTTTGCAAGGCGTTTAGAAGCTGTGTTGTGATAGACATGGGTTTCTCTCCAATATTTCAAATTCAGAGGTATTGTAGCATGAATATTTTAATATATCAATATATATTGATATATTAAAATATCTTATATAACTCCATTAATCAAAATTTATAGTCGCGGTGTTATAATACTTAGAAAATAGATTTTATGGAGAGATGATGCGGGTGAAATTTATCTATTGCTTAGGAATCATTTCGGTTATGGCTGGTTGTAGCTCCCACATAGAAGAAGCAAAAACAATGGAATCTTATGATAACAAACAAGTTGAGATTCCTTGTAAAATCAGTAAATACGGCATAGAAAAAGAATACCATAGCAATGGCAAACTTAAAGCTGAGATTGGCTACAACGCAAAACACCAAAGGCATGGCGCAACAAAAGTGTATTATGAAAATGGCAACTTAGAATCTCTCTTTTGTTATCAAAATGGAGAGCCACAAGGTGGTAAGCGGTATTATGAAAGCGGGGCATTGCGTATGGAGGTAGAATTTTCAAACGACAATACAAAGAGTTTTCAAAAGTATTATTATGAAAATGGGAATCTCAAAATGGAGCGACCGCTCACAAAAGACGGAAATAAAAGCTGGGTAATCAATGGAATCTTAAAAGAATATAATGAGAATGGTGAGCTTAAAACTGCGACTCAATACATAATGGGCGAAAAACAAGTAAAATAACTTTTAGAAACCATATAAAATACTTGCTAAATTAACTATGCAGAATCTAAAAGCTTTTTGCTTATTTTTAGCCTTTTGCTTTTACTTGCTTACTTTTGATTCCTTCTTGCGTGTTTGATAATCCACGCTTGTGCTTTGCTATTGCCGCTCTTCTCCCATTGATTGATGATAAAATCCGCTTTCTGCGGTGCATCTTTGTATAAATCATTTAAGTTATTCCCCACGCTTTTTTGCACAAATTTTTCTTTATCGTCTTTGAGATTTGTAAGAATTGTTGTGTATTTTTCAAACTCATCAAGTGCGACATAGAGCTTTTGCGACCAAGGCAAGCGGATTCTAACGCCCTCACTTGCAAGCCGCCGCACATGCACATTAGAATCCAAACTCCATTTGATAAGCTCGTCCATTACTTCTTTGGGGTGATCTTTTAGCAAAGGACGAATCGCATATTCACCCGTAAATCTTTTAGTAAGCTCTTTTAAAAACGCTAGCGACAAACGCCAATTTTCATTCCCACACCGCTCTACATACCGACTAATAGGATAAAGCCACCAACCAAACTGAAACATTCCCTCACTCTTGCTTAATTCTTCCCCAAGGATATTAAAAAATGCCTCAATATTTTTAGAATAATCATCGCTCATACTTTTTTGCATTGCATCAACAATACAATCAAGCCTAGCAAAAAGCTCTTTATCATCAAGTTTGCCACTCAAAGAATCCACAAAAGTTTTTGCCTTAAATTCTGGTATTACTGCAAGGATTTTTGATGATAAATCGATAATATATTCATCATTATAATGGTCTTTGTGTTTCATAGATTTCCTTTGGAAAATTTCTTTCATTATAGCAGGATTTGGTTATGCCCACAACTTTTGCCCCACCCTCTTGACAGACACTAGATGTAATGCTTTATAATATCACAAATTTATACAAAGGAGCAAAATGGACAAAGACAGACGCAAGATTCTCAAAAACACCACAATATTAGGCGTTGCAGGAGGATTGGTTGGAATTTCTGGAATCTTAGGATTGCAAGGTTGTGATTCAAAACAAAAAAGCCAAACCACTCAAAGCAATACGAATAATGCAAATAACGCAGATTCAAAACACACAACTCAAGGAGAAAATATGAATACAAATTCGCACGTTTGGTATATCACAGGAGCAAGCGGAGGCTTGGGGCTAGAACTTGCCAAATATTTATTGGCAAAAGGTGATAAAGTCACAGGAACTTCGCGTAATATCGCCAATATCACCGCAAAACTTGGCAGCCAAAGCGAGAATTTTCTGCCTTTGGAGCTTAAATTTAGTGGCGATTTAAACGCACAAATTGCACAAAATTTAGAATCTGTGCAGCAAAAGTTTGGGCGGCTTGATAATGTAGTCAATAACGCAGGGTATGGGCTTTTAGGATTTGTTGAAGAAGTGAGCGAAAAGCAGCTAAGAGAACAATTTGAAGTTAATGTCTTTGCGCCATTTCTTGTCGCACAAAACGCACTCAAAATTTTACGCCCACAAAGCCTAAAAGAGGGAGGAAATGCGCAAAATATTAAAGCTAGAATCTTCAATCTTAGCTCCATTGGCGGTTTTCGTGTTAGCAATAATTCCACACCTTATTGTATGAGCAAATTTGCCCTAAGTGCGTTAAGCGAGGGATTATTGCTTGATGTAGGCGAATATGGAATCCACACAATTAATGTCATGCCAGCGGGATTTCGCACTGAATTTTTAGGCACAAGCTTAGTGAAAGGCGAGCTAGAAGTTGAATAATATGCACAAAGACGCAAAGCTGCACTAGAGAATATCGCACAATACAGTGGCAAACAAGCAGGAAACCCACAAGAATTTGCAAAGATTCTCTATGAAGTCTCACGCAATCCTAAGCCACCATTTAGCCTTTTTATGGGTGAAGCAGCATTTAAAAGTGCGGAGAATAAAATCGCGTGGGTGCAAAAAGATATGCAAGCCACGCAGGGTTATGCAGGCAAAGCAGCAGATTTTGCAGACGCGGGAGGAAGCGTGTTTGATAAGCGATGATTGGCATTGCCACACAAAAAATCAAAAGGAGAAATAATGAAAAATCACAACAAAAACCGCCGTGAGTTTTTGGCAACCTCTGCAAAAATCGGGGGATTGGTTAGCTTAGCAGGTTTTGGAATATTGAGCTTAAATGCGTGCAAAGATTCTAAGAATATACAAAATTTGCAAAACACAAAAGGAGTAACAATGCAAAAACGAAAGCTAAGAAACCTAGAAGTAAGCGCGCTTGGGCTTGGGTGTATGGGAATGAGCTATGGCTATGGTGAAGCAAAAGATGAGAATGCAATGATTTCTCTTATTCACAAAGCCAAAGATTTGGGCATTACATTCTTTGACACCGCCGAAGTCTATGGACCGCACACCAATGAGATTCTTGTTGGCAAATCCCTCAAACCCTTTCGCAATGAGGTTATTTTGGCAACCAAATTTGGAATCCAAGTCGAAAATGGCAAGCAGGTTGTAACCAGCGATTTGGCGCAAATGCGCAAATCTCTTGAAGGAAGCTTGAAGCGGTTGCAAACGGATTATATTGATTTGTATTACCAACACCGCGTTAATCCAAATATCCCCGTAGCAGAGGTTGCGGGGCTTTGTGCAGAGTTTGCCAAAGAGGGTAAAATTAGAGCATGGGGAATGAGCGAAGCGGGGATTGAGAGTATCAAAAAGGCAAACGCTGTGTTCCCACTAAGTGCGGTGCAAAGCGAATATTCAATGTGGTGGCGTGAGCCAGAAAAGGAGCTTTTGGGTGTTTTAGAATCGCTAAACATTGGCTTTGTGCCATTTTCGCCACTTGGTAAAGGATTTTTGGCAGGAAAGTTTAATGCGGATTCTACTTTTGACAAAGATGATTTCAGAAGCACCGTGCCACGATTTGAAAAAGAAGCACTCAAAGCAAATATGGCTCTTGTGGAATTGCTAAAAAACATCGCAAAACAAAAAGATGCGACACCAGCACAAATTGCTCTTGCGTGGGTTTGTGCGCAAAAGCCCTTTATCGCGCCTATTTTTGGGACGACAAACCCAAGTAGGCTTGAAGAAAATATCGGCTCACTTGCGATTGTTCTAAGTGCAGAGGATTTGCGCCAAATCAATGCGGAACTTGAAAAAATAAAAATTGTGGGCGATAGATATAGCGGAGAGGCAGCAAAAAGAGTGGGGAAATAACAAGATAAAAGTGTTATAATTTTTACGCTAACACGACAAACAAAGGAAACATAATGCAATGCTATGTTATTGACGCATTTAGCGATAAAATCTTTAGCAGGAATCCTGCTGCTGTGTGTTTGTTGCAACACCAATGGCTAGAAGATTCTCTAATGCAAAAAATTGCAAATGAGCATAATCTTTCTGAAACCGCTTTTTGTCTGTGCCAAGACAAGCAATATAAATTGCGCTGGTTTACTCCTGCTGGAGAAATTGAGCTTTGTGGGCATGCAACACTTGCAAGTGCGTTTGTGGTGATGAATTTTGTTGATAGCGCGCTTAAAGAAGTTGCGTTTGAAACCAAAAGCGGAATCCTAAGAGTGCGAAAAAATGGCGATAAATACGGACTTGATTTGCCAAGCTTTGCTCTAACTCCGCTTGAACTAACAAAAGAGCGCGTTCAAAAGATTGAAGAAGCTATTGGATATAAGCCCATTGAAATTTATCTAGGGCGCGATTTGATTTGTGTGCTTGAAAATGAAGAGCAAGTGCGCAGCTGCAAACCTAATATGTCAAAAGTGCTTGAGCTTGAAGGTGTGCTATGTCATATCACTACAAAAGGAATAGAAGATTTTGATTGTGTAAGCCGAAGCTTTGCACCAAAACATGGCGTTGATGAAGACCCCGTTTGTGGCTCTGGGCATTGCCACCTTGTGCCATTATGGAGCAAAAAGCTAGGCAAAGCACAGATTCTTGCCTATCAAGCAAGCAAACGCGGAGGTGTGTTACTTTGCTGCGACAAAGACGAGCGCGTAAGCCTTGCTGGAGATGCAGTGTTGTATTCGACAAATACGATTGCGCTGAAAGAATAAATCTTTAACGCAAAGTAAAATACTCATAAAGGCAAATTAATGCCCCCTCCCCGCTCACCAAAAATTTCTTCTTTAAGATTCTCAACAAGAGCAGCCCCTGCACTTGAAAGATTAAATCTTATATGTTCTTTAGCAAAATTTATTCTTTTTGCACACAAAGTATCTTTTCCACCAATCACAACCTCATCTATAAAAGCTAAAATATTTTCTTTACAAAATGCAAGATACAAATGGCTTAATACTTCAAACCCATAAGATGAAAATGTATGCTGATATGTATCCTTTCTAAGCATATAGCATACAGGATTGTCTGTATATAAATATTCTGCGATATAAGACCCACAATCATGGATTAGCGCATCACTTTGCACAAAAAGATCCAAATAATCATCTGCGTTATGGTAGCTCATATTAGGAATTGCTTCAATTTTTTTCAAATAATTTTCTTTAGTATCATTCCACAAGCTAGGATTCTTATCTAATACCTCAAAAACTAAAGGATGTGGTCTAAAGATAAAATCAATTTGCGGATAAAGTTTAGGCAATTCCAAGAAAAACTCACTATAAGTTAAAAAATTTGAGAGTTGCAATTCTTTCCAATCTGTCATTGTGTGGTGTGGGGAGATTATCACCTTTTTTCTTTTGCTTGGAATCTTATGATAACGTGTTATTGTATCCATTTTCGTATAACCCACAGCGACAACATTATTAGGATTTATATTAGGATTTTGCAAAGTTGCCTGCAAACCTTTTTGATTTTCTACATAAATTCTCCAAAATAAAGCATATTCAAGACAAAGAATAATTCCCTTAAAATCATAATTTAACATTCCTGTAAATCCATAAGGCACATAGACACAAAGCACTTTTTGCGACAAATTAACAACTCTATAATAAGGATGCACACCTACATCATACACATTACAAAATAACGCAATATCCATTAAATGCGAAATCTCATAATATTCTTTTTTATCAAAATCATATACACAAAAAACATTTGCATATTTTTCTTTTAGATTCAAAAAGGTTCTTTGCATCGTTTCAGAAATCCACTCTAATGATTTTGTAATCATCGGCACAACAAAAATATACACACAAAAGCGAGAATCCTTAGCCAACTCTTCAATGACACTATGATAAGGAAAAACTTTATCATCAATCACTAAAATCCCCACGCGAATTACTTCTTGCGTTTTTAAACGCTCTTTTATCTTAGTGTATCTGATAGCTGTATTTCTCAAATAAGTGTTTAACTCTATATCCATAATCATTTCTTAAAACTATATCATTCCCAATGTATGTGCTATCACTGCTCCTTCTCTAAGTCCTTCGTCCATTACCAAACATTCTTCAAACCCCAAAGCCTCCATAAAACAAGTAAAAAGCGCAATACCAAAAGGCACAACATCTGCTTTATATGTTCCAACTAGAGAAATTTGCGATTCTTTGTTTAATGCCAAAAATTCTTCCAACATCGCATTAAAATCCGCATTCACAAGCTCTTTTCCAAAAACAGCGCGTGGATTATAGGTTTTTAATCCAAGTTTAAAAGCACAGACAAGCGTTGGTGTGCCACTATTTGCGACAAGAAACTTTGGAATCGCACCCTTTTTTCTACAAGATTCCACAAACTCCACGATAGGCTTTAAAAACATATCCTTGCATGCCTTTAAATTTTCTACACTCTTAAACCTATCCTTAGCACTCACAATGCCTATTTCAAAGCTTTTTGCAAATTCGATATTTTGGGAGTTACAAATAATAAACTCGCTGCTAGCCCCTCCCATATCTACAAGCAAAAAACAATCTTGTTGGTATTTATGCTTTTGCAGTTTTAATCGCTCTAATGCAAGCTTTGGAGCTAAAGCAGTAATTTTTGCTTCCATTTCCCCATTAATCACCCTAAAAGATATGCCGCTTTTTTCAAAAATCTCTTGCAGCACAGCTTTTTGATTCCGTGCTTTGCGCATCGCTTGTGTTGTAAGCGCGACAACTGTATCTTCACTAGAGATTCCTAATTTCTCGCGCATTTGTAATAATCCCTCTACAATACGACAAACTGCTGCTTTGCAAATCTCTCCACTCTCTTCTAAACCCTCTGCTGCGCGCACTGTGGAATCATATTCCTTAATAGCGACAAATTCTTTCCCATTATTACGCACTTCCATACGCACACCGCGCAAGGAATTACTCCCTAAATCAATCCCTATAATCTCCATTGCTTCCCTTATATTTCAGATTCCACATTACCAAATACCATGACAAAACAATGCATATTATCCTTATAAGAATACTCTAACCTAAAATTATGCAATTCTAGCACTCCTTTAATAATCCCAAGTCCAAGTCCATAGCCTTGAATTAACTCATGCGTTTTATCGCGCGAGAAAGGTTCGAGGTAATATGCAATCTCTTGTTGGAGTTCTTTTCCATAATTCTTTACTGCGATTCTGCATTCTCCATTGCTTTTATAAGCTTGCAATACAATCTTACCTTCACTTTTATATTTAAACGCATTATCAATAAGATTCTTTAATGCAATGGATAAAAATTGCAAATCCCCATGAATTTTAAAATTTTCATCTAGCACAATTTCTAGTATTTCTTCTTCTATAAATAACTGCTCTAAAGTCTTAATCAATAGCGTTTCTACATCAAAATCTTCTAAAAAAAGCAAATCCTTGCCTTCTTGGATTTTTTCAAACATTAAAATCTGGCTTGTTAGATTATCAAGATTATAAATACATTTGCCAACTAGCTCTTTTTGGGGGTTTTCTGGCATTAATTCTAATGCAATCTTTGCTTTAGAAATTGGTGTTTTTAGCTCATGTCCGATATTTCTTAGCACAAACTCTCTTGCTAACATTAGCTTAGAAATCTTTGCGCACATCATGTTAAAACTCTCTGCTAATTTCGCTTGTTGTGGTTCTTTTGACACAGGAATATGGATTTTATAATTTCCTTGTCCAAAAGCTTCTAAGCTACTTTGTAGAATTTTCAAAGGGTGCAATAATGCTAAAATCACAGAAAATGTCAAAAGTAGTATCAAAAAATCTAAAAATATCCACACATTTAGCCCATCATCACTTACAAGCTCTGCGCCAAAGTTTTTAAATGCCGCTAAATCCATACCCAAATACTCAAGATAGAATCCGTAATTTTGCCTCTCTTTAAAAATCTGTATTGTTCCAAAAGTTTCTTTAGTGCTGAACAAAATTCGTGCATTAGGTGGAATCTCTTTAATTATCTCAAAACCAAACTCTTGTGCCGCATTTTTCAATCGCACAATATCACCACGTATAAAATTCATTAAAGATTGTTGCGCAATAAAAACCGTTTGTCTTAAAACCGCTTCTTCATTCTTTTTTAAAGAATTGAGATTTGCAAGATAAGCAATAATTCCACCTACACCAAGTGAGAGAATAAAAAGTAAATAAATTTGGACAAATAAAGGTGGAATCCAAGATTTTATTTTTAATCGCAAAACTTATATCCTATTCCCCAAATAGATTGAATGTATTTGGGTGTTTTTGCATCATCTCCTAGTTTTGCGCGCAAATTCCTAATATGCGTATCAATGCTTCTTAGTGATGAATCAGGAGCAATACTTGCGATTGCTTGTGATAAGGAATCGCGCGAGAAAGGTTTTCCTTTGTGTGAAAATAACAAATCTAAAATCTCAAATTCTGCTGGCGTTAAATCGACAACAACTCCATTAACCTTAACCTTTCTTCTTGTTCTATCAATTTCTAAATCTTTATAAGTTACACATTCTGTTTGCGCATAACGTTTTAACAAAGCATTAATACGCATAACAAGTTCCAAAGGCTCATAGGATTTTGCGAGATAATCATCTGCTCCATTTTTAAAACCTAGCATTTTACTACTAATATCTCCGCGCGCAGAAGACATAATAATTGGAATATCACTCACTTTTCTGATTCTCTCACACAATTCTAATCCATCCATATACGGTAGCATAATATCAAGCACCGCTAAATGGAATCCTTTTTGTTGCTTAATCCATTCTAATGCGATATTTGGATTATCTGTTGTTATAGCTTCCATTCCATTTTGTTTCAAATAATCTTGCAAAAGTTTTTGCATATCCAAATCATCTTCTACAATCAAAATCCTATACATTGCTTCTTTCCTTAAAAAATTTTTAGGCTATTTTGTTAGAATCTCAATTAATTCTTCTGTTTGCTCTTCTCCTAAGATTCCAACCACCTCTTGATAAAACTCAGTTTTTGCTGCAATATATTGTTTGCTAACTTTTTCAAAAGATTCTGTATATTGTGTAAGATTTGTTTCACCTTGCGCTAATGCAACTAACATTCTATCTCTAATATGATGATTATTTCGTGTATATGCGTGATTCTCTGCATAAAAATCCCCCATAGCCACCTTTAATAATTCTTGTTTTTTTGTATCAAATTGCATTGTTTGCAAAGCCTCAAAAATATCTCTTGCACCAACTAACTGTGCTACAAAACACAAGGATAAAATCCATCGCATAGTCTTCCTTTGAAAATATAAAAATTTCTCAAAATTTTACCCTATATCTGTTAATATTTTATCAACAAAAATACCGAATATCATTTTGGAATAGATATTGCTTTAGATTTTAGAAAGATTTTAGCGAAATAAGGACATTACGCAATGAAAACAACAAAATTCTTCAAGCTTTTAGTGCTTTGTCTTATCTTTGCACTACCTGCATTTAGCGCAAAGATAAGTGATTTAGCAAATATCGTAGGTGTGCGCGATAACCAACTTATTGGCTATGGTTTGGTTGTAGGATTAAATGGAACAGGAGACAAAACGACTTCTACTTTTACAATGCAATCTATCTCAAATATGCTAGATAGCGTGAATGTAAAAATTGATGCTAACGATATTAGCTCTAAAAATGTCGCTGCGGTTATGGTTACTGCTAAGCTTCCTGCTTTTGCAAGACAAGGGGATAAAATTGATATTCTAGTTTCAAGTATTGGTGATGCAAAATCACTAGAAGGAGGAACATTGCTTTTAACTCCACTTAGCGGTTTAGATGGCAGAATCTATGCAGTTGCACAAGGTGCTGTTGGAATCGGAGGAAAAAGCGAGCGTGGCGGAAGCGCAAATCACCCATTAGCAGGACTTTTACCAAATGGAGCAACGGTAGAAAGAGAAGTCAGCTATGATTTATATAATAAAATCAATGCCACACTAAGCCTAAAAGAATCTAATTTTCAAAATGCAATGCGTATCCAAAGAAGCATTAATGCAGCTTTTGCGCAAGAACAACAAGCACAACCACAAGAAGGACAAGCTACGCAAACTCCTCCAACTCCCGTTGCAACTGCGATTGACCCACGCACAATCAAGCTACAACGCCCACAAGAAATGAGTATGGTAGAGTTTCTAGCACGCGTGCAAGAAATTGATATTGACGCAATTAAAGAAGATAAAATTATTATTAATGAGCGCACAGGAACGATTATTGCGGGAATGGGCGTAGAAGTCTCCCCTATTGTTGTTACACATAATAACATTACAATTAAAGTTAGCAATGAAGCAACAACAGACCCAGAAGCTGTTAATATGGGTAATGGGGCAACCTTTAGTGCGGCAGAAGCAACACTAAGTGCGCAAAACAACCCAACAATTTCAAGCGTAACACGCGCTTTACAAAGAATGGGCGCAACACCAAAAGATATGATTGCAATCTTAGAAACAATGAAAAAAGCAGGCGCATTTAACGCTGACTTAGAAATCATTTAAAAGGAGAAATTATGCAAATTGATTTTAATGGAATTAGTGGATATTCTAAAGAGTTGCTTGAAGCGGCAAAATCCGCTCCTACAATCCAAAAAACAGATGACGATTCAAGGTTAAGAGAACAAACAGACGCTTTTGAAGCACTGATTTTAAAGCAAATGCTAGATATTTCTTTGAAAATGGACGATTCATTGTATCCAAAAGCACCTGGACATGATATTTATGAGTCAATGTATCGCGATACGCTTTCAGAATCCCTAAGCGGTAGTTTTGGTTTTAGTGATTTACTCTTTGATTATCTCAAAGATTTACAAGGCAAACAAGGCGTTAAAGGCTAATTGTGATTGACCAAAATTTATTAAAATCTCTAAGCAGTAGCGATAAGGAATCTTTCGCTAAAGGCTTAAAAGAGCTTATCACGCAAACTTATGAAGTCGAAAAAGAATTTGTAGAGCTAAAAGCCCTTTTTGAAGAAGTGCTAGATGTTTTGCCAACTGCTATTTGGGTGCTAGAAGAAGAAGGGGAAATCTTTTATCAAAATAGCTTAGCTTGCGAGATTCCACAAATTTTAGATAAACTTGATTTTTCACAAGAATTACGCCAAGAAATCGAGCTAGAAACTAATAAAGTTTATCTTGTCCAATCTAGCCAAAAGCTCAACAAACGCATTATTTCTGCGACAGATATTACTGATGAAAAAAGGCGAGAACGCTTAGCCTCTATGGGGCAAATCTCTGCACATTTAGCCCATGAAATCCGCAACCCAATAGGTTCTGTTGCCCTGCTTGCTTCTACACTTATTAATCGCGTAGAGCTTAAAAACAAATCTCTTGTTTTAGAGATTAAAAAATCTATTTGGAGAGTTGAACGCATTGTCAAAGCAACGCTACTTTTTTCTAAAGGCGTGCATTGCAACAAGGTAGAAATTAATCCACAAAATATAGAAGATGAGCTTAATACTTCTATTAGCCACTACACTTATACAAAGGATATTGCATTTCATTTTGATTTTGCAAAAGATACTTTTGAAGCAGATTTTGACCTTCTTTGTATTGTGTTACAAAACTTCTTATTCAACGCAATAGACGCTATTGAAGAAAACGACCAAGAAAAAGGAATCGTAGAATTACAATACACCAAAGATTCAGAGTTTGCAACCTTTAGAATCTTTGATAATGGCAAACCCATAGAAAATCCAGAAATTTTATTTGAACCCTTTAAAAGCACAAAACTTAAAGGCAATGGCTTAGGGCTTGCACTTTCTTTACAAATCATTGAAGCACACAATGGTAGCATTACACTTTTGCAAGAAGGCAAAAAAGGATTTGAAATTAAAATTCCACAAAACTAAGATTTTTTTCACTTTTTCATAAGGCATTTTTAGTTAAGATTCTTTTAACTCTCTTAGAAAAAAGGATAAAAATGAGTGAAAATATCCAAAAAATGCAAAATACAAAAAGTATCCGCGAAATTAGCCTTAAAGACAAACGTGTTTTAATCCGCGTAGATTTCAATGTTCCTATGGATAGCGAACTCAATATTAGCGATGATACAAGAATCCGCGAAGCGATTCCAACGATTAATTATTGTATTGATAATGGTGCTAAATCCATTATTTTAGTAAGCCACTTAGGAAGACCAGAGGGCAAAAGCGAAGAGTTTTCCCTAAGACATATTCTAAAACGCCTAGAGAGATTGCTATCAAAAGATGTTGTATTTGTCGATAGTTTAGAAAATGCACAAGTTACTTTAAATACGCTTGTTGATGGTAGTATTGTGCTGTTAGAAAATATCCGCTTTTATGCAGGAGAAGAAAAAAATGACCCAGAGCTTTCTCAAAAGCTTGCAAAGCTTTGTGATGTGTATGTTAATGACGCTTTTGGAACTTCTCACCGCAAACACGCTTCCACTTATGGAATCGCACAATATACACAAGAAAAAGTCGCGGGCTTACTTCTAAAAAAAGAAATTGACTCTTTTGCAATTGCTCTTTCTAATCCTTTGCGCCCTTTGCTGCTTATTGTTGGTGGTTCTAAAGTTTCTTCCAAACTCACTTTATTAAATTCTATTTTAAATGTTGTTGATAAAATTATTATCGGTGGGGCAATGAGCAATACTTTCTTAAAAGCTATTGGTTATGATACACAAGCATCTTTAACAGAAGATAATCTCCTAGAAGATGCGCGCAATATCCTAAGAAATGCAAAAGAAAAAGGGGTAAAAATTTATCTACCCGTAGATGTTGTCGCAACCGATGATATTAAAGACCCAAAAACGATTAAAATTATTCCTGCACAAGATATTCCAGAAGGATTAATGGCAGTAGATATTGGACCAGCAACCGTGAAACTCTTTAATGAAGTGATTAAGGATTGTGAAACAATTATTTGGAATGGACCGCTAGGGGCGTATGAAACACAAAAATTCTCACGCGGAACTTTTAGCGTTGCGCATGCTATTGCTGATACTTATGCATATAGCATTATTGGCGGTGGAGATACAGCAGACGCAGTAGATAGAGCAGGAAACAAAGATAGTATGAGCTTTACTTCAACAGGTGGTGGAGCAAGCTTAGAATTGCTTGAAGGTGAAGTTTTACCAGCGTTTGAAGTTTTGGACAAAAGAGCATAAGAAAATGGACGAACCCTCGATTATTTTAACCCACAAAAACTAAAGGAGGTTATCCTCCTTTAGGCATAAGGAGCGATAATGTTAAATTTATTTATTAAACGCAATGGAATGGTTGTTAGAGAGAGCATACATTCCATTGAAGCCATTGAAGTTAGTGCAGATATTTTATGGATTGATTTACTACACCCAAGCGCACAAGAGATTGCCTATATCTCCAAAACTTACTTACTAGATATTCCAACCAAAGAAGAAAGGGAAGAAATCGAAGAATCCGCGCGTTATTGGGAAAGCAGTGAAACAGTTACGATTAACACCTACTTTTTAACGCGCCCTAATGAAGAAAATACCCTACACAACGAGACCATTACTTTTTTGATTACGCATAATATCCTTTTTACAGTGCGTTATAGTGAATTTAAAGTCTTTGATGAAATCCAACAACGCGTGCTTGCAAGCCCAAAAAACTTTGAAGATGGATTTGATTTAATCGCAAAAATCTTTGAATTGCGTGTCGAAAAAGACGCGGATATGCTAGAGAGTATCGCTAAGCAAACACGCCTTTTGCGCCGCGCTGTTGTGTTTGATAAAAAATTAGGTGATGATATTTTGGAAAATCTATCAATCTTGCAAGAAATGCACTTAAGTTTGCGGGATAGTCTTTTTGATAAAAGGCTTGCAATCGCTGCACTTTTGCGCACAAACAAAGCCGACTTAGAAGTAAAAAAAGGCTTAGGAATCGTGCTAAAAGATATTAACTCTCTTGTAGAATTTACAAATGTTAATATGAATATTTTAGATAATATCCAAACGCTTTTTTCTAGCCAAATCAACATCGAACAAAACAAAACGATTAAAATCTTTACCGTTGTAACTGTCGCGATGATGCCTCCAACACTGATTGCTACGATTTATGGAATGAACTTCCAACATATGCCCGAGCTAGAATGGACTTATTCTTATCCGATAGTTTTAGGCGTGATGATAATCTCAACTGTGCTTCCTATTTTGTATTTCAAAAAGAAAAAGTGGCTATAAGATTCCATTATGGAATCTTATAAGAAGATTTTTGCAAGCTAAAGCACTACTTTACATTTCTTTGTTTTAGTGCTTCCTGGTTTTAACGCTTCTTTGGCAAATGTTTTTAAAGTGTTTCTTGCAAAAGCGTATTTAAGCGTTTGACAAACGCATTCACATCTTTAAGCTTACCACCCGCAAGCAACTTTGCTTCCTCTAACAACAAATGCGCAATTTCTTTTGTTTTTTCACTCTCTTGATTTTCTAAAAGACGCGTTAAAATGCTATGGTTTGGATTAAGCTCTAAAATCGGCTTTGGCTCTGGAATATCACCACCCATACCCATTGCGCCCATTTGTTTCATCATTTTTAGCATTGCGCTATTTTGGTCTTCAGGCTCTACTACGCATGAAGGTGCATCGACTAATCTAGCACTTAAGCGCACTTCTTGCACTTCCTCACCCAAAGCTTGTTTAAACACTTCTAATAAGCCCTTAAATTTCTCTTGCGTTTCTTCTGCAATACTAACTTCGCCCAAATCCTCCAAAGCCTCTTTAGAAGTAATCGCGCGCAATGGTGTTTTGTCATACTCGCCTACCATTGGCATTACGATTCCATCAATCTCATCGCTAAAGAATAGCACTTCAATCCCTTTTTGCTTAAACGCGTCTAACAAAGGAGAATTTTTTAGTAGCTCTAAATCTTCGCCTTGTAGATAATACATCGCTTTTTGCCCCTCAATCATACGTTCTTTATATGCTTTGAAGCTAATCTCTGCCCCCTCGCTCTTGCTAGATTGGAAGCGCAAAAACTCTAACAACTTTTCTTTATTTTCAAAATCGCTATAAACTCCCTCTTTTAGACATCTGCCAAACTCTTTATAAAAAGTTTTGTATTTTTCTTCATCTTTTTGCAAAGCTTCAATCTCACTTAAAATCTTTTTTGTAGAAGCAGATTTGATTGTTGCTAGGATTCTGTTTTGTTGCAGAATCTCACGACTTACATTAAGTGGCAAATCCTCGCTATCAATAATCCCACGCACAAAGCGCAAATAAGGCGGTAAAAGCTCTTTATCATCATCAGTGATAAACACGCGCTTGACATAGAGTTTCACACCACTTTTATAATCCACACGATACAAATCAAAAGGCGCACTTTGCGGAATATAAAATAAAGTCGTGTATTCTAATGTCCCCTCTACTTTTGTGTGAATCCAAGAAAGCGGATCGCTAGAATCATAGCTTAAATTTTTATAAAACTCTTTATATTCCTCGTCTTTTAAGTCCTTTTTCGCCACACGCCAAAGCGCAGACGCTTTATTCACTTGCTCATTTTTCTCTTCTATAATCTCTTTTTTGCTCTCACCCTCGCCCTCACTTTTGGTCTCTGTGTAATGCAAGAAAATCGGGAATGGAATATGGTCAGAATATTTTTTGATAATCTCTTCAATCCTCCAGCGGCTTGTCCATTCCTTTTCGTCCTCTTTGAGATAAAGTTTAATCTCGCTTCCATGCGACTCTTTTTCGCATTTTTCAATCTCAAATTCTCCGCTTCCATTGCTAATCCACGCATAAGCTTGTTCTTCTCCAGCTTTTTTGGTTGTTACAATGATTTTGCTTGCAACCATAAATGCAGAATAAAATCCCACACCAAATTGCCCAATTAACGCGGAATCCTTTTTCTTATCCCCGCTAAGTTTGGAGAGAAAATTTTTCGTCCCACTTTTCGCAATCGTTCCTAGATTCTCAATCAAATCTTGCTCGTTCATTCCGATTCCACTATCGCTAATGGTTAAAATATTTTTCTCACTATCAAAGGAAATATCAATTTTTGGGGTGAAGCTAAGGGATTTTAGTTTTTCATCAGTTAGTGTTAAATATTGTAGTTTGTCAAGCGCGTCTGACGCGTTGCTTATAAGCTCTCTTAAAAAAATTTCTTTATTAGAATACAAAGAATGTATCATCAAATCTAAGAGTTGATTCACTTCTGTTTGAAAAGTATGCTTTGCCATAATTTAATCCTTTTTAAAAAATTTTGGCGCATTATAGCAAAAAATACAAAAAAATCAATAAAGTTTATACTACTAATATCAAGTTTATTTAGTTTAATACTATAATATTTAGTGCATTATACTAGCTTAAAGTAGGATTCCAAATCAACTCAAAACAGCCTTTTATTGAGATTTGCAAAAGCTACGAAGCTTATTCCTACAATTCTTTTAGATTTGTATCTTTCGCGCCAAATTCAGTGGCAAGAAAATAACCAAACCGAGCATAAGCGCGTTGCATTTTCATTTTTGCGGTTTTTATGTAATGAGCTTCGCAGAGTTTATTTGATTTTAGTTAAAAGAGTTTATCTTTTGAAACATAAAAGCCTATCCTACATTTCAGAGAAAACTATTAATATTATTCTTTAGCTATACTTTTAGCTAGAAGCCAAACGCAAACGCCCAATGCAATAAGACTAGATACGATTAAGATGATACCATTTATCATTATTCTAATTCCTCCAATAATTTTATTTGCTCTCTATGTTTTTTAATAATAAAAGCAAATATAGAAACTAAAAAAAATTAAAATTATAATTCCTGCAAACATTTTAAAAAAGTCCAAAGATTCAAAATTAGCTACAGCATATCCCAAAACACCAAAGATTGAAGTTAAAAATAATATAGCAAACGCTCTTAGTGTTCCGATATTTTCTTTTATGCTATCTTTTTTACTCATAAAATTAAATCCTTGTTATACCTGCTTTCTTATCAATCTCTTCTCTAAAATACCTGTAATAGCTTGCGACTTTGAAATTTTGTAAGGTTAATTCTAGCTTAAAACTATATTAAAATAAATTTTAAAATAGATTTAAAACGCCTGTAAAATATATATAAAATAATTACAATTTATAAAAACAAAAGCCCCACGATTCCAAAAAGATAGAATCTAGGGGCTAAAGAAGATTGCTACTTCACGCCAGCCAAAGAGTTAAACTTGGTTGGCTATGGTTAGGGATTTTGCGTTAGCGCATTACCTTAAAATTACTGCTTCAAGCCTAGCAGTGTATTTAGGATTTGGTCAGCTGTGGTTACAGATTTTGAGTTGGCTTGGAATCCTCTTTGGACGACAATAAGTTGTGTAAGTCCTCGAGATAAGTCTGCGTTACTCATTTCAAGTTTAGACGCTGCAATATCAGCGCGCCCACCTGTTCCGGCTGTTCCGATAGTTGCTTGCCCAGAGTTTGCGGATTCTGCGTATAAATTGCTTCCGCTCTCTTGCAAGCCCTCATAGTTTGCAAATGTCGCGACTGCTACTTGTGCTAAAGCGAGATGCACTCCATTATCAAAGCTTCCTATCATTGTTCCTGTTTTGTCAAAATAATACTCTTTTAAGACTCCAGAAGCATAGCCATCTCCATTGACTTTTTGCGCTTGGGATTCCCTAGCTGTGCTTGTAATCCCGTCAAATCCACCACCTTTTCCAAAGTTTAATTCAATATTTTGAGGAGAAGAAGCTCCTGAGTTTGGTTTAAACTGAATCGTAGATGGATTTACTCCTAATAACTCTCCATTTTCTCCAAAGGTAATGCTACCTCCTTCTAAAATATTAGTGCGTTGTGCAGTAGAACCAATAAGCTCAGCAGGCTCTGGGACAATAATACGGAAGCTCCACTCAGATGTTCCTTCTTTTTGGAACTGCATTGTAAATTCGTGTTTATTACCCAAACTATCATAAATATCAATCGTTTGTGCAAATGTCGCCATTCTTAAGCCAGAAGTTGTTGTTACTTGCCCACCTTCGACCAACACACCTGTATTCATCGCTTTCATTTGGTTTTTAAACAAGACATTGCTTGAGGTATTTGCATCATGGAATGCAGAGACAAAAATATTTAAGCTATCAAATGCTGCATCTCCGATTACCCCAGTAGAGTTTGCACTATCTGCTTTATGACCATCATCTTTGTTCATAATCTCAAATTGCCCTAAGCTATTTAAAGTAACCTTGACCCCATAAGCACTATTATTAAAACCGATATTATTTGGACCCCTAGTTGGAGCAAGTTGAGAGCCTGAATCTGGAATCCTACCTGGACCATTTGCTGCATTGGTTGCACCATTGCTAGCAGCCCTTTGATATGCACCAGAATCCCCACCAAAAATCTTCACACGATTTGCATCTGCTTGCATGATTGCGCGTAAATCCTCTGTGGTTCTAAACTTCCCAGCATCTAAATTAGGTGTTGTTTGTTGATTATACTCATATCTAAAAGCAGTTGTAACTTTGGTAGATGTGGAATCTCCAGGAGCTCCTTGCACAAATCCACCACCATTAAAGATTCCATTATCAAAACCACTTGCATCAATATTTTTAGTTTTCTCACTTCCATCAGTTTGGTTTTTGTTTTGCAAAATAAGCCTATTATTTTCAATAATCGCTTCTACACCCGTTTTGTCTTTGAAGTTATTAATCGCTCTTTGAGCAGCTAATAAATGGTTAGTGCCATTTGCAGTAGTATCATTTGTCCAAGTGATTGTTTCACCATTAATCGTTACAGTAGTAGAAATTGGACCATTGCCAAGGTTGTTGCCTATGTCGATAGGTCTTGATGTCGCTGTTTGGTAGCTAATCCATACCCCTTGCCCTTCTTGGAGACGTAGTGCCTCTCCTGACTCATTAAACATTACACCCATATCTTTAGGAATCTCATGCTGTTTATCGCTTGTATCATAAACTCTATCTAATCCCCCTGCGATATAGTTATTTGAGCCAGAGCTATCTAGCGGACTTGGACAAGTAATGTTTTCTGTTTTATTACCACTTGTTAGGTTGATATTCCCTGTAACCACACTTGTCTTTCTCGCTGGAATCGTAAGACGTGGGTCAATCGTGATATTCCCAACCGGACCTGTGGAATCCACTCTGTTTAAAGCATCCCCACCACAAGCACAACCTAGCTTAGATAAATCCCTAACCCAACCTTGCACGATAAATCCGCTTGTATTAACGAAGTTTCCAACCGCGTCAAACATAAAAGCACCATCTCTAGTATACATATTAGAATATCCGCCATTGTTACTAACAACAAACAATCCTTGACCACTTAGTGCCAAGTCTCCTTTTCTATCTGTATTTTGCAAAGAACCTTGTTCGAAAACTTTAGTTGTTGTTTCAATCCCTGTTCCTAAACCGACAGAATAATTATTCACTCCTCCATATCCTGCATAAGGAATCGTAGCAGCACGTTTTGTCTGACTAATCATTGTAGAAAAATCTGCTCTTGCATATTTAAAACCATTAGTATTAACGTTTGCAATATTGTTTGACTCAACATCTAATGCAACTTGATGTGCTTGCATACCGCTTACACCTGACCATAATGAACGTAACATTTGCAATCCTTTTAAAAAGTATTTTGCAAAGTGTTAAGCAATTACTATTCCAACTTTTAGTTAAAAAGGTGAATTACCATTCTAATTGAAATGTGCTTCCCTCTCCCTCTACGCTAGTGCATGTGATTGTGATTTTATAAAGTGCGCAAATTTGCTGCACTAAGGCAAGTCCGATTCCAAATCCGCCTTGGTCTGCATTAGCACGATAATAGCGTTTAAAAATCTTATCAAGATGTTTTTTATTTATCCCACAACCATTATCTTTTATGCGTAAAAAATTCTGTCCTAAGGTTACTTCCACGCTTCCGCCATTTTGCGTGTATTTTAGTGCATTATCAAGGAGATTATCCACTACGCGTGAGATTCTGCTATGGTTTGCGCTAATGCTACTTTTGGTGCAGCCTTTTAGAGAAAATGTTATTGCGATATTTTTTTGCTTAAAAAAAGGCTCGAAATATGCAATACGCTCTGCGATTAACGCTTCTAGGGCGATTGTTTCAAGTTTTGAATCTTTTGCTTCATCAAATGCGTTAAAGAGCAAATCTTGGTAAATCTGCTCTAATGTTTGCGCTGCTAGCTTTATGCGTTCAAACTTTTTTTGCTCTGCAGTGCTTAATTCTTGCGTTTTAATCCGCTCAATGCTCATTAAGATTATGCTCAAAGGTGTGTTTATCTCGTGTGTGGAATCTTTGATAAACGCGTTTAAATGCTGGATTTTCTCTCTTAGGGGTTTTAGGCTTAGAGAGAGTAAAAAATATGCAACCACGCTCATCGCTAAAAGCGCGCCGATAAAGCTTGCAAAAATCACGCCTAAAAGCGCGTAAAGCTCGGATTGTATGCCTTTTGAATACACTAGCATATAGATTGCATTTGAAGATTTGTCTCTAAAATTGCGTTGCATTAAATGCCAAAATCTCCCGCCACGCTGTGTGATGAAATACATTCCTGTATCAGCAAATACGATTTTATCTCTTCTGTGGTTTGATGCTTTTAAGAAGCTTTGCGCATCTAAAATTTCTCGCACTTGATTAGGTGTGTTAATCTCTTCTAACGCGCTAAAAATAATTTCTCCATTGTCTCTAACCAGCAAAAAAGGAATCCCAAGTTCTCTATACGCGCTTTTAAAAAGCTCTTTGTAATCTAAGGCTTTTGCGGGGTTATTTTGAGATTGTTCATACAAATACACAACCAAAGTATGCGCATTTTCAAAAAGTGCATTGATTTTAGATTCTAGGATAGAATCCTTTTTTGTCTGATACCAACCATAAAATACAACCACCAAAAACACGCAACTTGTTAGCATATATAATGCGAGAATCTTAAAAGCGGTTTTTTTACTGACATCTATTTGCGCTTTTTGCATTTTGAACCTTTTTATACCCTTTTTATGCTTTTTTGTAGCAATAGCCCTCACCGCGCCTTGTTAGGATATTATCTTTTCCTACGATATGGCGTAGATTCTTAATATACACGCGCAAGCTAAGCTCACTTGGCTCTTCATCATATCCCCACAATACACTATAAATCTGCTCTAAGGCTACAAATTCTCCTTCATGCTTTAGTAGAATCTTTAATAACTCCCTTTCTTTTGCGGGGATTTTTTGGATTTTATTGTCTAAATATAATATTTCTGTTTTGCTATCAAAGCAATAGCCATTGCCAAAATCAAAGATAGTATTTTTGCCTTTGCGCTTGAGTTGCGCTTGTATTCTTAATAAAAGTTCTGAAAGCTCAAAAGGCTTCTTAAGATAATCATCACAGCCACTTTTAAAGCCAATTTCTAAGTCTTTTAATGTGTTTAATGCGGTAATAAAAATCGCGGGCGTGTCTTTTCCGCTCTCTCTAATCTCGCGCAATGCTTCAAACCCGCTCTGTCCGGCAACCATTACATCAAGCAATAAAATATCAAAATCCATTTCATAGGCTTTGTTTGCTGCGTCTAAACCATTATTACAGCAAACAACCGCGTAACCCTCTTCTTCTAAACATTCCGCAATAATCTCTTGCAACGCCATATCATCTTCTAGTAACAAAATTTTCGCACGCATTATCTAAATCCAAAATACATTACATTTAATATCCCAAAAACACTAAGACAAAAAGCACCTACTGCATAATCCCAGATTCCACCTGTTTTAAAGCGCAAAAATGCAGGCGTGAGATGATAATTTTGTGTTTTAAATGGCAAAAACAAAGGCACGCCACTAATTGTTAGCATATCTCCAAAGAGATGAAACACGCAGCCAAGCAGGATTCCAAAAATGAAAATTTCTAGCGTTGCGCTATCTAAATCTTTGACAAAACTATTCACAAGCGGAATCCCTTGTAAAGCCTCAACACCAAAAACGCTTAAAACTAGCAATAGGATTCCAACAAACACGATAAAAGTAATGCTATGCGTTAGCCCTCTATGCCCAAAGAGTGCTTTAATCGCATTTGAGATTCCAATCGTTTTTCTACCAAGCGTGGAATTTGGCTCATCAATATCGGGCAATAAAGCACCTAAGGTTACCGCTCCATAAAAAACACTAAGGTCTTTTGGGTTTAAAGGGGTATTTGAAAGTGCAGAAAAACCTATCGCACTTAATGCACCAAGTCCAAGCGCAAAGCTAATATGTGTTTTTCCTAGCATTTTTAACCCTTTTTACCTTATATTTAACCTTGTGTGCGCACAATCAGACTTGTAGGCAAATGGAAGTGCTCTACAAGCTCCGCTTCTTTTTCTCTTTGTTCGCCGTTGTCTGTTTCGTGATTAAAACCCGCTAAATGCAAGATTCCGTGGATAAAAAGTAAGGCAATTTCATTTTCTAGGCTGTGTTTAAGCTCTGTTGCGGCTTTTTGCGCGTATTCTACAGAGATAACAATACTTCCAAGCAAAGGAGAAAACTCGGATTCCAAAGGGAAGGATAGCACATCTGTTGGCGTGTCTATTCCCCTAAATTCCGCATTAAGTGCTTGTATCGTTGTATTATCTACAAGCAATAATTCACATGTTTTGTGTTGCAATTCTAAATTTTCTAAAACGCCTAAAAATAGGGATTCTAAGGATTCCAAAAATGCAGAATCTAGCGGGATTTTGCTTTGGTTATCAATATCAACACGCATTAATCTCCAATCCCACAGGGCAATGGTCGCTTCCTAAAATTTCTGGATAAATGCTAGCACTTTTGAGTTTAGAATCCAAAATTTTAGAGCATAAAAAATAATCAATCCGCCACCCAGTGTTGTTTGCTCTAGCTTTTCCCATATAGCTCCACCAAGTGTAAGCCCCCTCTTTGTTGGGATAAAAGTAGCGGTAAGTATCTGTAAAACCAGAATCTAAAAGCGCGCTCATTTTTGCTCTTTCTTCATCAGTAAAGCCAGCATTTCTACGATTTGTTTTTGGGTTTTTCAAATCAATCTCTTTATGCGCGACATTTAAATCCCCGCAGACAATCACAGGCTTTTTGGATTCTGCTTGTTTTAAAAACGCCCTAAAATCATCTTCCCATTCCATTCTATAGTCTAATCGCTCTAACTCACGCTTAGAATTTGGAGTATAGACATTGACAAGATAAAAATCTTTATATTCTGCTTTGATGATACGCCCCTCTTTATCGTGGTGGGCAATCCCCATATCATATTCTACGCTTAAAGGCTTTTGCTTGCTAAAAATCACAACGCCAGAATAGCCCTTTTTCTCCGCACTATTCCAATATTCTTCGTAATTTGGGAAGCTAAAATCTGCTTGTTCTTTTTGCATTTTGGATTCTTGAATACAAAAAATATCTGCGTCAATTGCATTAAAAAACTCCATAAATCCTTTATTCATACAAGCACGCAAGCCATTGACATTCCAAGAAATTAATCGCATTTTTTTCCTTTTTGTCTAAATTTTGCAAAAATTGCGCCAAAGGTTGCTAAACTTATAAAGATTCCAAGTAAAACCCACATTGTGTTTTGCCCAAAATATTTAAGTTTAGAATCCAAACGCTCCAACAAATATGCCCAACATAAAATCGCAAGATTTGTCCCGCTTAGAACGATTAACAGATTTAGCCAAACCTTTAAACGCATAAAATACCCAATAGCCGCACCTACAATAGGACCTGTGAGCCAAAAGGGTAACCATACAAACAAAAATAAACCAATGATTCCATATCTCTTAAGCAATTTTTCGTATTTTTGCGCCACTTGATTTAAAGAATCAAAAAACCTTTCTGCTCTTTGAAAAGTGCGCATTCCTTGAATACTCCACACAAACAGCGGATAAAGAATAAGAACCATTGTGTTTTCAATATAAATATTAAGAATAATCGCCCAAAATGTGCTTAATTCTAACGCTAAAGCTAAGGAGATTCCAGCAGCTCTACCAAAAATCAGCGAGCTTAAAACAATGCTTAGAAGTTTATCGCCTAAGCCATTTTGGAGAAGCAAACACACCAAAATTGCAAAGCCATAAAAAATAAGCAATATAATTCCGCATAAGAAAAGCTTTGCTTCTATGCTGTCAAATTGTGTGCTAATAAAGCGATAAAATGCGGAATCTCTCATCTTATTTTGGGTGTCGGACGCTTCCATGATAGAATGGAGTGCAAGCCTTAGCCTCTCCTTGTCCTAAAACCGGTTCTGTTGCAATTTCTGCTCCCTTTTTTAGCTGCTTAAAGATAGAATTTGCAAGATTGACCGCAGTTTTTACCGTAGTTTGCGTAATCTCAATTTTAGGATTATCTAATGTGCCTTTGATTTTTTGGGAATATTTTGCACAATCTTTTTCATCTAATAACCCAATGCTAAAATTTTCAAACACGTTATTGTTAAGGTTTATTGCGCCAATTGCTGCGATTCTTGTTTTGCCTGTCGCAAACGCAACATCTTCTGCATTTGCAATTCCATTTTTAAGCGCAAACTTTGCTTCTAGCTCTTTAATCACGCTTTTGGTATCTACGATTGCATTTAACCCCATCATTCCTACACTACTTCCTTTTGTCGCTGCGATACCCAAAGGACCAGCAAGCACAAATGCCCCTACATCAAGGAGATTGATATTGTTTGTATTTTCAAAATTTTTAGCAAGTGCGTCAATATCAATGCTATAAATTTCTAAATTTTTAGTGTTAAGCTCAACGCCTCCATTTAAATGTTTGATAATACTTTTTGCGTCATTTCCTTTGACAACTAAATCCGCATTTAAATTTGCGATTCCACCTTTGACAAACTTGCCATTATCTGTGAAATTTGCAATTTTCTTAATATCTAAATTTGCACCTTTAAGTAAAAGCTTTTCATCTTTTAGCACAACATCTAAATCCCCAAAATCTCTATTTTGCACAATTAGGCTTGGGATATTGTTTGCATAGCCTGCGCTTCCACTAAGTCCAAAAGCTCCTTTTAGCGTCATAGACAAAGGATTGATATTTGCGATTTCTGGTGTGCTTAGCGCAAAATCTGTGGAATATGCGTTATTTTTTAGATTGATTTTTGCATTTTTGATTGCTGCTTTAATCTCTTGCCCATCTATATTTAACGCCGCTGTGCCACTGCCATCTTTTAGCTTTCCTGAACCCTCTAATGCAAAGCTTAAATCCTTTTTAAACTCCATTCCGCTAAGTTTGTTTAAAGTCGCTTTTGCTAGGGTGATTTGTGGAGAATTTAGGCTAAAATCTGCATCAAAACTAGAATCTTTAAAGTTTGTCAAATCTGCTTTTGCATTTAAAACACCTTGTGCGTTGTATTGTAAAAGCCCTGCAAGTTTTTGTAAGTTTAGCCCTTTAATATCTGCTTGCACACTTTGTGGAGCATTGTTTTTTAAGACTGCATTTGCAAGCAATTTAGAATCAAACAAATCACTATTTGCCTGCACTTTTAAATCTTTAGAGTCCCCACTTACAGAAGCTTTAAAGCTGTTATTTTGCGCTAAATGCAAGCCTTGATAAGTCAAGTTTGCGAGATTTGCGTCTAATTCTCCTTGCACTTGATAATAGAGTTTTTGTAAATCAATCTTATCAACAACTGCATTTAAACTCACGCTACCATCTAGCACATAATCTTTCATATCGACATAACTAGACGCGAGATTTACAAGTTCTTTTAGACTTAAATCTTTTGCATTTACTTTTATATTCTTAGGTGTATAGTTTGGCATTACAATATGCGCTAAAATTGGATTTGTAACTGCTTTTAGTGCGAGGGTTGCCTCTTGGTTTGTGATTTTGCTAGATTTTAAATGCACATCAGCAAGCAGCGGAGTTTTTAGCATAAAATCGCCAAATCCGATATTTTTTAGGCTGATTGCTATATCTCCATTGCTTGAAAAGTCTTTTATATCTGCTTTTAAATTTTGGGATTCCACATTTAAATAACTAGAAGCCACAAGCAATGCAG
The DNA here is from genome assembly GCF_000765695.2 of Helicobacter sp. MIT 11-5569. Classification (GTDB taxonomy): domain Bacteria; phylum Campylobacterota; class Campylobacteria; order Campylobacterales; family Helicobacteraceae; genus Helicobacter_D. Next base: position 174,122 of record NZ_JRPB02000002.1, on the reverse strand, counting down.
TCGTGATACTATCGCTTTTTGCTGCACCATTAATCGCAAGTTTAATAGAATCGCTAGGAAGCACAAGCCCATAAGTTTTGCGCAAAAGTGCAATATCTGGAGTAATTGCATTTGAAGCGATATTAAATCCTCCACTTGGGGCTTGTAGGTTTGAAATATCCATATCTGCATTTAATAGGATTCTACCTTTTGCATATTTTGGTTGCCCTAAAAAGGTTAGCAAGGATTCTACATTGATTCCCTCTTTACTATTTAAAAATAAGCGTTTGGGCTTAAAGTCTTCCAAACTCACATCTGCTACAATCTTGCTATTAAACGCATCAATATCTGCTTTAACTTCTAAATTCTTAGATTGCTTTATCACATTACCATTAATACCAACACCACCATTTAAGCGCATTCCTATAAGCTTTTCATAAAGTGCTAAATCTTTAATCACTGCGTTAATTTTTGCATTTGTGTTGAGCGTAAATAAAGAATAATCCCCGCTTAATGCAATTTGGGATTTTTGTTTATCTGTAATTGCAAACGCATAAGAGCTAAACCCTAACTCAAAATGCGTAAATTCTAAACCAATAGGGGCTTGTTCATTTGCAATTTGTGTGATTTTGTCTTTTAAAAACGCATTCCCACTGCTTGAAAACAACCAAAAAGTCACTCCAAAAAGAATGACCAAAACTGCCACAATGCCTGCTGCAAAAATCTTTAAAAATTTTTTCATTCCATACCCTTAATAACTAACTTAAAGCGCAATTTTAACAAATTATTGCAAACAATTCGCTACATAAATAAAATTTTTATCCTTTAGTATTTTCTAAAAAGTGTCGATATATAATTTGTCTTTCTTTTTAAAGAAATGATAAATCATAAGAAAGGAGTCTATTATGATTTCAGGTATTGACAGCGGAGCAGTAGCATCAAGTGGAAATCTAAACGTTCTTAAAAAAGCAATGGATAGTGAAGAAGCATTGATGAGTTCCATTATTAATGGCATGCAAGGTGCGCAAGGAAATCTACAAACAGCACAAACTCCGAGCCAACAAACACAAACACAAGCTCCGAGCCAAAGCACAAATATGCTAGATATTATGGCATAACTTAAAGCACTTTAAGTGCTTTAAGCAATCCTTAATATCAGATTCTTCATTTCTACTTATTTTAGTTTAAAAATATCCTTATATAATTCCGCGCAAATTAAATCCTTTATATAAGTTTGATTCTTTAATGATACGACAAAATTTTTCGACTTTGTTAGTAAATTCTGTAATGCGCTATGCGACAGAAAAATATCTACACTTACAATTAAGCGAATGCACAACACTCCCAAAGCCAAATCCTAAAAAAGTGCAAGATAAAAGCTATCTGCTTTATATGCACATTCCCTTTTGTGCGACACTTTGCACATATTGTTCTTTTAATCGCTTTTTGTTTCAAGAAGACAAAGCAAAGCTATATTTTGAAAATCTGCGCAAAGAAATGCAAATGGTAAAAAATTTAGGCTATGATTTTAGCGAAGTTTATGTGGGGGGCGGCACAACTTCTATTATGCCTGATGAACTTTGCAAAACTTTAGATTTAGCTAAATCTCTTTTTAGTATCCAACAAGTTTCTTGTGAATCTGACCCTAATCATTTACAAAGGGAAGTCTTAGAGCAATTCAAAGGAAGAATTGATAGGTTATCTGTGGGCGTGCAAAGCTTTGATGATGGAATCTTAAAAAAAATCGGACGCTATGAGAAATTTGGCAGCGGGGAAGAAACTTATAAAAAGTTAGAAGCCGCGATTGGAATCTTACCGATTTTAAATGTGGATTTGATTTTTAATTTTCCCAATCAAACACAAGAAATGCTTGCAAAAGATTTGGAAATTATTCGCTCACTTAAACCTAATCAGCTTACTACATATCCTTTAATGTCCTCTCCATCTGTAAAGAGCCTCATTAAACGTTCTATTGGGGAAGTGGATTTGCAAAATGAAGCAAGACTTTATGCACAGATTTTAGAAACTCTCTCTAGCGATTTTATTCCTTTATCTAGCTGGGCATTCTCGCATAAAGGCAGTGAAATTTTTGATGAATATGTTGTCAATAATGATGAATATGTTGGGATTGGTTCAGGCTCATTTAGCTTTATTGGTGGCACATTATATGTCAATACCTTTTCTCTCAAAACTTATGCGCAGAGAATCCAAAGCGGGAAAATGGGTGTAGTTAGAGAGCGCAAATATTCTAAAAAGGCGCAATTGCAATATCGTTTGATGGTAGAGCTTTTTGGGGGTGAGGCAAATATTGAGCGATTCTGGACGCTTTATGGTGTGAATTTAGAAAAAGCCTTATTTAAAGAAATTACTTTTTTATGCCTAAGTGGTAATATTTTTAAAAAAAATAATGCTTATTATCCGACACAAAAAGGAAAATATTTGTTTTTGTCTATGATGAAAGAGTTTTATATTGGAATGGATAGAGTGCGTGAAGAATCTCGCGCTATGCTAAAAGAAGAAGATATGTAAGCACACACAAGGAGACGCTTTGAAGACACTTTCACATCTTATACAAACCTTTCACACGCATTTAGATAATGGGCTAACCACAAAGCAAGCAGAAGACAATAAACAGCAATTTGGCGAAAATATCTTTAGCAAAACTCCGCCACCAACGCTTTTTAAAGAACTTCTTGAAGCTTTTAAAGAACCCATGATGCTATTGCTGCTTCTTGCGGCATTTTTGGCACTAGGCATTAACACTTATGAATACCTAACTCACAATCAAGCAAACTTTTTAGAATGTGTTGGAATCTTTATTGCGATTTTTCTCTCCATTGGAATCACATTGCTTATGGAAAGACGCAGTCAAAAAGCTTTTGAAACACTCAATGCAATCACACAAGGCAATAAAGTGCGGCTTTTGCGTGATGGCAAAATTGTGCAGATTCCACAAGAAGAAGTCGTCGTAGGAGATATTATTTTTTTAGAAAGCGGGGATAAGATTCCAAGTGATTGTGTGATTCTCCACGACCAAAGTCTTTTAAGTGATGAATCTAGCCTAAGTGGTGAGAGCGTGCCAAGCCTAAAGCATTCTTTGCAAGAAAATGAAGAAATAACAAACACAACAATGCTTTATAGGGGTTGCTTCATCACACAAGGCAACGCAAAAGTCCTATGTATTGCCACAGGCGATAACACAGAATTTGGCAAAATCGCGGCTGCTTTGGATTCTAAGCAAAAATCCACCACCCCTTTACAAGAAAAGTTAAAAGTCTTAAGCGGCAAAATCACGCTTTTTGGCGCTAGTGCTGCAATGCTTGCCTTTTTTATTCAAATAGGATTCTTTATTTTTAGGGGAGAAGTTGCATTCCAAAACATAACACAAGCTTTTATTTCTAGCATTGTTTTAATCGTCGCTTCTGTGCCAGAGGGCTTACCCACAATTGTAGCAATCTCACTTGCGCTTAATATTATCAAAATGTCCAAGCAAAACGCACTTGTCAAAAAACTTGTAGCCTGCGAAACTATCGGCTGTGTGAATATTATTTGTAGCGATAAAACAGGCACACTTACGCAAAATAAAATGACTTTAGAACATTGCTTTTTGTATAACCAAATCATCACCCCTGCTTCAAATTTCACAAACACGTCTTTAGAGATTCCATTGCAACATTTCTTAGAAAACTGCGCGCTAAATTCTACTGCTGACCTTGCGCAAAACCAGCAATTTATCGGCAACCCAACAGAATGTGCCTTGCTCGTGTATGCCCAAAAATTAGGATTTGATTATAAGCTTTTCCGCGCAGAAGCAGAGATTCTACACTCCTTTCCTTTTTCTTCACAAACAAAAAATATGACCACAATAGCGCGATTCCAAGATAGGCTAATGTGCTATTCTAAAGGCTCACCAGAGAAGATTTTGCAACAATGTATTTTGCAAGATAACCAAGATTTGCAAAGCATAAAAGAACAGATTAAATCCTATCAAGCCCAAGCTTATCGCGTGATTGCCTTTGCGCAAAAAGTGATTCCACAAAACACAGATTCTACAACTTTGGAGCGCGAAGAGTTAGAATCTAAAATGCAGTTTTGCGGATTTGTCGCGATTGCAGACCCATTGCGTGAAGATGCTTATGCGGCAATTATGGAATGCAAAAATGCAGGAATCAGCCTTAAGATTCTAACAGGGGATAACCTAGAAACCGCAAAAGCAATAGGCAATCAGCTGCATTTGCTTCATGAAAATTCTATTGCGATTGAAGCACAAGAGATTGAAAAACTAAGCCAAGATGAGCTTTTAGAGATTCTGCCAAATATTACGATTATTGCACGTTCAACGCCAAGCATTAAAATGCAAATTGTCAATGCCTTAAAAGCGCAAGGAAATGTCGTCGCACTAACAGGAGATGGAATCAATGATGCCCCTGCTTTAAAGCACGCTGATGTTGGAATTGCTATGGGGATTAATGGCACAGAAGTGTCCAAAGAAGCAAGTGATATTATCTTATTAAATGATAGTTTTGCAACGATTGTAAAAGCCGTAGAATGGGGGCGCGGAATCTATCAGAACTTTCAACGCTTTATCCAATTCCAGCTTACCGTTAATCTAAGCTCTGTGCTTATCGTGTTGGCTGCTGTTGTTTGCGGATTTACCGCGCCTTTTAGCGCATTGCAACTTTTATGGGTTAATCTCATTATGGACGGACCACCCGCACTTACATTAGGCTTAGAACCCGTCTCTAAAGATGTGTTAAACCAAAAGCCTATTAAGCGCAATTCTAATATTATCACGCGCAATATGCTATGGCTTATTATAGGCAGTGGAATCTTTATCGCAGTCATTTGTTTATTGCAATATTTTACGAATTTTTTAGGTGCGCAGGAGACGCAAAAAGGAAGCGTGCTTTTTACACTTTTTGTTGTTTTTCAGCTTTTTAACGCCTTTAATGCAAGAGAATTAAGAGAGCAAAGCATTTTTAAAAATTTCTTAAATAATCGCTTAATGCTAGGAACTTTTGTGCTAACTTTTGCCTTGCAAGTGCTTATTGTAGAATTTGGCGGAGAGGCGTTTAAAACAGAGCCTTTGGAATTGCTATTATGGTGCAAAATCATTTGTGTAGGATTTAGCGTGATTCTTTTAGGAGAGATTCTGCGCTTTTTTATGCGCTTTGGTGATAAATAAATTACACTTTGGTAACATATCCGCTTAGAATCTCGCGCACTAATCCTCCAAAATTAATTTTTAGTTTAAGCTCCTTTCCGCTTTTGCTAACTTCTAAGATTCTGCCTGCGCCAAAAATTTTATGCATAACACAATCCCCTCTTTTAAAGGAATCTGCGCTTGATTCTTCTTTTGCTTTTTCTTTAAAACGCCTAAACTCACTCACACCACTTTCACCTAAAAAGCGTGAAGGAAGCAAGCTTGCACGATTTCCGCGATAAAACCTAGAATCAACATAACTTAAAAATAACTCTTTTTTAGCGCGTGTAAAAGCGACATATCCGAGTCTTCGCTCTTCTTCAATATTGCTATCTTCTCTTACAAGTGGAAAAAAACCCTCTTCAAGCCCGATAATAAAGAGATAATCAAACTCTAACCCCTTGCTAGAATGCACACTCATACAAGAAACGCCTTCCACCCCCTTACTCTCTTTGCGCATTTCTACATCTTCTTGGTCGCTTCTTAAAGCAAGCTCATTTAAAAAATCTTCTAATTCCATTAAGGGATTTTGCTTGATAAACTCTTTATACACTCCATAAAATTCCTCAATATTACTCACTCTATCTATTGCTTCATTGCTTTGATTAAATGCTTCACAAAGCCCGATTTTTTGCTCAAATGCGTCAATAAAATGCAAACTTGATTGTTTTAAATCTTCTTGCAAACTTAGTATGATGGAGAAAAACTCTTTAATGCTATCATAGGCTTTTTTGCTAATTGCTCCCTTTAGGATTCCGCTTAACTCCCCTTGCGCAGAATCTTCGACAAAAAGACTATAAATGCTTGTTTCGTGCTTTTGTGCAAGTTGTGCAATTTTATCAAGCGTTGTTTTTCCAATTCCACGTTTTGGCTTGTTAATAATGCGCATAAGCGAGAAATCATCGTCAAGATTTATAAGCAAGCGAAAATAACTTAGCACATCTTTAATTTCACTTCTTTCATAAAAACGAATCGCCCCCACTAAAATATAGGGAATCCCAGCGCGATTAAACCCTTCTTCAAGGGAGCGCGAAAGTGCGTTTAAGCGAAATAAAATCGCAATATCTTTAGGGCTTACTCCAGAATCTAAAAGCTTTTGAATGTTTTTAACAATCTTTTGCACTTCTTCTTGCTCATCACTTGCATGCAAAATCTCTATCTTTTTGCCTTTGCTTAATGTGCTTTTTAGCTCTTTACCCAAACGCTCTTTATTGTGCGCGATGAGTTTATTTGCTGCTTCTAAAATTGTATGTGTGGAGCGATAGTTTTCTTGGAGTTTGATAATTTTTGCACCCTTAAAATGCTCGCTAAATTGCAAAATATTTTGGATATTTGCCCCACGCCAACTATAAATGCTTTGGTCATCATCACCCACAACACAAAGATTTTGATGTGTCAAACATAGGCATTTTAGCAGCAAATATTGCAAAGGGTTTGTATCTTGGTATTCATCAACCATTATGTATTGGTATTTTTGGCTCACTTCTTTTGCGATTTCTGGATTTTGCTGCATAATCTCTAAAGGCAACAACAGCAAATCATCAAAATCTACCATATTTTTTTGCAACAAAAACTCCGTATAGCGTCCATAAACTTTGGCAATATGTTTATACGTATCATTATGTGCATTTTTTAGCGCGTCATTTGGAGAGATTTGAGAATTTTTATAACGCGAAATTTCGCTAAGCACTAATGCAAGGGGAGCTAAATCTCCATTTAACTCTTTAACAATCCGCTTAGTATCATCGCTATCTGCTAAAATAAAATTTGCTTTGCGCCCTAAATGTGTGATATAAAATTTCAAAAACAATAATCCAAACTTATGAAAAGTGCAAAGCAATGGTGGGTGCATTGTCGTGCTTTTAATCATTCCCAAAGCGCGTTTTTGCATTTCGCTTGCGGCTTTGTTGGTAAAGGTAAGTGTTAGAGTATTGCTAGGTGGAATCCCAACTGTGTCAATTAAATAGGCAAGGCGCGCAGTAATCGTCTTTGTTTTACCGCTTCCAGCTCCTGCTAAGATTAAAAGTGCGCCTTCAATAGTCGTTGCTGCTTCATATTGACTAGGATTTAAATCCTTTAAAAAATCTTGCATATCTTACCTTTAAAACACAAATTATATCTAATAAATCCTATACATCACACGAATACGGATTTTAGTTTTCTCGCTTGGATAAGGATAATCTTTGTATGCGATTCTAACAGTATGCAAAGAATTATCATCAAGTAGCGTATAACCGCTTGAATGCAAGAGTTTTAAATCTGTAATATCGCCATTTGGGTGCAAATAAAATTCCAAAACATTATCCCCCTCTTGCCCGATTCTCCCGGAGATTGCAGGATATTTTAAATACCTTTGTGTAATTTTTCCAATTTTATCTAAATTGCTTCTAATAAACTTTTGCGCACTTGGGCTAAGAGAACCAAACTCGATTCCATATAAATCCTTAATCTGCTGTGTTTGCTCACTCACTCCAAAATCATAAATTGAAGGCGATGAAAGATTTTTTTCTAACGCGCTTAAACTTGCTTTGGAAGCCTTTGAAGCTTTGCTTGCTTTAGACGCTTTAGAATCTTGGCTTTGTTTTTGAGCTTGTATTACTTTTGTAGCTTCTTTAGCGGGTTTGGGGATATTTTTAGATTCCATTTTGGATTCTGCTTTTTGGGTAATGCGCGGTTTATCTTGCTGTTGTGGCTTATTTTGTTGCTCTTGCTTAGCGACTTCTTGTGTTTTAGGCTGTGGAATCTCTTTTTGCGCGTCTTGCCTTTTTTGTTCTTTTTGCCTTTTAGATTCTATGCTTGCTAGAGATTCTACACTTTCTTTAGAATCTTTTTGGGATTGTGCTTCTGCATTTTGAGACATTCTCCCTTCATGGAATCTAAAATGCTTCAAACTCACGCGCTCTCCGCTTTCGCTTCCCATTGGAGGAGGATTATAAATATTTTCAAGTTTTTCTTCAAAACGCAAAAAAACAAGCAAAAAAAGAATAAAATGTATCAGTAAAGAAAGAAAAAGGGCAACTAAATTATTTCGCATTGTTAGGGTTATCTTGCTCTAGCATATCCTTAAATGCACTTTTAATTTCATAAGAATCAATCAAAGTCGTATCATTAGAATTTAAAATGACTAAATAGCGTTTGTTATACGCTTCAAAAACAATCAATTTACTTTGCACATTAAGTGTTGTTACAGACTGCACTTCTACACTATCTTCGGATTTTTCTAAAGTTTCTTTGTTAAAGAATCTCAAAGGATTTGCGCCGTCTTTTAATCTTGGAGTATTTAGGCGATTTTTCACAAACCATAAAAAAACAAGCAACCCTAATAAAACTAAAATGACGCCAAAATATTGAACTCCATTGATTCCTTCAAGCGGAGATTTTCCTGTTTCAAAGGGGAACATTTTTTGCGATTCCTCTAAAGGTGGCAATAATAAAGAATCTTGTAGCAATGTCGCATTATTTGCAAATGCAAAGATTCCACAAAAGATTAACAAAAGATACAAAAAAATCTTCATACTGTGCTAATACTCTCTCTTGTAAGGTAATAAATAATCGCATTAGAATCTAAAATTTCATTCACACGGATTGCAAGGTTTTTTTCATACACCATAACTTCGCCCTTGCCGATAATCCGCCCATTAATAAAAATCTCTACACTCTCGCCTGCTGGCTTTTGTAAATCAATAATAGAACCTTTTTCAAACTGCAAAATTTCAGAAAGAGGAATTTTTGCAGCACCTAGCTCAGAACGGAATACAACTTCCATATCTAAAAGCCCGCCATAGTTATTAATAATCCCTTCTAAGTAACGTGCTAAATCCTCTTGTTTGGGTGCTTGTATTTTAGCAAGCGTAAATTCATCTGCTGGCATATTTTTCCTTTATAAGCGCATAAACAACGAGCAAGGCGCGCCCTCTAATGCAAAATTTAAGCAGCTATATTGTGCATCTTGAAATTCACCAAAACCAAAAACGCGCGGTGTTGTAATATTAAATTTCACATTTTCTTTCACAGCCAATACTTTTGCTAAACCAATCGTTAAATTTGCTAATTCCTGTGATAAATCACGAAGTTCCAAATCATCAGACACATTCTCTCCAAATAAACCAAACCCTAAAGATTCCAAAAATTCCTTAGATGTTACAAATGTAATAGTATTATGTGTGCCGTTTTCAAATGTAATATCAATATTTGAAAGATACCCTTTTAAAAGCTTACCTTCAACGCGCAAAGGTGTCGCGCCTACTGTATCTTGCAAAACTTGTACAAAAGCTTTTTCGATAATCAAATCCATTTTATTACCCCTTCTTTTGTAAAATTTTGCATTATAGCTAAAATTTATTAAGCTTTATGTGAGATATAGAATCTTTATTGATTTGTTTTGTAAAAATTCCACATTATTGCGTTTTTTTAATCTTATTTAGCTAGAATAAAATTTTTATTCTTTAGGAGAAAAAATGGCTTTAGATGAAAATAAGCAAAAAGCAATTGAACTCGCGATTAAGCAAATTGATAAAGCCTTTGGCAAAGGCGCGTTAATTAGACTTGGTGATAAGCCAGTCGAAAAGATTGATGCGATTAGCACGGGTTCTTTAGGATTAGATATTGCATTAGGAATTGGTGGAATCCCAAAAGGAAGAATTGTTGAGATATATGGACCAGAAAGCTCCGGAAAAACAACATTAGCACTTCAAGTTGTAGCAGAATGCCAAAGAGCTGGTGGAATTTGTGCATTTATTGACGCTGAACACGCACTAGATGTTACTTATGCCAAACGACTAGGTGTAGATGTAGAAAATTTACTTGTTTCCCAACCAGATTTTGGAGAACAAGCATTAGAAATTTTAGAAACACTTACAAGAAGCGGTGGTGTAGATTTAATCGTGATTGATTCCGTAGCAGCACTGACACCAAAAAGTGAGATTGATGGCGATATGGGTGACCAACATGTCGGACTTCAAGCACGCTTAATGAGCCAAGCTCTCCGCAAAGTAACCGGTGTAATCCACAAAATGAATACCACCGTGATTTTCATCAATCAAATTCGTATGAAAATTGGAGTAATGGGTTATGGAAGCCCAGAAACAACAACAGGAGGAAATGCACTCAAATTCTATGCAAGTGTTAGGATTGATGTGCGCAGAATCGCATCACTCAAACAAGGTGAGCAAAATATCGGGAATCGCGTCAAAGCTAAAGTTGTCAAAAATAAAGTCGCACCACCTTTTAGGGGAGCGGAATTTGATATTATGTTTGGTGAAGGAATTAGCAAAGAAGGCGAATTAATTGATTATGGTGTCAAACTTGATATTGTTGATAAAAGCGGTGCTTGGTTAAGCTATGGAGATAAAAAACTTGGGCAAGGTAAAGAAAATGCGAAAGTATTTTTAAAAGAAAACCCAGAAATCGCACAAGAAATTGAAGAAAAAATTAAAGCTTCTATTTCTATCACTGATGATTTATCAAACGATGATACAGAAGAATAAATAAGGATAAAATATGATTTATATTGATGAATTAAGCGCGCAAGAAGTTTTAGATAGTCGTGGCAACCCAACAGTCAAAGCCACTGTTTTGCTAAGTGATGGAAGTATTGCAAGCGCGATTGTCCCAAGCGGTGCAAGCACGGGAAAACGAGAAGCTTTAGAATTGCGCGACAATGAGGAGCGATTCTTAGGCAAAGGTGTGTTAAAAGCATGCGAAAATGTGCAAACAAAAATTGCAGAAGAAGTTATTGGGCTAAGCCCTTATGATCAAGCTGCTGTTGATAATCTCCTTATCGCACTAGATGGCACAGAAAACTTCTCTAATCTTGGCGCAAATGCGACTTTAGGTGTCTCAATGGCAGTTGCTCGCGTAGCAGCAAAAAGCCTAAATCTACCACTTTATCGTTATTTAGGAGGAGCAAACGCACTTACACTTCCTGTGCCAATGCTAAATATCATTAATGGAGGAAGCCACGCAGATAACACAGTGGATTTTCAAGAATATATGATTATGCCTGTTGGCTTTGAATGTTTTAGCGAGGCAATGCGCGCAAGTGCAGAAATTTATCAACACCTTAAAAAGATTCTAAAAGATTCCAAACATATTACAAGTATCGGAGATGAGGGAGGATTTGCTCCTAATCTTAAAAGCAATGAAGAGCCTATTCAAGTGATTTTAGAAGCAGTAAAAAAAGCAGGCTATAAGGAAGGTGAGCAAATTGCGATTGCACTTGATGTCGCAAGTAGCGAATTTGTCAATGAAAAAGGAATCTATTGCTTAAAAGGCGAAAATAGAGAATTATGTGCAGAAGAACTGATTGAATATTATGAAAAACTTATCGCAAAATATCCGATTGTTTCTATTGAAGATGGATTAAGTGAAGATGATTGGAGCGGTTGGGAGAAACTCACGCAAAAACTTGGTAACAAAGTGCAACTTGTGGGCGATGATTTGTTTGTAACAAATGCTAAAATCCTAGAAGAAGGAATCGCAAAAAACATTGCAAATGCAGTTTTGATTAAACCTAATCAAATCGGCACGGTTAGCCAAACTATGCAAACGGTGCGCCTTGCACAACGCAACAATTATCGCTGCATTATGAGCCATCGCAGCGGAGAAAGTGAAGATACTTTCATCGCTGATTTTGCTGTGGCACTTAACACCGGAGAGATTAAAACAGGTTCTACTGCAAGAAGCGAAAGAATGGCAAAATATAATCGCCTTTTAGCAATTGAAAATGAATTAGGATTCCCTGTTTATTTGGGTAAAAAACTCTTTAGCAAATAATGGAATCGCTAGAGTTTAAAAGGGGAGGATTCTACAAGCTTCTACCCATTTTTAGCTTTATTTTGTTGATTTGTATTGTAGGTGTGTATATTGGGAATCTACTTTTTGGCAACAATTCCTTTAGCGTTCTTTTGAAAATCAACCAAAAGGAAATGCAAATGCGTCAAGAAGTAAATCGCCTAATGCACGAAAATGCAGCCTTACAAAAAGAACTTTTTGAATTGAAAGGATTGGAACCAAAATGAAATTTTTAGCCCTTATTTTAACACTTTTCTTAACGCTACTTAATGCAGAAGAAAATACGCAACCACAAAGCACTTTGCCAGAGATTCCAACTTTAAGCATAGACGCAAATAAACCCGCTCAAGATTCCACACAAACCCCACAAAATCAAGAGCAACTCAACCCATCTGCAAGTTCCATAGAACCAACAGGCATTATGGAAAATATGGCTACGCAAGAACTCATCAACACGCAAGAAAATAACATAACTAAAAAAGTGCGCGACCCTTTTACACCTATTATCACACCAAAAGATAGCGGGCAAATCACAAATACACCTCAACTTGATTTATTTACCAAAACTGAACTTATTTTGCCTTCCACCGCTAGAAAAATTAAGAAAATCACTTTAGAATATCAAAATTTAAATGGTTCTATCACGACATTAGAAAAAGAATTAGAAGGGGATATTGATTGGCATTTTCCACTCATTCTAAGCCAAGAAGTGCAACCAAAAACACCAAGCATTCCAAATAACGAAAGCTTTTCTTTGGAGGAGTATTTTAATTTTGACATCACAAAAAATAGCATCACATTAAAGACGCATTTAGCACTGATTAGAGATTTCACACTTGCTTCACCAACACGATTGATTTTGGATTTCAAAGCTCCAAACAAAAAACCTCTTAAGGCTTCTTTTGCGCCTAAGATTCCAACTATCCCACAAGTTAGCTTAGATACACATTTGGATTTTTATCGCATTACGCTAGATTTAGATGGGCAATACAAATACAATCTTACAAAAGACACAAAAATAGGAAACTATGCGATTGAACTCTACTAATTGCGTTTTAATAGGTTTTATGGGAAGCGGTAAAAGCACGATTGCAAGGACTCTTCATCAAGCAAGTGGCGCGCTTGCTTTAGATAGTGATTTATGTATTGCATATAATGAAAACCTAAGCATTACAGAAATATTTGCACAAAAAGGGGAATCCTATTTTAGAGAACTAGAAATGCAATTTTGCACCTTTGTCGCGCAAAATTTTCAGCATACTATTATTGCTACTGGGGGTGGTATGCCTATGTTTTGCAATGTTAAAGCAATGGGAAAGGTTTTTTATCTGCATTTGGAATTTGAAACAATTTTACAACGCCTAAGTGCAGAAGAAATTGCACAACGTCCGCTTTTTCAAGACAAAGATTCCGCGTTTAAGCTTTTTAATCAACGTTTAAAAATCTATCAAGATTCCGCACACCACTGCATTAACGCAAATCAAAGTGTCCAAAATATCACACAAGAAATTTTAAGTCTTTTATGAAGATTTTAATTAGAATCCCAAATTGGCTAGGTGATGCTGTTATGGCAACCTATGCGCTTGAAATTTTATTTGCTAATTTTAAAGACGCGCATTTTTATCTCGTAGGGAGTTCTGCGAGTGTCGCACTTTTCACGCATTATCCTAATGTTTCTACTTTTGAAGATACGAGCAAAAAAGGCAGATTTAGAATCTTAAATTTATACAAACTTGCAAAAAAGATTCCACCTTGCACACTTGGAATCACTCTCCAAAATAACTTTTTATCTGCATTGTTTTTATTCTTTAATGGTGCAAAATTGCGCGTAGGATTCTCCACAGAAATGCGTAGCTTTTTACTCCACCACCACCCCAAAAAACCAAAACAAATCCATGAAGCAATGCGCTTTGCCTTGCTCATTACCACAGCAATAAAACATTGCAATCAAGATTCCAACCTTATAGAAATCCCAAAAAAACTTTATCTCAAACCCCCATTTGCGCAAATATCTCTGCCACACACTTTTGCAAATTCCAAAATTGCAGGGATTAACGCAGGAGCAGCATTTGGGGCTGCAAAACGTTGGGAAGAAGCTTATTTTGCTAAGTGCATAGAATATTTAATTGCACAAAATTATAAGATTCTTTTATTTGGTGTAGAAAGCGAGAATCCTATTAATGCTACTATCTTAGAACTTCTACCACAAGAGCTACAACATAGCCAATCTATCATTAATCTAAGCGGCAAAACGGATATTCCAAACTTAATTGCTTACTTTTCCAAACTCAACTTTCTTTTAACAAACGATAGTGGTCCTATGCATATTGCAACAGCATTAAAGATTCCAACTCTTGCACTTTTTGGTCCCACAAATGCGCAAGAAACAGCACCATTTTGCTCTAGCAATGCGCACATAATTTCACTTGAAACTTTAGGAAAAAAACTTCCTTGTATGCCATGTATGCAACGCACTTGTCCCTTTCCTCAAAACTCTAAAGACTACCACAAATGTATGCACGACCTCACACCAAACCTAGTAATTAGCGAGATTCAATCCCTTATAAGCTAATTTTAAATAGAATCGCAAGCAAAACTTAGGAGATATTTATGAGAACCCTTCAAATTGGACATTCTCCAGATGCTGATGATTTGTTTATGTATTATGCGATTGCATTTGGGTGGGTGAACCATTCTAATCTCTCTTTTAAAAACTCTGCACTTGATATTCAAACACTTAATGAAAAAGCTCTTGAAGGCGTACTTGATATTTCTGCGATTTCTTTTGGCGTATATCCTTTAGTCGTGCTTGAACAAAGCTTATTAAGAACAGGGGTTAGCTTTGGAAATGGCTATGGACCAAAACTTATTAAGAAAAAGGGTAAGAATCTCAAAAAGAACTTCAAAGTCGCTCTAAGTGGAGCACACACAACAAATGCAATGCTTTTTAGAATTGCTTATCCAGAAGCTAGAATCATTTATAAAAATTTCTTAGAAATTGAAAATGCCGTTTTAAATGGGGAAGTAGATGCGGGTGTGCTAATTCACGAGTCTATTTTGCAATATGATGAAAGTTTGGAAGTGGAAAGAGAAATTTGGGAGATTTGGCAAGAATTAAACCAGCAAGATTTACCATTACCACTTGGTGGAATGTGTATTCGCCGCTCTCTTCCTTTAAGTGTCGCAATCACTTGTGAGCAAATGCTAACAAAAGCCGTCAAAGTCGCTCTAGAAAATAAGTCTCTCCTATCAAAAATGCTTCAAGAACGCAATCTCATTCGCGTGGATTCCAAAAAGCTTGAAACCTATCTTAATCTTTATGCAAATGAAGATTCTATAACACTTAGCCAAACGCAATTAAAGGCGATTAACACACTCTTTAAAATCGGTTATGACCACAAAATCTATTCACAAATTTTGGAAGTTGAAGATTGTTTGATTCCATTGGAATATGAAGAATTTCGCAATTCTTAAAAGGGAGAAACTCCCTTTTAATATCTAGGACAAGGGGCGCAATCTCTATGTGATCCTCCTGCTCCTCTGCCATAACCTCTACTATCTTTCCATCCATTTCTTTGGTGATGATAACCTCCTCTTAACAAGCCTTTTTCACGTGCTTCTTTAACACTCATAGTATCAATACGTTTTTGCATTTCTACCCTAATAGCATCACGATATTCTCTGCGTTCTTTCAGACTCATTGCATCATGTGCATTTCTTCTTGTTTGGTGCAATTTATCATAAAAAATCTCTGCATCTTTGACTTTCATCTCTTGTGTGCGTTTATGCACTTCCATTGTAAAATCTGGATAATCTTTTGGAGCAACATCACCTGACATTTCAATCAATTTTTCATTGCTAAGCTTTGAATAATCTGCGCCAAATGCACTCATACTTAACATACCTACTGCAATAACTGAAAGCAAAAATTTACTTTTCATTTTATCTCCTTAAATTTAAGATAACGCAATTATAAAACCTTAGTATGAAGTCAATCTAAAGTGTATATAAAGAGAATGTGAAGTTTTTAGCCTTCTACTTGCATTTTATAAAGCTTTTTACGGTCGCTTGAGCTTGCGATATTGAGTTGCGCACGATATTTTGCAATGGTTCTACGCACCATTGTAACTTTAAATTTCTCTGTTGCAAGCTTTAAAATCTTACTATCACTTAGTGGTTTTTGTTTGTTTTCATTGCGAATTAATTCTGCAACAAAGTCTTTGATTGTAGTATTTGAAGTATCTTCATCAATCGCAGTTGCAAAAAAGTTTTTAAGCGGAAAGATTCCGCGTGCGCATTCTAAATATTTATTTGAAATTGCCCTTGAAATCGTGCTTGTTGCATGTCCAAACTCATCTGCTAAATCCTTTAGCGTCATTGGTTTTATTTCTCCACCTTTAAAAAACTCATATTGATATTCCACAATCATAAGCCCAATTTTATACAAAGTTGCTTTGCGCATTTCAAGCGCATCTACAAGGTCTCGCGCTTCTTTAATTTTACTTTTAATAAACGCATCTTTTATGCTATTTTTATCATCTTTTTCTTGTTTTTGAATCATAATGCTAGGATAATATTTATCATTAATTTGCACTTGAATATTATCTTTATCTTCAAGCACTAAAATATCTGGAATCACAGCAACTTCTTTTTGAAAAAAATCTAAAGCTGGCGGATTCTTAAAACTTTGAATCGCTCGCATTGCTTTTGCATATAAAGGATTTTTCTTAAATTTTGTATGTTCTTGTAAATTTTGCAAAATCTCCAAACTAAGCTCATACACATCACTTGGAACATCTAAATGGTCAAGCTGGAATTTAAAAGATTCCACCACATCTAAAGCTGCAATTCCCGGTGGCTCTAAATAAGCAAAACGCAAACGAATTTTTTCGACTTCACTTGCTGTAATACTAACTCCTAATTCCTCGCTGCATTCTTGTGCGATACTCTCACAATCTCCATCAAAATATCCTTCATTATCAAGATTTTCAATAATTTTTTTGGCAATCTCTTGAGAGTTTTTTGTCGGAAACAATGGAGGTTCAATCTGATGTAATAGCACCACTTCAAGGCTTTCTTCTTGGATACAAAACTGCTCAATCCCATCTCCTTCAGTGCTTGTCCCTTTTGCGCCGCGCATTTTTTCTTGATAATTCTTTTTTTGTAATGCACTTTGATGACTCATTACATCTGCGATTCCAGATTTCACCTCAAAATAGGGATTTTCAACACCAAAAGCATTTAATGTTTCTTCTAAATCACTCATTCCACTTTGCAAAATAGGCAACCAGCTCTTTAGCGTTGAAGATAGTTTTGCTTTTAAAGTTGCAGAAGTCTGTGTGCGTAATTTCATACTTTAAAATGCTCTCCTAAATAATGTCTGCGCACAAGTTCATTTTGATAAATTGTGCCTGCATTTCCACTTGCTAGAAGCGCGCCTTTGTTGATGACATACGCTCTATCACATACACTTAGAGTTTCACGCACATTATGGTCAGTAATCAACACACCAATCCCAAATTCTAATAACTTTTTAATAATATTTTGAATATCAAGCACAGCAATAGGATCAACACCAGCAAAAGGTTCATCTAACAAAATAAACTTTGGCTGCTTGACTAGAGCGCGCGCAATCTCAACTCTTCTTCTCTCTCCTCCACTTAGATTTACACCCTTGCGACTACGAATAGGCTCAATATTAAATTCTTCTAATAACTCTTCAATGCGCTTTTCTTGTTCTTTTTCTTCATAAAAACAAGCTTCAGCAGCAATGCGCAAATTCTCTTCAACACTCAAATCTTTAAACACGCTAGATTCCTGTGGTAAATATCCAATTCCAAGTTGCGCACGTCTATGCAAACTTAGTTTTGTAATATCTTTTCCATCAAAATGCACACTTCCGCCACTTGCATCAAGAAGTCCACAAATAATATAAAATGTCGTAGTTTTTCCTGCGCCATTTGGACCAAGCAAACCTACAACTTCACCACTTTGCACACAGATTGAAATGTCTTTTATGATTTGTGTTTTTTTGATAATTTTATTTAAATGTTTTGCTTCTAATGTGTGCATTAATGTTCCTCTATGGTATATTTGCGCTTATTCCCTTGCGTGATGATTTTAATCTTCCAAAAGGACAAGCCAATATCTTTTAGTATTTTAGCTAAATTTTCATCACCCCATTCTATAAAATGCCAACCCTCTTTTTCAATTTCTTCTAAAAATCCTAAAGCAAAAAGTGTATTTAAATCTTTTTGATAAATATCATAATGATAGATTCCATTTCCATACTCAAGTGCGGTTAAATAAGTGGGCGAAGTTACATTTGCTTCTACTCCCAAAGATTGCACCATTTCCTTTACAAGTGTCGTTTTTCCGCTTGCTAAAGTTCCACTTAACAAATAGATTCCACGATTTTTTGGTAAATCTAGCATTTCTAACAAACATGGAATCTCATTTTGGGCTAAGATTAATTCCATCAGATTTCCTAATTAGATTCCATAGAAATTGGGCGCACTTTGACTTGTTTAATATCCAAGAGTTCTTGCGCACTTTGTAATAGCGGAGATTGCAAAGCCTCTGCAACTTCCTTTTTGGCTTGCTCTTGTGGAGTTATATTGCGCTCTTGTTGCACTGCATGTAACGCAACTTGTGGAGAAAGCTCTATCGTTGAATCTATCATCTTAGATTCCATAGTTTGTGGCTCTTGTATGGCTACTTGTGATGATTTTGTAGATTCTGTGCTTTGTGGAGTGCTAGGGTTGCTAATATTTTTAATTTGTGTTTGCATTCCAAAAACTTCTAACACATAATTTTTAATAATACTATATGCGTTAATCAAACGCTCGCGATTCTTATCAACCGCTAAAGTTTCCCAAGTTAGCACAGAATCTTCAAAACTCACAAAACGCACATCTTTGGCAAAAATCTCACCTAAGTCATAATTATGAGAAGAGATTTTTTGTCCAAGCAGTGTAAAAAGGGCTTTTGCATGTTCTTGTGAGGAATCTTTAGTTGTTTGATTGTTTGTTTCTGTTGTATGCTGCGATGCCTCCACTTTTGGAATCTCTTTGTGATTTGGAGTCCCTATTTGTTGCATTGTGGAATCTTGCAAGCTCTGCGATTCTGCAATTTTTGGTTGAACATTTTGCAAAGAATTTTCTAAAATTTTAGATTCTACCTTTTGGGATTCTGTTTTTAGCTCTTGTAGTTTTGGCAAACCTTCGAAAAAGCCTTTTTCTAAATTTTCAATCGCTTTATCAATACTTTCAACTTTCAAAGCCTCAAGCATCTTAAATGCACTTAATGTCAAAACAAACTCATTTTCACAGCCTAAAAACAACAATTCTTTAGCCTGTGTGATAATCCTAAAAAAGCGGTCTATGAGCAAACTTGAATAGCGCGTATCATCACCTTTTAAAAGCCTTTCTTTTAGAAAAATGCTCATTTCATCTAAAAGCATTCCGCATTCATATTCAAAAAAACCTTCTAATGTTTGCAAAAGTGCGTTTCTATCTTGGTTAAAAATACAATCAAAAAGCAGGCTTAAACTCTCCGCATTAATCAATCCTAGCATATTTGCGCAGACTTCTGCGGTTACATTATAGTTAGAATAAATAATAGCTTGGTCAAGCAAAGTAAGCGTATCACGCAAAGAACCTGCACCGCTTCTTATGAGCATTCCTAATGCTTCTTCTTGATAAGAAATCTGCTCGTGGTTTAGAATCTTTTTTAAATGCTCAAAAATGCTTCTATCTGAAATGCGTTTGAAACGAAAATGTTGTGTCCTACTTAGAATCGTAGCAGGCAATTTCAAAGGGTCTGTTGTCGCAAGAATAAATTTTACATACTCTGGTGGCTCTTCTAAAGTTTTTAATAGCGCGTTAAATGCTTCTCGCGTTAGCATATGCACTTCATCAATGATAAAAATCTTAAAATGCCCCATATTAGGATGATATTTGGTTTGCTCAATTAAATCTCTAATATCATCAATCTTACGATTAGACGCACCATCTAATTCCATAATATCAATATGACTCATTTTGTGAGGATTTGCAGCTAAGCAGTTTGCACACTCTCCGCAAGGTTTAGAACAAGGACCTTTTTCGCATTGTAAAGCTCTAGCAAAAATTCTAGCACTAGATGTTTTCCCGCTTCCGCGCAATCCTGAAAATAAATACGCATGCGATAAACGTTTGCTATCCAATGCTAAAGATAAAGTGCGACTCACTGCTTCTTGCCCAACCAACTCTTCAAAGCTCATTGGGCGATATTTTAAAGCCAATGCTTGCTGTTCCATTCCAAATCCTTAAAAGCGTAATTCTACACTAAGCAAGCCTAAATCTTTGTTAAGGTTTTATTCTTTGTATTGTGTAATATCAGATTGAAATTTGTAAATTTTGTTTTTTAAGCGCACCAATAACCCTGTATCAATGAGTTGTCGGAATGTTTTGACAACTGTTGGCTTGCTTACTCCCACTTCTTGCACAATATCTTCATACGAACCATAAAAAATACTTTCAGAATCGCTATGTTCAATGAGATATTTAATGATTTCTATCTTTTTTCCACCCACAAAAATAGAAATTGCATTGAGTAAAACATTTTGCATTTTTAACTCACTTGCTTGAAACTTTGGTAGCACTGCGCGCAATGTCGTTTTTAAAAGCTCTTCTACATCAATAGGCTTTAGAATATACCCATCTACACGTAGCTCAATACAATCAAGCAAATAGCGCGTTTCTGTATGTGCGGTTACGACAATGATTGCAACTTCTAAGAGAGGATTTTTGCGAATTTCTCTAATCAAATCGATTCCATTTAACTTTGGCATTAAAATATCAGTAATCACTAAATCAATGTTTTCTTGTTTTAAAACCTCTAAAGCTTCTCTACCATTGTGTGCAATAAAAAGTTTATCGACATAATCTTCAAGCACCATTGATGCAAATTTTAAAATATCTTCTTCATCTTCTACATATAAGACTTTAAGGTGTTTCAAAATTTTTTCATCATTTTTGCTAATCATTGTTTCTCCTTTTTAGCACTTAATGGAATCGTGATAATAAACTGCGCTCCACAAGTCCCATCTTTTTGCTTGCAATCTTGTGCGCATTCTTCCCCTTTGCACACAATATTAAACACATCATCATAGCGCACATTGCGCACTTCGATACTTCCTTGCATTTGTTTTTCTATAATCTGTTTAGACATATATAGTCCAATTCCTGTTCCTACAGATTTGTGTTTTGTCGTAAAGTAAGGTTCAAAAATCTTTTGAATATCATCAAGTTTAATCCCGCCGCCATTGTCCATAAACAGAATCTTAACACAATCTTTTGTGCTTTCATTTTTACTTTCACTTTCTTGTGCAATTTCTACTGCAATTCTAATTCTAGCAGGCATTACCTCACGTTCTTTTAGCACATCTTCAGAATTTTTTATAAGATTTAAAATCGCTTGAGAAAACGCATTCTTATAGCCAAACAACATAATATCATCTGCGCAATCTATTGTAATTGTAATTTCATTTTGCTTTAAAAACGCATCGACTAAAGAAATAGAATCTTGGAGATTTTCTTTAAGGTTGAAAAATTCTTTATCACTTGAAGAATTAAAAAAATTTCTAAAATCTTCAATCGTTTGAGACATTCTCTTAGCGATTTTTAGCCCATCTTCTACTTGAAGTTCAATAAATTCTTGTGTTAATTTACCATTTTGGGATTTAACTTTAAACGTTTGAATCAAAAGCATTAACGCATTTAAAGGTTGTCGCCATTGGTGTGCTATATTTCCTATCATTTCCCCCATACTTGCAAGACGTGCTTGCTGATACATAATTTGGTCTTTTTTGCGATTCTCTAGCACTTCATTATCAATCATCATTTGCAAAGAATCATTTAAGTTTTGTAGCTCTCTTGTTTTTTCATTGACTTTTTGTTCTAATGTTGCATGCAAATTTTTAATATTACGCAAAATCAAAAAGCTTAGCAATATAGTAACTAGCATAATTAAACACATAATCACCAAAATAGCTTTTTGTAGCATATTGTGCAAAGTGCTGTTGCGTTCCTTTTTGATTTCTGTAAATTGCAAATTTAAATGCAAAATCAAAGAAATTTTACGATTTAGTTCGCTAACGCTTTGTTGGATTTTATCACTAGAATACTCTAATGTTTTTGGTTGAAAAATCTCTAAATACGCATAAATTGCACTCTCTAAATCTTTTAGATGCTTTTCTAATTCCAACTTTTTATGCTCTATTACACCATCTTCAACAAAAAAGTAATAAGCATTAAACAAAAGATTTCCAGAATCACTAGAATCTAATAAACGACTTTGTGATTTTTCATAGAGATTCCATTGTGTAACAATATTATCCCTCGCCCCTAAAATCTCTGCACTATTTTGTGCAGTATGCAAAAGGGTTTGTGAAACATTAATAGCATCTCTTACTTTCTCTAAATTTACCAAAGATTGACTATGCTCCATAAACAATAAATCATAATCATACTTCAAACTAAAATGATACACAAAAGAAACAAATGCCAAAGACAGCAATCCAGAAGCAATATTAAATACTAAAATGCGTGCTTTATCCGCAAGCGTAGTCCCAAAAATATGAAATATATGCAAGTATTTTCCTAAAATTAATCGTTATGCTATTTTAGCCCTACAATTTTAACACCAAAAAATGATTATTCCAAAAATCTGCACAACAAACCCTCAATTTCTCTTAATGCTTTGTTGCAAATTTTTGCATGAGTTTGATTGTTTCTTCGTCCATTTTACCATTGCGATTCTTTAAATCTTGCACAATTTGTTCCCAATCCTCTGCTTTTAGATTCTGTCCAAACTTCGCTTTAGCACTTAAAGAAGAAATCAGCACTTTGCCGACAAAAGTCCCTCTCTCTTTGCCCACAAACTGCCCTTTTTCCATACTCATTGTTTGATTGTGTGGTTCGTATTTTTGCACCAAGCGCGTTAAAATATGCTTTTTCTCCTCCAAATCCTCAACCACGCAAAACTGCCCCTCTGCAAACACAGAAAAGAAAAATTGTGTAGGAATCATTGTGTGATTCAAAAAACTTGCAGGAATATACGCATAGGGCTTAGCACAGCTAAAAGAAACTTTAGGATTGTCTTTTAACAATGCATGTTTGCGCCCTGCTTTTGCGCCATGCAAATAAATCTTGGAATCCTCATAACAAAAACTAAGCGGAATCGCATAAGGAATCGTATCTGGGATTACAAGCGTGCCAAACTCAATTTGGTTTAAAAACTTCTCCACCACCGCCAAATCTTTACAATCAAAATCACTGCGCCGCATTTTAATCCTTCTAATCTCATTTTTAGGCTATCAAAGCCAAAAATTCACCAAAACTTTGAAAATTTACTTATTTTTCACTTTTTAGATTCCAAATCTCACTGCATTAAATGTTTGCAACAAACTATCACGCATACAAAAATGGAATCATAAAGCTTGATGAAGGGGAATAGCACCAAAGCCCCTCAAAACCTCAAAGTCTGCTTTGTGCTTTTTAAAAAACTTTGAGATTCTATTTCTAGCCCCTCTTAGCCTTTTACACCTTTTTGCAATTCTAAAGCTTAGGATTCTATATCTAAGAGGGATTTGGTTGTGATTTGGATAGAAACTTTGCTTTGCTTTTCATCTTGTTGTTTTTGCTCCTCTTTGGCTTTTTTCGCCTTAGCTTCCTGCTCTTTTTGTATTTTTTCTAGGTTTTCCATAAGTTTTTCCATAAATGATTT
Source organism: Helicobacter sp. MIT 11-5569 (assembly GCF_000765695.2). Lineage (GTDB taxonomy): Bacteria > Campylobacterota > Campylobacteria > Campylobacterales > Helicobacteraceae > Helicobacter_D. The sequence goes on along the minus strand of NZ_JRPB02000002.1, from coordinate 150,379 downwards.
TTCCTCTTTTTTGCTTCCGCCCTCTACTATTGACCAAGCACTTAATCCACCATCTTCACCGATAATAAATCCACTCGCTTTGACTTTAGCACCTGTTAGCGTGGTGGTTGGTTGGCTTTTTATTGTTTCGTTAATATCGTAAATTAGGGCTTCATACTTCTCTTTTGTTTCTTTGTTTGTCGCCATTTGTTGTAAGATATTTGAGCTGATTGTGAGGTTGTTTGTGCCTTGTTGTCCGCCTCCATTGATATTTAAATCTTTAAACTTGCTTTGCAAATCTCTTAAAACTTCTGCTGCACTTTGTTTTTTAAATTCTTGAGTCTTAGCATAATCGTAAGCCGCGCTACTTACCCATTCCCCATGCAATGAAACCGCCATTTTATCTCCTTTTAAAGTTTATTCTAATATCGTCAAAAAAAGCTAAAAAATAATATTTACTTTTGCTTCCAACAAAAGCAAGTAAATGCAAAATTTCATCTAACAATCTGCACTTCTCTTTCAAGTGCGATTCCAAAAGTTTGTTGCACTTTTTCTTCTGCTAAGTCAATTAGCTCCAAAGCCTCTTCAAATGTGGAATCCCCAAGATTTACTAAGAAATTCGCGTGTTTTGGGCTAAACATTAAGCTTTTATTTTTGCCAAATCGGACTCCCTTTAGCCCCACTTCCTCAATCAATCTTCCTGCAAAATCCCCTTTAGGATTCTTAAAACAGCTCCCAAAACTAGGCTCTTTTGGCTGATTTTGGCGCATTTTGGCAAAGGATTCTACAAGCTCTTGTTTAAAACCTTCTTGTTTTTTGAAAATCCCAGCAAAAATTAACCCCTGAATTTCACTCTTGCGATAGCTTAAGTTTAAGTTTTTAACATCTACAAAACTAAGCTTAGAGGCGGAATCTAATTGCAAGATTCCAAGCAATGTGCTTTTAATCTCATAGTCTTTAAGCCCTGCATTCATTTTGATAATCCCGCCAATACTTCCGGGCAATTTAGAGAGAATCTCAAAACCTCCTAAATTGTGCGCTTTAGCATAAGAAAACAATCTCCCACTAGGCGTTGCAGCACCAACTTCTAAGCAATCGCCTAAATCCTTAATGTAATCAAACGCCTTGCTTAAAGCACAGAGATTCTGCGCATTAGGGCTTATTAAAAGGTTATTTGCTTTGCCGATGATTTGGGGGGTGGTTTGCTCTAAAATCTCTTGATAATCTAGCGGGGATTCTATGTAGGTTAGCGGAATCTCTGTGCCAATTTTCACACTTGAAAATTTTGAAAAATCTATCAGTTTTTGAAACATTAAAACAGAAAGCTAGGCATTAGATTAAAGATTCTTGTCGTAAAATCCATAAGCATATTTAGCATCCAAGGCATCGTAAAGATAATCACGACAATCACAGCTAGAATCTTTGGCACAAAAGTTAATGTCATTTCGTTAATTTGCGTGGTGGCTTGAAAAATACTAATCATAAGCCCCACAACAAGCCCAACAAGAAGCATAGGAAGCGACAAAGTCAAAGTGATTTTATAAGTTTCAATAGCTAAACCCATTAATTGCGATTCCAAAGTCGCCTCCTTAAATGTTACACACTATTTATAAGAATCCCACACCATAGTAGCTTTGCCATCTTTCTCTTCAACAGCTGCCATTCCCATAATGTTATAACCACAATCCACATAATGAATCTCACCGCTAACAGCACTTGCAAGCGGGGAAAGTAAATACATTGCAGAGTTTCCAACTTCTTCAATTCCAACATTTTTACGCAAAGGAGCGTTTGCTTCATTCCATTTTAAAATAAATCTAAAATCCCCGATTCCACTTGCTGCAAGTGTGCGGATAGGACCAGCAGAGATTGCATTGACGCGGATTCCTTTTGCACCCAAATCATGGGCAAGATAACGCACACTAGATTCCAAAGCAGCCTTAGCAACACCCATAACATTATAATGCGCGACATGCTTAACCGCACCCAAATAGCTAAGCGTCAAAATGGAAGCATTCGTATTTAGCACCGGCTCAAGCTCACGACAAAGTTCAATCAAAGAATACACAGAAACTTCCATTGCAATATTAAAAGCTTCTTTGCTTGTGTCTAAAAAACTGCCATCTAACGCTTCTTTTGGAGCAAAAGCCACGCTATGAACAAGAAAATCAAGCTTGCCAAAATCTCTTGCAATACTCTCTCTTAAAGCCGCAAAATGCTCTTTTTTGCTCACATCAAGTTCATACACAAACTTAGAATCCCCAATCTCTTCAGCAATCGGGCGCACGCGCTTTTCAATTTGCTCATTCATATAGGTAAGCGCAATCGTTGCACCTTGCTCTTTACACGCTTTTGTGATTCCATACGCGATAGATTTGTTATTTGCAACACCAACAATTAAGCCCTTTTTACCCTGCATAATCATCATTGATTCCTTTTATAGAGAATTTTCTAAAATTTGGCAAAAGCTTGAAATCTCCCAACTTGCACTTCCAACAAGCACTCCATCAACACCTTCTAAAGAGAGAATCTCACGCACATTTTGTGGCTTTACGCTTCCGCCATAAAGAAGCGGAATTTTACCTAATTTTTGCTTTAAATGCGTGTGGATTTGCGTAATTTCCTCCAAAGTCGCACTCACTCCACTGCCAATCGCCCAAATAGGTTCATATGCAATAACAAGATTAGAATAGTTTAAATCAATGCCTTCTAATTGCGATTCCAAAAACTCTAAAACCGCCTTGTTTCCTTGCTGTTTAATAGTTTGGGATTCGCCAATGCAATAATAAATTTTAAATCCAAGATTGCTAAAAAACTTAAATTTCTCTGCACAAAAACTTTGCGATTCTTTAAGAATCTCTCGTCTCTCACTATGCCCAATTAGGAGCGTTTGGATTCCAAATTCTGCTAATTGCTCCAAACCAATCTCCCCTGTATAAGAACCATTTTGTGTAGGATAGGCATTTTGTGCGCCGATTTGAAAGCTTTTAAAATGATTGTCTAAAAGTGCGCTTTGTGGAGGGAAAAGCGCAATCTGGTGTGCAAAAGACTGATTTTGCGCCTTTTTTTGTGTGATAAATTTTTCCAATTCTTCACAAAAACTTAGCGTGCTTTTTCTTGTATGATTTGTTTTAAAGTTGCTTGCGATAATTTTCATATTCCCTCTTAAAATCCTTTTTTGGTATTATAGCAAATCTTAAGGAATCGCAACTCTAATTTAATACCGCAAGCTTTGTGGGTTGCGCAGTTAATTTGCAACAAATTAAGCATTCATCGCATGTAACTGATTGCAAATTTCTTCACTTCTTTGCTCAAATTTATGGCAAAGTTCTTGTAGCTGCGCTTGATTATGTGTATAATCTGAAACTTGGATAAATTCCAAAAATTCTCGTATTGCTTCATCAAAGGCAAAAATACTTTGACAAATACTTTTATCAATCATAGAATCCTCACCTATATTGCATTGTGAAGTAATTTTTGGAATCTCATTTGTAATCACTGCAGAATAAGACGCAAATTTTTTCAAAATACAATCTAGCTCAAGCAATGCGCTATGCGACCTTTTGCTAGTGTGCAAAATAGATTCCAACAACAAAGAAGCTTGACTACCCATTTGCCCAAAAGTTTCATTAAAAGAAATCATCAAATCGTTAGAAGTATTTGTAATGGTATCAATCTCTTGAACATAATCTGAAATTTCATTCATTTCTTGATTGATAACTTGTGTCGTAGAAGTAATTTCAGATGCAGTTTTTGTCGCGCGTTCTGCGAGTTTTCGCACCTCATCGGCAACAACAGCAAATCCTCTTCCATGTTCTCCAGCTCTTGCTGCTTCAATCGCGGCATTAAGGGCTAGTAAGTTTGTTTGGTCTGTAATTTCTCTAATCAAAAAAACAAAGGAATCAATCTCTTTGATTCTCTTTGAAAAGACCTCAAAAGATTGCGAAGTCTGTGCCATCATAGCAGAGAGATTGGCAAAATTATCCACAATCACTTGCACGCTTTGCATTCCAGATTTAGAGGATTCCGAGATAGATTTGGTTTCTTTAGAAGTTGCGTCCATTGTCTGAATCATTGTATTTAAACTTGTAGAAATAGAATCTAAATCTTTTTTAAGACTTATGGAGCTTTGTTTGGAGATTTGATTCACAACAAGCCCTTTTGCGCTTAACTTATCTGCTTGCTTGATAGAATCAGAGGCTTTATTAATAAGAGTCCCAACATAAGAGAAACTTCCTTTTAAGCTTTTTGTGCTGACTTTTCTGCAACAACGCTTTTCACTCGCAGCAGTTATTACTGAAGCACTCCCTCTAACAAAAGATTCCACTTGGTCTGCTAAATCATTAATTGTCCAAGAAAGATTACCTAAAGCTCCATTATCTCTAATATTTGTGATTCTAGCTTCCAAGTTTCCAACAGAAAGTTGTTCAACACAATTTGTAATTTCTTTGATATACGCATCGCGTCTAAAACCAGCAATTAAAGTCATAGTGCAAGCAATTATACCTAGTGCGAAAATGAAAAATTCTAATAAAATATGAATATTAAGAAGTTCAATCACAAATAATAAAACAAAAATGGCGATAAAACAATAATTAAAATACCGCGAATATCTATAAAGATAATACGAATTCTTCATAACTTACTCCTTTTTGTGCTAGAATTTGCTCTAATTTTTCTTGGCTTTTTTGGATTCCCCCTTTGTGTTCAATCTCTAGCAATTCTTTATAAAGGGCTTGAATGGCTGCTTTAGCTTCTTCTGTTGGCTTAACCCTAATAGAATGATAGCCGACAATCTCTCCTTTGCCGTTAAATGATGGCGTAACAAATGCTTTCACCCAATAATACGAGCCATCTTTTGAAAGATTTTTCACATACGCGACAATTTCTTTTCCATTTTGGATAAAATCCCACAGAAATTTAAAAATGATTTTTGGCATATCTGGGTGTCGTATTATGTTGTGGGGCTTACCCAAAAGCTCTTTCTCTGTGAAACCCGAAAGTTTTATAAAGATTCTATTTCCATAAAGAATTTTTCCTTTTAAATCTGTTTTGGAAACAATGATTTTCCCCTCATTAAACTGCCTTTCAATTTGATTTGGTGTGATTATTTTTTTCATCATGCCATCCTAAAAACACTAAAGTAGCCAACGACAATAAATCTAAGATTCCTTAACCCAACCTAAAACTTTATCCCGTAATGCTATAAATGAAACAATAGTATATTCAAAAATTATTAATAAACATTAAATAGTAATGACAAAAATTGAAATATTAGAAATTTTAATACCATTCCTTTAAGAAGATTCCTAATTTTATGTTTGTATTTTCTAACAAAGTCTTAGAATAAACCTTATCTATAAAAAATTGCAGAGGGGTTTAAAAGCAAAAATGAGTTTTAGCAAGTGCTTGTATGCACTCAAAAATCTTATCAAAATCCACTCCATACGCACGCGTATCGCCAATAGTTGTAAAAAAGTTGGTATCACCAATATAACGCGGAACAAGATGTAAATGCAAATGCTCTGGAATCCCAGCTCCACCTGCACGCTCAATGTTCATTCCCATATTTACACCGCTTGCACCAAATTCCTTTAAAAGCGCGATTCCTTTTTGTGCAAACTTTTGTAAATGTAGCCAAATCTCTAAATCCAAAAACTCTGGAGAAGGTGTATGAATATGAGGGATAATCAAAAAATGTCCGGGAGTATAAGGAAATTTGTTCATTACACAAAAAATCTTATCATCGCGATAAAAAATACGATTTGCAAAATCAGCTTGCTCTATGGATTCTTGTGATTTTTGGGATTCTTGCGTATTTGTGCATAAATCAATCCCTTTAGAAATTGCACAAAAGACACAAATATCTTTCTTGCTACCAAAGTATTCGCTGCGCCATGGTGCATAAAGATAATCCATAACACTTCCTTTACATTCTTTTAAATATAGCTTGGTGCATCATTTGCAAAGAGAATTAAATCTCCACTGCTAGTAGTAGATTTTAAAATATGCTCAATATGTGTTTTATCTTTTAAAAGAATCTTTTGTGTGTTATGGATATTTTCGCGCAAGAGATTTGCATTAAGCTCACCTGTAATAATCGCCAAATCAAAAACTTCATCAATAGCTTCTGCAAGTTTTATATTAGATTCTTTTGAACTTTCTACAAGTCCGGGTGTAACAATAATTTTTTTACCCATATGTAAAGAAGAAAGTCGTATTGCTTCAAGCATACCATCAATATTTCCATTATAACTATCATCAAGAATAATTTTACCATTCACAACAATTTTACTCAGGCGATGATTAATAGGTTCGAGTTTCTGTATGCGTGCAACTAGACGCTTATTATCAATCCCCAAATCACTACCAACAGCAATAGCAGCACTCATATTAATCACATTAAAAGCACCTAAAATAAGTGTTTGAAACTCTAATTTCTCCCCTGCAACATCAAGAGAAAAGTTTGTTCCTTTAAGTGTTGCTTCGATTTTTCTTGCATTGTTTGGAAAATTAACAACAGGCGCAAAGCAATTTTGTGGCTGAATATTCTCCTTATAAATGTAGGCTCTACTTAAACGCTTACTCTCTAAAATTTCATATTTTGCTTGATAAATATTTTCAATGCTCTTAAAATATTCAATATGCGCTTCTCCAATCTTTCCAACCACAACAATTTGTGGCGCAAGTAATTCTACAATTTCTCTAATATCACCACTTCCTCTAGCTCCAGCTTCTACCACATAAATATCTGTCAAGGGGGAAAGATTTTGATTAATATCTGCGATGATTCCAGTTAGCGTATTAACACTACGAGGAGTGGAATATACCTTGAAACTCTCTTGCAACACTTGAGCGAGGAAGTTTTTAAGGCTCGTTTTACCATAGCTTCCAGTAATTGCAATAATCGTAAGATTTGACATGCTCTCTAGCTTATCTTGTGCTAGCTTTTTATAACGATTTAAAAGTATCTTTTCTGTCAAAGACGAAATAAAAATAGAAATAAAAAGCGGTAGCAAATAAATACTTTGTGTAATAATAGAATGCTCATCTACACTTAAAAGCAAAAGCTCGTTAAACACAATAAAAACAATATAAAATCCAAAGAATCGTAGAATCCTGCTTGTCAAAATTAGCTTTTTACTAAGATTAAAAATCCATATTCCAAGCCCTATAAGATAAACATAAATTCCAATATAAAAATAAACATCATTTGGAATCAAAACAAAATACAGTATAGGAAAAACAAAATAATATAAATGCCACCTTTGCTTATGATGCTTAAAAAGAACGCGAGAAATCTTGTAGTGATACCACTGAAGATTTGCCATTGCATAATATCCCAATGCGACAAGAAATATCCAGCGTGTTGCTATTACAAAAATATCAATATTTTGCAAAAATAAATCCTTGAAAGTAAAATTGCATAATTTTAACAAAAAAATCAATGAAATTATCTATATTTATATCCCAAGCCTAAAAACTTAAAATTTACAATCTATCTGACATCTTAGTTATTCAAAATGCACTATTTCAAACTCTTCAAAGAGAAACAATAACTTCAAAATTGTGGTTTTATTATAGAAAATACTTTATTAAATTAAGAAATTTTGCCATAAAATTTTAAAATTTGTAGCTCAAAACAAAAAATACAAAAGATTTAGAAGATAACACTTTACACCTCAATGTAAAGTGTTACAAAAACTAGAGGTTATTTTCTAGGAGATTTTGTTCTTGCATTGCCTTATAAATACTATCATAAGCTCTAAGCTCACTCTCTCCCACCTTAATCCACTGATTTAAGCCTTCCATCTGCATCATTTTTGCAATCACAGGATTATCTTTTTTGGCATTTTGACTAAGGAGCATTTGGCTAAAGGATTCCATAAGCCCTGTATCAAAATCTAGCAACACAGAAAAATTACAATGGCAATATCCGGGACTTGTCCAAAAACTTTCAATATCAGGATAACTCCCTTCTTCTAAGATTCGAATCCAAGTGCTAGAACCAATACTGCCTGCATCAAGATTTCCAGCCTTTATTTGCTCTAAAATATCAAATTCACTTCTTCCGGTATCTCCATGTTTGCCTACATCGCTATTATGACGCACAACAGATAAACTAGAATATTTTAGTGTATTACTCTTTCCCCTGCCACATGCATCCGGAGAATCAAATTCTTGTAACACAACATCTTGTGCGCATTCTTTTTGTAAATAATACAATCCCATAATCGCTGCTTGCGCAGAATCCATAGAACCCAAACCAAATTTTCTACCCTTTAAATCTGCAATATTTTGGATTCCACTCCCTTTTTTACATACGAATTTAGTTGTAAAATTTACATCTGTATCACGCATTATTAATGCCTTTGCTTTCCCGCTTGTTGCATACAAAGTGCGAATCCAAGCGACATTTGTATTCCAAGCAATATCAATATGTCCCTTTAAAAGCGCATCAACTTGCCTTTCATAGTTGCTAAAAAGCACATAGTCTAATTTACACCCAAAAGCTTCTGCATTTTCATTCGCATAATCCCTAATAATATCCCAAATAGGCACAACCTTAGGGTCATACGCGACTGCTCCTAGTAGTAATGTTTTCATCATTTTCCTTTATTTTGTAATTGCATCACCTAGCCAAATTTTTAACACATCAAGACTTGGTGCCATAACTTGTGAAGCAAGCGCATCACGCATATAACGTTCTAATGGCAAGAGCTTGCTATAAGCTTTTCCACCACCTAAACGCATTGCAAGCGTGCAAACATCTATCACATTATGTGTTGCATTAATGCGTGAAGCAAAAATTTTAGAAACAGCATCTTCGCAACTATTATCAAAACTCTTTGCCGCATCAAGAGCTAATGCGATTCCACTTTGCACCTTGGCATACATGTCCGCTAAATGAATTTTTACGAGTTCCACATCACTAAGAGAAGTTTTATTTGTGTATTGTCTTGTTTTTGTGTGATTAAGCGCACAATCATACGCAGCTTTTGCAAGCCCACTATACACTGCTGCAAGCCCTGTAACAAAATACATTAAAATAACACCTGCTGCACTCTCACCCTCACCCTCTTTTCCGATTCTTAAATCCTCACTAACATTCACGCCATTATATTGCACCGGTTTTGAAGCATTGCCGCGCATTCCTAAGCCATTCCATACATTTTCTTCATGAAAAAGATTTTTAGAATCCTTATGAACAAGCCAAATATTCTTTGTTCCCTTATTTTGACAAGAGTTTGTATAAGTGAGATAATAATCTGCGTTTTGCGCAGAAGTTACAAAACTTTTACGTCCTTTTAGGATTCTATTTTTCCCATCAATTTCTTCTGTAATATCTGGTTCGCCAAAATGCGTTCCAGAGCCACTTTCACTGAATGCAAGTGCTAATGCAATCTCTCCTTTGGAGATTTTTGGCAAAAATTCTTGTTTTAAGCTTTCAGAGCCTATTGCACAGAGTCCAGCCACAGAAGTATTGTGCATCATATAACAAAGTGCAGTTGTTGCACAATATTGTGCCAAAGCATAACAAACTTGTGTGTGTTCAAAATTTCCACCACCTAAACCCCCATATTCCTTTGGCACCAAAAGACCCATATAGCCTTCTTTACGCAATGCGTCATATGCGGCTTTTGGGAATTTCCCATGCTCATCAGCTTCTTTTGTCAAGGGTGCAACATATTCCTTGCCAAAGGAATATGCGGAATCTAAAATTGTTTCTTTGTTTAGCATTTAAGCTCCTTTTTTGTCGAATAATCATACAGATTTCAAGGATATAAATCCTTTGGGATAGCTCAATTTGCGCCATCACAAAAGATTTTAGATTCTACATAAAATTTGGCGTGTGTGATTTGCTTAGCTCTCTTGCAAGATCTTCATCAATTCCGCACTCTACTAGACGCTTAGTGCGATTTTCTTCCATTTTGTGTTTTAACTCTTCTAGGGCTTCAAAACCTTTTTTTATAGCATTTGGCATATCTCCTCCACCAGCAATTACTGCTAAAGATTCCAATAACAATGTAGACTCTCCACTTGACTCATCTAAATAGCGTCTACGCTCTAAAACAGAACGTTTTAATAAGAAGATTTTGTTGGGATTACTACTTAAGCTTTGCTTAATATGTGTCATTCCATAAGCCACATGACGCATCTCATCTTTTCTTGCAAGGCGCAAAAGCTTTTTTGTGGGCGCATCTAGGATATGCTCTTCTAAAAAATATAATAAATCTACAAAAGTTCCTTCACCCATAATATGCAACAAAAAGCTAGATACAAAATAATTTTCCTCACGAAAAAGCGTATAAAGGCTCTGCTGTGTTGTGAGAGTAGAGTATTGCAATCCTAAACCCGTTGCCTTTGCACGCTTAATAAAAACTTCGATATGCCTTGCTTTATCGCCAATAATACTAGAGAGAAGCAAAGGCACTTCTGTATAATAAGGAGAAATTTTTGACAAAAATTTTGAAGGCACATAAAGGGCAGAAAACTCGTTTTCTACAAGGTAAGTCATCACTTGCGCAATAGCAAATTCTAATGTCTTTTCATAAGTTGGAATCGCATTCCACTCAATCTCACTTGTTGCATTCCACTGTGCTCTCTTGGCATCTTCATAAAGTCGCGTTAGATTTTCACTCCAAATGCTTTCTTTGTTGTTTAATATAAAATCATATTCTGGGCTTGCCACTTGAGGCAAAGAATCTCTTGCAGTGAGTCCAAAGTTACTAGGAGAAGTGGATAATATGGAATCCGTTTTCAAAGGTTGAAAAGCATTTTGAGATTGTTTTAAAAGCAAGTAGGAAAAACAATGTTTTAAGGGGGCTTTTTGTAAAAATTTTTCACCTTTTAAACAGCACCACGCGCTAAGTTCAGATTCTAAATTATCAAAATCACTCACCACTTCAATGCTTGAGTTACTCTCAGCAAGCAAGAAAGCATTTTCAAGTCGCACAAAAAAGAGTTTTCCTAAAGGAATTTCTCCCATAAATATTGTATTTGTAGGCATTTTTGACATCTTAAGATAGATTGTAGCGCGAGCTATGGGGCTTTTCATACAGAAAACAACATGAGGCAAATGTAGCCAAATAGCCTGAATTATAGCATATTTTAATAAAATGTAAAATTTAACTAGTTATGGTTACAAATACAATCATTCCTTAGAATACTTATATTTCCTTGAAAATTATATTTTTTTTAGATATAATAAGAGCTTTTTAAGCTTAAATATTTATTTTAATTTGAGGTTGTTCCAAAATGAAAGTTTTTTATATCCTGCTTTGTTTCTTTACCTTTAGTTATGCACAATTCGATGATTTAGGCTATGACATGCGCAGCGAAGATGTGCTAAAAACCTTTGATGTTGAACCTGAATTTTTGAATAATACCTATTTTATTGATGTGAAAAATACTTTTTTTGGCGATAAACATCAAGATTATCTACTGACAAGATTTAAAAATGGACACGAGTTTATTCCAACACTTAAAGAAATGTTTTTAAAAGAAGGGATTCCACAAGAATTTTTATATCTTGCAATGATAGAATCAGGTTTTTCACTCACAGCAAGATCTAGCAAACGTGCAACTGGAATGTGGCAGTTTATGCCTAAAACAGCGCAATCTTTGGGACTATCCATCAATGCGCAAATTGATGAACGCAAAGACCCTATTAAATCCACACAAGCTGCTATTGCTTATTTAAAAGGTTTAAAGGCATCTTTTGGGAAATGGTATCTAGCTGCTATTGCTTATAATTGTGGTGATGGGCGCTTAAGAAAAGCAATAGAAAATGCAGGTAGCGACTCGCTAAGTGTGCTATTAGACCCAGAAGAAAAGTATATTCCGCTTGAAAGCCGCATGTATATCCGCAAAATTCTTTCTGTTTCTTTGCTTTTTCATAACATTGATACACTAAAAACAAATGATTATGATTATTTTTTAAATCGTGGAGCAAATTCCCTTTTGGCAACTATTGAAGTAGCTCCTGCTACACCGCTTAATCAAATCGCCTCCAAAGCTGGAATCTCTCTTAATGAGCTAAAACGTTATAATCCACAATTTAAACGCGCAATCACACCAACCTTTGCAAAAACTTATCATGTGCATTTGCCTTATCAATTCTTAGCGCAATATAAAGAAAACACTCAACATCAAGAGCTTAAAATTAAGCCTTATCTTGTGCATCGTGTCGGCAAAGGAGATACTATTTATTCTATTGCTAAGCGTTATGGCGTTCCAAGCAAACAAATCACACAATACAATGGAATCAAAAATACTAGCGCGCTTTCTATCAATCAAGAAATTATGATTCCGCTTAATAAGGGATAAAATGCAAATTTATGGAATCATTTTAGGAATTTTTACAGCACTTTTGCTGCTAAGTGGTTGTAGCTCCAAAGGGACAAATGTTACTTATAATGGAGGTGCTCCAAACTATGGCACAATGAATAATAGCGCACAATCACAAAAAGCCACAATGCGCCCTTATCAAATTAATGGCAAATGGTATTACCCTACAACAGTAACACTAGGGGAAAGCTATGATGGAATCGCAAGTTGGTATGGACCTAAATTTCATGGCAAAAAAACTTCTAATGGAGAAACTTATAGTATGCATGCACACACTGCTGCGCATAAAACTTTGCCAATGAATACAATCGTGCGTGTAACAAGCAAAGAAAATGGACGCTCGACAATTGTGCGTATTAATGATAGGGGTCCTTTTGTTGCAGGTAGAATTATTGACCTCTCCAAAAGTGCGGCGCAAGATATTGATATGATGGGAAAAGGAACAGCACGCGTGCGCGTGGAAGTTATTGGCTTTAATGGGACAATCTCAAATTCCCTTCCGCTCAATCAAGAAACTATTGCAAATAGTGAATACAAAATTGCCACGACACAAAAAACAATGCAGCTTTCACAATTTCTTGTCCAAATTGGCGCATTTAGGCGCAAAGAAGGCGCACAAAGCTATCAACAAAGCAATTCTGAAATTCATGGATACCCAGCAATCATTAAAGAATATATGCTAGATGGTGCGCCTATTTATCGTGTTATGTTAAGTGGGTTTAAGAGCGAAGCAGAAGCAAGAGATTTTATTGCTTTACAAAAAATTACCGGTGCGTTTATTACCACAGAATAGCTAAGGTGAGATTATGCAAACACTAACACGCAACACAAAAGAAACACAAATCACCGCTTCTTTGGAAATTTATGGGGACGGTAGCGGAGAGATTCAAAGCGAAATTGGCTTTTTTAACCATATGTTGCAATCTCTTTGCAAACACGCAAATTGGAATCTCAACCTTACTTGCAAAGGAGATTTAAAAGTAGATTTTCACCATAGCGTAGAAGATTGCGGAATCGTGATTGGAACATTGCTCAAGCAAGCACTTTTTCCTATTAGCAAAATAGAACGCTTTGGCAATGCAAGCATTGTTATGGACGAAACGTGTGTAGAATGTGATTTAGATATTAGCAATCGCCCTTTTTTGGTTTTTGAGATTCCACTTTGTGGAAAGGTTGGAGAATTTGACTGCGAGCTAGTCGAAGAGTTTTTTCGCGCAGTTGTATTTAATGCTGGACTCTCTGTGCATATTGTTGCAAAAAGAGGAAAGAATCAACACCATTTAATCGAAGCTACTTTTAAAGCTTTTGCAGTTGCATTACGTAGGGCTTGTGTAAAAAATAATGCACTTGGAATCCCTAGCACAAAAGGCATATTATGATAAAACTTATCGTGTTAGATGTTGATGGCACACTTAGCAATGGAAGTATTATTTATAGCGATGAAGGAACAGAAATTAAGGCATTTAATGTCAAAGATGGTTTAGGGATTGCTGCTTGGATTAAATTAGGAAGACAAGTTGCAATCATAACAGGCAGAAAATCCACGCTTGTAGAAAACCGCGCCAAAGAATTAAATATTACTTACCTTAAACAAGGGATTAAAAACAAAGCGCAAGCTTTAAAAGAGATTTTAACAGAAGCAAACATTACATTAGATGAAGTCGCAATTATTGGTGATGATTTAAATGATTTAAGTATGTTAAAACTTGTCAAACACTCTTACGCTCCAAAAGATGCAGTAAAACTTGTCAAACAAAATGTGCGCAAAGTTTTAAAACAAAAAGGGGGGGAAGGTGCAGTTAGAGCAATGATTGACAAGCTTATCAAAAAAGAAAATTTAGAAGTAAAACTCTATGAACTCTTTGCCTAATCCTTTAAAATCCTTTCAAAGCGCGCAATTAGTAACACTATTTTTCGTTGCTTTGTGTGGATTGAGCCTAACAATGGTTCTACTTCTTAGCGCAAAACAAGCAAAAATTGCTGATGCACAACAAAATATTACACGCTTTGAAATTTTTAATTTTGCATATTTTAAAATCACAGAAAATGGCGTAAGCACTATTGCAAATGGTGAAAAAGCACGCGAAAATGCAAACAAAGAAAATGAGTTGGAATCTATCCAAGTAAAAAATCTCAATAATAAAATACAAGAAAATTTACAAGCCGATTTTGCCCTATATAGCAACAACAATATTTTCTTTCCACAAGGAGTGGATTATAGTCATGGTAAAACTAAATTTTGGAGTCAGCAAGCTCGCTATTATTTAGATTCCAGAAACTTAGAAGGAATCGGAGAGTTTGTTATTTCAGACAAAAGTGCCTTCGTTCGTGGGAATAATGTTGTTTATAAAAATGAAAAAGTTTATGCTAAAAATATTCATGGGATTTTAAGGACAGAAAAATGAAACTCTTAATTGGAATCCTATTTTTTGGACTTTTTATGTTTGCTGATGAAATTGAAGTAAGCGCACAAGAATTTATTGGAGATGAGAAAAAAAGGCTAACGCAACTCAAGGGCAATGTAGAAATCAAACGTGCAGGAGATAGATTAACTGCTAATGAAGCCTTTGTTTATCTTGATGCAAATAATCGTCCAAACAAAATGCAAGCACTTGGCAATGTGCATTTTTGGTTTAATCTAAAAGATGGACGCAAGATTGAAGGAGAATCCAACGAAGCACTTTATTTTCCCGACACACAAGAATATCAGATTGTAGGCAATGCGATTGTCAAAGAAGAAGCAAAGAACAATGTTGTGCGTGGTGATAAAATCATAGTCCGACACAATGAAGGTTATATTAACATTATAGGCAATGAAAAAAAACCTGCACGCTTAATTTTTAAACTAGACAAAGAGGAATGATGCAAGCTTTTAACCTAAAGAGCGCAAACTTTCTAACTTCAGCGCAAAATCTCTCCCAATGCCCCCCTCCCATACTTTCAGAAGTGGCATTTCTAGGACGCAGCAACGTAGGAAAAAGCACGCTTATTAATCTTTTGTGTAATCAAAAAAATCTAGCAAAAAGCTCCTCCACTCCGGGAAAAACACAACTTATTAATTTTTTCTTAACACAATGGTGCAAAAATTTGCCACAAGACTCCACAAAACAGGAAGCTTTAAAGCTAATGTTTGTTGATTTACCCGGATTTGGTTATGCAAAAGTTGCCAAAAGTCAAAAGGAATTATGGAATCGCAATTTGGTAGAATTTTTACGCAAAAGGGATTGCATTAGATTATTTGTGCATTTAGTCGATAGCAGACACCCAAATTTAGAAATTGATTCTAATCTTGTCGCTTTTGTGGGACAATTTTTAAGAGGAGACCAAAGATTTGTGCAAATTTTTACAAAATTTGATAAACTCAATGCTAGCGAACAAAACAAGCTAAAAGCCACATTTCCTAACGCGCTATTTTCAAGCTCTTTAAAAAAGCAAAATACTCCAAAAATTGCAGATTTTATTATAGAAAATACTTTAGGATACACTCTATGATTATTACACGACCCGTATTAAGCGATATTGAAACAATGCGTGAAATCGTGCGTCCAGAAGTTGAACGCGGAATTATTTTAGAACGCAGCATAGATGTTATGGCAAATATGATTCGCTCTTACCGCATAGCATGGGAAGAAAAATCTTTATTAGAATCCACCCCTAAACCCAAAAAATTAACCCTAGAAAATAAGCCCTTAAGTGCATTAAAAAATCCTGTAATGCTCGGCTTTTGCGCCTTACATTTACATTCAATTACTCTAGCAGAGATTAGAAGCTTAATTGTTGCCCCTTTTGCGCAACGTTTAGGAGTCGCTTCTGCGCTTATTACAGATTGTCAAAGGGAGGGAAAAATGCTAGGTGTAAAAGAAATTTTAGTGCTAACCTATAAACGTGCACTTTTTGAAAAACTCAATTTTATAGAAATCAGTAAAGACAAGATTCCAAATCAAAAAATATGGGCGGATTGTATCTTATGCAAACATTTTCCACTATGCGAAGAAATAGCACTGATAAAAGAAATCTAAGAATCTTTTTCTTAGCAATTTTCTTTATTTTTTATGTTGCAACTACTGATATTTACTATTTTTTGCCACCCCTTTTTGGAATTGCTTATGTCATTGCACAAGAAAAATATGAAGAACAATCCTTTGGAATCTTTTATTTTTTAGTCCCATTTTTTCTCTATTTTGAAGCAAACAAAGGATTGCCGCTATTAAGCACTTTATTATTTATCGTCTTTTCCTTTAAGATTTTGCTTCCAAAATTCCGCAAATTCTTTGGATATAGCAAAATCTTTATTCCTCTTTTTATCTTCTATGCTTATTTTGGATATTTTGCATTTTTATACTTTTTTGGCTGGTTATTTGATGCCCCAACCCCACAATTTTCTTGGTTTTTGGCACTATATGCAGCAATAGAAGTCATTTTAATTTGGTTTTTCTTATGGATTTTATAGATGAATGCACGTATTATTTTAATTTTTAGTATTTTTATTCTCTTTTGGTTTGCACTCCTGATTAAAATCTTTAATATTAGCATATTAGAACACAGCAATTTTGAAGAGCAAGCAAGCAAAAATATATTACGTCAAGAGCCAATTATCCCTATTAGGGGACAAATCTTAGACCGCAATGGACTCCCCCTTGCTACAAATACTGTTGGTTTTGATATTTCTTTACCACCGCGTCTTTCTTTACGCACGAATTTACCATTGTTAGAGCAAGAAATAGAAAAACTTTTAGTCCTCTTTCCAAAATACTCTAAAGAAGAGCTCATCAAAAAATATCATCAAAAAGATTCTCCTTATAATCACGAATTTATCTCTGTAATTGACTTTGTAGAACATGATACGATTCTAAAACATTACCCAAAACTTAGTCAAAGTAGCTCATTACGCGTCATTCCACTTGCACGCCGCTTCTATCCTTACAAAACTACTGCTTCACATGTTATTGGCTATGTTAGTCGCGCCAACAAAACAGATATAGAACGACAACCCATCACAAAATATACAGGAAATATCGGAAAAGAAGGGCTAGAGAGACAATATGACACTTTTTTGCAAGGGGAGCTAGGCGAACGCGTTGTAAAAGTTACTGCGCTTAATCAAGAAATGGGGGTGCTCTCCCATAAAGAAGCTATTGAAAATCACAACCTTGTTACAACTCTTGATATTAGACTCCAAAGCGCAATGGATTCTATTTTTGAAGACAAAAATGGTGCTGCAATTGTTATGGACGCACACAATGGCGAGATTCTAGCAGCAGGGAGTTATCCAGAATATGATTTAAACCATTTTGTGGGTGGAATTTCTTACGAAAATTGGAATGCGCTACGTGATAATCCTTATAAACCACTCATTAACAAGTTTATTAATGGATTGTATCCGCCCGGCTCTGTAATAAAAATGGGAATGGGGCTAGCACTTTTAGAATATGCAGATATTAACGAAAAAACCGAAATTAAAACTCCCGCTTTTATTGAATTAGGCGGAAGAAAATTCCGTGATTGGAAAAAAGAAGGACATGGCAGCGCGGATTTATATAAGGCAATTAAACGCAGCGTAGATGTGTATTTTTATATTTTAGCCCAACGCACAGATTTTGAAAATATTGCTAATGTGCTAAGAAAAATGGGCTTAGGAGAAAAAACAGGCGTAGATTTACCCAACGAATTTATCGGTATTGTCCCAAGTCCAAGTTTTAAGAAAAAACGCTATAAACAAGATTGGTATGCAGGCGATAGCATCGTTAGCTCTATTGGACAAGGATTATTTCTAACGACACCTTTACAAATTGCAAATTACACCGCTTTAATCGCGAGTGGCAAACTTCCAATTCCACATTTTGTAAAAGATATAGGTCAAAATCCTATCAATAAAGAACCAAGAGACGTTTTAAACGCATTTGAACAAAGTAAGCTCCCTGCTTTACGCGAAGGAATGCGCCAAGTATGCAGCCAAGTTGGTGGCACAGCAAACTATGCAACAAGAGAATCGAGAGCTTATCTTGCTTGCAAAACCGGGACAGCACAAGTTATTGGAATCTCGCAAGAAGATAAAGCAAGAATCAAAGAAGCTGATATGGATTATTTTCACCGCTCTCAAGCATGGATTACAGGATTTTTACCTGCTGACAACCCCCGCTATGTTATTACAATAATGGTCGAACATGGTGGAAGCGGAAGTGGGACTGGCGGTCCTATCCTTGCAAAACTTTCTAACGCACTTATAGATTTAGGCTATGTCCAACCTTATAAAAAAGATTCCAAACCACTAAACGCAAATGATATGCAATTTGAACTAGAAGCAGAATAGGTGGAGAAAAAATGGAACAAACAATTCAAGCACTAGGGCAGCCCTTAAAAGACAAAAACATTGCTCTAGGCGTGTGTGGTAGCGTAGCAATTTACAAAAGCTTAGAACTTATAAGAATCCTGCAAAAGCTAGGAGCAAATGTGCGCGTGGTAATGAGCAAAGGCGCGCATAATTTTTTAACCCCCCTACTCTTTGAAGCACTCTCGCACCATAATGTGCTAACACAAGATACACAAAGTTGGGGAGAGATTCCACATAACCACATTGAGATTGCTACTTGGGCAGATTTATTTCTTATTACCCCTTGCACAGCTAATACACTTAACAAAATCGCTTATGGAATTGCTGATAATGTCTTGCTGGAGAGCTTTTTAGCTTTTGATAAACAAAAACTCATTGCCCTAGCAGCAAATACAAAAATGCTAGAAAATCCTGCAACTACAAAATCTTTAGAGATTCTACAAACAAGAGAAATCACGCTCATTGCTTCACAATGCAAAGAACTCGCTTGTCAAAGTATCGGCAATGGTGCGCTAGCTGAACCTTTGGAGATAAGTTTTGCTGTTATACGCGCATTTTACAAAAATCCTTTTTGGGAACAATGCCGCGTGTGTGTAAGTGGTGGAGGAAGCAAAGAATCCATTGATGCTGTGCGCTATCTTTCTAATTATTCTAGTGGAAAAATGGGAGCAAGCCTAGCATTAGCAGCATATTTTTTAGGAGCAGAAGTAGAGTTTATAAGCACGCAATTCCCCTTTATCTTGCCTTTAGAGATTCAAAAACAAAATGTGGAATCCACACAAGATTATTTACAAAAAATCATAGCTTGGCAAACAAAAAATCATGCAAAAAATGCGCAAGCTTTTTTATTTATGAGTGCTGCAATTAGTGATTATATCCCCAAAAACCCCTCAAGAGAGAAACTAAAAAAACAAGATATAGGAGCAAATTGGAATCTGTCTTTACAAGAAAATCAAGATATTTTAGCTACACTCAAAAAAACCCAAAAAACCATTGGCTTTAAATTAGAATCCAAAAATGGAATTGAACATGCAAAAAAAACTTTAAAGACAAAAGGATTAGATGCAATTTGTCTAAACACAATCACGCAAGACCATAATCCTTTAAACGCAGAAAATAATCAACTTTTATGGATCGCCAATACATTTGTCAAAGATTTAGGATTCTGTGATAAAGTAAGCTTAGCATTTAAAATCTTAGAAGAGGCACGCCATTTATGATAAAGCAATTGCACCAATTAGCCCAAGTGCAAAATACCTTACAAAACTCCTCAAAAACAACACAATTTAACGCTACATTGCCAATTAAACTTGAAGTAATGGAAAAGTTACAAGGAATCCGCTATATGCTAAAAGTGGGCAATACTGCAATGGAGACAAAAAGCCTAAAAGAGCTTCAAGTTGGCGGTAAATACTGGGCAATGATGGGGCGAGGAAGCACGGGTGCTATCACGCTTTCTAATCTCATCAAGCAACCCAATCTACTAAAAGATTCCAATGTGCCTTTAAAGCTTAATGAAAAAACATTAGAACAATTTTTGCGCAATAGTGATAATCCCTTTGATATTATGAAAGGTTTTTTAACAGACCGTCTTGCGAATGCAGAATCTAAATGGGAATTTGCTTTTCTTAGCCATATGCTAATGTCTTTAAAACACAAGGTTTTGACAATCCCACTTCATTATGATGATGAAAGTAAAAATGGCTTTATGCAGCTTCGCAAAAAACGTGTGCAAGAACAAGAGTGTTTAGAGTTTTATTCTGTATTTTCTAATCTTGGAGCAACTTGGGGCTTACTATGGGATTTTAAAGAAGGGGTGCGCTTAGATATTAGCGTTATGTATGAAAGTGTCGCAAATCTCTTACGCAGAAATTTAGATTCTCTCGCTTTTATCAAAGAAACGCATATCAACATCAATAGCAACATTGTGCCACTTTATGATTTTAGCGATTCTTTGTTGGATTTAGAGGGTTAAATGCCAAAACATTTAGCAATAATTATGGACGGAAATGGCAGATGGGCAAAACGCCATTTACAAGCAAGAACCTTTGGACATAAAGCAGGAGCGCAAAAGATTCAAGAAATCACAGAGTTTTGCGCCAAATATGGAATTACACACTTAAGCTTATACGCATTTTCTACGGAAAATTGGAAGCGCCCAAAAGCAGAAGTGAATTTTCTAATGCGCTTGCTTGAAGAATATTTGGATTCCAAATTTTCCACCTATTTGGAAAATAATATCATTTTTAAATCTATTGGCGATTTAAGCATTTTTAGCCAAAGCCTACAACAAAAAATCCAACATTTAGAGCAAGAAAGTCTAAAACAATGCAATGGTTTAACGCAAATTTTAGCTTTAAATTATGGGTCGCAAGATGAATTGCGCCGCGCATTTTTAAAACTCTCTAAAGAGATGCTTAGTATTGATGCGATTGAAAATGCACTTGATACAGCTGGGATTCCAAATGTTGATATGCTAATCCGCACAGGCGGAGAAATGCGCCTTTCTAATTTTTTGTTATGGCAGAGTGCTTATGCAGAATTATTTTTTACAAAAACACTATGGCCAGACTTTAGCAAAGAAGAATTAGAATCTATGCTTTTAGAGTTCAAAAACCGCAACCGCCGTTTTGGGGGATTATAAACCTACGCAAAAAGCATAAATTTTGCTACAATCACAAAAAAGGATTCCAAAATGCTTATAGACACTAAACTCCAATACAGATACACATCTAGTTCTATCCGCCCTTTACAAGTCCAAGAGTATTTTCCACTTCAAATTACACATAGCAAAACGCTTTTAAATCATCCTATAATTTGCCCCCCCCCCCCGCAGAACACAAAAAAAGCAAGATTTAAACAATCTCTTAAAATCTTTGAGAGATGATTTTAATAAACAATCCAAATCCCTCCACAAACAATTAAAACAACGTGGAATCCAAGAAGAGCTTGCTTTTTATCTCTATCTAAATGACTTTATCCACAAGACCAAACACTACACGCCAAGAAACACCACAGAAAATGTAATCTTTAAAAACCTATATGAATATTTTACTAAGCTAAAATATGGACATTGCGGACAAAAACCCTATGCACTTTATATGCTGCTAGAACATTTTGGTATGGAATCACGTGTGATTTCTTATAGTGATATTAGAGGCTGGGCGCATGCATTTTTGGAAGTCAAAACGCATAATCAATGGCAAATCCTAGACCCAACTTTTAATGTCTTTTTTAACATCGGTGTAGAAGATATTATCCAAAATCCCTATTGCGAACGCAAAATTCTAAGTCTATATTCTAATGAGTTTTACACAGATTCCACGCAAGATTATGAAGATTTCATACGCACAATTATTGATGAAAATACTCACACGACCATTAAATACAACAGAGAATGGTTTATGTTTATGGGATTTTACTCCTTTGTTCCTCCGATTTTTACATTTCATATTAACAAGCCAGAGCAACATTGCCTTTATGATATAAGGCAGGATAATCGCTACCAGTTCATCTAAAAAACTTAAGCTTTCAAAAAAAGAAATTTTTGCCAATTATAATTTTGCTTATGTTAAAATCCTCAGAATTTAATAGAAGGTTTAAAAATGCTACGATTTGCACCAAGCCCAACAGGTGATATGCACACGGGAAATTTGCGTGCTGCTATATTTAATTATATTCTCGCTAAACAACGCAATGAGAAGTTTTTACTTCGCATTGAAGATACGGATACAGCGCGCAATATTGAAGGCAAAGATAAAGATATTATGTTTTTGCTCACTCTTTTTGGAATGAGTTGGGATAATCTTGTCTATCAAAGTCATAATTTTGAACGCCACCGCCAACTTGCAGAATATCTACTCCAAAAGGGAGACGCATTTTATTGTTATTGCACTAAAGAATTTCTAGACAAAAAGCGTGAGATTGCGAAAGAAAATCACCAAGCATTTCGCTATGATGATGCGTGGGCAGAGCTTGAAAAAGACAAAAATCCACATCCTGTTGTGCGCTTAAGAGCACCAAAAGAAACAATGGGATTCCACGATGAAATCAAAGGTGATATTACCTTTGCTCCCAATGAAATTGATAGTTTTATTATTCTAAAAGAAGATGGAATCCCAACTTATAATTTTGCTTGTGCTGTTGATGATATGCTTTATGATATTGATTTTATCGTGCGCGGAGAAGACCATGTCAGCAATACACCAAAACAAATGCTAATCCACAAATATTTAAGTTATGAAAAGTCTGTTAAATTTGCACATTTACCGATTATTCTAAACGAAGAAGGAAAAAAAATGAGCAAACGCGATAATGCTTCTAGTGTGCAATGGTTGCTAGATTGCGGATTTTTGCCACAAGCTATTGTGAATTATCTCGTGCTAATGGGAAACAAAACACCTTGTGAAGTTTTTACCTTGCAAGATTGCTTTACGTGGTTTGATATTAGAAAAATTGCTAAAGCTCCGGCGCGTTTTGATATTGATAAATTAAAATTCCTAAATCGTGAGCATTTTAAACGCCTTAATGAACAAGACTTAGCAGTGCTTTTAGGCTATAAGGATTCCGCTATTGGCGCATTGGCTAAACTTTATTTACAAGAAGCAAGCACGCTTAATGAAATTCGAGAAAAAGTAGATTTTATTTTTGCCAAAAAAGCACTTTTGCTAGAAAATCTCCAAAATGATACAAAAGCAGAATCACTAGAGATTTTGGAATTTAAAGACGCGATACAAACACTTCAGCAAACACTTTTAGCAATGCTAAAAGAACAAGATTTTAGCAAAGCAGAATTTGAAACATTTAAATCTGAAGCAATGCAAAAAAGTGGCTTAAAAGGCAAAAGCTTCTTTAAACCCTTGCGCTTCTTGCTTACAGGACACACACATGGACCAGAACTTAGCGACTTATTTCCGATTCTGCGTTTATACTTAAATGATATTTTAAGGAACTAAAAATGGTTGTAAGCACCTTCATTCAAGCATTTGCACAAATCTTAAGTATGGCAATCAACATTTATATTTGGGTAATTATCATCGCTGCACTAATCTCTTGGGTGCGTCCAGATCCCTACAATCCAATTGTTCAGATTCTAGCTAGACTCACTGAACCACTCTATGCGAAGATTAGACGCATTATTCCAACGCTTATTGGCGGCGTAGATTTAACACCTATTATTGTTATTTTGGCACTAAAATTTATTGATTTATTTGCTGTGCAGTTGCTTTTTCAACTAGCACATAGCTTCTAAGGAGAAATGATGCAAAAACTTATTCTATTTTTAATCTGTCTGAATCTTGCCTTTGGAGCTCAAACACCTCCACAAGCTCAACACAAAAACCAACAAAATGTTACTATTGGTCAAAACATTACGCTAGATTATCTTAAACAACAACCTGCTGGAATCTCTCGTGATTTTTACATTTGGCTGTTTTTACAACAAGATATTAGCCCAAAAGAGGCAAAAGAAGCCTATAATCTCGCGACACGTAAAAATACAAAACTTTTTGGGCTTTATTTTAAAAAGGGAGACAATAAAACTCTCTCTCGTCAAACGATTTGCCAACGCATGAGCTTAGATAGACTCCTAAAAGAAGATGCAAAATGTATTGCTCTTGCCCTTACGACAAAAAAAGCAGAATCGCTAGATAAAAAAACTCTAAAAAGAATCTCGGATAATGTGAAACCTCACAATGCAAAACTCTCCAAAAATTTACAGATTCTAGCGTCTAAAAGCCCTTTCAAAACACTCATTACACAAGATGCACAAACATTTGCTAGCTTTTATTTTTCTATCTCACCAGCTTATCGCAACCACTTAAATTTTAAAATCCCAAATGAGACGATAATCAAGCTAATTCAAGAACGCAATAATAGTTTTAACCGCGCTCTTAAACATATCATTTTATCGCCAAATCTTAGCACTTTTAATGCTTCTTTAACAACGCTTGACCCACAAAGTATCATCAATACATTAGATGCAGAAACATCTTTTTATTTAGGGTTAAATGCAATGCATCACCACAAAAAAAATCAAGCACTCACTTATTTTCTCCATTCTAAAAAACTATCTAAATATTCTTTTAATAAAAATCGTGCAACTTTTTGGGCATTCCTAGCAAGCAACAATACACAATATTTACAAGAAATTACAAAATCCAAATCCGTAGATATTTATACATTAGCGAGTCTTGAAATGCTACAAGAAAATCCTAATTTTAATATCATCTATGATGTTCCAACAAGAGAAAAAAGCGCGGATTGGGATTTCAAGAATCCTTTTGAATGGGAGAGAATTAAAGATTCCTTTAAAAGCCTTAAAGCTTCTAATAAGGATTCTGCAAAACAGCTTTTATTAAAAACTAATAATGCCGAAACAAAAGCACATTATGTATGGTTATCACGTGATTTTAACAAAGAATATTTTTTAATGCCTTATAAAGAGGTATTTTCTAATTTTTCAAATGATAAACAAGCTCTACTTTATGCTCTTGCAAGACAAGAAAGCTTATTTATTCCAACAGCAATTTCTACTTCTTATGCGTTAGGACTTATGCAGCTTATGCCCTTTAATGTCAAAGCTATAGCAAAAGAACTTAACCAAGAACAAGAAGTAAGTTATTTAGATATGTTCAATCCTGCTATTAATGTGCCTTATGCGGAATATTTTACGCGCCCTCTCGTTAGGGAATTTAACCATCCCTTATTTATTTCTTACGCATATAATGGGGGACCGGGTTTTACTAGACGACTATTGGCAAAAAACTATCTCTTCAAAAAAAGCAATCCATTAGATCCTTGGTATAGTATGGAGATGATTCCCTATGAAGAATCACGTGTTTATGGGAAGAAAGTGCTTGTAAATTATGTGATTTATCAAAGACAACTAGGAAAGGAAATTAATATTTTAGACCTTTTGCATCAAACGCTAGTGTATTAATTATTGTCCATTAAATGCAAGAATCGCAGAACCCCAAGTTAGCCCTCCACCAAAAGCGTCCAAAAGAAGCTTTGAACCTTGTTTGATTCTGCCTTCTTCATAAAGTTCGTTGATTGCCATAGGAATAGAAGCTGCGGAAGTATTACCATATTTTTGCACAGTTAATGCAATTTTTTCCTTCGGGAATCCTAATGCCTCACCAACAGCAGAAATAATCCGCAAATTTGCTTGATGAGGAATAAAAAAATCAATAGAATCTTTACTCAACGCATTTTTTTCTAAAATCTCTACCACATCTTGTGTTAGGGTTTTTACAGCAAGCTTAAAAATCTCATTACCCTTCATTTTGATAAATTGCAAACGCTCTTGTAAAACTTTATCATTTGTAGGATTACGACTTCCACAGCCCGGAGTCATCAGGAAGTCTTGATATTGCCCATTTGAAGCACAATTTACATCTAAAATACTAAGATTCTTATCATCTGTTGTGCCAATCACTACTGCTCCTGCTCCATCACCAAATAAAATACAAGTGCTTCTATCTTGCATATCAGTAATACTTGAAAGCTTTTCTGCTCCAATAACCAAAATATTCTTATGCGCTCTTGATTCAATAAGAGATTTTGCTAAATAAATTAAATAAATAAATCCGCTGCATGCTGCCGAAATATCAAAAGCAGGTTTGCCAATAATCCCTAAATTATGCGCTACTACACAAGCAGTAGATGGCATACAAAAATAATCTGGAGAGATTGTAGCAACAATTATCGCATCAATATCACTAGGTTTTAAATTTGCACGAGCAATCGCTAGTTTTGCTGCTTTTGTTGCCAAATCACTTGTTGCTTCATTTTTTTCTGCGAAGCGGCGCTCCTTAATCCCTGTGCGTTTGGTAATCCATTCATCACTTGTATCTACAATTTTAGAAAGATCATCATTTGTAACAATTTTACTTGGAATATAAGCACCAATGGATTTAAGGCTTGCATATATAAGTTTTTCCATCGGTTTCCCCTTCTTAATTTCTAAGTTGCTCTAATGCAATTTCGATATTATGATTTACATTATTTTCAACTGCTGAAATTGCTTGAAATACAGCATTTTTCATCGCCTTTGCGTTACTCTTTCCATGACAAATGATAACACTTCCATTAACACCCAAAAGCGGTGCTCCACCATATTCAGCATAATCAATTTGCTTTTTAAGTTTTTTAAACACATTTTGCATAAATAATGCACCAAATATTCCAATAGGTGAAGCCTTGATATGTTTTTTTAGCAAAAAAGAAATAGAATTTGCAACTCCTTCACTTGCTTTAAGCACGGCATTTCCAACAAATCCATCACAAACAATAACTTCTACATTACCATCAAAAATATTATTTCCCTCTACGTTACCTATAAAATTTTCGTGCTTTTTTAGAAGCTCAAAAGCAGTTTTTGTTATTTCATTGCCTTTGCTTTCTTCCTCACCATTTGCCAAAAGTCCAATTCGCACTTTGGGATAATTTAAAATTGCTTTTGCATATTCATAACCCATAACACCAAATTCAAATAAGTTTTCAGGCTTGCAATCTACATTTGCTCCTGCATCTAACACTAAACTTTTGCTTCCATCAATGCGTGGCATTAACGTGCAAATCGCAGGACGCAAGACATTATTTAAACGTCCAATTTTAAGTGTCGCCAAACTCATCGTAGCCCCACTATGTCCAGCAGATACCACAGCATCTACTTCCTTATTTTTGAGCATTTCCATTGCAACATAAATAGAGCTTTTCTTACGCTTTAATGCGGAAGTTGCGCTGTCGTCCATCGCAATAAAATCATCACAATGGATAATTTCTATCTTCGAAAGAAAATTTGCAGGAATTAAGGGCTTAATCACTTGCGCATCACCTACAAGCACCAAAGTAAAATTACGCTCTTTTAACGCTTGCAAAGAGCCTTGCACAAGTGGCGCAGAACCAAAGTCTCCACCCATAGCATCTATGGCAATTTTCATCATTGCACCCTAGTTTTATTTGCTTTTATAATTTCCAGTAAATTTATTCATACGATGTGGCATTTTCCAAGTTCCATCTTTATCCTTTACAGGAACTGCCAATGTTAGCTTATAATGCGTTCTTCTTTTTGCCGCTCTTGTTTTACTCACGCGTCTCTTTGGTACTGCCATTTTTTACTCCTTAAAAATTAATCATCTTTTGTATGGTAATCACAGCGAATCATTTCTAACTCACCATGTAAAATTTCTTTGAAATTAATACTACTATTTTCACACTCAACTACATCTTCAAAATGCTCATTATCTAAATTAACAAAACCATCACTTAGATAAAATTCTAAAGGCTCATTGAGTGTTTTTTCATACTCTTCGCCACTAATATCACAAATTAAAGTAATACTTCCCTTTAGGATTCCGTTTAGTTTTAATAAATTAAAATGGCTATTATCATACGATAAAATGCCTTCTAATTGTGCTTTCCTATCATCACTTTCAACAAAAAATGGAATCTTTTCTCCATTTTTACAAGCTTGGAATACCTTTTGGAAAGCTAACTGCATTCAACTAGCAAATTTCTCTTGTTGCAAAGAAAAATGCAATTTCTCTTTGTGCATTCTCTAAACTATCACTTCCATGCACCGCATTTGCATCAATACTATCAGCAAAATCTGCACGAATTGTCCCAGCTGCTGCTTCTTTTGGATTTGTCGCACCCATTAATTCACGATTTTTAGCCACTGCATTTAATCCTTCAAGAACCATTACAACAACTGGACCGCTCACCATAAAATCTATCAAATCATTAAAGAAAGGACGTTCTTTATGCACAGCATAAAAGTCTTTTGCGTCATTTCTACTCAGTCGTATTTTCTTCATTGCAGCGATTCTTAAGCCATTACTCTCAAATCTATCAACAATTTTCCCAATCACATTTTTTTGCACTGCATCAGGTTTGATAATGGATAATGTTTGCTCCATTGCTACTCCTAAACCACGCTTTGTGGAATTTTTAAAATTTAAGGGCAACATTATATTAAATTAAACCTACATTTTAGTTTAAAACCACAAATTGTTAAAATTTTTAAAATCTGCTAGGAGGCTTGATTCCTAGAATACGCAATCTTCGGTAGAATCTCTCCACTCCAAATTGTGCTTTCTTATCTATCTTATAAGACAAAACTTTAAGATAATTTAAAATTTCTTGTTTTTTAATTCCACTTTTAAATTCTGCATTTTTCAATATATAATAAGGAATTTTAACGCGCTTTTTTGAAAATGCCTGCATCATTTTCTCATAGAACGTATAATTTTCTTTCACACATAACCTGCCAAATACAAAAGGCAAATGTTCATTTGCTACCCATTTTTCTCCCATATCAATATATGTTTTATCTCCAACTTTTTCTCGCTTTAATACTTCAAATAATGCTCTATCTCCAATTAATACACGACCTTTTAAGCCTAACACTTTTAAAAGCGCATTTGAAGTTGCAGATTGATAGTCTTCCCCTTGCTCTTTAGGCAGACAAATTACGCTAACCACTCTTTTGCGTGCTATGATTCCAACATTTGCTGCTTTAAACTTCTCTTTTTGCGCTCTAAGTGCTGTAATAGATGAGATAAATCCAGCATCAATGCGACCAAATAAAAATTCCTTATTCAAGCGCGCAGGATAAGATTTTTTCTTATTATAAAAACATTGAAATTGTGAAGGTTTCGGATAAGTGCGCACAAAGACTTCAAAAGGCAAAAGGTTTAAATAATCAATCTTTCCAAAACGCATAAAATAAAACTTCCTTATGAATTTGCGTTATTTTAACACAACTTCACTGATTTACTCAACGACTTTTTTATGTTAAAGCATTGTTTTAATAAATATGATATAAAATTAGCACTTTACATATTAATTAAATCACTCTAACTAAAGGAAATTTTATGAATCCTTTACTTGTAGAAACTATTAAAGAATTGCCACCCCTACCGCAAACTGTTATAGAGTTGCGTAATTATGTAGATTCTAGCGGGGCAGATTTAGAAACTTCTAAAGTTGCAGCAATATTGTCAAAAGACCCTTTAATTGTAGGAGAACTATTGCGTCTTGCAAACTCTCCGTTTTATGGACTTTCTCGTCAAGTTTCAACCATTCAACAAGTTGTTTCTTTACTAGGAGCTGGAACAATTAAAAATACTGTAATGGCAAATGCAGTGCGCTCTAATTTTTCTATCAATGTTTCTCCTTATGGGTTAGACAACAATGTATTTTTAACCAATTGCTCTAAAGAAGTGGATTTTATATCAACATGGCTAAGAGAAGAAGATAAAAATCTTGCTAATGAGCTAATTCCATGTGCTATGTTATTGCGTTTAGGTATGATTTTAATTGCAGATATGTTAATAAAATCTGGCAATGCTAAGGAGTTTTTAGAAAAAAATCAAGCAAATAATTTCCAAGATGTCCATGAGTTAGAAAACCAATATTGTGGGATAGATAGCATTTCGTTTTTAGGAACTCTATTTAATTATTGGAAATTTGATGAGAAATTAATCCAAAGTATTGCTCACATTCATAATCCCCACGCAGCTTCCCAAGAGATTAAAAAAAATGCGTATGCGCTTGCTGTTACAAACTGCCTTTTTGAGCCTTATCACCCACTTAGTCAATTTAACTCAAAAAAATCTATTGCCTTAGTCAATGAAGCTATTGGGCAAGGCGTAGATTTCAATAAGGCAAACTTCTTATCTAAACTCCCAGAAGAAGCAAAAAATAACCTTACTAAAGAAGATTAAGATTCCATTTGGTTTATGCGTATTTAAGAGTTAGCACAGATAAGCAAGGCTTAAAGCCGCATGCAAGGGTAAGATTCTAGGACGTCCTAAAGGCACAAGTGGTAAAAGTCAATGGGACAAATTCCAAATTTAAGATTTTCTTTGATTTTTATCCTCCATTTTATCCAAAGAGATTCCATCAAAAAACTCACAAATATCTACCTCTAAAACTTTAGCAATTTGCAAAAGGTGTTCAATATTAAAATGCGCCCCTTTAAGACCAATTTCTGCAAAAGAAACAAGACTTACAGAATTATGCCCAATCGCCAAAGAAAGCTTAAGCTGGGAATAGTGTTTCTGTTTCCTTATCCTAGCAACATTTGCGCCAATTTGTTTATAAATTTCCTTAACTTCTTCAGGACTTAGCAACAATAATTTACCTTATGATAATAAGTTAAGTTTAATTTTATAAATTGTAAAATCTATCTTCAACTTATTATAATAAGTTATTTATTCATTAGGAGTATAAATGAAATCTTTATTGGGTTTTTGTTTGTTTGGTTTATTTATCTTAAGTGGTTGTTCATCACTTTATAATCCGCAAAGTGATGAAAAAATTAGCGTCGCAAAAGCACAGAAAGAAATTAAAGTTGGTATGAGTTCTGCCGAAGTTGTTGAAGTATTAGGCTCTCCCAATATTATTTCAACAGATGAACAAAGGCGCGAAGTTTGGGTGTATGATAAAGTCTCTACACAACAAGCCTATCAAAATACACAAGGTGGAATCGGGCTAATTTTATTGGGTGTTGGCGGTAGCAGTGGTTCCACTGCTAGAAACCAAAGAACTTTAACAATTATTGTCAAATTTGATGCGCAAAATAAAGTGCGAGATGTGAGTTATCGCACTTCAAGTTTTTAGAAATATAGGAGGATTTAGTGAAGATTGATTTAGTATTTATCCTATCTTTATGTGGAATCTTATTTTTGGGAGGTTGTGCGACTAATGCCCAAAAAATGTTTAGTCTTGATAGTTCATCATTGGAAGAAAGGCAACTGCAAACAAGAGTTTTTGAAACTAATGATGATAAAAAAATCTTTGATTCTAGCATTGCCACTTTGCAAGATTTGGAATACACCATAGAAGAAGTGGATAGAAATTTTGGAGTTATCACGGGAAACAAATCAGCCGATGCCACAGAAGCAGGACAAGTCGTAGGGGCTATATTTATGGCACTTTTCGTCTCTGCTGATGCTGCAGTAAATATGACTGACGCCACACAACATATTCGAGCAACAATTGTAATAATACCAAAACCAGCACATAAAAAGACTTATGTAAGGCTAACGATTCAAAGGGTAGTTTTTAATGCAAAAGGTGGCGTAACAAAGGCAGAAACAATTAAAGATGAGGCAATTTATCAAAAATTTTTTGAAGCACTCTCAAAATCAGTATTTTTAGAAGGACATATAGAATGAAAAAGTTTTTATTTTTAGCAGTAATTGGGGTTTTATTTATTGGTTGCGGTAGCTCAAAAAATGCAATTGTTGGCGATTTGCAAAGCGTAGAACAAAGAACCTATCAAAGCAAAACCTACGAACAACCAAAACTTTTAGTAGCAAGAGCAACTTCGGCAACTTTGCAAGATTTAGGATTTGTAATTGATAGAATCAACCTAGATGCAGGCACAATCACAGCGACAAAATATCAAGATAAATCTCAAATGCAAATAACAATCACCATTAGAGAACTTAGCAAAACCTCTACTTCTGTGCGTGCTAATGCAAGAATAGGAATCCAAAGTGTAGATTCTCCAGAAGCTTATCAATCTTTTTTTACGCATTTGGATAAAGCAATATTTTTTGAAACAGAAGGCATTTAAATGACTCCAATCTAGTTAGAATCTTTTGGATTCTAACTTATTAAAAGCTTAAATATGCCAACAGCGAAGAACAAATCACTTCCAACGTTGATAATCAAATGGAATCCCTAAATTATCGCACCATTTGCCAATTAGAAACTTCTCCACATCTTCTAAGCGATTTCCCGCATAATAGCCAAAAATTGGTGGTGCAATCCTAACACCCAATCTTGAAAGCTTGAGCATATTCTCTAGCACAATCGCACTTAAGGGCATTTCACGGGGAGCAAGGAGTAATTTGCGATTCTCTTTTATCATCACACTAGCAGCGCGCGTTAGCAAAGTGTCGCAAATCCCGCAAGCAATTTTTGCCAAAGTATTTTGCGAACAAGGAATCACAGCCATTGCCTCACAGACAAAAGAACCACTTGCGATACATTCTCCTAAACTTTCATCATCTAATAATTTTAGATTCTGCACTTTTTCAAAGTCAAATCCCACTCCGCCCTCTTCTAGCCTCAAAACCTCCTTAGAACCCTTTGAAATCACGCAATATTTTTCCATTTCAAAGGGCAAAGATTCTAAAAATCTTAACCCAAGCCTAGCACCACTTGCACCGCTAATCCCTACAATAATGCGTTTCATAATAACTTCGCCCTACCCTCTTCTAAAATCTCTACTTCATATGTTTTTTTGCCATCAATCACGCGCGCTTTTATTTTATCGCCAACCGCTCCATCTTTTTGTGCCTCAAGAGTAAATTCAAGCAAAACGCCATCTTCTACGACACCAATTAAAAGCTTATCACCCTTTTTTACCACACGCTTTGGAATCAATCTATCTCTTGTGATAATGGTATTCTTTGGAGTATAAGAGCGCACCGCAACTTTTCCCATTTCACTTTCTTGCATTAAAGGGCTGCTAATGCGTTCAAAAGGAATCCAAACTAAATGGGCATTATTGTGATTTACGCTTTGTCTTCCGCTAATTGGCTCGCTTGTTTGAATTGCTTGAAGTTTTGCATCAATGATATACTTAAAATACACTTTGCGATTCCGCGTTTGCTCACCGCTTGTTTCTTGCACCAAAATATCAAAACTTCCAGTATTGCGCTTTAGTAATTTAGGGTGAAAATCAATAGATTTAATCGCGTCTTCTTTAAAATTTACAGGGGTAACTTGCTCCAAATGGATTTCTTGGATTTGAATATTATTCTTTTTATATTCTTTTAAAAATTCCGCCAAAATATGACTTTTAATCCCATTTTGCTCCCCGCTAAATTCTCTTTTAAATGTAATAATTGGGGATTCCGCCCCAACTTCAATGCCTTCATTTTCAAACTGCGCTAAAATTTGGCTACTTTTGACTTGATAGCTGTTTGTATTGCTTGGAATCCTTAAAAGCAAAAAATTATTTTCTAATTGCGGAAACAAATCTTTTGCATAAATCTCTTGCCCTTTGAATTTATATTCCTTTGATAAAATCAAATAATCAATCCCAAAAACTCCACTACAAAAGCCTATCCCTATTATTAGTAAAAACCTTAGAAACATCATGCGCAACGCTCTAATTTTAATTTTGAAATTCTAAGCGCATTGCTCACAACACTAAGTGAGCTTAATGCCATAGCCGCCCCAGCAAATGCGGGTTGCAAAACGATTCCAAAAAACGGATAAAGCACACCCGCTGCAACAGGAATCAAAACAATATTATAAACATAGGCAAAAAATAGATTTTGACGAATATTTTTTAGGGTTGCATTTGCAAGTTCAAAAACTTCCACAATCCCCCATAAATCGTCTTTGAGCAACAAAACATCGCCAACTTCTTGCGCTAATTCTGTCGCTTGTGCAAAAGAGATTCCAAAACTAGCCCCCTTTAGAGCTAAAGCGTCATTGATTCCATCACCGACAAAGCAAACTGCCCCATTTTGCGCTAATTGTGCGATTTTATCTGCCTTTTGTTCGGGATTTACACCAGAGAAAAACTGCTCCACTCCAAGTTCTTGTGCGACTTTTGCCACACTTGCTTCATTATCCCCGCTTAAAATCACAGATTGGATTCCACGCATTTTTAAGGCTTCAATCGTGGCTTTAGCGTGATTTTTGATAGAATCTTGTAAATAAAACAATGCCAAAATTTCGTGCTCACTTCCAAGCGCAACACAATTTTCACGCGCAATTTCCCCAAGATTTGTGCCACTTTTAGATTCCACCCAATCTAGCGCACCAAAAAAATAATTCTTTGCATTAAATGTTGCTTGCACGCCTTTGCCAATTGCATAAGTTTTGGATTCCAACTTCAGCGGTGTAGAATCTTTAGCAAACTCTAAAATCGCTTTAGAAATAGGGTGTGGATTGTTTTCTTGCATTGCAAAGCTAAGCCCTAAGATAAAATCTTTGGATTGTGAGAGAATCTTAAAATCTTTGACAAGAATTTCGCCTTTTGTCAGTGTGCCTGTTTTGTCAAAAACAATCGTGCGAATCTGCTTTGCTTTTTCATAAATATCTGGAGATTTGATAAGAATCTCGGATTTTTTCGCGCGCATACTTGCACACACAATCGCCAAAGGCACAGCAAGCCCAAGCGCACAAGGACAAGAAATCACTAGCACACAAGCCGCAATGGAGAGCGCAAAGGCTAACTCGGAGCTCCAAATCCACCAAAATACAAAACTCATAAGACTAAGTAAAACCACGCTAGGCACAAACACGCTTGCGATTCTATCGGCTAATACTCCAATAGGGGGTTTTTGGGATTGTGAAAGCTCCAGCAAATCCAACATTTCATAGACGAAAAATTCATTAGAATCTTTGCTTGCTTCAATAACAATTTCACCATTAAGCACTAAGCTCCCGCCAATAACTTCTGCGCCACTTGTGAGTGCTTTTGGCAATTCTTCTCCATTAATATGCGCACTACTCACTTCTGCTTGCCCAGAGAGAATCACGCCATCTAATGGAATCTTCTCACCACCTATTACTAAACATTTATCACCCTTTTGGATTTTATCAACATCAACCCATTTTGTGGTTTTGGATTCCGCATTTTCTACTAATCTTGCTTGTGCAGGAAGAAGCTTAGCAAGAATCTCTAGTTCATCACTTGCACGTTTCTTTGCGCTAGATTTTAGATATTCTCCGACAAGCACAAAGCAAATCACTGCGCTACTTCCCTCAAAATAAAATCCATTCTCTCCGCTCACAAAAAGATACAAAGAATACAAATACGCCACACTTGTGCCAAGTGCGATTAACACATTCATATCCGCAGATTTTGTTTTAAAAAAGCTCTTTGCCCCCTGATAAAAAGGCAATCCACAATAAAACTGCACCACACTTGCAAGAGTTAATTGCACAATGGAGCTAAGAGAGCCATGCACTCCAAACATATGCAATGCAAAAATCACCAAAAATAATGGAAGCGCTACCCACAATCTCTTTTTTAACCCTTTAATATACGCAATTTCAAGGGCTTTAGAATCATCTAAAGAAGCAGGAAAACCATAAGAAGTGATAAGTTCTATAATTTTAGATTCTGCAATCTGCGTTTCATCATAAGCGATTTTTGCCCTTCCACTAATTGCATTAATTTTAATCGTTTTAATGCTTGGAATCTTTTGTAGATTCTTTTCAATAGTCCCAGAACAAGCGCTACAATGCATACCGCTAATATTAAGTTTGACGATTTTCATTTTTTACCTTTTTAGATTCTTTTAATTTATAATTAATGGTCTTTAAATCTTTAAAATTTTATAATTTTTTTTTTATTTTACACTTATGATTTTAGGTAATTTTTATGATAAATCGCAAGAAAATTTATAATCCAAACTCGCAAGAAAATGTCAATGAACGCAAGATTTTTGGCGGTAATCCTACGAGTATCTTTGAGCTTAATAAAATCAAATACCAATGGGCTTATAATCTTTGGAAAGTTATGCTTGCAAACTCGTGGTTTCCCGAAGAAGTCAATATGACACAAGATAAACGTGATTATGCTGATGGTTTAACTCCAGAAGAAAAGCTCGGTTATGACCGCGCATTAGCACAGCTTATTTTTATGGATTCTTTGCAGACAAATAATCTCATTGATAATGTCAATCCCTATATCACAAGCCCAGAGATTAATCTCATTTTAGTGCGTCAAGCTTTTGAAGAAGCTTTGCATTCTCAAAGTTATGCAGTAATGGTAGAATCCATTTCTGCAAATACTGATGAAATTTATGAAATGTGGCGCACAGATACACAACTAAAAAATAAAAATGATTATATTGCAAATGTGTATGAAGAACTTGCGATAAATCCTACAGAGCCGACTTTGCTAAAGGCAATGTTTGCCAATCAGATTTTAGAAGGAATCTATTTTTATAGCGGTTTTGCATTTTTTTATACACTTGCAAGAAGTGGCAAAATGCTAGGAAGCGCGCAAATGATTCGTTTCATTCAACGCGATGAAGTTACGCATTTGTTGTTATTCCAAAATATGATTAACTCACTCAAAAAAGAAATGCCGCATCTTTTTACCAAAGATTTGCTTGAAGAAGTGGTGGAAATGTTTAGAGAAGCGGTTAAAATAGAATCTTCTTGGGGAGATTATATTACACAAGGGCAGATTCTTGGTCTTACAAGTGAGATTATCCACGAATATATCCGCTATTTGGCAGATGATCGGCTAAAGCGCGTAGGATTGCCGCCACTTTTTAATGCCAAACACCCTATTAAATGGGTGGATTCTTTTAGCTCTTTTAATGAGCAAAAGACAAATTTCTTTGAAGGAAATGTAACCAATTACGCAAAAGGGAGTATAAATTTTGATGATTTCTAAACAACTTTATTCATTGCAGATTAAAACAAAGCAAAATTTTGAAGAGAATCTTACGCATTTAAAAAACTTAATTTTAAATTGCAAAAGCGATTCTATTATTTTAGCACCCGAAGTTTGTTTGACAAACTTTTGCTATCAGCGAATGGACGAAGCTGCAGAGTTTGCAAAGGTTGCCACAGAATCGTTATTGTGCTTATCAAACGATAGGACGATTATTCTTACAATGATTGAAAAATATCGTGATGGATTCTACAATAATCTAAAAGTTTTTCACAAAGGCGAGCTACTGCACAAACAAAGCAAACATAAGCTTTTTCCTCTAGGAAATGAACATTTGCATTTTCAAAGTGGGGATATAGGAGAGATTGCTCCTTTTAAAATTGATGGCTTAACTTGTGGCGCAATCAACTGCTTTGAATTGCGCTTTATTGAGTTATGGCAACGCGTCAAGGGTTGTGATTTGATTTTTGTCCCAGCACAATGGGGTAAAGAGCGCAAAGACAACTTTGAAACACTCACAAAAGCCTTAGCAATCACCACACAAAGCTTTGTTTTAGCAAGCGGTGGCGCAAATGATACTTGCGCAAAAGGCAGCGGAATCATCTCACCTTTTGGAGATGCAACAACTAATGATAATGAAGAAATCATAGGAATGCTAGCAGATTTTAATGCCATTACACAAGTGCGAAAATATATTAATATTGGGCTAAATTAGAATTATGCAGGCATTAAAAACTGCAAATATGGTGCTTGAAATTTCTAAAAAGTTCCCGCTTAGCCCATCTGTTGAAAAAGCGATTTTGAGCATTAATAGAGAACTCTTCGTGCCAAATGGCTTTAAACATCTTGCATACGCGCTTGATGCGCTTCCTATGGGTGCAAGTCAGTGGATTAGCTCGCCTTTAACTGTGGCAAAAATGACAGAATACTTACAATGTGAAGGGGCGGATTCTGTGCTAGAAATCGGCTGTGGAAGTGGCTATCAAGCTGCGATTTTAAGCAAAATAATTCGCCGCGTTTTTAGCATTGAACGCATTGAAAAACTTTGGCTTGAAGCAAGAGAGCGCATAAAACTCTGCGATATTTACAATATCAATACAAAGCTTGATGATGGGCAAAATGGTTGGGCGACTTTTGCACCTTATGATAGAATCTTATTTTCTGCTTCTGTGGTAGAGATTCCACAAAATCTTATTGCACAACTTAGCGAAGGCGGAATCCTAGTCGCTCCAATCGTAACAAATAATACACAAACTATTACACGTTTTATAAAACGCGATGGAATCCTAAGCAACAAGCAAGAGTTAGAAAGCTGCGTATTTGTGCCTGTTGTCAGCGGTTTAGAAAGAGAGAAAAACTAATTAAGCTTCCCACACAAGAAAATGTCTTTAAAAAAGGGGGATAAACAAAAAACTCTCTTCTTAAAGTGGAAAGCGAGCAGAATTATAGCAAAATAAAAGCTGAAATTGCTATAAAAATAAATTTTCATTCTTTTTATTTGAGGTGCAATACACCCAATTCTATTTTAGAGATTTTAGATTCTTTTTTAGCAAGCACTTTAAAAGCTTTTCTAAGCTATAATCAAAACCTATCAAAAAATATTTTTGGAATCCATTATGCTAAATAACATCAAACTGCTTGAACCTAGACGTATTTACACAGCACTTGTAATGCTTGTTGCTGTGATTTTGATTGTAATCTTTCATAGCCCTATTTTGCTATGGAGCGTGCTTGGAGTTGCATTTTTTATTGGATTTTACGAAGCCTTTAAACTCTACAACAAAACAACCCCTGATAGCAAAAACACTCCAAACACATTTTTTTGGACATTAGCGATTCTTATTTGGGCAAGTGTTTATATCTATGAATCCCCAATTGGAGTATTTGTCGCGCTCGTAGTTTTAGGAGCATACCAAAGCTACACAAAAAAGGGAACATTAGAGCAAATGATGCCTTTTATTTATCCCACGATTCCTTTTGTCTTTTTATATTTATTCTATCTTGAGTATTCTATAAACGCTGTAATTTGGCTTCTTTTTATAGTTGGACTTACTGATAGTTTTGCCTATGTTGGCGGCAAAATGGTTGGAGGGAAACTTTTTTCAAATAGCGCATTTTGTCCCACATCTCCAAATAAAACAAAAGAAGGCGTTTTGGTGGGCATTAGCGTAGCAACTCTTGCAGGCACACTTGTTGGGCTTGGCGTTTGTGGATTTTTTCAAGCATTCATTTTAACAATCATCACAAGCTTTGTAAGTGTTTTTGGGGATTTGTATGAAAGTTTTTTAAAAAGACGCGCAGATGTAAAAGATAGCGGTTCTTTGTTTCCCGGACATGGTGGAATCTTAGACCGCTTAGATGGTTACTTTTTTGGAGTGATTATTCTTTATGCACTTCTTGGGCTTGCAAAATTATGATTATTCTAGGTGCTAGCGGTTCTATTGGAATAAACGCACTTGCCATTGCAGAACGCTATAAACTGCCCATTGAAGTTCTAGGAGTAGGCAAAAATATTGCACTATTAAATACACAAATTCTGCGATTCCAACCAAAAGCTGTTATCATCGCTAACCCTAATGACAAAAAATATATCACACAAGATTTTAAAGGCAAAATCTACACCGGAGATGATGGAATCCTACAAGCAATCAAAGAAGCAGAATCTAAGCTTGTTATCAATGCTCTTGTTGGATTTATTGGATTAGCTCCGACTTTATGCGCAATTGATTGTGGCAAAAATGTTGCTCTTGCAAACAAAGAAAGCTTGGTTGTAGGTGGGGATT
This sequence comes from Helicobacter sp. MIT 11-5569, assembly GCF_000765695.2. Taxonomy (GTDB): domain Bacteria; phylum Campylobacterota; class Campylobacteria; order Campylobacterales; family Helicobacteraceae; genus Helicobacter_D. Next base: position 110,541 of record NZ_JRPB02000002.1, on the reverse strand, counting down.
GTATTAATATGCGGCATATTATCCCTATTGATAGCGAGCATTTTAGCCTAAGCTATTTACTAAATTTTAATAAAACTCCACGCCCTTTTAGAAATCTTTATATTACAGCAAGCGGGGGAGCATTTCGCGATATTCCCATAGAAACAATCCATAATCAAAATGCTGAAAATGCCTTGAAACATCCTAATTGGAAAATGGGACAAAAAATCACTATTGATTCTGCGACAATGGTTAATAAACTCTTTGAAATCTTAGAAGCTTATTGGCTCTTTGGTTCTAAAAATCTTAATGCCTTTATTGAGCGCAATTCTCACATACACGCTCTTGTAGAGTTTTGGGACGGAAGCGTTGTTGCACATTTTGCAAATGCAAATATGCAACTTCCTATTGCCTATGCAATTTGCTTTGGATTAGGATTAGAAGAAGAATTTTTAAGAGATTTTAAAGATAATCAACGCTCCATTATTGAACATTTAAACTTTCAAAACATAAACTACAAATTTGAAAATATTGACACTAAACGCTATCCATTATGGAATCTTAAAGATAAGCTTTTAGAAAACCCAAAATTAGGGCTTATTTTAAATGCGGCAAATGAAGTAGCAGTTGAGGCATTTTTGCAAAACTCTATTGTTTTTGGAGAGATTCAAAAATTAGTGCAAGATGCGCTAAATGCTTTTAAAAATCCTGATTTTAACGATATTAAAAGCATACAATCCCTAGATTTAAAAGTGCGAGAATATACAAAAGCACATCTTCTTTAATAAGCTATTATTTATTGATTTACATTTTTTTGAAATAATATCCATAAAATTTTAAGGAGTATTTATGAAAATCAAACACTTACTGCTTGGCGCACTTGTTGCAAGCAATGTTTTTGCTTTTGAAGTGGGTGAATTGCCAAGTATAACAAATCGTGAAGCTCCAGATGCTTCACAAACAAAAGTTTATTCTTTTTACAACTCAATCAAAGAAGCAAAAAATGCAGTTGTAAATATTTCCACACAAAAAAAGGTTAAAGCTCCAAATCTTCAAAATCATCCTATTTTTAGCGACCCTTTCTTTCGGCAGTTTTTTGGAGATTCCTTTGGTTCTATGATTCCAAAAGATAGAGTAGAGCGCAGTTTAGGAAGTGGTGTTGTTATTTCTAAAGATGGCTATATTGTAACAAATAATCACGTAATTGATGGAGCTGATAAAATCCTTGTCGCGCTTCCAGATTCCAACAAAGAATACGAAGCAAAAGTCATCGGCAAAGATGCCAAAAGTGATTTAGCAATTATTAAAATCAATGCAAAAGATTTACCATTTTTAAAATTTGCTTCAAGCAATGATTTACAAGTGGGCGATGTTGTTTTTGCTATTGGAAATCCATTTGGGGTTGGAGAGAGTGTTACGCAAGGGATTATTTCCGCATTAAACAAAAGTGGAATCGGTATTAATGATTATGAAAACTTTATCCAAACTGACGCATCTATAAATCCGGGAAATAGTGGTGGTGCGCTTGTTGATAGTCGCGGGGGATTAATTGGAATTAATACAGCAATTCTTTCGCGCACAGGCGGGAATCACGGAATTGGTTTTGCAATCCCTTCAGAAATGGTGAAAAAAATTGCAAAAGCACTGATTGAAGATGGTGTGATTGAACGCGGATATTTAGGTGTTAGTATTCAAGATATTAGCGAAGATTTAAAAGATGTGTATAAAAACCAAAAAGGTGCGGTGATTATCTCTATTGAAAAAGATTCTCCTGCACAAAAAAGCGGTTTGCAAATTTGGGATTTAATCACCAAAGTCAATGGAATAGCAGTAAAAAGTGCAGCGGAGCTTAAAAATATCATCGGCACACTAAATCCTAACACAAAAGTTACACTAACTCTCTTGCGTGATAAAGATGAACGCACAATCTCTTTAACGCTCGCAAAAGCAAAAGATACAGAAACAACCGAAGTTAGCGAAGGTGCAAAAAGTGGAATCTCTGGACTAGAAATTAGCTCTCTTAACCAAAATCTTAAAAATCAATTTGGGATTCCAGATAATCTTGAAGGAGTGATTGTAAGCAAAGTCCAGCAAGGCTCACGCGCAGATGAGTTAGGATTCCACACAGGCGATATTATCACTCAAATTGAAAGCTATCGTATCACAAACACTAAAGAATTTAACCAAGCAATGCAACGCTACAAAGGACAAACAAAAAGAATGCTAGTTAATCGCCGCGGTAGAATCTTTAGCATTGTTGCAAAATAAAATTGCCTCTTTATAAGAGGCTTTTTTATGTTTGCAGTTCCTTTAGCTTCTCTTTAATCGCTTGAATATGCCCTTTGACTTTCACATTTTTCCAAATATAAGCAATTTTTCCTTCAGGGTCAATCAAAAATGTTGAGCGCACCACTCCTTCATATTCTTTACCATATAATTTTTTAAGTCCCCAAGCCCCATAACTTTTAAGCACTTCTTTATTGCTATCACTTAACAAAGTAAAATTTAGAGATTCTTTTTCTATAAAACTTTGATGTGATTTCACACTATCAGGACTAACCCCTAAAACAACCACATTTAATGCGCTTAAAGATTCCATAGAATCCCTAAAATCGCATGCTTCTGTCGTGCAACCGGGCGTTTTGTCTTTAGGATAAAAATACAAAACAACAAAACTTCCGCGAAAATCTCGCAATGCAATCTCTGCATTATCTTGATTTGGAAGGCTAAAAAGCGGGGCTTCTTGATGCACTTGTAATTCCATTTAAACTCCTTTATAATGGGTTGTAATAGCAACTTTACAATCGCTAAAAATTTCAAGTTTTGTGATTTTAATCCAAAATGTTTTAACTTGTGGAAAACTTTTTGGAAGTGTGGCTAAAAAATAATCATGTGCATCTTCTAAAAGCTGAAATTCTTTATCAAATGCGTCTTTAATAAAATTTTTTAACAAACAATAATCCAAAAATTCTTCACTTTTCTCTACGACAAATTCCGCATCAATACGAATCTTTTGCGCTTTTTCTCTTTCAACAGGTAAGATTCCAATAATGCAATCTAACTCAAATTCTTCTAAGGCAATATGATATTCCACATTAACCCCTAAATACTCAAAAACACATCAGCAAAAGCCAAATTTAAAGCCCTTTCAAAAGCATAAATAATCTTGACAAACCCTCCGCTTTCTACTGCTTCTTCTTTTACAATCAACACACTACTTTCTTTGGATTCCACCAAGAGCTGCACAAAAACACTTTCTTTTTTTGTATCAAAATAGCAATCTAAAACATTAATTTTAATCTGTTCAACATTTCCTTTATCATCACTTTTCCAGATTCCATAATTCCAAGCAACCTTTTGTGAGAGTGCATTGAGTATTTCAGAAAATGGCTCAATCCACGTATTTTTAGCAAAATACGCAATGGTATTTGCATCTTTTTTGTAGGCAATTTTCTTTCCAGCAATTTTTGGCGCAACTATAATCTCCCATTCAAGCATACGTTTTTTAGAAATATTTTTTGGCAAAGTTTGTTGTAAAACTTCTGCATTTGCCCCTAACTCATAAGATTGTCCTTGTGGAATTTTCCCCAAACAACCACTTAATAAAACTGCAAATCCTAAAATCCAGATATATTTAATTCCACGCATTTTACTCCCTTGGTCCCAAAATTTGCTGTTGTCCCCCAAATAAAAACCCACTAGGAGAACTTGAAAACGCATCTATTGCGCCTTCTGTTTCTTGCAAGATTCCATCTAAACGCTTTGAATTTTGCTCTAATTGATACAAGAGCGGCATTAAAATTGCACGCAAATTATAATCTCCACGCAACAAAGAATCGTTAAAAAGCACGCTGCTTCTTTGGATTCCACTCATTGCGTCTTTTGCTTCAACTAATACACCATTTAACCCATTAAGCATATTTTCAAATTGTGCAGACGCGCGCATAATATTTTCTAAAGAAATCTCCACATTCTTTAAATTCTTTTCATTTAAAAGTGTATTAAGATGATTCAAACTCACTTCAAGTTTATCAAAAACAACTTCTGTTTTGCTACCTATCTTTTCAATCCAATTTTCTTCGAATTCTATAACTACCTTTCTATCATGCCTAAAAGGCTCTCCATCTCCTTGTATTAAAGCAATATAATTTCCTCCTGTCAGTCCTTGTGATTCCACACGCGCATGTGCGCCTTGATTTAAGACAATATCCTTTTTCACCCAAATTATAATCTCAACATTATCTTGCGTTGCGCTCAAATCATAACTCTTTACAAATCCAACCGGAAGCCCTAAATAGCGCACAGGAGTTTCAATGCGGATTCCTTTTGGCAACTCTTTGTTATACAAATAATACTCTTCATAAGCTCCTAAATTTCTATCATATTTTCCCATCCAAAATACAAATCCTGCCAACGCCACTAATGATGCTACTAAAAATATACCCAACAAAACATAATTTAATCGCGTCTCCATTATCCCCTCCTATATGCTCTCCAAAAATGCATCTAAAGATTCCATTTGTTCTTTTAAATCCTCCAAACTCCCTTCAAAAAACACCTTCTTTTTCTTTAAGACAATCATTCTATCAACGACACCTTTCACAGATTCCATATCATGCGTTACCATAACCACACTAATCCCTAATAAATCTCTAAGTTGTGCGATTAATGCGTCAAATTCTCTTGCACTTTTTGGGTCTAGTCCGCTTGTTGGCTCATCTAAAAATAAAATTTTAGGGCTTAATGCTAATGCACGCGCTAGCCCTACGCGTTTTACCATTCCTCCGCTTAACTCATTGGGATAAAGATTTGCCACTTCCTTTTTTAATCCCACACGCACTAACCACATAAAAGCTAACTCTTGCATATCTCTTTGACTAAAATACGTGTATTCCCTTAAAGGCAACATTACATTATCTAGCACAGTAAGCGAGCTAAAAAGTGCCCCAAACTGAAACAAAACACCTAAATTTAATTTCATCTCTAAAGCATCTTTGGGATTTAGACTCCATATATCTTTGCCCAAAATCCGCACTTCTCCTTTGGTTGGAGATTTTAGAAAAATCATTGTGTTAAGCAATGTGCTTTTTCCGCTTCCACTTCCCCCAAGCAAGGCAAAAATTTCTTTTTGCTTAACGCTAAACGAAATGTTATCTTGAATAATACGTTCTCCATAGCTTGTTGTAAGATTGCGAATTTCTACAACGGATGCTATTTTTTTGAAATCCATATTACCAACCCATTTGCGTAAATAACACAGAGCATAATGCGTCAAATGCAATCACGCAAAAAATGGATTCCACAACACTTTTTGTCGTATGCACACCAATGCTGCGCGTATCTTTTTGCGTAGCAAATCCATGATAACAACCAATCAATCCAATAATCAACCCAAAAAATGGAGCTTTTAACATTCCAATCCAAAAATGGCGCATTTCCACAGTTTGCAAAAAACGTTCAACAAAATGCTCACTACTAATCCCAAGCTGTAATTGTGAGATTAACATTCCACCAAGCAACCCAAACATATCCGCAATAAATACGACTAATGGCAATGCAAAAAGCAAGGCAAAAATGCGTGGAAAAATTAAAAAAGTTACCGGATTAAACCCCATAACACGCATTGCATCAATCTCTTGTGTAGCGCGCATCATACCAATCTCTGCGCTAAAAGCAGACGCGCTACGCCCTGCAATAATAATTGCAACAATAATCGGTGCCATTTCTCGCAAAGTTAGCATAGCACTCATTTCGACAATCAAAACACTTGCCCCAAATTGTTGTAGTTGCAAACTTCCTTGATAGGCAATGACAATCCCTATTAAAAAACATGCAAGAGAGATAATCGGCACTGCTTTAATCGCAGCTTCTTGAATTTGAAAAAACAATGCTTTTGTGCGAAAATCCTTAGGATTTAGCACACTATGATAAAACATATAAACAATCTCACCCAAAAAACTAAGAGAAGTGATAATGCGATTCCCCCAAATTTTTAGAATCTTTAAAGTATCTTTATGCGCTTGAATCACATCTTGTGTAAATTCTGTTTTATCAAGTGCTGTTTTACTCTGTAAAATGGCAAAAATCTCCGTAGCTTTAGAATGCCTAACTAGCGCGTTTTCTAACGCGCAATATTCTCCAAGTTTTTCGAGCCAGTTTAGCAACACTTCTCCGCCACAAAAATCTAAGTCAAAACTAGAATCCACTAAAATTACAACTTTATAATCTTGCATTTTAGAATGTTTAGAGCATTTATTAAGTAGAGATTCTAAAGTGTTTAGTGTAGATTTTGGCACACTCCTATCCCACACTCCAAAAAGAGTAATCATTAAGCGCAATGCGTTTTTTTCAAACTCTACACTAGCTAGCATTTAATTATTCAACATCAAAAACAAAAGGCACACCATCAATTAAACCGCTATTAAAGATTTTTTCTGTGGTGTATTTAACTTGTTTAATGTCTGTTTTTTTCTCTTTTTCACTTAGTTTAATATCATTATAATATTTGCGCAAAATTGCAATTTTTGCTGCATTATCCTTTGCTTTAGCTGTAGCATTTAAAATAAGTTGCGCTTTAATAAAAGCATTTTCATCATGCACAGGAGCGAAAATTAATTTCAAATTCGCTTCTTTGAGTTGCGATTCCACATCTTTAAGGTGTTTGCGGCAATATGGACAATCAGGGTCAGTTACTACAATTTTTGTCGGCAGATTCTCTTTTTCTCCCTTTAAGACAACAAAATCACTCTCTTTAAATTCTTCAAATAAAGCATTTAAAGCCTTGCTATCTTCTTTCATCTTTGCTTCTCCAGCCTTGTTAATCTCTTCCATAATCATTTTAGAATCATCTTTACTAAAATTCATTACGCTGCTAAGTCCGATAAAATATTTACCATCTTGACTTACAATTACTGGAAAAATATCGCCTTTTTTTGTGCGTCCAATAACAAAATATTCGCCATTAAAACTTTTTAACTTCTTTTTGACTTGAATTTCCACATCAATATTTGTTAATTCCTTAATGCCTTGCTTAAAATTCTTATCAAAATCTCCAAATGCAGAGCTAGCAATTCCCAACACAAACACTAATCCTAGTGCAATTTTTTTCATTACTATTCCTTTTTATGATTAATAAAGCGCATTATATAATAATTGTAAGAATAAAATCAAAACTCCAAAATTACGCATAATTTTACAAAGTGCAACATAATGTAAAAAAATCTAAAAAGTAAAACAAATCTTGACCAAAATTAGCAGATTTTGTTTGATTGTTTGCTATACTCTAACACAACCTAATCTTCTAAAGGAATCCTATGAAAATTACTTACACATTAACCGATGAGTCTCCAGCACTTGCAACTTATTCTTTCTTGCCCATTGTGCAAGCATTTTTAGGAAAAGTTGGAATCCCAGTAGAAACTTCTGATATTTCTCTCTCTGCACGCGTATTAGCGCAATTTCCAGAATCTCTGAAAGAATCCCAAAGAGTTAAAGATGCTTTAAAAGAGCTAGGTGAGTTAGTCAATACTCCTGATGCAAATCTTATTAAAACACCAAATATTTCTGCTTCAATCCCACAACTTAAAGCAACAATTAAAGAGCTTCAAGGCAAGGGCTTTGCGATTCCTAATTTTCCAGATGAACCAAGCAATACAGAAGAAAAAACCATCAAAGAAAAATACCAAAAGGTCTTAGGGTCTGCTGTTAATCCTGTATTGCGTCAAGGAAACTCTGATAGACGCTGCACAAAAGCGGTTAAAGAATATGCAAAAAAGAATCCTTATAGAATCACGCCTTTTGATAAAAACTCAAAAACACGCGTTTCTTATATTACAAAAGGGGATTTCTTTGATAATGAAAAAGCCATTTTAATCAAAGATTCCACTACGGCAAAAATTGAATTTATTGGAAAAAATGGAAGTGAGATTTTAAAAGAAAATCTAAAACTTGATAAAAACGAAATCTTAGACGCAACATTTATGAGCGTTAAAGCATTGCGTGCATTTTATGCAGAGCAAATTAAAATCTGCAAACAAGAAAATATTTTACTTTCTTTGCACCTTAAAGCTACAATGATGAAAGTAAGCGACCCTGTGATTTTTGGACATGCAGTAAGTGTGTATTTTGAAGAATTATTTGATGCATTTAGTGAAGAATTACAAAAGCTTGGAGTCAATCCAAATAACGGTGTTAGCGAATTACTAACAAAGATTGAAAATAGTCCTAAAAAGCAAGAGATTTTAGCAAAATACAATGAGATTTTAGACAAAAGTGCGCCACTTTCTATGGTAAATTCTGATAAAGGAATCACAAATTTGCATGTGCCAAGTGATGTTATTGTCGATGCTTCTATGCCTGCAATGCTAAAAAATGGTGCAAGATTATGGGATAAAGAGGGCAAAGAATGCGATACAAATGCGCTAATCCCAGATAAAACCTATGCAACGATTTATGAAGCTGTGGTAGAAGATTTACGCGCAAATGGGACACTAAATCCAAGTGAATTAGGCAGCGTTTCAAATGTTGGCTTAATGGCAAAAAAAGCACAAGAATACGGCTCACATGATAAAACTTTTATCGCAAAAGAAGATGGAATCTTTAAAATCACAGACGCACAAGGCAACACACTTTTGGAACACAATGTCGAAAAAGGCGATATTTATCGCGCAAATACTGCAAAATTTGATGCTGTGCAAAATTGGATTGATTTAGGAATTGAGCGCGCAGATTTGACAGGCTCTAAGGCAATTTTCTGGCTAGATGCAAAACGTCCAAGCAACAAGATTATGGCAGATTTAGTGCAAGCAAGATTAAAAGAAAAAGGCAAAGATATTGCGATTCTAGCTCCAAAGGAAGCATGTTTGGAATCCCTAAAACTAATCCGTGCTGGAAAAGACGCGATTTCTATTACAGGTAATGTTTTAAGAGATTATTTAACAGATTTATTCCCAATCCTAGAATTAGGCACAAGCGCAAAAATGTTATCTGTCGTTCCTATGTTAAATGGCGGAGCGATGTTTGAAACAGGAGCTGGCGGAAGTGCGCCAAAACAAGTGGAACAACTTGTAGAAGAAAACCACTTACGTTGGGATAGCTTAGGAGAGTTTTTAGCTCTACAAGCAAGCTTAGAATTCTACGCGCAAAAAACCAACAATAAACAAGCAGAAATTTTAGCAAATTGCCTTGATAGTGCTATTGGTAAATGGCTAAACAATAACAAAGCCCCTTCACGCAAAGTCAAAGAAGATGATAATAGAACAAGCCATTTCTATCTTGCGCTTTATCTTACAGAAGCACTTGCAAATAACAATCAAGATTCCGCATTGCAAAGCTTTTTTAAAGGAATCTTTGAAGAGCTTAACGCAAATTCTTCTAAAATCCACGAAGAGTTTATCCAAGCACAAGGTGTTAAAGTTGATTTAGGTGGGTATTACGAGCTTGATGCTAAAAAATGTAGCGAAATTATGCGCCCAAGTGCAACTTTTAATGCAATTCTTGCAAAAATCAAATAAATACTTACTCTTTAGGCAAGAATCGCCTAAAGAGATTCTAAAATCTTGACTAAATCTTGTGTGCTAAGAGGTAAAATTTTCATTCCTTTAATATGTGATACCTCGTTTTCAAAATAACAACTTAAGCGGCTTAATGAGAACATTTTTATCTAAATAAAGATTGAGCTTTGCTTAAAATTTTTCATTAAATTAAGTTGATTACAAGATTCTATTAGTTTTTTCAAAATTCATTGACTTAAATGTTAATCAAAAGACACTAGAGCCTTATTTATGGATAATATATCTTTGTATGCAATTTGTAATTTATCAATAAATTCTACAATATCAAAATTTCTAATGTCTAAATTTTCATCATATTTAAGAAATTTTGTATATCTCTGTGTATCCTTAAAAATTTTTGGAGCAATAAAAATAGCAAAACAAGCTATAGATTGATTTTGATTGGATTCTATAAGGTTTTCTAAATGCCTCGCAATGGGTAAAATCTCATTATTGACTTGCCCTCTCCCACAAATAAGACTTACTTCTATAATAGATTGACTTTGAGAATCCTTGCAAAGAATATCAGGCATATTACCACCAGCATGGCATTTTGGCAACCCCTCATCATCAATGCTATAATTAGGCAAAACTTCCAAAGTATTAAAGTTTTGCTTTAAAGCAATAGCGGTTAGAAATTCAAATCTCGTAGGCTCTGGGATAAATTTAAATACCTCATCTGCACTATTAAGTCTTTTAGAGCTCAAAATTGTTAATTCCCTATAAATTTGTTCCCTTGAATATTCTTTGGCAAACTTTTCTAGTGTCTGTATTTTTAATACATTTTGATTGGCTAAATTTATTGTTTCTCTAAACTCCAAGATATTAGAATCAATCTCACCCATATACGAAAAATACGCTTCTTTGCTAACAAAGTTTTGAAGCCTAGAATAATTAGCTATCACATACTCAATTTTTGGCAACTCAAAGGTATTAAAATCCAAAAATCTTCCATTTCCACGCAGTGAAATAATACCTGTAATACGCATTTTTCGGATATATTCATCAATAGATTCTCTACAGATTTGGGATTTGCTTAAATCTAATTGTATTGTTAGATTCTAATAGCTTCAAACATTCTTCATAAATAATTTCATCGCTGTAATAGAAATGTGGATATTGATTTCTGAAATTTAATATAAAACTAGCTAATTGGTTAGAATCATTATCTCTCCAACAAAGAAAAAATGGAATCTCATATTTATAAATTTTAGAATCATCGATTTTGTATTTTAAGATTTTCATCGTATTAAGCAATCACAACAAAGGAATATTTGCATTAAGAGAATTATCTATAATTTCTTGAATTTGTAAAAATTAAAACCGCCAACCATAGTCAGAAAATCCTAAATCCTATCACTTTTTTGTTTATATTTCCAATAAACACTATAGATTTTATCTAGTAAATTTTCAGCTCTATTTGAATATTCTAAATCTAAATGATATTCAAAGACTAAATCCTTAATCTGTTCAACAAGACTTTGTGAATCTTGCATTGCTTCTTCAACATAAAACAGACAATCTTCTTTTTGCTTCTCAAGTTCTTGAATAAAACCAACAATTTTTGAATAATTCAAGTGTAAAAATTTAAAATATTCTGTGATAGGCATCAAAATCTAATCTTTTTCATTTCATATTCATAAGCAGTAATAATGTCTTCATAACTCTGAAACTCAACGCGTTTGACTAAGCTTTTAAAAGCATTCTTATTAATTTCTGTTTCAAATTTAGTATATCTTTTAGAAACTGAAATACAATAAAATTCTATATTAAAAAATTCTAATTCTTTAAATTTAGTTAGTGCTGCTCTAAAATCTGTGCTATCTTCTACTTCACAAATGCGAATAGGAAAGGCATTTTTATCAGTAGCAAACCAAGCCACATCGACATAATTAACGCTCTTTTTGATAATATCAGTATATGTAAATGGAGGTATTTCCTGCAAACTACATAATGCACCCAATTTTTTATTATTAAAAGTCCAAGACTTATCATTCGTATAAGTATCTAATCCCCTTTGATTGCCTAATACTAAAAGCATTCCTTGAATTTTGGCATGCATTCGCTCTTGTTTTTCTACTTTAGTTTTTGCAGCAGTTTCTTTTGCCATTAGCACATGTTGATACTTACTTAAGCCCCAAACACCTATTCCTAAAGGGAAAAACTCTTTGTCTCTTTGCAATCTTTCTCGTATTGTCGCATTGGGTGTTATACCATTAATTTCGTTTTTATCTTTATAATCCCAAATCTTTTTATAGATTAAATTAAGCGGAGCAAATCCCCCATTTTCTTCCATTAACAATATTAATGCTTCTTTATAAGTCATTTGTTTCTCCTTAATTTATTTCTTCTAATTGTATTTTGTTTTGGCTTGAACTTGACTTGGAAACATAAGTATTATTATAAGTAACCACTAAGATTTTACTTATCTTTGCTAGATTTTCTATCAAATCCTTAAAGGCTTCCTTTGCACCTATCTTGCAATAATTGCTCATATTTTCTGGCTGTGGTTTAAGAGCTACTCCATAAAGCTTAGGTTGATTATTCTTGCTTAGGGTTTCTAGTAAATGATAGAATCTTGCATATTGTCTTGAGTTATAAGGTGGGTCTATAAAGGCTATATCTATATGCTTTTTTGTAGCGACAAACTCTTTTACCAAAGCATTAGAATCCTGCTTAAAAATTTCTATTTTTGCATTGCTTGTAATGGGATCAATCAATTCATAAACAAATCTATCTTGCAAAAGTGTATTTTTACGATAGGCATCATAATGCCCCACTGTGTTTGCGATTCTATCGCTACTATAAAGCAAGCTGCTCAACAAAATATAAAATTCTTTTGTGTTTATTTGCTTATTTTGTAAAAGCTTATCTAAGCTTTCTCTTATCTCTCCTATCACTAAAACATCATTATGACTAAAAAATTTCCCTCCAAAGTGCTTGGAGTAATAATTCTCTTTTAAAGTTTTAGAATCCAAATGCCAAAAATGAGCTTGAATCTCGTTTAGCTTATTAATATCAAACAAATCTTGGCTAAAGAAGCCTTGATAAATACAAAAGTTAGAATGCAAAAAATCATTCACAATAAATTGTCCAAATTGTGGCTTTTGCATAAAATATTCACTCACTACCCCAGTGCCACCAAAGACATCAAAGAAACTTAAATTTTGTGCATTTGTATAATCAAATTTTTCTTTAATCACAGAATCAATATGTTTTAATAGCTTTGTTTTTGCTCCTGTGTAGCGGCGATTTGATAACTTAAATCTATTATCCACCCAAATATCGCTTTTTGATTTCTTTATTTTCTAATAAATTCTTTGCAGAATCTTGCATAACAATACTTCCATTTTCTAGCACATACGCACGATTTGCGACCTTAAGCGCAGCAAAAGCATTTTGCTCTACCAACAAAATTGTAATTCCATTTTCTCTTAAGTTTAAAATAATTTCAAAAAGCTCACCAACAACCTTTGGAGCAAGCCCAAGACTAGGTTCATCAAGCATTAATAACTTTGGCTCACTCATTAATGCCCTTGCAATTGCTAACATTTGTTGTTCTCCCCCACTCATCGTGCTAGCAATCTGCTTATAACGCTCCTTTAAACGTGGAAAAAGTAGATACATTTTTTCGCGCATTACTGCAAAATTTTCATCATTATTATATGCACCCATACGCAAGTTTTCATCCACAGTAAGCCCTGTAAATACGTGCCTTCCCTCTGGAACAAGCGCAATTCCCCTTTGAATAATTTTGTGCGTTGGAATCTTTGAAATATCTGCCCCAAAAAAGCGCACTACACCCTTAGTTTTCACACTATGCACGATTCCATTAAGCGTAGAAGTCTTGCCCGCACCATTGCTACCAATTAGTGTAATAATCTCATGTTCTTCAATATGAAAACTCACGCCTTTTAAACCTGTAATTAAGCCATAGCTAACTTGCAAATTTTCAACTTGTAGCATAGAAATCCCCTAAATATGCAGCAATCACTTCTGTATTATTAATTGCTTCTTGCGGAGTTCCACAAAAGAGTTTTTTACCATAATCAAGCACCAAAACTTGCTCACACAAGGCATTCACAAAAGGCATATCATGCTCAATCAACAACACGCTAAGATTAAAATCTTTTTGCATTTTAAAAATTAAATCCCTTAGCTCTTGCGTTTCTTTTGGATTCATTCCTGCTGCTGGCTCATCAAGCAATAAAAGTTTTGGATTTGTAGCCAATGCTCTTGCAATCTCTACTTTACGACAATTCCCATAGCTTAATCCACTTGCATTAAGGTGCATTTTATCCCCTAAACCCATATATTCCAAAAGCCATTCTGCCCTCTCTTTAATACGTCTCTCTTCTTTAAAATAACGCCCAATACGCAACGCAGCCTCAAAAAAACTATATTTTGCGCTATTGTGCAAACCAATTAGCACATTATCTAACACGCTCATAGAATTAAATAAACGGATATTTTGAAACGTGCGCGCAATCCCAAGATTGACAATCGTATTTGGTTTATAATGTGAAATATTTTTTCCAAGAAAACTGACTTTTCCAGAATTTGGCTTATAATTTGCAGTAATAATATTAAACATTGTCGTTTTACCTGCACCATTTGGACCAATAAGCCCAAAAATCTGCTTGGATTCTACTTTAAAGCTCACATTATCAATCGCTTTTAATCCCCCAAAGGCAATGCTGACATTTTCAAGTTCTAAAATCGCCATCACTGCCCCCTTTTAAACCATTTAAACTTTATAGGATTTAAATCCCAAAGCTCATTTTTTCCCATAATTCCTTCTCTTGCAAAAAGCATAATCACGAGCAAAATTACAGAGAAAAGAACCATTCTAAGACCCGGATACGAGCCAAAATCTGTGCCAAAGAACACCAAAGGTTGGTCTAAAAATCGTAACCACTCTCCCCCACCAATGACTAAAATTGCGCCCAAAATTGCACCTGTTGTGCTTCCTAATCCGCCAAGAACAATGATGATTAAGAGTTGAAATGTAAGCTCAAAGCCAAAAATCTTTGGGTCAATAGTTGTTAGCCAAACTGCCATTAAACCGCCACCAACTCCTTCTAAAAATGCGCTTGTGCTAAAAGCAAAAGTTTTGATTTTAAAAGTATTAATCCCCATAGCAATTGCAGCATCTTCATCATCACGCACCGCTTTCATCGCTCGACCATATTTAGAATACACAATTTGTAAAATCAAAATGACAGAAGCTGTTGCAAAAATCCCACTCCAAAAAAACACCGTAATATTTGCCCCATTTGTAAAAGCATGCGTATAAAGATAATGGAAGAAGCCACTTAATACAGAATCTCCATTGCTTAGAGAAAGAAGCATTTGCTCAATAAATTGAACAACAGAATCGTGATTATTTGGAATCTCATTTAAACCAATTGCTCCATTTGTCCATTGCGGATTATTAATCGCTAAAATCTTAATAATAAACCCAAATCCAAGCGTAACAATAGCTAAATAATCCCCGCGCACACGAAATACAGGAAAAGAAAGTAAAATCGCAATAATAGTCGCTACAACACCACTGCAAAGCAAAGCAGGAAGCAATTCGCTATACATACTAAGCACAAATGGGTGCGGGTCGCTAAGCTGAAACATACTCCACTTTAAATCTTCATCTAAAAGCATTAAAGCAGTGATATAAGCACCAATAGCGACAAATCCATTTGGCTCTAAAGAAAGCTGCCCGGTAACACCATTAATAAGATTGTAGCTCACAGCCAAAATGACAAAAATCAAAATATTATTAAAGATTCTAAGCGCATAATCTCCAAGCAAACTTTGTGCAGCAAAAATAATACAAATTGCACAAAGATAAAGGCACATATGGAATCCAAAAGTTGTTACCATAGGAGCTTTTGCATACAAAGTTTTAACCATCATAACTCCCTAGAAACGACTTTTTTCTAAACGCCAATCGCCCATAATTCCAACAGGGCGGAAAAGCAACACTAAAATTAAAAATAAAAACGCAAAGGCATCTTTATAGCCTCCAAGCTCTGGGAACAATGCAACTGCCATTACTTCTGTAAAACCCAAGATAAATCCTCCAAGCACTGCCCCACCAACACTTCCGATTCCGCCAAGAACAGCAGCAGCAAAGGCTTTTAATCCGATTAATACACCCATTAAAGGGTCAATAGTTGGATAAGAAATTGCATAAAAGATTCCGCCAAGTCCTGCCAACATACTACCAATTGCAAACACAAGCGCAATAATATTATTAACATTAATCCCCATTAAACGCACTGTGTTAATATCAAAAGCACTTGCACGGATTGCCATTCCTTGTTTTGTGCGATATAAAAAACGTAAAAGAATCGCTAAAAGCAACAATGTTACCACAGGAACAATCATTGTAATTCCCGTTAAGCTCATACCAAATAGTGTGATAGGCTGCATAAAAAATTCAGGCGCATTGAAAAATCTAGGTGTAGAGCCAAAGAATACATTAAACACATTTTCTAAAAAGAAACTCACACCAATCGCAGTGATAAGCATTGAGATTCTAGGTGCGCTACGCAAAGGAGTATAAGCAATTTTATCAATCAACACTCCCAAGATTCCACATAACACAATAGCAAGAATCGCTGAAGCATAAAAAGGAATCCCAAAAGCACTAACTGCAAAAAATACCAAAAACGCACCCACCATCAAAATATCGGCGTGCGCGAAGTTGATAAGACGCAAGCAACCATACACCATTGTATAACCAATGGCAATAAGCGCATACATACTTCCTAGACTTAAACCATTGATACACTGCTGAAAAAAGGTTAAAATATCCAAAATATAGCCTTAAAATAGCAATTAAGGATTTACTGTTGTTTTATAAATTAGCTTACCATCTTGAACTTCATTAATCACCGCACTACGTATAGCTTCACCATTGTTTAAAGAAACATTTCCGCTAATACCCTCATAGTTTTGCACATTGCGAATTTTGTCGTTAATGCACACACGGTCTTCACCACCACATTCTTCAATCGCTTGAAGTGCGATTCCATACGCATCAGCTAACATCGCGCTAAATGTGCTAACAGGCTCTTTATAAGTGGCTTCATAATCTTTCATAAATTGCTCACCTTTTGGAGTTTGTTTTGCGCTTGTTGAGTAATAATCTGTAACCATATAACCATTGCCTGCATCTTTTGCAACATCAAAGAAGATTTTATTAGACACCAAACCATCTCCACCAATTGTTGGAACGCTTAATCCAAGCTGCTTTGCTTGAACTGCAATTAATGCGCCTTCATTGTAGTAAAATGGCAGATATAAAACATCAGGATTCTTAGCTTTAATACTTGAAATTTGCGCTTTAAAATCTTTTGTTCCAGCTTGTGCATTTGCTTCAATCACAATCTCTCCACCTAGCTCTTTAAACTGCGTTTTAAATGCGCGTGCAAGACCGATAGAATAATCACTGCTATTATCAAATAAGACTGCAGCTTTTTTAAGCCCCAAATCTTTAAATGCTAAATTTGCTGCAATGATTCCTTGAAAACTATCAGCAAAACTTACACGAGAAACGAACTTTTTGCCTTTTGTTACTCTATCATTTGTCGCAACAGGGGAGATTAAAGGTGTCTTAGAATCATCTGCAATTTTTGTCATTGCAAGCGCATTTGTAGAAATCATAGGACCAATTACAACGCTCACTTTATCGCTAGATACAAGTTTTTGCATTGCATTTGCAGACTCAATTTTATCACTCTTATTATCAATCAAAATTATCTCAATAGAATCACCATTTTTTGTTTTATTTTGTGCTTTGTATGCTAAATCAATTCCACGTTTTCCTAACTCTCCAAATCCACCTACTGCACCACTCATAGGCAAAACAATTCCAATCTTAATTGTCTCCGCATTTAAAGTGCTTGCCAACATTCCACAAGCTAAAGACATTGCTAATATTGCTTTTCTCATTATTAAAAACTCCTACAAAGAAAATTTCTTGATTATAGAAAACCGAGACTTTAAAACAACTTCAAATAAGAACAAAAATGAAAATTTATGTGTAGCCAAAATGAAATTTAGATTTAATTATACTAAAAAAGCAGATAAACATAGAATCCAAATTTGGATTCTATGTTATAAAACTATATAGACAATTTATTTTGCATTTGTTTTTAGATTTAATGTGATTTCTACCTCATCACTCACAGAATTATCTTTAAAAACATTTCCCCACTCTAAACCTATTTCTGAGCGTTTTACCATTGTTTGTGC
Organism: Helicobacter sp. MIT 11-5569; assembly: GCF_000765695.2. GTDB lineage: Bacteria > Campylobacterota > Campylobacteria > Campylobacterales > Helicobacteraceae > Helicobacter_D. Next base: position 92,752 of record NZ_JRPB02000002.1, on the reverse strand, counting down.
ATTCACTTCAAGTGTTTTGCCATTTAGAGTTTCTTTACTTGTTAGCACAATGGGCTTTGTTACATCTTTAATCGTTAAATCTCCATAAATTTTACCTGCTTCATATTTTGTCATTTTAAAAGTTGCTTTAGGGAATTTTGCCGCATCAAACATATCTGGAGCTTGCAAATGTGCATCACGCTTTGCATTATCCGTTGTAACAGAAGTCATATCAATATCCCCTTCAAACACTTTAAAGCTTTTAGTTGCTTCATCATAATCAATATTTGCGCTGAAATTTTTAAATGCACCATCAACTTTTGTAAGTTTTAAATGCTTTACGCTAAAACCAACTTCAGAATTTGCCACATCCACCGCATAAGGAGTTGCTAATGCAGGAAAACTAAGAGCCGCCACTAAACTAGAAAACAAGAAAAACTTTTTCATTTTAAACCTTTACAAGAAAATTAGAATTAAATTATACATAAAAAATAATAATAAATATTAAACAAAAACTTTACAAAACATTTAAATCCTTTTGTTATAATGCGAAAAAAATTTACAAGGAATCCTATGCAAACCTTCCTAAAATATACAATTACCTTTATTTTGTCTCTTTTTTTAAGCGTGCAATTTCTTCAAGCAGAATCCCTAAAAGAAGGGCATGATTATATTATTTTAAACAATCCACTCAATGTGCCTAAAAATTCTATTATCGAAATTTTCAATGTAGGTTGCCCTCATTGTGCGAGCATGAATAAAGTTTTGCCAAATCTTTTTAATGTCTTACCAGAACAAGTGGAATTTCTCCCTTATCACATTATTACAGGCGCACCCTTTAGTGCGCAGGCTTCAGAAGTTTTAGCTGTTAGTTTAATACTTGATAAAGAGCAAAATCTCTCACCAAAAGATTCTAAATCTCATTTTAAACGTGTTTTAGAAGCTTATTTTGATGCAAATTTTAAAGAAAGAAAACATTTTACAAACAAAGATTCTTTTGTCTCCTATGGACTAAATGCAGCAAACATCACGCAAGAAAATTTTAAAAATACATTAGAAAATCCACAAACAAAAGAACTTCTACAAGTATGGGCAGACGCTTCTGTCCATACAAGAATACAAGGAGTGCCAAGCTTTATTATTAATGGAAAATATCTAATTTTAGCACAAGGTCTAAAAAGCGAAGAAGACTTTATTTACAAGGTGGATTACCTCTTAGGACAAGATTAACAAAAATTTGGCAATATCTTCACGTTTTATTAACACAAAGCATTTTATAATTGTGCTTACAATTTACAAAAGGAGCAAAAATGAAAACTTTAAAATTACTTGGGACTCTAGCGACTGCGGCAATCTTAACAACAACACTTGCAACTTCAGCAATGGCAGATTTTGATTTTGATGTGCAAGGGCAAATTTCAGCAGTCGATAACGCAAACAAAACAATTACAATTTCAGGACCAGGTGGAGCATTAACAATTAAAGTTTTGCCTTATACTGAAATTAAAGGTGATGATTGTGGTGCATTTGGGCAAGATATTTATGGCAGCTTCAAAGATTTAACTGTTGGAAAATTTGTCAAAGTTGAAGCTGTGCCTTATGGTGGATATAATGCTTATAATCAAAGCAATAGCCAAGCTATCGACCCTGCAACAGGGCTTCCTAAAGATATGCAACTCACTGCAAAAGAAATCGAATGGAAATGCTATCCTAGGGCATATTAACACACCAAAGCAAAAGCGAATTCCGCTTTTGCTTTGAAGATTTATCTTAAAACTTTACAAATTTAAATTACTTAAATAATACACTTCCAAGACGCACACAATTACTTCCACAAGCAATCGCTAACTCAAAATCCCCACTCATTCCCATACTAAGAATCTCTGCGCCTTTAATTTGTGAAAAAAGATTCCATGTCATTTCAAAACTCCTTTGAATCACCACCTTATCATCAGTATGCGCACCAATGCTCATAAGCCCACAAAGCTTTATATTTTTACATTCTTCTTGAATCCTAGCATACGCCTCAAGAGCAACTTCAGGCATAAACCCACTTTTGCTTTCTTCTTTTGCGCTATTCACTTGCATTAGCGCATTTAAATGTTTATTTTCTCTCTCTAATCGTAGTTGTAAAGCCTGCGCTAATTCTAAAGAATGCAAACTTTGCAGCAAATAAGGATTCAAATGTAAAAGGGTATTAATTTTATTGCTTTGCAAAGACCCAATAAAATGCCACTCTAGTGGCAACTTTTCTAATGCGCTTGATTTTTGCTGCAAATCTTGCACTTTATTTTCTCCAAATGCCCTTTGTCCGCAAGCATAAAGCGCAGCAATTTCCTCTTTGCTAGAATACTTACTCACAGCAACCAACTGCACAATACGCTTTCTATCCACAGCAATTCTTGCTTTTTCAATCCGCTCAATCGCTTCTAATAAATTTTGATTTAACCGCTCTTGCATTACATTCCTTTAAAAAGGCATTGTCCCATTAATAATACGTAAAATATCATTATAGAATCCAAGTCCCATAAGCCCTAAAAGCACAATCCAACCTGCCATACTTAAGCGATAAAGCGTCTCTTGTGTGGGGATTCTTTTACTAACCATTTCATAAAGTGTAAAAATGATATGCCCACCATCAAGCGCAGGAATCGGGAGCAAATTTAAGATTCCAAGATTGACTGAAATAAGCGCACTAAAAGCAAAAAGCGTTACAATCCCAAGCTCTGTTGCCTTTTTTGTGATACTCACAATAGAAACAACTCCGCCCACTTCGCTTAAAGGCACAACCCCAACAAAAATTTTTTCAATGCTTTGCAAAATCAGCTTGCTAGATTCCTTTGTTTCCCTAAAAGCATAAAGCATAGAATCCAAAAATGAATACGATACAATCTCTACATCTCCACTTGCGCTAATCCCAACCAATGGGCGTTCAATGCTCTCCCCAAAGAGATTTTTAGATTCTCCAAGTTTGGGAGTAATTCTTGTAATAAACTCTTGATTATTGCGTAAAAATACAATTTCTAATGTGCCTTTAGATTCTGCTATCACGCTACTTAACGCATTCCAAGTTACAATTTTTTCTCCATCAATTTCTAATATCCTATCCCCGCTTTTTAATCCCGCTAAGGCTGCTGGCATATTTTCTTGCACTTTGCCAACGATAGGAACTAGCTCATTTTTGCCCATTAGTCCAATAGCCATAAAAAGCAAAAATGCTAAAAGCAAATTAAAAAATGAACCCGCTGCTAAAATCACCAAACGTTTCCAATGTGCGATTCCATAAAGGCTATCTTTATCTTCATTGCGCAATTTTGGGTCAATATCACTTTGCCCTTTAAGCTGCACAAATCCCCCCAATGGAATCGGGCGCAAAGAATATTCTGTTTCTCCGATTTGTTTTTTAAAGATTCTTGTTTTTCCAAAACCAATACTAAAAGCTTCCACACGCACACCAAAAAGCTTTGCTGCTAAAAAATGTCCAAGCTCGTGAAAAAAAATCAAAAAAGATAAAACTAAAATTGAACCAATTAATCCCACTATCTAGCCTTTACATACAATTTCACATAATCATAGCCTGAATATAATGTCAAAAGCACCGCCAACCAAAGCGTAATACCTCCAAAAGAATAATCCATAAGCAAAAATGCAATCGCAGTAATTTGCAATCCTGTTTTGTATTTACCTAGATTTGAAGCAGCGACTTTGATTCCTTTGCCTGCTGCGACAACACGCAATCCTGTAATAAAAAACTCTCGACTTAAAATCAAAAATACTGCCCAAACATCAGCCCTGCCCAAAACCAATAGCCCAAGCAAAGCTGCTAGCATTAATAATTTATCTGCTAAAGGGTCAAAAATCTCTCCAAACACACTGCCTACATCAAAAGTGCGTGCAATAAATCCATCAAAAAAATCTGTAATGCTAGCCACGCAAAACACTAAACAAGCAAAATAATTAATCCAACTCGGGTGAATAGGGGGCGGTAAAATCCTATCACCATAAAGGATTAACATAAGCAGTAAAAACGCTAAAATAATGCGTAAAAATGTTAAAAGATTAGGTAAGGATTCTAATTTTAGCATTGCATTTGGCTTATTTAAAGCTTGTTCCCCCATCAATAACAATCGTTTGCCCTGTTAGCCAAGAACTCGAAGTATTATCGCATAAAAATAAGCAAGCCCCCGCAATATCACTTGGCTGTCCCATACGATTTAAAGGGCTTTGCGCTTCCACAGTAGCCCTAATCTCTGCATAATCTGGAAAGGCTTTTAATGCGTCTGTATCAATAGGACCGCCACTAACTGCATTAACGCGGATATTAAACTCCCCAAGCTCCATCGCTGCGTATTTTACCATAGTTTCTACCGCATTTTTAGAATTTCCATGCCCTGCATAATTTGGCATATACACAAGATTCCCCGTAGAGCTTAAAGAAATAATGCTTCCACCCCCTACTTTTTGCATTCTTTTAGCCGCTTCTTGCGCACCTACGACAAAAGCAAGCACGGTAGCAGTGTAGATATTGTTTAGCCCTTTTGGCTTTAGACGCATAAAAGGCGCAAACCCTCCAACGACACTTTTACCATAAATAATTGCATTACTAACAAAAAAATCTACACGTTCAAAATCTTCATCAATTTTTGCAAACAAATCTTTATAAGTTTCTGGCTCTAAAACATTCAAAGGATACGCTTTTGCTTTAACGCCAAATTGTGATTCCACATCTGCGATGATTTTGTTTGCCTCTTCTTCATTTTTGTTATAAGTAAAAGCAATATTCACACCATTTTGTGCAAAACGATAAAGAATCGCCTTGCCTATTCCACGCGTTGCACCACTAATAACTAATGTCTTACCTTTAAAATTTTCATTCATTGCACTACCTCATATTGACTTAAGATTCTTTCAAGATATTTTAGATTTTCTGCGCTTGGAGCAACCAATGGCAAGCGATATTCTAAAGTTTCTAAAAGCCCACTTAAATACATTGCTGCTTTAATAGGAATCGGATTGCTTTCTACAAACAATGCTTTATTAATTGCATAAAGCTCATTATTTAACTCTCTTGCACGCTCATAATTATGCGATTGTAAAAGAGCATGGGTTAATTCTGCAATTTTATTTGGCAAAAGATTAGAAGTTACAGAAATCACGCCCCTTCCTCCACAGCTGAGAATCGGATAATTAATCGCATCTTCTCCGCTTGCAATGCTTAAATCTTTGGCACTCATATTTAAATCAATCACTTTTTCAATGCTTCCACTTGCTTCTTTGACGCCATAGATATTTGGAATCTCATTAAATAATCTTAAAATGGTTTTGGTTTCTAAATTTACTCCCGTGCGCCCTGGCACATTATAAAGCATTAAAGGAATCTCAACAGCATTTGCCACAGCTTTATAATGCTGAAACAAGCCTTCTTGCGTTGGTTTGTTGTAATAAGGCGTAACGCATAAAATCGCGTCTGCTCCACAATCTTGGGCAAATTTTGCAAGCTCAATAGCTTCTTGTGTAGAATTACTCCCTGCACCCGCTAACACCTTAACATTGCTATTCTTGCAAACACTCACTGCTACTTCAATGCACTCTTTATGCTCTTTATGGCTTAAAGTCGCGCTTTCTCCTGTCGTCCCAACAGGAATAATCGCATCAATGTCGTGTTTAATCTGTCGCTTAATCAAACTTTCATAATTCTCTAAATCAAGCACTCCATTTTTAAAAGGCGTTACTAACGCTGTCATAGCACCTTCTACTGGATTTTTTACCTGCATATATTTCCTTATTTTGTTAGGGTTAGAATTGTCGCATTCTTTGGTGTAAAATATTTTTGCGCCACTTCTATTACATCTTGTAGCGATAAATTCTCAAAAGCTTCTTCAAAATGCAACAAACTCTCCAAATCTCCACGCGCAATATAGCTCCCAAAAAGATTTGCCACCCCACTACTAGATTCTAATTCATATAAAAAACTTGCACGCATATTTGTTTTAACTTTCTGCAAATCCTTAAGCTTAAGCTTGCCTTGTTTAATGGTTTCTATTTCTTTTAAAATCGACTTTTCCAAACTCTCCAAAGGCACGCCGGTATTTGCAATTCCCATAAAAACAAATAACCCTTCATCTACCAAATCCATATTATAGGCATAAATTTCGACTGCTTGCCTCTTTTTATCCACAATCTCACGCACAAGCTGACTACTTTTCCCTCCACTTAAAATTTCACTCAATGCACTAAGCGCAATTTGGTCTTTATGGTTAAAAGGTGGAATCTTATAACCAAGTGCTAAAACTTCAATTTCACTTTGGCGATGCACGCGCACTCGTCTTTCTCCATCTTGTTTTGGCTCTTGCATATAAACAGATTGTGGAATCTCTTTTGTATTTTTAATCCCCTCAAAATGCTTTTTAACAGCCTTTAATGCTTCTTTTTCATCAATATCCCCCGCAATAACAATCACTGCATTTTTAGGTTGATAATACACACTATGAAATGCTCTAATATCCTCTATATTCCAATTTCTAATATCGTCCATAAAACCTATTGGCGTCCAATGGTAAGGGTGATACACAAAAGCCGTATTAAAAAGCCTAAAATACAAATACCCCATAGGATTATTATCTGTGCGCCATAATCTCTCTTCTGCTACGACATTGCGCTCGGGCTGGAATTCCTCATCTTTTAAGTTAAGATTTTGCATAAGCTCTGCAAAAAGCTCTAGGGATTGATTGAGATTCTGCGTGCTTGATTTAATATAATAATGCGTATAATCAAAGCCTGTTGAAGCATTTGTCGCTCCACCATAACCTTTAACAATCTTATCAAATTCCCCTGCTTTTAGATTTTTTGTGGATTTAAAATTTAAATGCTCTAGCATATGTGCGATTCCACTTTTTCCCATTACTTCATTACGGCTACCCACTTTATAAAACACATCAGTTGTAATCACGCCGCTTTGATTCTTTAAAGGGATAATCACGACTTCTAAACCATTTTTTAACACGCTTTTATAATGCTTTGGAAGCACAGATTTTACCGTTCCGCTCTCTGCCATCAAAACTCCTACAAAAAAGATTTCTACACAAAATATTGCAAAAATTACGCGCAAGACTTTCATAAATCCACACCCACTGCTTCACTAATATGATTAAATCCATCACGTTCTAAATAATTTTTTAAGCCACTATTAATACGTCTTAGCAAACTAGGACCTTCAAAAATGATTCCACTAAACACTTGAATCAAATTTGCGCCCAAACGAATACGCGCATAAGCTTCTTGTGCATCTGCGATTCCACCTACACTAATTAGTGTGGTTTTTTGCTGTTTTGTTTTTAGCGTTGTGGCAATCTGTTTTAACATTTCACGTGATTTTGGTGCTAACACTTTTCCAGAGATTCCGCCTTTTTCTTTTGGGTTTGCGACAAGGGAATAATCTAAAGTCGTATTTGTCGCAATGATTCCTTTTGCGCCGCTATTAATTGCGCTTTCCACAAGGCTTAATGCGGAATCTATTTCTAAATCCGGTGCAATTTTTAAATAAATGGGCTTTTTATAGACTTCACACAATGCGCTAAATAGCTCTTTTACAAAAGTTTCATTTTGTAAATCGCGTAAATTTGGAGTGTTTGGAGAAGAAATATTCACACTCAAATAATCTGTATTTGCGCTAAAAACTTTCGCTAAAGTTATATAATCTTTTATCGCGTCTTCTTGAGCAGTTGCTTTATTTTTTCCAATATTTACCCCTAAAGGCAAAACAAAGGGATAACATTTATCTAAACGCGCGCTCACTGCATTTGCACCATCATTATTAAATCCCATCGCATTTTGGATTGATTCTTCTTGAATATGTCTCCAAAGACGCGGTTTTTCATTTCCACTTTGTGCCAAAGGCGTTACTGCTCCAAGCTCCAAATGCGAAAAACCCATTGCGCAAAGCGATTCTATCATCGTAGCATTTTTATCAAATCCCGCTGCAAGCCCTATGGGATTTAAAAAACGCATTCCGTCAATTTTTTGCTCCAAAAGAGAATCATAAAAACAAAATTTATTAGCAAGGCAAGGAAGAAAAGTTGGAATCTTTAGAGCAATTTTACAAGCATACTCTACAACGCTATGTGCTACTTCTGGCTCTAATTTAAAGATGAAAGGGCGTAATTTCTGATACATTCCCACCTCTAGTTAAAAAATTCCAAAATTGTAGCATTTTTTAATAAAGCTACCATAAAAAAATAAAATCTTTATGTTTCACTCTTTAGAGATTCCAACATCTTTTAATATTTTTTCTTATTAACATCTTCTAAAATCTCATCAGCAAGTTTTGCAACATCTTGCCCAATAATGCTCACTTCTTTTGCAATCAAGTTATTTTGCTCTGTAATTTCCTCTACTGCATTAATAGACTGCGTAATTGCGTGCATAGCACCTGCTTGATTGTTGATATTTTCACCTGTTTGATTAATAGATTGCACAAGCGTATTTGTGTATGCCTCAATCTCTCTAAGGCTCTTTCCTGTGCGCTCTGCGAGCTTTCTAACCTCATCTGCAACAACAGCAAATCCTCTTCCATGCTCCCCAGCTCTTGCTGCTTCAATTGCTGCATTAAGGGCAAGTAAGTTTGTTTGGTCTGCAATATCTTGGATAATATTAAGAATACTTTTAATTTCATCACTTTGCTTTGCAACTTCTTTAATCATTGCGTTACTATCTTGCATATCTTGTGCAATTTGCGCAATTGCTTGTGAGCCTTCTTGCAAAGAATGTGTTTGCGTATTAGATTTTTCGGCTAAATCATTAAGCAAATTCATCAGGGCATTGCTTTTTGCATTCAATGTGTTTGAACATTCTGCGCTAAAACGCAACATTTTAGAAACTTCTTCACCAAGTTTGTTTGTAATAATCTCAACATCTCCTCTTGGATTTGCTAAAGTTTTTGTAAAGTCTAATTCAGAAAATGCTTTATGCACATTTGCAATTTCTTTCAAATTTGAACCAATATTTTCCTGCAAAGCATCTAACATTGTATTTAACACATCTTTTAGCTCAACTAGCTTTGGATTATTTGGCTCTGCATTAATCCGCACGCTTAAATCCCCTTGTTCAATCTTGGCTACTGTTTCTAAAGATTCTTTAATGGCAATTTGGTCTTTTTCTAAGCCTAATTTAATATTTTGAGCATTTTGATTAATCATTTCTCCCATTGTTCCTAACTCATCGTGATAAACAATGACGATATTTTTGAAATTATTTCTCTTATTATTGAGATAATCAAAAAACTCTTGCAAACCTAATTTAATACTATTTAAGTGTTTGTAAATCGTATGTCCCACAAAATACATTACCGCACAAATTAGCACAAGCACAATCAAAGAAATCATAGCCGCAAAATTACGATTCTCTTTAGCAGTTTGCAACATTTCATTAAGTGGAATATTTGCAAAAACAGCCCAATGGATTCCATCTTTACCTAACGTTAAAGGCTCCATAATCGTAGTTATTGGGGCATTTGTATTAGGACTTATGCGGTCAAAAATTATTTCTTTTCCTTTTAGAGTTTCGCTTAAATACGCATTGGCATTTTTATCCACTTTCTCCATTGGGCGGTTAAAGACATGGAAGAATTTATGATGTAGCACAATACTATCTTGCGAGAGAAGCACAACAAAACCACTTTCTAAAATTTTCACTTTCTTAATAGACTCTCCAAGCTCTTGCATATCAAATGCGATTCCACTAATTCCTAGCTCTTGAGAATTATAAGTGATTTTACTTAGCAAATAAACAGGCGCATACACGGGTGTTTTATCTGCGCTTTCTTTTGGTTTTGGCTCAATTTTTGGAATAAAAATAGCCTGCGTATTTCCTGCTTTAAATAACGCATTTAGCTCTGCAACTGAAAGTGTTAAAGGAAGTGTATCCTTAGCATCTTTGCTTGCATAAGTTTCACCATTAAAAAAACGGACAAATGCTGACTTATGAAAAGCATTTTGTGCAACTATTTCATTTAAATAACCACGCAACAAACTTGCGCAATTCTCATCACATAAACGCGTTCTATTAAGCTCTCTTAAGGCTTTAAGACTTTCAATAGCAAGCACTGAAATATTTTGGGTATTTTCAAAACCTAAATCTATATTTTTTTCAATAATTCTTGCTTGATTTTTTAAGATTGCTTGTGCATATTTTGTCGTGGTTTCTTTTGCAAAATCAAAATTCTTATCCCCCACCAAAAGCACAACCATAGATAAGCCAACAAATGCTACTGCAAACCCTGCAATAATGATTTTAGCTTTTAAACTAATATTATTTATTTTTTGATATTTTTGCAAAAACCCAGCCACGACAAAAACCCTCCATTTCCAAAAATGATGAATTTTTTATATTATACTGCGTTTTGTTGATTCTTATTTGTAATTTTATCACAGATTACAACTGCGCTTTAGAATATACTTTTGCTCTTAATTCCAACTAAAGGAAATACTATGGAATCGCAAAATACACAATGCCAAGTGGATTCTACACAAAATTGGCTACTACACTTTCCTATTATGTTTTTTGCTAGCATTATGGGAATAGGGGGATTATCTCTTGTTGTAAGTAAGTCTATGAAAGTTTTTGATTTATCTGCACAATTACATTGGCTCTTTATCTCTCTTGTTATCTTTAGCACTTTTTTACTCTGTGTTATTACGCTACTCTATGGACTAAAAATCATCAAATACTTTAATGCTTTTAAAAAAGAATTAAAACACCCTATTCGCATTAACTTTTTTGCCGCAACTTCTGTCTCTATTTTAATTGTGCTTATGCTTTTATTGCCTTTTATTCCACAAAGCTTAGCTTTAAGTCTTTTTTATATCGGGGCTGGGCTGCAACTTATCTTTAGTCTCTATGTTGTGCGCTTTTGGTTTGTCAATGAAATGCAACAAAAAATGGCAAATCCTGCGTGGTTTATTCCCATTGTAGGAAATCTCATTGTTCCGCTTGCTGGAATGCAGTTTAACACACAAAACTACATAATTCCTTTTGAGATTCTTATTTTTTACTTTGGTATGGGAAGCTTTTTTTGGATTTTACTAAATGCCGCACTTCTTATTCGCCTAGTTTTTGGAGAAAATCTCCCACAAAAATTCCTACCAACACTCTTTATTTTTATCGCTCCACCTAGCGTGTTTGCGCTTGATATTCTTGTGCTTTTTAAAGATTTAAGCCATATTTCTAGCTTATTTGGAATCGCAAGTGCAAGTTTTAGCATTGCACTTTTCTTTATGCTTTTAATGATTAGTATGTTTGGTGTATTTAGAAAAGTTAAATTTGCGCTTTCTTGGTGGGCTTTTACATTCCCAACAGCAGCTTTTACACTCTGTGCTTTAGAACTTTATACAATTTCTCATTCTAGCTTTTATGTATTTTTGGGAATTTTTGGAATCGTATTAACAGTAATTATCGTTTGTGTTGTTTCTTATTATACTTTAATAGCGATTAAAAACCGCGAAATCTGTGTCTTAGAAGAATAAGCTTATTAGCTTATTCTAAAATTCCAAGTGCTTTATAAAATAGAATTATCGTTACTTTGGAGGAAGTGTCCCAAATCTTTAGCAACTGAAAAAGCAAAGGGGGTTTTACCAACGCCGCCCTTTTTGTTTATAACAGATACAATCATTACAAAATCCTTTTTGTTAATTAATATTATTCTTTATTTTGGATATTTCTAAATTTCTTTTTAGTTTATGCAAAAACAAGTTTCACCTTTTTAAGCAAAAAAATGATATATTTTTTAATATTTTATCTAAAATAAAATATTAAAAAAAAGAAGTTTTCGCAACAGAACAACCAAAACTAATTTGGATTCTTTTGTTAAACATTAGCCCAAAAGAATACCTTAATTTAATTCAAGATTCTTTTGGGGATGGAGCATATAATGAATAATCAAAAAAGCGCACAAAGAGACAGCTACGGGAAAGTAAATTATGTAGATAGCTATCATGATTATACTGGGAATGTCGGGCAATTAACTTATGGTAAGGATAATAAGAAGCTAAATGAAAGTTTGAAGAAAACTAGTGATTTGTTAGACAAAATATATCAAGAATACAGAATAGAGGAAAGAATTGCTAAAAGACAATTTTAATCGTTTTTTCTTTGCGTATGGAAGATATCTTCAATATGATTTAATTCACTCCCTTGAACAAGAAACGAAAATCGGAAGAAATGTTGATTTATTGCTAGAGTTTAGGGATATTTTTAAAGCTATTATTGTTGCACAAAATATAAAAGAAAACGAATTTAAAGAAATAATTTCTAGTCTCCATAAAGATATTGACAACTACATTAGAGATGCCAAAAATGAATGCTTAAATATAGAAATTGACAAATTTGAAGAAAGTAACTTTGATTATTCTTTGCTTGATGAAAATTTTAAAAATATTTTGACTGATTTTTGCATCTCCTGTGGCGATTTTCGGATAATAGACCGCATTGTCCATCAAGGCTCGCAAGACTTTAAAGAAGACAAAGAAGGTAGAAGCGTTCTAACACAATCATTGCTTGAATTCAATAATGCAATGTCTCATCTTTTTATGTGCGCCTATAATGGCAATGATGATTTGAAAAATATTGAAAAAGCAAAAAATCACCTTTATAGGGGAACGCTTGATAATTATAAAATGGTTTTTAGACTTGCCATCAATAATATCAAGCAAAAAGATAAAACACTATTTGACAAGTTTAAACAGATAAGATTACAAGAGGTTTTAAATATTGGAAAAGATATTCGCAAAAAGAATATAATCATAAACGAGCGAGAAGTAAATATCGTTGAGGCTTATAGGGAACTCTATAATCTTTCTTTTCCCAATCAAGATTTTCTAAAGTAGTTTTCAAACTATGGCTATTTCAACCCCTCTTTAACCCAACCCTTAACTAACTCTTCTAACTCTAATCCTAAATCTTGTGGAATTTGCTTGTTTTTATTAATGGGTAAAAAAGGGCGCGAGGGATATTAACCTTCTTATTTACCTGCTTTACCACCAAATTGATAAATGAGAGCGTATTTTAAATTGCGCCTACTTGGACGCTATTGTTTGAAGTTTGGCAATGGATAGAATGGCTTAAACTTCCACTTTTAATAAGAATCTTATTGCCTCTTTTGTTTTACAAAGTTACTTTGCTGTTTGATTTCCGATTACATTTAAAATGGTTTCGAGCTTTAGAGATTCTTTGTAAATTGATTAAGCTTTGATTCTAGCCCTTCTAAAGTCATAAATTGCATTGCTTATCCTTTAATGTTTTTGGTATAATAAACTATACTTAGTCCAAAACTAGCCGTCTGCACGGGAGCGTGTTAGGAGAATTAGCCATCTCTGAAAGGGTTATAGTTAGAAATCGGCTTCTAGCTATTAAGTTTGAGGTTGGCAATCTCATATTTTTCATTCCCTTTTACTAAACTTACTAAAATAAACAACAGAATTTTCTCTAAATCTTTAAAATCCCTTTTAAGATTCCTTGTATCATAATCTCAGTCTTTATGCGCAATAAACTCAGGAGGCTTTTTGGATTCTTTTTTGCACTTCTTTAAAGTTTCCTGCATCTTTTAAAAACTCTTCAAGAATCGCATTAACAATAATTATCGTCTGTATCGTTTCTTATTATACTTTAATAGCGATTAAAAACCGCGAAATCTGTGTCTTAGAAGAATAAGCTATAAAAGCTTATTCTAAAATTCCAAGTGCCTTATAAAGTGGAACTCTCTCTAAAAATTCTTTCACAACTTCTTTAATTGCTTCTTTATTTTCAGAATCTTTTTCTAAAACTTTTCCATCTTTTATCATATATCGTTTGTTTTCTTTAAAGAGTTTTACGACAAAATTTACAAGCTCAGATTCCTTCTTGCTTCCCTTAATATAAGCACTCATAGCAATTTGTTCTGCACTCGAAACCATAAATGCTGTCGCGCTAACAGGAGATGCAAGATAACTCGCTTGCTCATAACGCACAAGTCTCTCTAAGACATTAGCATTATAAAGCTTTGCTCTCTCTTTTCCTTCTGCAGTCAGAGGCTGCGCAGGGCTAATCATATTTTGGTGCAACGCAAGCATCAAAATCTCTAAGAGTTGTCCAAACTCTAACTTGCACTCTTGCGCAATTTCTCGCATAGTTTTTGGTCTAAAGGAATCTTTTTCTAAAACTTTTAAGACTGGCTCAAACACTTCTTGTTTAATGTTAATTTCACCAATTGCACATTGCACTTTATCTTTGAAGTTTTTTGGGAGATTAGTTAGCACAAAATGTGTATTCATAAATCTATCTATACCTTGTTTGTGCGTGATGACTTTAGCTCCTTTAATATAAATATCTTTCCTAAACTGACGATTTAAATAATAATCTCTTAATTGTTCTTTAAAGATTTTATTCTGAAATTTGCCAAAAAATTTATTTGCATCTGCCATAGCATTAAACTTATCAAACTGCTGAAGACATTCTGCACTAGATGCAAAAGAACATTTGGCTTCTTCCATCATTTTTGCAACTTGATAAAAATAAAAACAATCCCAATTTTGGTTAAGATATTCATGGGAAATATAAGCAGAATCCTTATCTTTTAAATCTTCTACAAATTGTCTATTTTGAGGAACATTCGTAGCATAAGCGGGATTTACTTTTAAAAACTCTTCCATAAAACCTAAACTATTTTTGACAAAAGTTTGCGTATCAATCTCTGCAGAACCTATAACTTTATACAAACTTAGAATTTCTCTTGAAGGAGCTTTTGGAGACCATCCGGGCATACAATTATAGCTATTATAAACTACTCCACCGACTTTCAAAAACTTTTTAATAATTTTTAGAATAATATCACGATTCTTTTGGCTAATCCAAGAAAAAAGCCCATGAAAGACAATATAATCAAATTGTGGCTTATCGTTTTCAAAACGCTCTAATAGCTCTTCAAAACTATCATCATATAAAGTAATATTATCACTTACCGCATAATCCCTTGCCATTGCAACTTGCGTAGGGTTAAAGTCTGTTCCCATATACTTTCCTCCTGTTGTTGCAGCGTGGATATTAATACTTCCTCCACGACCAAATGCAAGCTCTAAATAGCTAAAATCCTTTGGAGGACAAATGTCTTCCCCCCCACAAGGAATATCATATCCCGCTAGTGCTAGATTTAGATTTAAAAGCAATGGACTTAATTCTTTAAAATAGCCACTTGTATATTCTATATCTGTAAAGTAACCTTCGCTCCAAACAGCCATAAATTCTCCTTAATAAAAATAAAAGCGCGTATTATAACACAATTAGGATTGTATTTGCACATTATTAATTTTTGTTAGCACGGGATTCCACGCTTTTGCAGCAAGCATTACAAAATCTCCATTCTTTAAATCCTGCACTTCTTCTTTTTGCGCAGTAACTTGTGTGATTTCATTTCCAATCAACACGCTCACAAGATACACAAGCCCACTTTTTTTAATCTCTAGCACCACTCCACTATGACGAAACTTCCCACTTGGCATATCCTCTAAAAAGACAAAGCTTGGATTCCCTTGCTTTTGTATGCTACCTTTTTCAATACAAAGCACAAAATTTGAAAGAAAAAACACTTCCCCAAAATTATGGCTAACAAGAAAAGTGCTTAAACCAAAATGATGATGGATTTTTAGTAATTCTTCTTGCAGCTTATGCGCCATTACAGAATCCAAAGCAGAAAATGGCTCATCAAGCAACAAAACTTCTGGGCTTCTCACTAATGCACGCGCTAATGCTACGCGCTGTTGCTGCCCCCCGCTTAGCATGCTTGGTTTTTGCTTTGCCAATGCTTGTAATTCTGTAATCTCTAATAACTCTACAATCTTTTTCTTATCCGCTCCTTTAGGCAAGGCAAAAAATAGATTCTCTTCTACGCTCATATTTGGAAAAAGCGCGTAATCTTGAAACACAAAACCAATAGAGCGCTTTTGTGGTGGAAGATTAATTGAGGGTTTTTTTGCCCCTTTTATACGCTCAAACCATATTGTATCACCAACTTGAACGCGCCCAAAATCTGGTTCAATAAGCCCTGCTAAAATACGCAATATTGTTGTTTTGCCTGCTCCACTTTTTCCAAAAAGTGTGATTAAATCTTTCTCTTTAAGTGCGCAATCCACTTTTAGCGTCATTTCTCCTTGCGCGCTTAAAAGGCGTTTTTCAAAGTCCAAAACAATCACTTTGCGCCTCTTTTGTTTAAATAAAATGTCAAAAGTAAGATTGAAAAAGTAATCACAAAAAGTGTCAAAGCATATTGATGCGCTAAGGTGTAATTTAAAGCTTCCACTTCATCATAAATTGCAATACTTGCAACACGTGTTACACCTTCAATATTTCCCCCAATCATCATCACTACACCAAATTCTCCAATGGTGTGTGCAAAGGTTACTACGATTCCAACAAGTAAAGAGCGAGAAATATTCGGCAAAAGAACAGAATAAAGAATCACAAAGCGATTCTTACCAAGTGTTAAGGCTGCTTCAAAAAGTGATTTTGGCAAGGTAGAAAAACCTGCTTGAATAGGATTTACCATAAAAGGAAGAGAGAAAATCACGGAACCTACAATCAATCCTTCAAAGCTAAAAACAAGTTTGAGATTAAAAGTTTCTAGTAAAAACTTCCCCAAAAGACTTTGCGGACTAAAAGTAATTAAAAGATAGAATCCAAGCACACTAGGGGGCAAAACCAAAGGCATAGAAACAATTGCTTCTAAAATAGGAGTAATTTTACTTTTATTAAAAGCAAGAAAATATGCAAGTGGAATCGCAATGAGAAGTAATATAAAAGTTGTAATCAATGCGACTTTAAAAGTCAAAAGCATTGTGATAAAAAAACTTTCAAAATTTTGCATTACAAATACAACATTACAGAGTTTTCAGGGATATGCCATTGTATGCAATCCCCTATTTTTAAAGTATTTTGCGTGATAAAATCTAATGGGCATAGAGCTGTGATTGTGTAATTTGAAATCTCTTTAGTAGCTTTTAACACAAGCCTTGCAAAAAGCGTATCTGTTTGAATTTGTGCAATCTCGCTTTTAAAGACATTATGCAAACCTTTTAGCTCTAATCCTACAACAACATTATTTTCTTTAAAGCCAATTTCTAAGGTTTTTCCCAAAAATGGCTCTAAAAATGCAGAATCCTCTAACAATAGCGCGCTAAGCATTTGCGATTCCAAACTATCACACAACAAATGTAAGCGCAAAATACTATCTTGCGCGCTAAAGTTAGTCAGAATCGCTTGAAATCTATTCAACACTATAACCAAATTTTACAAATTTTTCTTTTGCACTTTTACTTAAAATATAATCTTTAAATACTTGAGCAAGCTTAGAATCTTTTCCATAATTTGTAATCACAAGAGCTTGTTCAATGGGTTTATAAAGTTTTTCATCAATAGCTACAAAGCTCATCTCTTGCGTATTGATTCCACCCTCACCAAGCATAGAAAGCGCAGTAAAGCCAACTTCTGCATTTTTGGATTCTACATAAGTTGTCGCAGCTCCGATACTTTCACCTGTTGCAAATTTATCTTGCACTTTTTCTAGCATTTTTGTTGCTTCTAGTGCTTCTATTGAAGCTCTGCCATAAGGTGCGACTTTTGGATTAGGGATTGCAATATGCGTAATTTTAGGGTTTAAAATATCTGCAAATTCTTTGAGTTTGAAACTTGCAGTATTACTCCAAAGCACCAATTTGCCTTTCGCATAAATTTCTTCTTTATTAGGCGCAAACTTTTCTGCATAAAGTTTTGCAGGATAACTCACATCTGCAGCGACAAATAAATGCGTTGGAGAACCATTTTTAATCTGCGCATAGGCTTTGCCACTTGAAATATAGGAAATTTCAATCTTATCATTTGGCTTATCTTTTAAAAAATCATTTTTAATTTCTTCAAGCACATATTTTAATGAAGCTGCCGCTAAAACTTTAATCTCTTCTGCTTGTGCATTAATGCTAAAAAGCACGCCACAGATTCCAACAATTACTATTTTTTTGATTCTACTTAACATTTTCTCTCCTTTAGATTCCCAAAATTACATTGTTTGCTTTAAAACCAAACCAAACTTTTTGCCCAACTTTTAAATCTAAATTTTCTTTAGAATCCTCTGTTACTACTGCGCTTAAGCTTTCTCCCTTGCAATTAATGCTAACTTCGACATTTACCGCGCCTTCTTTTAGCGCACTCACTTCTCCGCAAATGCAATTTCGCAAAGATAATCCCTTTGGCTTTTGCGTGAAAACCACAATCCAATTTGCCTTAATAAGCGCATAAGCTTGCATTCCCACTTTTAAGCCCAATTCCTTTAAAGAATGCAAAGTAATAATGCTAACAATTTGGATTCCATCTTTAAGTTTTAACGTTACTTCAGCATTTACCGCGCTTTCTTTAATGGCTGTAATTTCTCCTAAAAGCTGATTTCTTGCGCTTGTTTTCAGCATTGCACTTCTCCTTATTTTAGAATTTTTTGTTTGTGTTAGCATAGAATCCCAAGCCTCTAAATCTCCTTCAAAAAGCGTAAAAAGCTCTTCTGAAATGCGCTCCATTTCCCGAAAGATTCTAATTGCTTCTATACCTTTTTGGGTAATTTGTGTCCCGCCACCGCCTTTGCCACCTGTTACACGCACAACTAAAGGCTCACTTGCAACTTTATTCATTAAGTCAATGCTATCCCACGCGGCTTTGTAGCTCATTTTCATTTCTTTTGCTGCTTTTGCAATAGAGCCACTTTGCGCGATTCTCTCTAGCAACTCTACTTTGCCATGCCCCAAAAAATTTTTATCTTGCTCTTTAATCCAAATGCGCCCTTGAACTTGCAAATCCTACCTCCAAAGCACTTAAGATTTTTTCTAAAAATTACCCAAATTATATTTTAATATATAACGATTTGTCAATAATAAATCTCTACAAATCTTAAGACATTTTTAAAAATTTTTGAAAATTTTTTGCTATAATATTCCCTTAATGCAAGGAGAAAAAATGACAATTATTAATCAAGAAACGCGTGATGTTTTAGTTGAAAATGTCAAAGTTACACCAGAAAACTTAATGCTAGGCATAGAGCATGCTCTAATTTCAAATGATATAGAAGCACAAAGGGTATTTTTTCTAAAAGTTCCAGAATCTTGCAAAAAAACACTTTTTAGTAAAGATTGGTATTGGAATGGCTCAAAACTCGAAGTTTATACAGATTAAAGGGGAATTTATGCAAAAAGATAATGCACAAAAAACACAAGGAAAAGCTTGGAAATTTGGGGACAATATTGATACAGATTTAATCATTGCTGCGCGCTATTTAAACACAAGCGATTCTGCAATTTTAGCTTCGCATTTAATGGAAGACGCGAGAAGTGGATTTGTGGATTCCATTGCAAAAGGCGATATTATCGTAGCAGGAGAAAACTTTGGTTGTGGCTCAAGCAGAGAACATGCTCCAGTAGCAATTAAAGGAGCTGGGATTAGCGCAGTTATCGCAAAGAGTTATGCACGCATTTTTTATCGCAATGCTTTTAATACAGGATTGCCAATTTTAGAGATTGAACAAGCAGATTCTATTAATGAAGGTGATATTTTAGAGATTGACCTAAAAGGTGGTGTCGTGCAAAACCGCACACAAAATTGTAGCTACACATTTAATGCGATTCCACCTTTTATGCTAGAGCTTTTAGAAAGTGGCGGATTAATCCCTTATGCAAAAAATAAGCTAGGAGAAAAATAATGCAAACCTATAAGATTGCTGTGATTAAAGGCGATGGAATCGGGACTGAAATCATTAATGAAGCACTAAAAGTTTTAAAAGTTGTTGCACAAAAATTTAATTTTACTTTAGAGTTTGAAGATTATTTAATGGGTGGAATCGCCTATGATTTGACAGGCTCTCCTTTGCCACAAGAAACAATTGATGGTTGTCTAAACGCAGATGCAACGCTTTTTGGTGCAATTGGTGGTGAAAAATGGGATAATCTTCCTAGAGAATTGCGCCCAGAAAGTGGATTATTGCAATTAAGAAAAAGTTTAGAAGTTTTTGCAAACTTCCGCCCTGCAACTGTTTATGACGCACTAATAGACGCTAGCACGCTAAAGCCAGAAATTATAAAAGGCGTGGATATTCTTGTTGTGCGTGAGTTAATCGGCGGAATCTATTTTGGCACACCAAAAGGACGCGACAAAGATAGGGGCTTTAACACAATGGTTTATAGTGTTGATGAAGTCAAACGCATAGCACACACCGCATTTAAAGCAGCAATGCAACGCAATAAAAAAGTCTGTTCTGTGGATAAAGCAAATGTGCTTGATGTCAGTCAGCTATGGCGCGAAGTCGTTAATGAAGTGGCAAAAGAATATAAAGATGTGGAATTAAGTCATATGTATGTTGATAATGCAGCAATGCAGCTTATTAGGAATCCTAAGCAATTTGATGTGATTTTAACAGGGAATCTCTTTGGAGATATTTTAAGCGATGAAGCAAGTATGCTTAGTGGTTCTATTGGACTATTACCTTCTGCGTCTATTGGAGCAAAAGCGGTAATTTATGAGCCAATTCACGGAAGTGCGCCAGATATTGCAGGATTAGGAATCGCAAATCCTATCGCGACAATAGCAAGTGCTGCAATGATGCTTCGCTATTCTTTAGGACAAACACAAGCGGCACTTGCTATTGATAATGCTATTGAAACAGCACTCAAAGAAGGATTCCGCACAAAAGACCTTGCAAACTATGGAGCAAAAGAAGTCTGTTCATGCGAGAGAATGGGAAGCGTCATTGCAGAAAAAGTTGCAAATTTATAAAGCAATTCACTAGCAAAAATGGAATCCAAAAATAGATTCCATTTTGTTATTGCATTATTTAACAATTAAAATTGGAATCGGGGATTTTTCAGAAAAATCATTTTGGTTAGTTGAAAAAATCTTATTCCAAAAGCTCTCTTCACTCTGTCCAATCACTAATAAATCAAAATCTTTTGCATAGTTTAGCACTTCAGTAACTGCTTCACCTTCTAAAAGCTTTTGGCTCACATTGACGCCTTTGTTTGTAAAAATTGCACTAAAATCCTCTAAGAGTTTATCACTCTCTGCATTTTCCTTTTTTTCAATCTCCTCATATGCTGCAAGTGCTGCCTCTCCATAAAGCATAATAGGAGTTTTGACGTGAATTATACTAATTGCACAATCTTCTCTATCTCCAAAAAAATCTACTACAAACTGCGCTGCCTTTTGACAAGATTGTGTTCCATCTACGGCAAATAGAATCTTTTTCATCGCAAATTCCTTGTTATTTTAAAATAACAAAGATTATAGCAAATTTCACAGAAAATAAAGTAAGAATGCAGTAAGCTTAGAAAAACTAAATCCACCAAAAGAGTATTAATGCAAACGCTTTTAAGACAGATTCCAAAAACAGATAAACTCCTATGCGCACTCAATACAGTGCTAAATGCACCCAATCAAACATTGCTTAAAAAACTAACTGCAGAGTTTTTAGAAAGCTACCGCCAAAGCTTACTTCAAGGAGGAGAAATTCTAAGTTTGGAATCTTGTGTCAATTGTATTGCCAAAAATTACCAAAATGCGACACAAAAATCCTTAAAATCTCTTATTAATGCCACAGGAATTATCGTGCATACAAACTTAGGACGCAGTGTATTCTCACAAGAAATCTTGCAAGAAATTGCGCCGCTTTTAACCCGCTATAACAATTTAGAATATGATTTGCAAAAAGGCGCAAGAAGCGAACGTTATATCCATTTACAAGGGCTTTTTAAAGCACTTTTAAATGCAGAAGATGTGCTAGTTGTCAATAACAATGCAGCTGCTGTGTTTTTAATTTTTAACACATTTGCAAAAGATAAAGAAGTGATTATCTCAAGGGGTGAGCTAATAGAAATTGGTGGCAGCTTTAGGATTCCACGTGTTATGGAAGATTCTGGTGCAATTTTGCGTGAAATTGGCACGACAAACAAAACACATTTAAAGGATTATGAAAACGCCATTTGCGAAAATTCTGCAATGCTTTTTAAAGCACATAAATCAAACTACGCAATTAATGGCTTCACAGAAGAAGTAGAATTTGAAGAACTCACAAATCTCGCAAAAGCAAAAAATCTTATTGATTATTATGATTTAGGAAGCGGATATTTTAGCTTGTTAGAATCGCAACTTGGAGACTTTGAACCTTCTTTAGAAAAAATCGCCGCGCTTAATCCTAGCCTTGTCAGTTTTAGTGGGGATAAACTCTTAGGAGGTGCGCAAGCTGGAATTATCTTTGGCAAAAAAGCACTTATCGACAAGCTTAAACAAAACCAACTTTTAAGAATGTTGCGGGTCGATAAATTCACCATTGCCGCGCTTGAAGCAACACTAAATGCGTATTTACAAGGAAAAATCCACAAGATTCCAACAGCTTTTATGCTCTTAAAAGATACAAAAATATTGCAACAAGAAGCAGAATTTCTCGCAAAAGAGATTCCATCTTGTTTTAGCCCTAAAGTCATTCCGACCAAAAGTTATAGCGGTGGTGGGGCAATGCCAAACCATTATTTAGAATCTTTTGGCGTAGCATTTTATGCAAAAGATTTAAATACTCTAAACTTAAATGAAAGCAAACTAGAAAAATATTTGCGCAAGAATGGAATCATTGCGCGCTTAGAAAATTCTGCACTCATTTTAGATATGCGCACGCTTTTAGAAGGGGAATCTAAACGCATTGTAGAATCTTTTAACGCACTCCTTAAAGGAACACAATGCACACAAATTTAATCATTGGCACAATGGGGCATATTGACCATGGAAAAACGAGTTTGATTACTGCACTCAATGGCTTTTGGGGAGATAGCACAACACTAGAACAAGAGCGTGGAATCACGCTTGATTTAAGCTTTTCAAATCTCACACAAGGTGATAAAAATATCGCTTTTATTGATGTCCCAGGACATGAAAAACTTGTGAAAAATATGATAGCAGGGGCATTTGGTGTAGATTATGCAATGCTTGTTATTGCCGCAAATGAAGGCGTAATGCCCCAAAGTATAGAGCATTTAAGAATCGCATATTTATTAGGAATCACGCAATACATTGTTGTGCTTAGCAAAAGTGATTTAGTGAGTGATTCTTTGCTTAAAGAACGCAGCAAAGAAATAGCTACACTTTTTGCAAATTTTGAAAACCTACAATACAAAATTCTTACCGCTTCAATCCACAATAAAGACAGCATTAGTGCGCTCAAAAATACGCTTTTTTCTCTCCCAAAAAAAGAACGTGGTGATTTGGGCTTTTTTCGCTATTACATTGATAGAGTTTTCACACTTAAAGGTTCTGGTTGTGTTGTGAGCGGGACATTAATGGACGGAAACTTAAGCATACAAGATAAAGTATGGTGCGCACAACTTGAACAGCCCTTAAGCATTAAGAATCTCCAAAGCCATGGAGAAAATACAGAGATTGCCTATAATGGGGGGCGCGTAGCGATTAATCTTAGCGGAATCTCACACAATGCCCTTCAACGTGGGGATTTACTTACAAAAAAAGGGTATTTGCGTGGATTTGATAGAGTTGAAGTTGAAATTCAAAGCTTTTGTGAAATTGAACACAACAGCGAAATTATGCTCTATATCGGGGCTTTACGTTGCTCTTGTCGTGTTTTGTTTTTAGATACAAAGAAAAAATTTGCCACACTAAAAACTAAGATTCCACTTTTTAGCATTTTTGATGAACGCTTTATTTTGCGCGATGATAACCAAACATTAGGTGGCGGGAGAATCCTAAGCCCAATTGTCGATCCGATGAAAAAATCTCAAAAATTGCAATATTTAGAGCATTTGAGCAATAAAGATTTAAAAGGAGCGTTTGAGATTCTTTTACAAGCGCACAAAAAAGGTTTTGGTTTAATTAGTGCAATGCAACGCTTTAGGATTCCACAAGATAAAGCCTTAGAAATTGCCGCTGAAATTCCACAATGCTTTGTCTGCAAAAAAGAATTGATTGCCTATTCAAAAGCTTCAAGAAAACTTGTTAAAAGTGTCATAACAAATCTTTTAGCCAAAAACAAAAACGCGCTTTTAAGTGCTGCGCTTTTAAGCCAAAAGCAAAGCTTTATCGCCGAAGAATTTGCCCAAGATGTGCTTGATGAATTACTAGAACAAAATATGCTGCGTAAAGTAGAATCCTTTTTTGTATCCTTAGAAAATACCACAATTTTAGAAGGCACACAAAGTGTAAAAAACTATCTTTACAACACCCTTTACACCACTTTATACGAACAAGGCTATGAGCCAATGGCACCCTATAATTTATATGAGAGTTTAGATATTGATAGAAAAAGCGGAGATATGATTTTTAAACGCTTAACCAGCGAGAAGAAAGTCTTGCGCTTAAGCCATAAACTCTTTATTTGCGCAGAACATTTAACAAAACTCTTAGAACTTATGCGCACAATTATTAAAACAGAAGGTTATTTGGATTTTAATAATTTCAAAAAACACCTAAATTTAAGCCGCAAATACCTCATCACTTATTTAGATTATTTAGATAGCTTTGCAGATATTTGTAATGATAATGGAAAGCGCACATTTAAATAAGGAATCTCAATGCTAGATAAACTGCAAAATCCAGAGTTAAATCAAGATTTAAATGCAAAATTGCTCACAACTAGAACTTGCAACTATCAAGCAATTACCCCAAATGCCTTGCAAAATCTCCGCAAAGACAATGCCGAGCTTTGCGCTCTTTTAAATGCACAAATTGCGCGCCCTTTTAGTTTTAATTTAGAATCCTTTTATTTTTTGTTACAATTTTTAGCACGCCATTACAAAGTCGCGCTTGCGCTAAGCGGACATTCTTTACTTTATCAAGCGTATTTACAACTAGAAGGCAAATCAAGCATTATTCCACTTTTGCCAGATTCCACCACAGGTTTTATCACACAAAAACTTCTAAACAATGCTTTAGATTCTGGAGCGGACTGCTTCATACTCCCACATATCAATGAAGATATTTTGACGCAAAATTCCATAGAATCCTTACCTGCAAATGTGCTAAAAATCATTGATATTAGCTACACGATTCCTTTAAATCTCCCTTTGCCTAAAGCAGATATGCTACTTTTAAATGGGGAAAATCTAGGCTTAATGCGCCCTTTTGGAATCCTAACTTCTAACCAAACAAGTTTTTATGGAATCCCAAGCATTTATTTAGAAATCCAAAACCTCTATGCAGTCTTTGCAGAAGCAATTATGCAAAAACGCCAAAAAATAGAAAAACTCGATTTGTCCCAAAGTTTCTTTCATAGCTTACAAGCAATCTTAGGGGAAGAATGTTATTATTTTTACCAAACTCCCCCAAACACTCTATCTTTAGGCTTAAAAGGCATTAAAGCAAGAAATCTTATCCAAAGCCTAATTTTTGATGGAATCCATATCATCAATGGGCAAGAATGCCTTTTTGGATTTAATCAACCCTCTTTTGTTTTGCGTTTAATGGGATATTCTGAAGCACAAGCAAGGGAGCTTATTAGCCTTAGCTTTTTAGAAATTGCTCCAAGTTTGATTCCACAAATTGCACAAAAAATTGCACAAAAATATCTCCAACTTCGCCAACTTCAAGCATAAAGGATAACAATGCACACACTAAAAGACGCCATAGAACTCTTAGAACAAAGCACTAAAACCTATAATAATACTTCAGAAATTCTCCCCTTAGAGTGCGCACAAAATAGAATCCTAGCACAAGATATTTATGCGACTAAATCTCTTCCAAGCTTTGATAATAGCGCGATGGACGGCTATGCGCTAAATGCTAAAGATTCCAATAAAACCCTAAAAATCCAAACAACTATTTTTGCGGGAGATTTACAAGAAATCATTTTAGAAGAAAACGCTTGCGTAAAAATTATGACAGGAGCGAAGATTCCAAAAGGCGCAAATTGCGTTGTGCCTTTTGAAGAGATTGAAGGCGGGTTTAACAATTCTACACATATCACTACTCCAAAGCATTTACAAGCCTTCGCAAACCTTAGAAAATGCGGAGAAGAAATTACACAAAATACTTTACTCATCAAACGCGGCACACTCTTAAATGCGGAATATCTAACGCTTATTGCCACACAAGGTATTAGCCATATTCGTGTTTTTAAGCTCCTAAACCTTGTAGTTTTTACAAGTGGAAATGAGCTAAAAGAACCTTGGGAGATAGCAAATACTTCACAAATTTATAACTCTAATGCCACAATGGTGCAAGGAATCTTAAAATCTCTGCATTTTTCTAGCACTTATGGTGGAATCTTGCAAGATACATTAGAAGCAATAAAGCTTGCGTTTGACACTCCAAGTGATGTGATTTTTACAACAGGGGGTGCTAGCAAAGGTGAAGCAGACTTTATCCGTCAAGTTTTAGAGCAAAATGGAGCAAAAATCCTTATTAATGGCGTGCAGATAAAACCAGGAAAACCCATTATGGTCGCATATTTTCAGCAAAAATTTATCATTGCACTGCCCGGAAATCCCCTAGCAGGTGGTGTAATGTTACGCACACTTATCCTTCCTTTTTTAATGCAATTAAGCGGCGCAAATGCACATTATCCCCAATACATTTGCCTAAAAGCAGCAGCAAACTTAAAACGCAAAGCACGCACTGAAGCATTACTAGGCTCTATTTGTAAAGAAAATATCCACTTTACCAAAAATGGCAAGTATGGTTCTGGGGAAGTTACCCCAATGGCACAAAGCAACGCTCTTGTGCTTTTAGACGAAAGCTATGGAGAAATCAAAGAAGGTGATATGCTAAAAGTTTTACCTTTCTTTGCAAATTTTGGAGAAGAAAAGCAAGATTGTATCAATCGCCTATAAACGCAACACATTCTTTGCAAAGATTGTTTTATACAACCAAAATACCAAAATCATTGCTGGGATTCCAAAAATATATCCCGCTAATAGCGCATCAAAATACCCAGCAATCCCAAAGGATAGCAACGCGATTGAAGCGACTGTTGTTACATAAGGAAATTGTGTAGCAAAATGGCTATGCACAGAGCAACCAGCCCCTGTAGCAGATAGAATAGTCGTATCAGAAATAGGCGATGCGTGGTCGCCATAAACTGCACCTGATAAAACAGCGCATACTGCAAGATTCAAATTCACATCATTGCTTAATGCGATTCCAGCTCCAATTGGAAGCATAATTGCAAATGTCCCCCAGCTTGTGCCTGTGCAAAATGCAATAAAACTAGAAGCAACAAATAAAATCATAGGAATCGCGATGTGCGGAGAAAGCGCGCCACTGCTTAAAAGCTCTTTACTTAAATTTGCTAAATACACGCCTGTTTGCAAATCTTCTTTAATTACAGGTCCAATCGCCCAAGCAAAAACTAAAATCAAGTTTGCAGGCAACATTAACAAAAAGCCATCTTTTACAATAAGTAGATATTCTTGTATGGAAATTTTTTTAAAAGATAAGATTAACGCTACAAAAAGTGCGCAAATTCCACCCCAAAAAAGAGAGAATCCTGTTTGTGCTTCAGATAGCATTGCGATAATATCAAAATTGCCTACAACTCTATATCCACTATAAAAAATAAAAAAACCAACAAATACAAATAATGCGCCAAGCGGCAATAACAAAAGCCACATATTTCCACCACTATGCTCTTTGATTTCTTCAAACTCCAACACATCAACATTTTGATACTTTACCATTTGGGGTAAATTTACTTGCCAAAGAATCGTTAAAAACACTCCAAGCAATGCTAACCACGCATAAAAATTCCCAGCAATGCTATTTGTCAATACATCAAAGCTTTTATCTACTCCAAAAACTCCCCCCATAATTCCTAAAATATATGCTCCCCAACTTGAAATGGGCATTAAAATACAAATAGGAGCAGAAGTAGAATCAATAATATACGCCAAACGCTCACGACTAGAATGGTTTGCATCATTAAGCGGGCGCGCAATCTGCCCTACACTTAAAGCATTAAAATAATCATCAATAAAAATAACGATTCCAGCAAAAAATGCTAAAAACTCCGAACTTTTTGGGCTATTTACTTTTTGTCTAGCCCATGTTACAAAAGCAGAGATTCCGCCAGAGCATTTCATCATTTCTGTCAAAATACCAAGCAGAATCAAAAATCCAAAAACATAAATTGCCGAGCTTTGCACCTCTCCATTGCTATAAAATACAGAAGAAATTGTAGAAAATACATAACTTGCAATGCTAAAAACAGAATCTTTTAGCATTATCCCAGCAATCACAATTCCAACAAAAAGTGATAGCACAACACGTTTTGTAACAAAGACTAAAATAATCACCACAATAGGCACAACAAGGCTTAATGCCGAATCTGCATACATTTTTGCTCCTTTTAAAGTTGGCATTCTAACCTATGCTTGCAACATTTTTCAAGTTTGCAATAAAATTTGTCCTTGCTTAGGAGTTCTAAGCATTATATAATAATGTTTTACACTCTATTTAGAGGACTTTTAACCCTTATAAATCTTTTTATCTAACGCCTTAAGATTTTTTGCTGTGCAAAGTGCTGAAGTCATAGCACCTGAAACATTGCTTGCTGTGCGTGCCATATCCACAATAGGATCTACTGCTAAAACAAGACTAAGCAGCATAAAATTATCCCCAAACCCAATTCCAGCAAGCATAATAGAAGCAGCCATTGTAGCACTTCCGGGAACTCCTGCGATTCCAAGTGAGCCAAGCACTGCAACCAAAATAATCATTAAAGCAAAGCTAAAATCAATTTCTACTCCCAATAAATTTGCAACCAACACTGCAGCCATTGCAGGAAAATATCCAGCACAACCATTAAGCCCTGTTGTTGTGCCAATACTTGCTACAAAATTAGCGACTGCTGATGAAACTCCAAATTTATCTTGCAAAGTAGAAATATTAAGGGGTAAAGTTGCGACACTTGAACGAGAACTAAAAGCAAAAAGCAAAACCGGGAAGGCTTTTTTGATATAAATTAGCGGATTTAATCCTTGAGAGAACAACAACACAAAATGCACTCCAAACATTAAAAGCATTGCAACATAAGTCAAAATAATAAAAAGTCCTGCTGTTTTAATTGCTTCAAAGCCATTACTTAAAAGAACATTTGCCATCATACATACCACAGCATAAGGCATAAAGTGAATCACCACTCCTGTCATTTGCATCATAATGCCATAGAAAGTTTTAACAAGATTCTTAAAGCTTGTAAAAGACTTTTCATATTCTTCTTGTTTGCTAATATGTTTTCCGCCAATCCCAACAAAAAAGGCAAAAATCACTATGGCGATAATATTTTCTTTACTCATTGCATTAATAATATTGCTAGGGATTAGGTTTTGTAGAATACTTGTTAAAGTTGCAATTTCTCTAATCTGTCTTGTCCCCTCATCTAAGATTATATTTTTCCCCAAGTCAAATACAACTGCTAAACTTAAGCCCACAATCGCGGCTAAAGCCGTGCTAAAAAGTATCCAAAAAAGACTAACACTAAGCAAAGAAGAGATTTTAACATCTTTATCAATTTCTATAATAACTTTCACAATACAAGAAAAAATTAATGGAATCACTAGCATTTTGATAAATGCCACAAATACAGCACTAAAAAATCCAAACCAGTGTTTTGCTTCATCAAACCAAATTATTGCTTTAGCTTCATTTGCGCTAGGATAATCCGCTAAGTATTGCAAAACAAAACCCAACAAAAGACCGACACAAAGTGCAAAAAGCATTCTAGCTGCAAAACTAATTTTCTTATCATACATTTTTTTGATAATGAAAAATATTACAAAAAGTGTTGTCAAAATCATTAAGATTTGCGGGCTAGAGAGTCGTAAAAAGTGGCTAAAAAACTCATAATTCATAAAAATTCCTTTTATAAAAATTAAAAACTTTTAAAGCCGCAATTATAGTATATTTTAGGAATCTCTATCAAAATTTATACATAAAACAAAAATCACCCTGTATTTCTAACACCTTGTGCGATTCCAACAATTGTTGTTACAATCTGTTTAGCAATACGTTCTTTTTGTTCTGCATATTGCGATTCTTTAAAAGCACGCATTAAATGCAATTGAAAAAAGCTAAGACTTCTTAAAAAAGGTTTTCTTAGCAAAATAGATTCTTGAATAAGCTTTTCACTTGCCAATAAATGCTCTTCTTCGCGCACATATAAAAGCCATTGCATTGTCAAATGGTATTCCTTTTCAATTCTCTCCCAAATACAATCCCGCAATACTTTATTTTCTACAAAATCACTATAATGCTTAGCAATCTCTAAATCCACTTTTAAGAAAGCTTGCGAAATATTATCAAGCGTTGTTTTAAAAAATAAATCTTCCTTATAGCATCGTCTGAAAATTTCTTTATCTCCATATTGTTTAAAAGCTGCTTCAAGCCCACTTCCTAAGCCATACCATGCAGGAATTATAGAACGATTCTGCATCCAAGCAAACACCCAAGGAATCGCGCGCAAATCTTCCACATTTTGTGTATCTTTACGCTTGCTTGGGCGCGAGCCGATGTTTAATTGCTGGATAAAATAAATAGGAGTTGCTTGCTTAAAATACTCTATAAAACCTTCTGTTTCATACACCAAATTCCGATATGCTTTATAAGATTCCACACTCACATTTTGCAAAATTGTATCAAAATCAAAATTTTCTTTGTCGTGTTGCTTGCCATATCTATCATACATAGACTTTTTAAGCAAAGTTGCTAAAGTGCTACTTAAATTAGATTCCGCCTTTTTAGGATTAAGATATTTATAGCTAATCACTTCACCTTGCTCAGTTGTTTTTAAAAAACCTGCCACACTTTTAAGAGGAGAACTCAAAAGAGCATTTTCAAGCGCGCCACCACCGCGACTAACACTTCCGCCCCTACCATGAAATAGTCTAAATTTAATCTTTAATTCTTCTTCTAACACAATTAAATTTTCAATCGCTTTACGCAAAGCATAATTGCTCGTAAAGATTCCGCCATCTTTACTAGAATCTGAATAACCAATCATAATTTCTTGATAATTTTTGCGCGATTGTAGATATTCTGCGTAATGTGGATTTGCACATAATTGGCGCAAAATTTGCGGAGCGGATTCCAAATCATTAATTGTCTCAAAAAGTGGAGAGATAGAAATGCGCGTTTTTTTGCCTTTGCGCCACAATCCACTTTGTTTTGCAAACCACAACACACAAAGCAAATCATTTGCACTTTGGCACATTGAGATAATACAAGAATCCATAATACTATCACTAATTTTGTCTTTTGCCCATTTGAAATTTACAAAGGCTAGCAAAGTTTCCTGTGTTTGCGCGCTCAACTTACCATACAAAATATTTAAATCCAACAATGGTGCGTCTAAAGCTGCATTTAACACTTTTGTTTGCTCAAGTTTTGGTAAAAGCGTTAAATCCCCTTGCACATATCCAAGATGAGAAAAAATCTCCGCAAGTGCATTCCAAAATACATCTCTATGTTGGCGAAAATCAAGCTGCATTAAATGGAATCCCGCAAGAATTGCTAAGTTTTTTAACTCTTTTAAATATAAACTGCTGCGCACGTCTAAGGAGTTTATCATCATATCAATATCTTTAATAAACTCTTTAGAATTTGCATACATATAAGGTTTATTTTCACTTAGCGCGCTTTCTGGTAGGTTTAAAGCTAAGATTCTATTATGTAATTTTTGGCGCATACAAGTTAGCTTAGCGCGAAAAGGCTCTTGCACAAATAACTTTTTTGCAAGAATCCCTAAATGCTCCTTTTCTGCTTCTAAACTCTCCATCAAATCTTCACTTGGGGTAATATATTCTTGCGCTATGGACAGCTCACGCCCTAATTTATCAATCCTTTTTAAATACTGATTAATAATTGTCTCGTGTTGTTTTTTCATCACTTCAAGCATAATGGCATTTGTAACATAAGGATTCCCATCTCTATCTCCCCCAATCCAACTTCCAAGCCTAATAGGAGATTTTTTTAGAGATTCTTTATCGCCCAAAATTTCTAGTGCTTCTTGCACTTCTTTAAGCACATTAACACCACTTTGCAAAATAGAACTTTCCATAAAATAAAGCAGATTATCTAGCTCAAACAAAACTTCAATTTTTTCACTGCGGACAATATGGCTATACCAAAGCAAGTTTAGACGATATTTCAAATGCTCCTTTGCTTTAACATCGCCAAATTTAAACCATTTTTCCAAATCATCGCACATTTCATGATAGCTCTCTAAAAATGTTCTACGCAAAGATTCCGTAGGGTGAGCGGTAAAAACAGGATAGAATCGCATTTTCTTTAGCACTTCTTGAATATCCTGTATATCATAATTTTGCGCTTTTAGCTCTTGCAGTGCATTTTGAATTTTGCTGTGTTGCACTCTATTTAAACGATAGCGTTCATCAATAATATTTAACAACAAATGATAAAGCGTAAAAGCCTTAATAAGATGAGAAATATTCTCCGCACTTAATGTGCTAAAAGAGTTAAAATCTTCTGTGCTTCCATCTTTTAAAGCAATAAATAAAGGGCAAATTTGTGGTGCAACTACTTCTAATTGTTCGCACATTAATGTAAAAATAAATTCTGTTTCTTTGGTTTTATCCATTTGCGATTCCTTTTTATAAAGAAAGTTTTAAAATTATAACGCTTTTTCAGTAAGCGCGTAAAAAGTCTCTATAAAAAATAAAACTTTTGTAAGTCTTGCTAAAACTTTAAGGTGGTAAAATGCTTAGAATTTCTTTATAAGGCAAGCGAATGAATGCACAAACTCTAAAGCAAATGGATTTAGACTATGTTCTACACACCTATGCGCGCAATTACACGCATTTTGTAAAGGGAAATGGCGCAACACTTTATGATGACAAAGGCAAAAACTATATTGACTTTGGTTCTGGAATCGCTGTATGTAGCGTAGGGCATGGCAATGAGCGTTTAGCAGAAGCAATTTATAAACAAGCAAAACATTTAATCCACACTTCTAATCTTTATTTGATTGAGCCCCAAGCAAAGCTTGCCAAAAAACTTGTAGAATTAAGCGGTTATGATATGCGTGTATTTTTTGCAAATTCTGGCGCGGAAGCAAATGAAGGAGCATTAAAGATTGCAAGAAAATTTGGAGAAGAAAATGGCGAACTTAAAAGGTATCAAATCATCACTTTAGATTCCTCTTTTCATGGGCGCACGATTAGCACGCTTAAAGCAACCGCACAAAGCAAAATGCACCAATATTTTGGACCTTTTCCTGATGGATTTGTTTATGCAAAAGATTTAAGTGATATTCCCAATAAAATTAGCGATGTTACTTGTGCAGTGCTTTTGGAGCTTGTGCAAGGAGAAGGAGGAATCACTCCCTTTGATAAACAAGAAGTGCAAAATCTCGCAAAATTCTTAAAAGAAAAAAATATTCTTTTAATGATTGATGAGGTGCAAACGGGTATTTATCGCAGTGGCGAGCTGTTTGCTTCGCAAGTTTATGGAATCACACCTGATGTAATAACCACTGCAAAAGGGCTTGCTGGGGGTGTGCCAATCGGTGCTGTAATGACAAGTCTAAAAAATATTTTTTCTCCAAGCGACCATGGAAGCACTTTTGGTGGAAATTTCTTATCCACAAGCGCAGCTTTAGAAGTCTTAGAGATTCTAAGTGCGTTAAAGCAAAGTGGAGAGCTAGAGCGCACAATTACTTATTTCACACAAAAATTACAAAACTTACAAAAAGCATATCATGAAATTTTCATTCAAGAAGTAGGATTAGGGCTTATGCGCGGACTTAGGGTAAAAGACGCAGAAACTTTAAGTGCGTTTTTGGAATCTAGTTTTAAAAATGGTGTTTTGGTGCTTAAAAGTGGCAAAAATACAGCACGATTCTTACCAAGCTTAACGATTACAAAAGAAGAAATAGACTTAGGTTTTGAACGTTTGGAATCCTGCCTAAAGGCACTTTAGGATTCCAATCCTAACAAATCAATCTAAAAGTTATAACGCATTTCAAAACGGAATCTATTAAACTTTTCTTCTTGTGTAAATTTAGTAGAATCCCAAGCACTCACATTACTACTTTTTAACAATAATTCCTTATCTATTTTTGTTTCTAACATCGCATAATATGCAGTAAGACGCATTTGTTTTGAAAGACGATACACAAGCACAGGAGTAATTTCTCTAAAATTAATCTCCCCATTATACGCACTTGCGCCACTTCCACGTGAGAGCTTATTTTTTCCATCAATATATTCTAAACCTATGTTAAGATTTTCTAAAATTTGATAGTTTGGCACAGCATAAAAAACTTGCAATTCATTACTTTCCCCCTTTGCAGGAGTTCTTGTTCCTGTATTTGGTAACATTGAAATTGTAACTCCGGTTGCTTCATTTTCAAACCAAATGCGACCTGTTGGATTATAATTAAAATATCCCTCATTATCCAATGAAACCGTATAACTATGTTTTGTATTTCCCCAATATCCAACCCTAAGACTAAATGGAATCGCAAATTGTTTTAAATTTGCCCCAACTTCTATAATATACAAATCCGCCACATTTTGAAAATCTTGTGTATCATAGGTATGCGCAAAAGAGCTTCCATTGTTATAATCATATCCCCAAGAAGCAGCTTTATCATTGATTAATTGCGACAAAGGATTTTCATTTTTTGTTAAGTTAGCATACGCATAAATGCCTTTTATGCTAAAGATTCCATTATCAAAAGAAGCTTGGGAATATAAACCAAAATCTAAAATATCTGTGATATTTGTCCCCCAAACCTGCGCTTCAAAGTTCCCAACTAAGGTTTCATAACTTCCAATAGCAGCTATTTGATAAAAAGGCTTAGAAATGGATTGTTCATCATCTAAGTATCCAATATAAATATCATCAATGCTAAAAGAATCATACGCACTTGCCAAAAATGTCCAATGCGGTAAATCTGCATTACCCACTACAATTCCTGTTGCACGATCATGCAAAACATCATTATAAGGTGTATTTAAAACCATTTTACCCATTTTAATTGTTGTGTTTGTAGAATCAAATGTGTAAGTTGCATAAAAATTACTTACTCCAAAATCTCTATCCTTGCCAGAGCCAAGCCCATTTCCTGTTCCATCTCCATTTTTTCCATGCGTGATGGTTTGGCTTGGATTATGATAAAGCACCCCTAAATACATACTAATATTATCTATAATCGGTGTTTGAAAATCCATAGAAGCGCGCCATTGATGCTTAGCTGTTCCCTTTTTTGCACTACGAGCCGTATCTTTTAAAAATAATTCATTTTCCCTTCTATCATCTGTATAACGATAGCGCAACATTCCACTCATCTCAACCCCTTTAATCGCCTCTTCTAATGGTGTTGCTTGCGCAGTTTGCAATACAACAAAACCAACTGCTATACTTAATAGTATCTTTTTCAAATTAACTCCTTAAAATAAAAATGATTTTTATTATATTGATTTTTCTTTAAAAATGAGTATAATTCCTATTATAAATTTTATTTTAAGGAGAATCATTAATGAAAACTCATATTTTCAAAGTGATATTTGCTTGCTTTATGGTTACAATAGGCTTAAATGTCTATGCAGAAACAAAAGTTATCAAAGATGTCTTAAGGCGTGAAGTTGCAATTAATTATCCACCAAAACGCATTGCATTAGGCTTTTATTATACAGATTTTATTGCTGTTGGGGGAACAGAAGCATTAGAAAATGTCGTAGGCTTTTCTAAAGCTGTTTGGACAGATTGGACACCTTCTAGTTGGGAAATGTATAGCAAAGCAGTGCCGCGATTACATCAACTAGAAGACTTTGGAGAAATAGAAGTTGGCACATTTTCTGTAGAAAAAATATTATCTTTAAAGCCTGATGTTTTAATCCTTGCAGATTGGCAATACCAAATCTTAGAAATTGATTTAGAGCCTATTATAGATGCTAAGATTCCAATTGTTGTGCTAGATTATAATCGTGAGACAGTAGAGCGACACACTGCAAGCACCCTTGCATTAGGGCAGATTACAGGCAATGAAAAACGTGCTAAAGAATTAGTAGAATTCTATTCTAATACCATTAAAGAAGTGCAAAGCAGAATCGCAAAAGCAAATTTACCTAAGCCAAAAATTTATATCGAGTTTGGAAACAAAGGTCCAAACGAAACAGGATTTACTTATGGCAAAGATATGTGGGGTGCTCTTATGGATTTAGCAGGAGGTGAGAATATTGCTGCACCATTTGTTGAAAAATGGAGTCCAATTAATCCAGAGCAAATTATTGTCGCAAAACCTGAAGTCATTATGATTGCAGGAAGAGAAGCAGAACTCAACAAAAACAAAGAAGCAATGGTAATGGGTGTAAATAT
This sequence comes from Helicobacter sp. MIT 11-5569, assembly GCF_000765695.2. Lineage (GTDB taxonomy): Bacteria > Campylobacterota > Campylobacteria > Campylobacterales > Helicobacteraceae > Helicobacter_D. The sequence goes on along the minus strand of NZ_JRPB02000002.1, from coordinate 56,392 downwards.
TGAAGAAAAAGAAGCCAAAAGACGCCTAGAAGCTTATAAAAAACGCTCTGCTTGGAATAGCCTACCAGCAATCCAAGAAGGACGTTTGTATGGATTATATATGGGAGCTTCAAGAACACTTGCAGATGCAGCAATGGTGCAATATATTGCAAAAGCTCTTTATCCAAATTTATTTGACGATATAGATCCGATTCAAACTTACATAGATTTTCACAAAAAATACTTACCCGTTGTGCCAAAAGGCACTTTTGGAATCCAGGTAAAATAGCTTTATGAAAGCCGTTGCACAAACCTTAAAAGCGCATCGCAAAAGAGAAATAAAACGTTTGATTCTGATTGTTTTCTTTTTAGGAATTGCGTTAATTTCTCTCATCTTTGATATTGCAACAGGACCAGCAATGCTTCCTATAAGAGAAGTCGTAGATGCCTTATTTGCTCCTTTTTTAGAGCATTTAAATGTAGATACAACAACTCTTGCAATAATTCACGACTTAAGGCTTCCTATGGCACTAATGGCATTAGTTGTTGGTGCTGCGCTTGGTGTTGGGGGAGCAGAGATTCAAACATTGCTCAACAACCCTATGGCAAGCCCTTATACATTGGGGCTTGCTGCCGCTGCTGGATTTGGTGCTTCGCTTGTGATTTCTTTTGGGACTTTTGGATTGCCTTTAATGGTTGCTGTTCCACTAGGTGCATTTTTAATGACTCTGCTTGCGGGAGCAATTTTATTTGGATTTGCAGCACTTGCGCATTTTGGCTCTGCAATGCTTGTATTAGTTGGAATCGCATTATTATTTTTATTTCAATCCTTACTTTCTTTAATCCAATATCTCTCAAGCCCAGAAATTTCACAACAGATTCTTTTTTGGTTATTTGGCAGTTTATTAAAATCAAATTGGACAAATTTAGGAGTTGTAAGCCTTGTTAGTTGCGTGTGTATCTCCCTTCTTCTTAGGGATTCTTGGGCATTAACTGCTTTAAAGCTTGGTGAAACGCGTGCAATTAGTATGGGTGTTGATTTAGTTGCATTACGTTTTAGAACACTTATTTTAGTTTCTATAATGACTGCAACAGCAATTAGTTTTGTAGGAGTAATTGGCTTTATTGGGCTTGTTGCGCCACATATTGCAAGAATGCTTGTTGGGGAAGATCAAAGATTCTTTTTGCCTGCTTCTTTGTTAATTGGAGCAGCATTTTTATCCATCTCTTCTGTGCTATCTAAAGTCATTATCCCGGGTGCTCTTTTTCCTGTTGGAATCATCACTTCTTTTGTAGGAGTGCCTTTTTTCTTTTGGATTATTTTTTCTAGGAAAAGAATATGCTAGAGTTAAAATCTTTTACACTTACACGCAAAAATATTTGTGTGGCAAATACGCTTAATCTTAGTCTAAAATCTGGCAATGTGTATTGTATTTTAGGACCAAATGGAGTGGGAAAGTCTTCGCTTATTAATGCAATTTTTGGAATCTTACCTTATAAAGGAGAGATTTTGTATAACAATGCTCCCTTAAAAGGTCAAAAGCATATAAGTTTTATGCCACAAGATACAAATGTAGATGTAAATTTAACTGCATTAGAAATTGTGCTATTAGGATTAATTGACCATTTAGGAATGTATTTAAGCGATTCCCAAATTAAACAAGCGGCGACTTTAATGGAAGAGCTTGGAATCTTGCATTTAGCACAAAGAGATATTTTAAGCTTAAGTGGTGGGCAAAGACAAATGATAATGTTTGCGCAAACCTTAATAAAGAACCCTAAGATTTTACTCCTTGATGAGCCTGTAAGTGCGCTAGATATGCACCATCAATGTGTATTACTAGAATGCGTGCGCAAAACCACACGCGCTAGAAATCTCTTAACCATAATGGTTTTACATGATTTATCACTAAGTGCGCAATTTGCGGATTCTATCCTTATGCTAAGTGAAGGCAAAATTCAAGCACAAGGGAACCCAAAAGAAGTTTTACAAAAAGATTTAATAGAAAATCTCTACAAAGTCAAAACAGAGATTTTCTACAATGCAGATGGAATCCCAATTATCGCCACAAAAGGCGCAATCTATAAATAAAGGATAAACAATGAAAAAATTACTTGCTTTAATATTTGCCTTATCTTTTTGCTTTGCAAAAGATTATGAAGTTCAAATGTTAGATTTAAATGAAAACGGGCAAACAATGGTTTTTGAGCCTGCATTTATAAAAATCGCTCCTGGCGATTCTGTAACCTTTGTGCCAACGCACAAAAGCCATTATGTGCGCAGTGTCGCAATCCCAGAAAGTGCGCAAAAGTTTGAAAGTCTCTTAGATAAAAAAAAGACATTTACTTTTGAAAAAGAAGGAATTTATCTTTATGTATGTCCTCCGCACCAAATGATGAATATGGTGGGAATTATTCAAGTTGGCAAACCTACAAATTTAAAAAAGGTGGAATCTTTACTTCCAAAACTTGAAAAACGCGCAATCAGCAATAAAGGGCGTTGGCTAGAATATGCGAAACGCATTACAGAATAAACAAATTATCATTGCCACTTGCAAAGCTTATCCATTAGGCAATGCAAGCTTGCAAGAACTTTGTAAAGCACTAAACGCCTTTTACCAAACACGATTAATTCCTTGGCATGAGATTAAGATTCCTCTTTTACCAAAAGAAACATTAATTTTGCCGCTTGCGATATGGGATTATAGTTTAGAGATTGAGAAATTCTTAGAATTTTTAGAAACATTAAAAAACTATAAGATTGCAATTTTAAACACACGAGAGGCAATTTTATGGAATCTTTCTAAAGAATACTTGCTGACTTTAAAAGATTTTCCTATCGCGCCAAGCATTGTTTTAAAACAAAACACTTATAAAGATTCTAGTTTAAAAGAACAAATCCAACATCTTTGCAATACATCTTCAAAACAATGGGAAAATCCTGTAATAAAGCCACTTGTTGGACAAAGTGGAATAGGTGTTAAACGGCTAAATGATGGAGTGCTTGCTAAAGATTATCCCAAAGGACTTTTAATCCAACCTTATCTTACAGATATTACACAAGGAGAAGCGTGTTTGATTTGCATAAATGGAGTATTTTCTCACGCAATTTTACGCAAACCAACAACAGGAGAGTGGCGCGCAAATAGTGCTTATGGCGTCAGTATAGAATCTCTTACCCCTCCACAAAATTATATTCATCTAGCACAAAATCTTTTGGAATCTCTCCCCTTTAAAACGCTTTATGCAAGAATTGATATTATAGGCAATGCTTCTACATTCTACATTAATGAAATAGAATGTATAGAACCTGCATTATATTTACAAGAAAAAGATATTAAAGCTTTAATACAAGCTATTTTAGGATTCTCTAATTTTTCTTAATATAGTCTTTAATACTTGTTGTGATACTAGGATTAATCTTTAATTGTAATTGCAAAATCGACAAAGGAACGCCAAAATTTTCTAATTTTGGCACATCTTTTTGCGTTACAAGCAAAGAAGTTGCTCCTAAAGCTTGATATTGTTTTAAAATATTTTCTTTATCAAAAAAAGAATGGTCTTTTAGTGTAATTTTTCCCACCACATTAGGCAAATACTCCTCCAAACGCGCAGGATTTGCAATAGCGGTTAATAGCAACATTTTAGGAGTGGTATTAACTACTTCTACTTTTCTTTCATAATCCACTCCTTCTTTTGCGACAATATCTGCTTGCCTATAAGCACTCTTATGCTCTCTATATCCTCCACTTGGGATACAAAAACTAAAATAAGGTTCTAATTTTGGCTTTAAAAGAATATTGAGTTTTTTGAATTTAAAGCGGAATCCATCATCTAAAAATATAATTTTAGCTCCTAATTCTTTAGCTTTTAAGATTCCATTCTCTCGCTTCTCACTCACAATCACACTTGCATTTGGCAAGGCTTTAGCTAGCATTATTGCTTCATCTCCTACTTTTTCTACATTTTCTTGAATAGCACCTTGAATGCTAACAATCTTTAATCCCTTGCTTTTGCGTCCATACCCACGCAAAATCACACATACATCTGCATAATCCTTTGCAACTTCTATAATAAAAGGCGACTTTCCACTTCCACCAAGCACTAAGTTTCCCACACTAATAATTGGAATCCCAAAATCTTTAAAACGTGCAAATTTACGCTTTAGCGTTGCAATTACACAATAGATGAAAGAAAAAGGTAGCAACAATAAGGCTAAAGCCTTTTGCATAGGGTTTGGTGCATAAAAATACTGCTCAATTTTGCGCATTTCTCTCCCTATACGCGCACACGCGCAAAGTGTAACACTTGCTTACAGACATAATCCAAATCTTCTTGTTGCATTGCACTATAAATTGGCAAACTTAAAATTTGTTGATAATTTCTAAGCGCAACAGGAAAATCGCTAATTTTGTATTTGTATTTACTTTTATAATATGTTAATAAATGCGAAGGCACAAAATGCAATGCAGTCTCGATTCCACATTCTTTAAGCTCTCTTGCAAAATGGTCGCGATTCTTATCCACTTTAATAATAAAGTGCAAGAAAGTATGCTCGCTTTTAACCACAGGCAAAGAAATATGCGGTGCATTCTCTAAATTTTGATAATAATATTTTGCAATCTCTTGACGGCGTTTAATAATATAATCAATGCGCCTAAGTTGGCTTAAACAAAGCGCAACATCAAGATAACTCACATTATATTTATTTCCAATACCCACGACATCATATAAATATTGCGGGCGTGTAGAAGTTGTTTTTTCACTAATGATTCCATGATAGCGTAGCAATATCGCTGCTTCTGCAAGCTCTTTATCATGCGTGGTTAAAACCCCAGTTTGCGCCACAGGATTAAACGCATCAAGCACAATACTAAAAATGCTCGCAAAACTCTTTTTTGCTCCAATCTTTACACCCTTATATGTAAGCCCCAAAGCCATTGTTGCATCTTCAATAATCTTAATATTATGCGATTGCGCAAGCTCAAAAAATGGTTCAATATCCATTGCTTGCCCAGCTGTGTGGCTTACAATAATTGCGCGCAACTTCTTTACACCCACTTTTGCGATAGTTTCTTTGCATTTTTCAAAAGACATAAAAAAAGTATCACTATCAATATCTACAAAAATTGGTTCTGCATCAAAATGCCGAATAATCTCTGGAAACATAGGGTGGCAATTCACAGAACAGATAATCTTATCACCCCTTTTAATATCCATAGCAAACAAGCATAAATGAAACGCTGTTGTCCCACTTAGTGTTGCTATGGCATATTCAATTCCAATAAAATTTCTAAACTCCTCTTCAAGCTCACTAACAATATCATAACTTGGATTCTCTAAGACAGAAGCAATTGCGTCTTTCTCTGCTTTTGTAATATCGGGGATAAAATAGGGAATTTTTCGCATACCACTTCCTTTAAATTTGCGCAATTTCTGGCATTTTTTGCTTAAAAGCAAAACGTTGCATTCTTTCTTGGACTAATTGTAATGCATCTTTTGGCAAACCTGTATTTAAAATTGCCATATCGTCCTTTCCTTCCTGCAATAGTAACATAATTCTATCTAAGATTGCATAAGAAAACCCGAGCTCTGCCTCATCACTCTGCCCTGCATATAAGTCTGCGCTTGGGGCTTTTTGTAGAATGCTTTGTGGAATCCCCAACACTTTAGCAAGGCTGTAAATTTCTGTTTTATAAAGATTGCCTATCGGGTTAATCGCACAAGCTAAATCCCCATAAATTGTCCCATATCCTAGCAAAATCTCACTTTTATTACTCGTCCCAACCACAAGTGCATGATTTGCAAACGCATAATCATACAAACAAATCATACGCAATCGCGCACTTAAATTCCCTAATCGTAAAGGATTTTCTCTTAAATGTGGCAAAAGATTTTCAAAAGCATTTTGTGGCTCTGCAATACTCAAAATCTCATAAGAGATTCCAAACTTTTCACATAACTCCAAAGCATCTGCTAAGCTTTCTTTGCTTGATTGTTTAGAAGGTAGCATTAATGCTTTATGGGATTGCTCAAAAGCAAGCTGACAAAGTCTAGCAACTACGGCAGAATCAATCCCTCCACTTAGCCCAAATACAACAGCATTAAATCCACGATTCTTGACTTCTTGTTGGATAAATTTTACAAGTTTTTGCGCAATTGTTTCAAAATCTCTCATCAAAACTCCCTTTCCTAAAAGGCGTAAATACGCTTTTATATAGTTTTTTAAACAGGATTTTAAAATTTTTATATCGTCTAATTTTATCTAAATTATTTATTAGATAAAATATACACCATTTCAAAAAAAGGATTGGATCATGAAAAAAGCACTCGCACTTTCTTTAGCACTTAGCACCTCCGTATTTGCAGCGGATAATCTCTTTGAAATCACTCCGCAAATTGGTGGGAGTTGGCATATTAGCAATGATAGATATGCTAATGATATTGATTTAAGCTATGGTTTAAAATTTGCTACTCGCGTTTTACCGAACGTTCTTTTAGAAATTGGTTATGACCGCATAGATGGCGTAGATTATAGTATTCCTAATACTTCTACTGATATTAATCGCTACTATATTGACCTTGTTAGAGAGTTCTACACAGAAAACAAAATCTCACCTTATATTTTAGGTGGTTTTGGTTATGAGCATATTACAAATGAACTCCAAAGCGTAGATAGTGATTTCTTTGGGCAATACGGCGTAGGTTTGCGCTATGCTATGACTGAATTCTTGCACCTTAAAACAGAAATCAAACATATTCTTAGCTTTGATGGACGTAGTGATATTGTGGGAATGATAGGCTTTAGTATTCCTTTTGGCACTTACTCTAATAACACTATTACAAATAATGCTACCGTAAAAGCAGGAGAAGAACTAACAGGGCAGCCAGCACTCTCACATATTCACACATTTTCTGTGCAATTCCCATTTGATTCTTCTGTTGTTGCGCCAAAATATAATGCAGAAATCAGAGATTTTGCACAATCTCTAAAAGAAAACCCAAATCAAACTGCTGTAATTAGCGGTCATACGGATTCTATAGGAAATGATGAGTATAACCAAAGATTATCAGAGAATCGCGCAAAAGCAGTTAAAAACGCAATTATCAAAGAAGGTGTGCAAGCAGAACGTTTAGAAGCTAAAGGCTATGGAGAGTCTAGACCTATTGCAGATAATGCAACAGCAGAAGGCAGACAAGCAAATAGAAGAGTAGAAGCAGAAATCTACAACAACACCAAATAATTAAGTAGGATTATGCGACCAATTATTAAGCATGATATTGCCATTTATGCACCAGATGTGCATTTAGATATGAAAGCCGCTAAAGAGATTTGCCAAGTGCTAATCTCAAATAGCGCGACAATCCGTTCTCTTGCATTAAAGGCAGTCTATTTTTCTTTTGAAAATGTGCATGAATTTGATGAAGGAGCAACAATCCTCATCGCAAAAGCACTTCTTGCAATGCAAAATAAAGTTAGCGTTACAGTAGCTTTTGTAGATTATAATGATGCACAATTTCCAAAACTAAAGGCTTTATTTCCTAATAAGAGCTTGCCGCTGTTTCGCACAGAAAATATGGCAAATCTTTTATTAGGACTTAAAAGTCCTCCTTTAAACCAAACTATTATCTATTACGATAACGATAATATGGTGCAAACACTTGTATCTCAAGAACTAAGCTCAAAAGGCTATCAAGTCATTTGTGTGCATACAAGTGATGAATTCATCACCAAACGTCGCCAATTTTTAGACAAAGCCATTTATCTTTATGATATTTATTTTGATATTACAAACAATTTTATCCCAGTTGTTATTGCAAATGGAATCGTAACCTACACCTTATATAAAAAAGTCGATAAAAATATTTCTCTTTTCTTTAATACACAAGCGCATAATTCCAGACTTAGAGAAGGTTATAAAGTTTTTATTTTTGATGCAAGTGATGCAAAAGAGTTTAATCTAAGTGTGCTTGATTTTATTATGTCTTTGGCACTTAATAATATGCGCTTTGAAGCCTGTATTGCTATTTGTGGATTAAAAATAAATTTAGACCCTGATAAACAAAATCTTTGCGTGCGTAGCAATATTTTATTTTTCAATAGCGTTGAAGAATGCAAAAAAAATCCAAAAATTCAAGAATTAGCTAAAAGTTATCAAGCAACAGAACAAAAACGCAAAGGACTAACAAAGCATCTTGTAGCACAACTTCCGGTATTTATCAATGCAGCTATTGAAACATTGTCTTCACTCACAGGAGGAAGCGCAAAACGCACAGATTATAAAGTAACACAATATAACAAAACTTCCCAAGCAGATATTATGGGAGCAATGATTAAATTTGAAGGGGATTTAAACGGCTTAGTTGCGCTATGCTTTAGCAAATCTATCGTTAAAGAAGCCTCTATGATGCTTTTAGGGGAAGAATCCCAAAATGATGACGAATTATTAGACGTTATTAGCGAATTTACAAACATCATCGCGGGACGCTCAAAAGCCGTGCTATCAGAACATAATGTCTCTATTGGAATCTCTTTGCCAAAGGCTTATAAGAGTGAAGAAGAAATTGCTGTCTCACTAAGCGGCAAGCAAGGCGTGCAAGTCAATCTACTACTTAATGATAAACCTTTAGTTCTATTTTTGGCACATTAAATATCGCTCTAAAATCACAAGTGCCGCAAGAGAATCCAAACTACCATCTTTGCTATGTGCTTTCTTTCGCATTTTTTTATCTTCTAATCTCTCTAATGCTTCTTTAGAGCTAAAAGCTTCATCAAAAAACACAATTTTTATATGAGATTCCAACTCCAACAATCCAACAAAATGCTTAATACGCCTTTGCATTGCTAAAATTGGGTCTTCATCTTCGCATTTAGATTCTTCTAAAATACAATCTCTTAAAGTGGAATCTTTTTTAGGAAATCCCACCACAAGCACGCTAGCTTGCGATTCTTTAATCAGAGTGCGCACGGCATTTGCTGCTTGATTGCGATTTTTACGCAAAATTGGCTCTAAACAAAGTGGAATCCCATTGATACACTTTGCCACTCCGATACGTTTTAATCCAACATCAATCGCTAAGATAATTTGTGCTTTCTCTTTAGCGGAAATTTCCATCATGCTCCATACGCAAGATTCCATTATGGATAATATGTGGATTAAATCCAGCTTTCTTAGCAAAAAGTGGTTCTAAAATCTCTAATAAACGCTGCGTGCTAGTCTCCATATCTAAGGCGACTTGCGCCTTTTTAAACTCTTTTGAAAAATCTTTTTTCAAAGCTTTTTTGAGTGCATCTAACCATTCTTTAATCTCTTTATCTGTCGGGATTCTTAAATGGTCTTTTCGACATTCTTCTGGAATATTAACCGCAAACCCCATTCCTGCCATAGCTTCTTGCAAGCCCCCTCCATTATTTGCACTCACAATTGCTGGAATCTTATTTAACACCGCCTCACTTGCTACTCTCCCCCAAGATTCATAAGCTAAAGAAGGTGCAAGCAACACTTTTGTAACCTTATAAACTTCTTTCATATTATTTGTATGTTGCGCAATATCGACATTGCTAAACATTTTTGGAGTATAAGGAGTTTTATTGCTATCTGGCAAATGCAATGCACCAAGTGCTTCTGCAAAACTTCCGCGCCCATCTACGGCTAAAAATTTTACATCAGGCAATTCTTTTTGTGCTATCTCTGCAAGTTTTGCAAAAATACTAACACCTTTTGGAGCGCAAGGATTTACCATTGTTACATATTTAGGGTCTCTTTCTTTAGAAAGAACTAAATCCCTATTAATAAAGATTCCAGTAGCTTGCACATTAAGTCTATCTCTCGCTGCATACAAATCTGCAGTAGCTCTTGCATCAGTGATAAGCAAGTCGCAATCATCAAAAGTATAATAAGGGTGGTTAGCATTATAAATCGGATAAACAAATGGAATCCCACGTCTTTTAGCCTCTGCATGGATTGCAATCCCACTTGTTCCTGTTCCATAACCCATTGCAACATCTGGGCGAAACCAATTACAAAGCATACTAAAATATTGAAAAAATCTCCAAGATTCTGAATAAGTAAAATCCTCCATTGCACGACTTTTACAAATAGTATAATGGTATTCAATCCCGCTTTCTTCATCTTTAACAACTACGGGTTTGTTGTCGCGATTTTTAAGTTCTTCTTCTAACTTTGGAAAATAAGTCGCCCCTCTAGGAGAATCAAAAATAAAACTCCCAAGCACTTTAATTTCTATGCCCTTTTTCGCAAGTTGCTCTAGCATTGCCTTACATTGCACTGCTGCTCCAGAGCTTGTATCATGCAAACTAAAAGGACTAACCCATAATAATTTTCTTGTCATATACTATCCTTAAAAATCCAAAAAATTTCAAAATTCTAACAAACTTTTTCCAAAATTAAGCTAATGCACGCTTAATAGCAACTTGCACTTCTAAATTCTCCCCACAAAAATGCGCAGAAAATTGCGTTTTATTAAAAGTTCTTTGACGCTTAGCAAGTTGTGCTGTGTGTATTGTAATTAAGGATTCTAATTCTTGTAAATTTATTTCTCCCCGCCTAAAGGCTAAAACCTCTTTGATTCCTATACTTTTAGCCCATTGTTGCACTTCTCCATAACGCGTGATTAGCCCATTAACCTCATCAATTAATCCTTGCTCTAGCATCATCTTTGTGCGTAATGCAATCTTCTTTCTTAAAATCTCTCTATCTAAGAGAATCTCAAAAATTTCGCAATGCTCTAAAATAGGCTTAGGAGGATTGTTTGCAAAATACACGCTAGGAATACAATCTGCATTAAAATAAATCTCCAAAGCGCGCATAATCCGATAAGAATCTTTAGGTTTTATCAAACTTGCATACGTGCTATCAATCTGCGCCAAAAAAGTGTATTGAGCCTCTAAATCTCCCAAATCTTGAATCTTTAAAGCTGTGGATTCTTTTATTTTTGGCAAACTAGAGATTCCACTAAGCAGGGTTTTTAGATAAAAACTACTCCCGCCAACGATTAATAAGGGTTTGTTGTATTGTTTGCAAAACTCTTTTGCACTATGGTATTGCGTGATGAAATTTTGCACATTTTGCGTCTGTTTGGGCGATAACACATCAATCCCAAAATGCGTAACACCTTCGCGCTCTTTTGGGCTAGGTTTCGCACTTGCAATATCAATCTCTTTATAAATACTTAAGGAATCCAAAGAAAGAATAACGCAATTTTTCTCTCTTGCAATCTCCAAAGAAAGCGCAGTTTTACCCGAGCCACTTCCTCCTAAAATTGCAATTACTGGCAGATTTTGCAAGTTAAGCGAAATTTTTAGAAGCTAAAACTGCCTCTAAAAAAGCATTTTTAATAGCGTGTTTTTCTAAAGCTGCGATACCTTGAGCTGTAGAACCTCCAGGACTCATTACGCTTTCTTTTAAAAGCACAGGGTGGCTTTGTTCTAAAAGAGTAGAAAATCCACCAAAAAGTGTTTGAACAATTTGCGTAGAATCTTCCCTGCTTAGACCATATGTTACTCCACTGTCAATTAGCGATTCTGCAACAAGTGCCAAAAACGCCGGAGCACACCCGCCAAGAGCTGTGGCTATAGAAAAATTCTTTTCTTCTAGCCAAATGTTTTTTCCAATAGAGTTAAAAATTTTAAAGGCATCTTCTTTAGCTGCTAAATCCCCGCAAAGGCTTGTAATAGATTGCTTCACGCTTGCACACACATTTGGCATTGCGCGAATATAAGATTCTGAAGAAATCGCAGTTTTTAACTGCTCAAGCGTAACAGCATTTAAAATCGAATACACGCATTTTGCTTTGCCTTTAAAAGCAAAAGATGTTAAAGCATAAGGTTTGACACAAAGCAAAATTTCTCTATCTGCAATCTCAAGTGTAGAATCTTTTAAATAAAGAGGAGAGACGTTTAAAGCATCACAAAAAGCTTGAATTTTTGCAGAATCCCTACCGCAAACAAAAATTTCATAGCTATCTTTTAAGCCTTCTGCTAAGGCTTTTGCCATTTTTCCATAACCGACAAGGATTAAGGTTTTCATTGAAAATTATTGTTGGGAGAAATCAAAAAATTTAGAAATAGGCTCTGCTAGCCCAAAATTTTCATATTTTTGGTTTTCTAACACCACTTGAGCAAGCGTTTTATTCTCGAAGTTAAACAATACAGGTGCTAAGAAATTAATTGTTGAATCTTGAATAGGCTCTTGAATACAAACAATATTTAAAGTAACGACTTGATGATCTTGGGCAGCGACATTTGTGGAATCTTTCAACCCTAATGCTTCTCTAATAGGCATTGGAATCTCAAACTCATAGTCAGAACGCACGCTATAAGGGTTAATCAAAGTAAAAGAAATCCCATCATCATGCAGACTTTTGAGCTGCATAAAAGTTTCATCATCTTTTGCAATCTTCTCTAGTTTCATCTTTTTAATTTGTTCAAAACCCAAAATTGGCGATTTTACTTCAAATTCCATACCCTATTCCTTACACGCCTTTCTTTAAAAGATTAATTTTTAACACACAGCATTCTAGTATCAAAATTCTGCATTTTATCGCAATTAAAACAAAAAATCAATTTTATTTATCTAAATTTTAGAAAAATTTCCTGCAAATCCGCTATAATTACGCCCATCTATTAAGTTTGGCTGAATTTTGTCTCCAAACCTTTTAAAATTAAAATAAAATCAACCTAAAGGAATCTAAAAGTGTTTAAAATGATGAAATTTTCTTTTCTTAGTCTTTGTTTAGTCTTGCTTTTTGGTGCTTGCTCATCAAAAACTAATAGCGGTCTCGCTCTTGATGAAGTCAATAAACCGGCAGATTATTGGTATCAAAATATGCTAAAAGAAATCCGCAATGGAGATTTAGAAAAAGCAGATAGCTATTTTGTATCCTTGCAAAGTGAGCATTTAAATTCTCCATTATTAAGCGAAGCAATGTTAATTCTAGGGCGTGCGCATATGCAAGAAGAAGAATATATGCTTGCAGGATTCTACTTTGATGAATTCACAAAACGTTTTGGAAGTCCAGAAAATATTGACTTTATTAGGTTTTTAAAATTACAAGCAAATTATTTTGCCTTTTCTAAGCAATTCCGCGACCAACAATTACTTTTAGATTCCATTAGAGATGCCAAAGAATTCACTAAGCAATACCCTTACTCTCGTTATCGCCCAATGGTAGATTCCATGCTTTTACGCTTAGAATTATCTAATCTCACTTTAAATGAAGAAATTGCACAATTATATGAACGCAAGAAAAAAGGTAGCGGAGCAGAATATTATTTGGAAAAGACACAAGAAGTTCAATGGCTAAAAGATGTATTACGCAACGATGTAGAATCGCCTTGGTATCAGAAACTCTTTGAATGGTAGGAGCAAATATGCAATTAACACGTTATGGTGAGTTTCCAAAAGATTTGCCCCTTATTGTTGATGAGGATATGCTTCTGTATCCTTTTATGATTGCTCCACTATTTATTAGCGATGAAGACAATCTAAAAGCTGTTGAACTTGCAATGGAGAGCAAAGATAAATTAATTTTCATCGCCCCTTTAAAATCCGAAGAAGAGGAGACTTTAGATTTTTATGATGTTGGGATAATTGGCACAATTATGCGCCGCGTCCCCTTACCAGAAGGGAGAGTTAAGATTTTATTTCAAGGTTTAAGTCGTGGCAGTATTTTACAAATGGAATCTACAAATCCACGTATTGCTAGAGTTGCTCCAATTCTTTCTTCATCTTATGACCCTATCCGTATTGAAGCGATTTTAGCAGTTTTGAAAGAAAAATTACGCTTACTTTATAATATCGCACAAAATTTTCCCCAAGATTTGCTAAAAAGCATCAATGATACAAGCGACCCAAACCGCGCAGCAGACTTAATCTCTAGTGCGATTCGTTTAAAAAAAGACCAAGCTTATAAAATTTTCAAAGAAGAAAATCCAGAAGAGCGTTTATTAAGTCTTATTGAAATTACAATGGAAGAAATCCGCGCGCAACAAATCCAAAATGAGATTAAAAATAAAGTCAATTCTCAAATGGAAAAAGTTAATAAAGAATATTTCTTAAAAGAACAACTCAAGCAAATCCAAAAAGAACTCGGGGGAGATTCTAATAAAGATTCTGAAATTGAAGAATATCGCCAAAAGCTAGAATCTCTAAAACACGCTATGCCAAAAGATGCCTACAAAGAAATACAAAAGCAAATTAATAAACTCTCAAGAATGCACCAAGATAGCGCAGACGCAAATTTATTACAAAACTATTTAGAAATCGTCCTTGATATTCCTTTTGGAAAAATTGCAAAGAAAGATTTAGAAATTGATGCGGTGCAAAAACAACTTGACAAAGACCATTACGCCCTAGAAAAACCAAAAGAACGCATTTTAGAATATTTTGCAGTGCGCAAGCTCTTAGAAATTCGCCAAAAAGAGGATTCTAAAATAGATTCCACAGAAGCTAAAGGCACAATTCTTTGTTTCTATGGACCCCCGGGAGTTGGTAAAACAAGCCTCGCAAACTCCATTGCTACTGCTTTAAAGCGTAAATTAGTGCGGATTGCATTAGGAGGATTGGAAGATGTTAGCGAGTTAAGAGGACATCGCCGCACTTATATTGGAGCAATGCCCGGCAGAATCGTGCAAGGATTGATTGACGCTAAAGAAATAAATCCCGTCATTGTGCTAGATGAGATTGATAAAATCCGCAATTCTTTTCGCGGAGACCCATCTTCTGTATTGTTAGAAATTTTAGACCCTGAACAAAATAAAGAATTTAGAGATTATTACACAAATTTCAATTTAGATTTAAGTCAAGTGATTTTTGTAGCTACTGCAAATGATATTAGCGCGATTCCTGCTCCTTTGCGCGATAGAATGGAATTTATCAATATTAATAGCTACACACCAAGTCAAAAAGAACAAATTGCTAAGAAATATTTAATCCCCCAAGAGCTTAAAAAGCATGGCTTGCAAAGCAATGAAATTAGCTTCACACAAGCAGCAATTAAAATGCTGATTGAAAAATACACAAGAGAAGCAGGAGTGCGGAATCTTAGACGCAAGATTGCGGAGATTTTGCGTAAAGTTAGCAAACAAATTTTACAAAACATAGAACAAGAAAATTCCAAAAAGATTCAAATTACCCCAAAAACATTGCCAAATTACTTAGACAAAATTGTCTTTGAGTTTGAAAATGCGAGCAAAAATGCAGAAGTTGGGCTTGTTAATGGGCTTGCTTGGACAAGCGTAGGTGGAGATGTGCTAAAAATAGAAGCACTCAAAATCAAAGGCAAAGGCGGTTTGCATTTGACGGGGAATTTGGGCGATGTGATGAAAGAGAGTGCAAAAATCGCGTATTCTTATGTAAAATCACTCATAGATAGTGGGGTGCTAAAGATTGATTCTAAGCTTATTCCTCAAACACAAAAAGAAAAAGAAGAAAAAATCAAGCCTAAGCAAAGCGAAATTTATAATCGCTTTGATATTCATCTGCACGTTCCAGAAGGAGCTACGCCAAAAGATGGACCAAGTGCTGGAATCGCTATTGCAAGCGCGCTTGCTTCATTACTCACAAACAAAAAAGCAAAGGGAGATGTCGCAATGACAGGAGAGCTTACTTTACGTGGAAAAGTTCTGCCTATTGGCGGCTTGCAAGAAAAGCTTATTGCTGCATATAAATCTGGAATGCAAGAAGTTTTAATCCCTAAGAAAAATTTTGAAAGAGATTTAGATGAGATTCCACAAGAAGTCAAAGATGGCTTAAAAATCCACCCTGTAAGTGAGTTTAAAGAAGTTTTGCAAATTATCCTAGAAAAATAACTGCAAGGATAACAATGCAAAACAAATCCAAAAATCTACACGAAGCAAAGAAAAACAAAAACGATGAGTTTTATACGCAACTTAGTGATATAGAAAATGAGCTAAAGCACTATAAGGAGCATTTTAAAGATAAAGTCGTGCTGTGTAATTGTGATGACCCTTTAGCGTCTAACTTTTTTAAATATTTCTTTCTAAATTTTAAGCATTTAAAGCTAAAAGAGCTAATTTGCACCTGCTATAAAAGCCAAAATTTCAGAGAAATTAGCCAAGAGGATTCTCCACAAAAGGCTTATGCGATACGCATTTACAGGGATTGCAATCTATCCCCAAACCTTGAACAAATCCAAAAAGTTCTCTCCCTCTCTCTTTCTTGTCGCGAAAAACAAAGCCAAAAAACTTTGGATAATTTTGAAAAGAACAAGCACAAATTAAAAAATAGCCTTAAAATTCTAAAATCCGATGCAGATAAAACCTCACTTTTTGGGGTGTATGAGGACGAGGGGTTGGGTAATGCGGGAGATTTCCGCTCAAAAGACTGCATAGAGTTGCTAAAACATAGTGATATTGTGGTAACCAACCCGCCCTTTTCGCTCTTCCGAGAATATGTCGCATTGCTTATGCAGCATAAGAAAAAGTTTGTGATAGTGGCACATCAAAACGCTATTTCGTATAAAGAGATTTTTAAATACATTAAAACCAATGAAATATGGTTAGGCTATGGATTTAAAGGCGGGGCAGCGCACTTTATCAACTATCATTATGAGGATTATGCGACCGCTAACGACCACAGAGAAGGCATGATAAGAGTTTCTGGCGTTATTTGGCTAACAAATTTAAACCATAAAAAACGCACCGAATTGTTAGAGACGATTCACAGCTATGCTAAAAATCCCGATAAATACCCTAAGTATGATAATTATGACGCAATTAATGTCAATAAGACTGCGGAGATTCCGCTAGATTACGATGGCGTTATGGGCGTGCCCCTGACCTTTTTAGACAAGCATAATCCACAGCAGTTTGAGATAGTCGCCTTAGGAATTGTTGGTAGTTGCGAGTTTTCTTGTGAGAAAAAAATGGAAATTTTGGATAAGAATGGCAATAGGACGGGTAAATTTACAATAAACGCAAAAGGCACACTTTATAGAAAATGGGATAAACGTCTTGATAAAAAGCCCCCAGCATTTAGAAATTGTGAAACGGGTGAGCTTTATCAAAGCATTTACGCCCGAATCCTTATCCGCCCGCAATCTGCAAAAAACAAGGGAAAATAAATGAAAATAGAGCTACATAGAATCAAGATTAAAGACTTAGTGGCAGGATATAAGAGAGATGAGGAGAGTGGCGAGGTGGTGGCATTCGCTAAGGGCTCTCAAGCAAGTCTTAATATCCGTCCAAAATACCAAAGAGAGTTTGTCTATAAAGACGCCCAAAGAGATGCGGTGATAGATACTATAAGCAAAGGCTTCCCGCTAAATAGTATGTATTGGGTGAGGAATGATAAAAGTGCGGAGTATGAATACGAAGTGCTTGATGGGCAGCAAAGAAGCATTAGTATTTGTGATTATTATAAGGGAGATTTTTCACTCAATAGCGTGTATTTTCATAATTTACCTGATGACAAAAAAGAAGCATTTTTAAACTATGAGCTGATGGTTTATGTGTGTGAGGGAAGCGATAGTGAGAAGCTAGAGTGGTTTAGGGTAATCAATATCGCAGGAGAGAAACTCACAGACCAAGAGCTAAGAAATGCAGTCTATGCGAGTGCGTGGCTAAGTGATGCTAAGAGGAGATTTAGCAAGAGAAACTCTCTAGCCGAACAAAAAGGAGGGAAATACTTAAAAGGTTCAAGTATTCGCCAAGAGTTTTTAGAATCCGCTATCGCGTGGATAGTGAATAAACGTGATGAAAGGGAGATATGTGAATATATGGCAAGAAATGCTAAAGATTCTAAAAATGCCGATGAGCTGTGGGGGTATTTTAGCGCGGTGGTGGATTGGGTGGAGATGAAATTCAATTATCGCAAAGAACAAAAAGGGCTAGAATGGGGACTTTTGTATAACCGCTACAAAGATAAGCCCCTAGATAAAAATGAGCTTGAAAGCCAAATAGCAAAGCTCATGCAAGATAGCGAAGTGCAAAAGAAAAGCGGGATTTATGAGTATGTGCTAAGCGGTGATGCAAGGCATTTAAATCTAAGGATATTTGATGAGAACACGAAGCGCGAAGTTTATGAAGCACAAGTCGGAATCTGTGCGAACAAAAAATGCCCTAAAGGTGGGGTAAGGCTAGAGATAGGAGAAATGGAGGCAGACCATATCACACCTTGGAGCAAGGGAGGCAAGACAATAAGGGAAAATTGTCAAATGCTGTGCAAGGAGTGCAATAGACAAAAAGGAGGAAAGTAATAAATAATGCTTTAAGCAAGCTTAAGGATTCTATTGTAAAATTCAAAGCACAATGATACAAAAATACACTTAAGATTCTTTTTGTAAGGTTGGCTATGCCCAGAGAAATCAAACTTTCTTGGGATTCTACATTTTGCGAAGCTTTGGCACAAAAGCCATTGCGGCAAATCCTAGAATCTCTCGCGATTCCATTAGAGCAATATCCAACACTTTGTGGCATTGATGAAGCAGGAAGGGGTTGTATAGCAGGCTCACTTTTTGTATGTGGAGTGATTTTAAAAAATCTTCCCAAAAACTTAGAAAGCGCACTTAGAGATTCCAAAACTCTTAGCCAAAAAAAGCGCGATTTTCTTGCAAATTCTCTACAAGACTATGTAGAATTTAAACTTGTCAAAAAAGACGCAAAAGCTATTGATACAAAAGGCTTAAGTCTATGCCTACAAGAATCCTTACAAGAAATTTTAAATACACTTAATGCGCCTTTTTATGTCTTTGATGGGAATTGTAACTTTAAGATTCCGCATTTAAAAACCTTAGTAAAAGGGGATTCCAAACTCCGCGCAATTAGTGCTGCAAGTATTATTGCAAAACACGCAAAAGATACAGAAATGCAAGAAATGGCACATTTATATCCGCACTATGATTTTGCGCGCAACAAAGGCTATGGGACAAAAGCACATATCAAAGCAATTACACAATTTGGATTATGCCCAATTCACCGCAAAAGCTATCAGATTAAATCTTTAAATTCTGCAACACTTTTTTAGAAAAATTTTATAAATTTTATCGTTTTTTTAACGAAGCAAACGGTATAATTTGAACTTTATTTTGTAAAAAGGTGTGAATTTTGAGTGGGTGCGTGATTACAATTACTTCAGGCAAAGGTGGTGTTGGCAAATCAACTACTACTGCAAATCTCGCTGTGGGTTTAGCACAACTTGGTAAAAAAGTTGTAGCGGTAGATTTTGATATTGGATTGCGGAATCTTGATATGATTTTAGGCTTAGAAAACCGCATTGTCTATGATATTGTCAATGTAATGGAAGGCGAGTGTAATCTCTCTCAAGCACTCATTAATGACAAAAAAACAAAGAATCTTTATTTTCTGCCAGCAAGTCAAAGCAAAGATAAAAATATTTTAGATAAAGAAAAAGTTGCTACGCTAATTAATAAGCTAAAAGAAGATTTTGATATTGTGCTTTTAGATTCTCCAGCAGGGATTGAGGGGGGATTTGAACATGCGATTTTTCTAGCAGATAGAGCACTTATTATCTCCACTCCAGAAGTTTCTAGCGTGCGTGATGCAGATAGAGTGATTGGAATCATTGATGCAAAAAGTAAAAAAGCAAAAGATGGCGATGAAGTCATAAAACACATTATCATTAACCGCTTAAAACCTGAAATGGTAGAAAAAGGTGAAATGTTAGGTGTTGAAGATGTGTTAAATATTTTAGCTTTGCCTCTAATTGGAATCGTTCCAGAAGATGAAAAAATTATCTCTTCTACAAACATGGGAGAACCTGTTATTTACAGCGATTCTTTGGCGGCACAGGCTTATCAAAATATCGCAAAACGCATTTTAGGAGAAGATGTTTCATTTTTAGAACTAAAAAGCAAAAAAGGCTTTTTTGGAAGGTTATTTAAATGAGTTTCTTAAGTCTCTTTAACAACAAAAAATCATCTGCGCAAGAAGCAAAAGACCGACTAACTCTAATCTTAGCACATGAGCGTGCAATTAATGTGCCTTATATGGACGCGATGAAACAAGAAATTTTAGAAGTTATTAAAAAATACACAAAAGCACAAAAAATTGATATTAAAACTGATTCTAACCAAAATTTCAATACGCTTGAAGTTGAGATTTTATTAGAAAAATAAATCAATGGATAGAGTTAAACCCCTTACAATAGGAATCGTATCTCTATTATTGATTCTTTTGACCTTTAACTTTATCCCTAAAGATTCTTCTTCAAAACCAAAAAAGCAAGAGCAAGTATTAAAATCCCAAGAATTAAAAGAATCAAAAGAGCTAATAGAATCAATAGTTGAGAGCAACGCAACACTTGCAACAAACAATATAGAGCTTATTCAAAAAAATATTAATTTCCTAAAAGAGCATTTAGAACAACTCAAAAATATGCCTAACGAAGATTCTACAATAGAGCAAAAAGATGAAATTGCAGAAAATGAAACAACAGAAGATTCCACAACTTCTAATTCTACAATTTCACAGGAACTACAACCTGCCCAAACCCAGCAAGATTCTCAACAAAATCCAAAAACAGATTCTGCAAACCCTACTCTTTGCGTGCGCCATAAACCTCAGCTTGCTATTATTATTGATGATATTAGCACCCTTGCACAATACCAAGCCATTTTGCAGATTCCTTTTAAGCTTACCCCATCTTTATTTCCAAAAAGCAAAATCAATCCAGATACTCCAAAAATTGCTAAAATTGCTCCTTTTTATATGATTCATCTACCCCTTGAAGCGTTAAATTTTTACCAAAAAGAACATCGATGGCTTTTTGCAGGAGATTCCAAAGAAAAAATAGAATCCTACATTACCGCAATCAAACAAGATTTTCCAAATCTAAGCTACATAAACAACCACACGGGTAGTAAATTCACGCAGGATTTAGATTCTATGTCGCTACTTTTAGAAACACTAAAAGAACACCATATCAACTTTGTAGATTCCAGAACCATTGGGACGACAAAAACCATAGCCGTTTATGAAAAATCTCCCTATATCGCATTTAATCCATGTCAGCAAACCCCTTTGGAACGTGATGTTTTTTTAGATAATATTTTAGAGATTCCAAGCATTACGCAACAAATCATTCAAGCCGTGCAAATTGCTAAGAAAAAAGGCTACGCTATTGCGATTGGACACCCACATGAAGCTACATTTTTAGCACTTAAAAATGCTATAGATTACCTAGAAAATAGCGGTATTGAGCTTGTTTATATTAATGAAATCATATCACCCTAGATTCTTTATATTTAAAGAAAATATGCTAAAATCAAAAATTCTTTGTAAGGAAGATATATGACAACTCCAAAATCCACGCAACAGCTTCAAGGTAGCGTTTTAAGCATTGTGCCGTCCAAAGATTCTACATTATGCGTAGATAATACTTTTCATATTGCAGAAATCAATTCTTCCTTAAAAATTTCCAAAAGTGCCCAAGTGATTAAAAATGCAGAATCTCCGCACCGCTATTCCCATGCCTTTGGAATCTCTCCACAAGCTTTTTTTTGTATCCCAATTTTTGGAGAAAAAAAGGCATTTATTTTAAAATTTAAAGATTATAAACCCGAGCATATTGCGACTTTAAATGACCATGATGGAGATATAGAATCCTCTGCATTTTCGCATGATGGGCATTTTTTTGCTACAGGCGGTCAAGATGGGCGCGTATTTTTCTACGATGGAAAAAGTTTTTTACCAATCATTTCTCTACTTGCACGCTCTGATTATATCTCTACAATCAAATTTTCAAAATCAGGAGAATTTGTCGCCATTAGTGGATTTGATAAATTTACACTGATTTTTGATATGCTTCGCCATAAAATTGCTTTCAACTTTTCAACAAGTGATGTTGTAGAAGATTCTGCATTTTTTGATAATGATGAAAAGCTCATTCTTGTTTGTCGCAATAATGCTTCTATCATTTTTAGTCTAAGAGATGGAAAAATCATCTCAACAGAATATCCTTTTGCTTTTTGGCCTACAAGTATTGCCATAGATTCTGAAGAAAATTACGCTCTTGTTGGCACGCGTTCTGAAATACTCTATGTCATTGCTCTAAAAGATAATACCAAAACCATAGAGATTAAAAACGACCACGCTGGAACTGCATCTTTAACTTTCTCATTAGAACATCTATATATCGGCTCTATTGATGGGGCTTTACTGATTATTGATTATAATGAAGGAAAAGAAGAATTAAAAGAAAGCCTTGATAAAAAAGACTATAAAAGCGCAAGAGAAGCAATCAATAAAAATATATTTTTAAGCATTCACCCTTTAACGAAGGTTTTTGATGAAGTGTGGCCAGAGATTTTACATCAAGCTATTGATTTACTCAATCAAGATTCTATTGAAGAGGCAATCGAACTTACCGCGCCTTTTGTTGTCAATCCTACAAAAAAAAGTGAATTTGATTTTTATCTTGCACAAAAAGGTGGTGTTAAAACCTTTTTAGAACTCATCAACAAAAAAGACTTCACAAAAGCTTATGAAATGCTTCAAACTACAAAGTTTCTTACCAAAACACAAGCGTATGAAAAATTAGAAAACATTTGGAATAAAGCATTTTTTAATGCCAAAAAACTTTTAATCGAAAATGCAAATGCCAATAAGCGTCTAGCTGAACAATCTTTAGCACCTTTTAACAATACCCCTAAAAAAGAATTGATTATCCAATTATTGCGTAATTGTGATGTATTTGAAAAAGCTGAAGCACTCATTAAAAAACAAAATTTCAAAGAATATTTTAGTTTAACCTTTCAATTTTCTTTTTTGCGCGAAACAGATTTATATAAAAAAGTTTTAATTGTCGGCGAACGTATGCTTGCAAACTTAATTGAACTAGAAAAAAACTTTCACTATGATGAAGCAAAACAAATTGCCGAAACACTACTTGTATTCCCTACACTTAAACGCGCAGCAAATGAACGCATCGTTCTTATGCAACAAAAAGAAACTCTATTAAATGCTATTGAAGCAAAAGATATTAAAAAGGTTTATTCTTTAATTGATGAAATTGAAAGCCTACGCTCAATGCAACAATTTAAAGACTTTACAAAGGACTTTTTACGCCATTATGAAGAGGCTAAACCCTACGCATACGATGGAAATGCAAAACATGCTATGGTAGTATTTGGTGAATATTTAGAAATCAATTACTGGGTAGATAAAATTGGCTCTCTTTTAAAAATTGCGTATTTAAAACAAATCGAAAGAGCCTTGAACGACCCTGAAATCAATTGGATAATTACATTAAAACGTTATTTTGAACGTTATGGAAAAAGTTTTGAACTCGTTAAATTACTCCAAAACCACGAGGCAAAAGCAATTTTAGACCAATTTGAAGGCGAAGGTGAAGGCGATGGTTATCGTCATTATGGCTTTGTAGATTCCATAGTAATCTATCTTGTCCAAAAAGAAGAATGATTTGGAGCTTTCTTCTTATCCAAACTTCCCTCATCTTTTAGAAATTCCCTCTGCACTCTCGCACATTAAAAATCTTAAAAATCTCTATTATTGTGGAAATTTAGAACTTTTAAATACCCCAAAAGTTACTATTGTTGGCACACGCAATCCAAACCCTTACGCACAAAATTTTACCCAAACACTTGCCCAAAAATTAAGCAAATGTGGAATCACAACCGTAAGTGGTGGCGCATTAGGCATAGACATCATTGCGCATACTAATTCCTTGCCTAATACTATCATGATTTCTCCTGCGTCTTTGGAAATTATTTACCCTGCAAATAATGCAAAAATCATTTCTGAAATCTACAAACAAGGTTTGGTGCTAAGCCAATTTACCTCTCCTTACAAACCGCGTAAATTCTCCTTTTTAGAACGCAACAATATTGTAGTTAGCTTAGGTGAAATCGTAATTATCCCTCAAGCAGATTTAAAAAGCGGTTCAATGCAAAGCGCAAATTATGCTTTATCTCTACATAAAAAGATTTTTGTCCCCCCTCATCACATTGGACAAAGTCAAGGAACACAACACTTAGCCAAAAATCATCAAGCCGAAATTATTTGGGATATTGATGCTTTTGTAGATAATCTTTGTGCGCGTTTTTATGGAGATTCCAAACAAACACCCAATCATTCTGCGCATAATGACGCAGTTTTGGAATTTTGCAAAAACAACCCTTTCTTTGAAGAAGCTTTTTTGCACTTTGGAGAAATCCTATTTGAATATGAACTAGAAGGAAAAATCCGCCGCAATAATGGACGCATTGAAATTGTCTAACATTTTAACTCTTTGTTACACAATTTTATCCAATAGCTATAAATTAGCTTGATTCCAATTGTTAAAAATATCCCTTCCATTAATGCTGCTAAAATTAGTGCATAATATTCTTCTGTGCTAATTGCGCCAAATTGCATTCCAAGCTGTGCAGTAGCGACTAAAAAAGTCAAAGGCATTGAATGGCTAAAGGCAAATAATAGGGTTTTTACATAACTTTTAAAATATCTTCTATAAGCGACAAAAGCAGCAATCAAGCGCAATGCTACCATAATTACGATAATGTTTAAGGTCAAAGAAAGCAAATGTAAGTTTTTTAGCATTAAATTTAAATCTAATGTCGAACCAACATAAATAAAAAACAAAGGGATAAAAAATCCAAAACCAAACTCATTAAGCTTCTCCGCAAGCCCTTTTTGGTGATGAAAATAAGTTGCTAAAATCATTCCCGCTAAAAACGCTCCAAGCACACTTTCAAGCCCTAAAACTTGTGTGATTCCAATTAAAATAAAAAACAACATTGCACTAAAACGAATATCTTGATTCTTGCTTGATTTTTTGGGGATTAGAAAGAATTTCAATGCAGGAAACCACCAAAATAACACATCGGCAATTTTAAAGATTCCAACAATTGCAGTTAAAAATAAAAATAATACGAGCAAAGTCTCATAAAGCTCCCAAGTTAAACCATGCGAATACGCACCATTTAACACCACAAGAGCAACGATACTAATTAATTCCCCCAAGATTCCAACATTAAGTGCTAATTGCAACCATGGAGTATCTTTTGGATACTCTTTTAGCATTGCCATAATCATTCCAAGACTCATAACAGGCAATGCCGCAACATAAAATTCTGATAATTCTGTATTTAACACATAAAAAAGTGCTGCACAATAAAGCACTAAAAAATACAAAAATGCAGATTTTAAGAATCCTTTACCAAGCCTTGTAAAAGTCTTTAAATCCACTTCTAAACCGCATAAAAACATTAAAAACAAAAAGCCAATATGTGCGACAAACTCTAAAGATTCCGATTGTGAAAACAACTCAAAATGAAAGGCTAAAGCTCCAAGCATAATCTCCACAGCTACAAGAGGCAAACGCGTTAAAGAGCTTAAATAAGGCGCAATAACAATTAAAATTGCAACAATCCCAAAGGCAATAATGTTTTCCATAAAAGCTTCAAAACTCCAAAATAAAGCCGAAGTATAGCATTACTTTAAAACAAGCGCAATGTTAAAAAATCTGTGGTAAAATGCGCGCTTTTAATCGCATTTGCAAGATAAAATTTAGGAAGATTATGGATTTTTTCACTCCCCTTTTTGAAACACTGCCCAAAGATTTAGAATCCAAACGCATTCTTTTAAAAGAAGCTTGCATTTTACAAAAAGGATTCCATTATTTTGACTGGACGGCTAGCGGGCTTGCAGCAAAATGCGTGGAATCACGCATACAATCTGTGCTTCCTTTTTATGCAAATACGCATTCTCAAAGCAATGCCAATGCGGAGTTAATGGACAATCTCTATGAAGGAGCAAGAGAGCGATTAAAAGGTTATTTTGGGCTAGATTCTAATTTTGCGCTAATCTCTTGTGGTTTTGGTTCCACAGCAGCAATTAAAAAATTTCAAGAATTATTAGGAATCTATATTCCTCCAAAAACTAAATCTCTTTTAAATTTGCAAAATCTTGATAAATCCACACTCCCTTTAGTGATTATTGGACCTTATGAACACCATAGCAACGAACTTAGCTTTAGAGAAGGTTTATGTGAAGTGGTGCGCGTGCCGCTAAATGCTGAAGGACTTTTTGACTTGAACGCTTTAAAAAAGATTTTAAATGCAAATAAAGGGCGCAAAATTATCAGCTCTTTCTCTTTAGGCTCAAATGTTAGCGGGATTCTTATTCCCTACCAAGAAATCTCGCATTTAGTGCGCCAATTTGGCGGAATTGTTTGTTTTGATTGCGCAAGCAGTGCTCCTTATTTTGAAATTTCTCCCCAATTTTATGACGCAATCTTTCTCTCCCCGCACAAGCTTTTTGGCGGGATTGGAAGTAGCGGAATCTTAATCATTCATCGTGCATTAATTGACAAAACATTGCCACCAACTTTTTGTGGTGGTGGGACTGTGGGTTATGTTTCGCGCACAAGTGCGCAATATTTTGGCAAAGATGAACAACGTGAAGAAGCTGGAACTCCTGGAATCCTAGAATTTCTACGCGCGTATTTAGGCTTTACTTTGCGTCAAGAAATAAAATTAGAATGGATTAAAGAAGCAAAACTTCCTTATATCAAAATCTTTAGAGAGTTTTTAGAAAACGAACCACGTATTACGTATTATGGGAATTTAGAGCATAATACTTTAGGAATATTCTCCTTTAACATTAATGGAATCTCTCCTTTTGCCATCGCCCAAGAACTCTCTAAAAAATATGGAATCTTAGTGCGCGCAGGCTGTTCTTGCGCAGGACCTTATGGGCATGATTTGCTAGAATTAGAAGACAATACAATTTTCACACAAAAACCCGGTTGGATTCGACTAAATCTTCATTACACGCACACACAAGAAGAAATCACACATTTACTTGAAGCATTAAAAGCAATGCTTCATCTAAGTTTTCCCTAGAGTAGATTCTACAATATGTGGTCCCACTTTTAAAATCAAATCCACTAATTTGTGTTACATAGCCACCACTTACGCTTCTGCATTTCCAAGAACAAGTGCCATTAACTACTTGGTCGTCATTTGGCAATATCTTTTTTAATTCTTGCGCGGTTGTAGTTGGTGCTTTTCCGCCTCCATCCCCTGTATTTGCCCATACAATACTAATTAATAATGTTAGTAAAATTATTATTTTTTTCATTGCTCTGCTCCTAGTAATTTTTGTAATACTGATACACTTAATGCTACACTCATTTTAACTTCCTTTTGTTTTGTTCTAATGCAGAATCTTTAGAATCTTGAGAATTTGAATCTTTTGTAGAATCTTGATTTTTTAAAACTTCATCTACTCTTGGAGATTGATTGATTGCTTGTTGGTTTGCTTCTAGTTTGGATAGTAAATCATTGCTCACTAAATTTTGATTGTGTAGAGTGTTTTGCTTAAGATTGTCTTTGGATTGTGGTATAATTTCAGTAGAAGTTGATGAAAGTGTGCTTGACACAACATTCGCGCCCATCCAAGCTTGACTTGGAGTGTGGAGAGAGAGGGCGTCTCCACTATCAGCTTCTAATTTTTCTTTTACTCTTTGTAGTCTTCTAAAATCCCTTTCTCCTTTTTTGTTAGTATGATAAATTATATTTGTGCCTCTATCATTTCGGATACCTATATCTCCCATATCTTTTTGTCCTAACTTTTTGGCTGCAATGTAATCTTTCTCACCAATGGGTGTAGGATTTTTCATTATTAAATCAGGCTCTTCCACCACTTCTTTAATTGTTTCTGATACTTCTTGCATATTTTTAAACATTTCAGGGTGTTTCTCATATAATCTTTTTAAATCTGCAATGGCTTCTTTATCTCCAAGAAGTTCTGCTAATCGCTCACAAAGATTAAAGATTTCTAATTCTTTATCACTCATTTTAACTTCCTTTTGTTTTGTTCTAATGCAGAATCTTTAAAATCTTGAGAGTTTGAATCTTTTATAGAATCTTGATTTTTAAAAATTTCATCTACTCTTGGAGATTGATTGATTACTTGTTGGTTTGCTTCTAGTTTGGATAGTAAATCATTGCTTATTAAATTTTGATTTTGATAATACTCTATAACCTTTGGATTCTTAAATTCCATTTGGTCCTTAAGATTCCTATCAGAATAAAAGGTTATAATTTGTTCATCAGAGGGGGAGAGTGGAAGTTGTGTCCCTCCCCTTTGATAATCTTCAGTAATATTTTTTAAATGCTTTTCACCTATCTTATCAGTAATGGCTCTAAATCTAATCCCTTTGTCATTTTCCCATTCATAAATTTTAGCTTCTTTTTCGTCTATAAAAGGCTCTTTAAATGCCTTTAAATATTCTCTTATAGAATTCCCAAGATTTAAAAGTTCTTCTATTGTAATTTGTCCTTCACTATTTTCTTCTAAATGAAGTTTGATATGATTTGCTCCAAGTCCTCTGTCTCTATATGGATTGTGAAAACCCTTAACATAATGAATCACATAATCAATGATTGCATTTTCAATAGCCTCTAATTCTGCATTAATGGGTGTAGAGTTCTTTTCATTAAAAGTTACATTATAGATTCCTCTTTTTTCTTTTTTCATTACTCTTTTCCTATTGCTTCTGCTTCATCTACCTCTTCATTTGGATTTGTGCTAAAAACTTTCATTTCATCATCGTTGATTTCAAATCTCATATGAAATACTCCACTGCTATACCATACACACATTTCATATTTTTGGGTATTTAGTAAGGCTATTTCTACATTTTTTGGAATCTCTAACGCATTTTTTGCGCCTTGTATTACTTCTAATTTTTTATCTGGTCTAAGCAAAAAGATTCTTGTATCAATGTTTTTTAGAATCCCCAATGGAATATGTTCTGCATTTTGCACGATAAAACACAAATGCACATTGTATTTTCTAGCCTCTAACGCAAGTTTTTCAAACATTGTAGTGAAGTAAGGCACTCTAAAGTAGTTTCTTGCTTCCTCAATAGCGTAAAAGAGCTTTGGAATAGGCTTACCATTTTTTCTTTGGTTAATGGCAAAATCTCTATCTTTTAGATATGTTTTTTGAAAGATTGATAAAAATATAGGGGTGAAGAGAGTGGATTCTTTGAAGTTATTTAAATCCATACTTAAAAAATCGCAATTTACAATATCTCCTTTATCAAAATTTGAAAAGACTTCTAATTTGTCTATTGCAAAAAGCTTGCTTGCTAAAGATTGATAAGCTTTCCTATCAGCTTCTTTTAATTGTTGATTTTGCGCTTCTCTATTTGCTAGTTTAGCAATATCAATTAAGAGTGGAGATTTTAAATAATTATACTTCTTTTCTTTTAATTCCTCTAATAATGTGGTTGATTCATAGCCTAAAGATAAAAGTTCGTCATAAACTTCTTTATTTTTCTCTTCCAAATTCCTTACTCTATATTTTTGATACTCTTTTGTTTGGTAGATTTTGCGGAATATTTCTTTTAAAAATGCTACTTCTTCAATGGTTAAAGGTTGCGCATTTTGTGTTTCAAGGATAATGCTAATTAAATCCACATTAAATTGTAAATCTGCTTCAAAGGCTTCTTTATCTTGCAAATTTGGTAAATGTGCGATATTGTAGCTAAAATGATAGAAATCACTCTCTATGTGCATTACATTGTTATTTGGATTGCTTTTGATTAAATTTACAAATTTAAAATCGCTAAATCCTATATCATAGCTTCTAACTTTAACTAAAGTTCCTAAATCTCTACATTCTCCATTTAAAAAGTTTAATCCTAAGAGTTGTGCCATTATTTTTTGTTTGCTAACACTTTTACCACTTCCGCTCGTGGCGATAATACATATATGTGGATTATCATTTTCTAAACTAAAACTATAATTGATAAATCCGCCTTGTTTGTCAGTTCCATAAATATCAGGCTTTTTATTATTTCTCTTATGCACAGACGCAATAAAATCATAAAGATAATCGCTTTTGACAATAAAATCAAACTCACTATCTCTATACTTTATAGGATTTTTTCTTAAATGGCGTTCTTTGAAAAGCTCTTTTGCTATAAAACTACATTTTAAATTGCTACCTAAACTCCCAATAATTTCCTCATCATAATTTTTTAAATAAGCAATTGCGTTAATAATTGCGCAATCAAATTCTTTAGCATTATAAGATTCTTGCAGTGTAACAAAAGGTCGTTTATCTCCTGTAAGTTTAGCGTGTTGGATTAATCTTGAAATGTGATTTTGCACAGAGTGGCTAGAGAGATTAATATAAAACCAAATACTTCCCTCAAAATTTAATTTAAATAAGTCGCTAATGGAGCTTTGTTTAATGTCTAAATGTTTAAAGGCTTGAAAAATATTTACTTCTTTGTAATTTTTTCTAATAGCTTGTTTAGCAAGTCTTGCAAAACTTAAAAATGGAGGTTCAGAAAATTCAGAATCTTTTTTAATTGTTATGTTTGGAATAATCTGTTTATTTTGTGTAGCAAAAGAAGTTTGTAAGAGTTGCCAATATAATACATTTGTTAGCTCTTCTCCGCTTAGTAGATTTGTATCATATAAATTAGCAAAAGTCTTTGCAATGATTTTGTTGTGGCTTAAAATGTATTGTGCTTGATAATGATTGTTTTTATATAACACATACCAAAAGAACGCATTTTCACTTTCTTTATTATCATTGATAAGTTGCTTGATGATTTCACTTGGCAAATGTTCTTCTATATTTTGATTACCACTTATTTTTATTCCATAGAGTTCGTTAAATGGAGTATTTGTTAAAACACAATCTTCATTCAAAGAATCTATCAAAAAAAGGCTATTGCTGTGGTAATCATTAAAAGATTTGTAATAGGATAAGCAAGTTTATCTAAAAAACAATGGCTTATGCTCATTTGTGGGTCTTTTTTCTTTAATCCGATATATGCTCCTGTAAGTCCTGCTAAAGCCAATACACTCAATGCTACACTCATTTTAACTTCCTTTTGTTTTGTTCTAATGCAGAATCTTTAAAATCTTGAGAGTTTGAATCTTTTGTAGAATCTTGATTTTTTAAAATTTCATCTACTCTTGGAGTTTGATTGATTGCTTGTTGGTTGGATTCTAGTTTGTCTAATAAAGAGAAATTATCAGAAGAATTTTTGTTGGGAGATTCTTGTAATACATCGTTAGATTTTGATATAATGTTACTTGAAGTAAGCGAACACATACTAGATATGTCAGTTGCCCAAACCCGATTTTTATCGGGATGTGAGGGTTGGGCGTCCTCACCGCTTACTAAGTTATCTCTTTTGGCTTCAACAATTATTTCTGGTTTTGCAATGACTTTATTAATTGTATTTGTTACATCTTCAATATCTACAAACATTTCAGGATGTCTGTTGTATAGTATTGTTAAATTAGCTACCGCTTCTTTTCCTAGTAATTCTTGTAGTTTTCCATAAAGTTTAAAAATTTTTATAATATTTTCATCCATTTTTGCCTCTTTAGTTAATAAACCAAGTCTAGTTGATTATCTTGATTAAGCTTTAGTATCTTTCACCACAGGTTGAATCTTTAAAGAATTAATACGCATTCCATAGGGATTAATATCGCTAGATTTGCTTAAATCAAAATCGCCTTGTGCTTTTAATTTAAAGATTCCTTGTTGTTGCTTGTATTCATTTTGGCTTAGGATATAACTTTGAGCTATGATGATAATAGAAAGCTCTATATCAAAGGAATTTCCACTATACTCATATTTTTCTAGGTTATAATCTTTAATCGCGATATATTCAGGAAGTTTATCTTGTGCTACTGCAGAAATTAGCCATTGCACATAAGCCCTTAAATCTCCCACTGCTTGTGGATTTGCTTTGATTCCTGCTTTCTCATCATTTTTAGAATCTATAAAGTTTCTTAAAATATTGCGGAGACTTGGCACATTATCTAACACTTCATCATAGTTTTTGAAATTTGGCTTTTCAAAATTATTTGTTAGCTGGCTTCTTGAAACAATGAAATTATTTAAAAAGATAGAAATAGCAAATTGCTTGAGATATTCTGCTTTTAGTGGTTCTTTAGTTACTTTGATAGCTCTCCCATCTGTTGTGGTTAGCACGACTTTACCATTATTTTCTCTAACGACTTCTTCTAATGTTTCCATTCTCTCACTAATATTTGAAATTTCATAAGCAAAGACTAAAAGCGCAACTGCAATAAATCCTCCTACAAATTTCCAATTCTTACCAAAAAACTGCTCACATTTAAAGTTTAGAGATTCTTTAGAATGCTCTTTTCTTTCGCCTTTTTTGGCTTTAGCTTCTACTTTTTTTACTTCTGTTGTCTCTGTTGTTTGTGATTCTTGATTAAGATTTTCCATTTATTCCCCTATTACTTTACAGAATTTACAAGATTGTCTATTTCTGCTTTTGCAGAATCCTCATCAAATTCTTGTGCAAGGATAATTTCTTTATCCGCAATTAATTTTGCAAGTTCATATTTTCTTTGGTATTTGTATTCTATGTTGGAGATGAGTTCAATTTCTTGCATTTGTTGTTTTCTAATCTCTGAAATAACTTTAGGACGCAAATCAAATAGGAATTGGATATTTTTGGCTTGTTGTTGCTTTTAGATAGGCAATTTCATTGTTTTTAGCAACATTAAATTCCTGCTTCACTTTATTCATATATTCATTGCTTGCAGTGGTTGCTTCTTGTTCTTTTTTACCTTTGACTTTTTCTTTTATAATATTACTTATAGAGTTTGTGCTTAAGTCCTCATTTAAAGATTTTTTAGTTCTAATTGCTTCTTGAATTCCATTTTTATAAGCCTCCAATGAAGCAGGTGCTTTAATATCATCTACCTTTATATCTTTTATAGGTTTGTTATTAATTTTTGCATATTCCATAAAAAGAGAAACTTCTTCAAACTTGCCCTCTATAAAATATTTAGCAACAGGAGAATCACTATTTTGAAGCACATTTTTTAAATCCCATTTTTGTAAATATTCTTTTACATTTTCACCGCTTGGTAGTGTTCCTTTAAGTTCCTCACCATCTAATCCCACATTTTCTACTACACCACTTACTCCAACACTAACTGCGTCTTCAAATTCTTTTGATTTATCTCTACAAAATCTTTTAACGCCTTTAAGTCCTATGCTTCTATCTTTCTTTTTCATACCAGGTATGCTTGGAGCAATAGCGCATACATCAAGTTCTAATTTATCTAATGTATCTGCTAGAGAGCAAATATCACCCAAATCATTAAGATTTATATTTTCAGGCACATAACAAACTTCAAGTAATCCTTGAGAATATTTGTTTAAATTACCAAATACAGAATTGCCAAATTTGCCTAAAGCATTATCAATCATAGAATCTGCAATACTTCCTAAGTCTATGGCAAAAGCGTTATTTGTAAAAAGCATTAATGAAAGAAAAGCTGCAACGATTTTTTTGTAGATTTTTTGGAGTATGCTATAATTGCATTAAGGGTGTCAGCCACAGGTCTGAACCCCCTGCGGTTGAAATTTATGCCCTTTAAGGAGCAAAAATGAATACCACATTCATTGTTGTAATTATACTTCTTTGTATAATTATAGTCAAGGCTTATTAGTCTTGATTGTTGCTCTGCATTTTGCGGAGCGCAACAATGAATTTTACCTGCTAATTGAGGATTTTGATTTATTTTTTTCATTACTTCTCCTTACTGGCAGATTCCAAATTGCGCACAGAAGTCTTTTTTCTCTAATTCACTGAAGAAAAGCACATTATAAGAGTTTTCCTCTTCACCATATAAGACTTTTGCTTTTTTAATAATATCTAAGTTTTTGCTTGTCTTTTGAAGTTTAAAATTTTGCCATTCTTCAATATCAGTATCTTGCAATAATCGTTTTTGCCGAGAAGGAATAATATATTTACTCTCATAAAGTTTTAATATTTCCTTAATGTCATTTAATGTATCTTTTCGCCTCTTTCATAGCCATTTTTCATTCCTAATTCTAAACCTTTATCATAACCTTTGTGTATTCCTAATTCATATTCTCTTTGACAGGAAAAATCCTCTGTGGATTGCGCTTGAAGTTGAGATACTCCTAAAAGCATAAGACTTGCGAGCAGGAATGATTTAAATTTATTGATTTTCATTGTTTCTCCTTTTTAATCATTAAAACTAAAGCTTTGTTTTTTTCTGTGTATATTTTCACGCAAATCATCTAAAACACCTTTTCTCTTAAAAGGTTCCTTAAAAATTTAGCAAAATTTCTAAAAATCCTAAAAAATAATGCTAAAATATAGCACTCATTTAAATCAAGGAATCGCAATGGAAGAAGCTAAAAATATTTCAAACAAACTCCTAGAAAGCGTTGATGCGCTTGTTGATGCGCTGCAAAAACAACGTGATGAAAACCAATCCTTGCGCCAACAAATCGTGCTTTTAAAAGCTGAAAATGAAGCAAAAAATTCTGAAATTAGCTCACTTTATGATGAAATCGGCGCAAAAGAGCGTGAGCTAGAAGGCGTATTAAGCAAAATCCAAAATGCACTAGGACGCTAAATTTTATGGATAATATTTTTCGTGTTTGCGTCTCTGGGCGTTTTTTTGATATTCCAACTAACGAGATTTCCCCTACAACCCTTGATGCGCTAAAAGCAATTACAGATACTTCTAACACCATAAATCCACGCGACCTTTTGCGTGCGTTTTTGGAATCTTATGAAGTAAAAACCATACTAGAATCTAGCATTATTCAAGCGACACAAAAACTTCAGATTCCAGAAGAACAACCTAATCAAAACTAGCACTTGCAAAAATTTTTCTACCATATTATTATCTTAAAGCAAAATTCTCCTTTGCTAACCTATTTCAGCGAGATTCCACTACAAAAAGGCAGACTTGTTAGTATTTCTTTACATTCCAAAGAAACTAAAGGTGTTGTGCTACAAGAATGCCAAGAACCAAAATTTGAATGCAAAAAAGCCATGCCTTTAGGATTCCACTTTTCACAATCCCAATGCCAACTTGCAGAATTTATTGCAAGCTATTATTGCACATCACATTCTCTTGCTTTTAGTCTTTTTACTCCTTTTGAAGATTCCTATACGACACAATTAGAATCCTTAGATTTTCCCTTAAATCCTTTGAGCAAAAAACAGCTTGAAGCTTTGAATTTTATTAATACACACCAAGATTCCTTACTTTTTGGAGATACAGGCAGCGGTAAAACAGAAATTTATATGCACTTATTTAATCAAACACTTAAAAAAGGCAAAAATGTCTTATTTTTAATACCTGAAATTGCTTTAACTCCGCAAATGGAAAAACGTTTAAAAACAATTTTTGGGGATTGTTTGGCTTTTTGGCATTCTAAAGTTACTAAAGCTAAAAAAAATAAAATCTTGCAAAATTTAAAAGGAGGCAAAATAAGAATCCTAGCTGGCGCACGTTCAGCATTATTTCTTCCACTTACAAATTTAGATTTAATCATTATTGATGAAGAACACGATGATGCTTATAAATCAAGCTCAAACCCACGCTACCATGCGCGCGATGTTGCACTCTATCTTGCTAAAACCCAGAATCTTAAAATTCTGCTAGGCTCTGCAACCCCACTTGTTACAACCTATCATCGCGCTAAAATACAAAATAGTCTCTTTCGTCTAAAAGGCACGCATTTTGAGACACAAAAACATTATCATTTTTGCCAAAGTGCAGAATCCGTAGAGCCTACAATTTTAGAAGCATTACAAAAAAACTTTGAAAATGCAAAACAAGCCATTGTTTTTCTGCCTACACGCGCTAATTTCAAACATTTGCTTTGCGCACAATGCAAAGAAACAATAGAATGCCCAAATTGTAGTGTATCTTTGAGTTTGCACTCTAAGGATTCTAGCCTAAAATGCCATTATTGCCACTACACATGCCCTATTCCCAAAGTTTGCCCAAATTGTAAGAGTGAGTTACAATCCTTGCGCATAGGAACACAAGAATTTGCAAAAACTTTGCAAAAATCCTTGCCAAATAGTAATATTGCGTGTTTTGACCGCGATTCTATCACAACACAAAAAAAACTTACACAAACCCTTGATGCTTTTAATCACAAAACTCTTGATATTTTAGTGGGAACACAAATGCTCTCCAAAGGACATGATTACCACAATGTGGCATTAAGCGTTGCTTTGGGGCTCGATTATATTTTAAAAGGAAGTGATTATAGAGCAAGAGAGCGCGCATTAGCCTTAATGTTTCAACTCTCTGGAAGAAGCGGACGCAAGGAAAGTGGAGAAGTCATCATTCAGACAATTTATCCGGATTTTTTTAAATATTATTTACAAGATTATCAATTATTTTTAGAAGATGAACTTGCAATGCGTGATAATTTATATCCCCCTTTTGCGCGTTTAGGACTTATCCACTTCAACCATAAAAATCAAATAAAAGCACAAAATTATATGCAAGAAGCCTTAAATATTCTTAAGCAGCAAATCCAAGAAAAAATGCTAAATGTTGAGATTGTAGGCAGCGGAGAAGCACCGATTGAACGCATTTTAGACAAATGGAGATATTTAATTTTATTGCGCTCACCAAGTGCAAAAGATTTACACATTGCACTTTTGCCACTGCGTAACTTTACTTGCGAGATTGACTTAGACCCTATTGAGTTTAACTAAGGGCATTAAGCTTAAACTTCTCGCCCCTTTCTTTATAAGAGCTAAACTGGTCTAAGCTTGCAGCAGCAGGGGATAACATTGCGACATAATTTTTAGAATCTTTACTTTCTAAAAGCCTTTGTTTTATGCTTTTTACCGCTACTTCAAGCGTGTAGCAAGCTTGACATTGTGCGATTCCTTGCGCAAGAGCGCAAAGCTTTTCTGTATTACTTCCAATCGCAAAAATCTCAACTTCCAATCTTTGAATTACGCCAAAAAGCGGACTTAAATCTGCACCCTTATCATCACCACCAAGCACTAAAAGAATCTTTTTGTCTTGATAACATTTTAGTGCTTCCATCGTTGCATCAATATTCGTTCCTTTGCTATCATCAACCCAAAGATTCCCTGCTTTGTCATAAAATTCTTCCATTTTATGCGCCCCAATTTTAAAGGCATTTAAAAGCGCGTAATTATTTTGTAAAAATAAAATTTTTTCTGCACATAAAGCCAAAGTCGCATCTAATAAAAATGGCTCTTTAAAGTGGATTTGTTTTAAATCTAGCCCAAATTCTTTTGCCAAATCATTTGCATTTTCATAAAATATAAGCTTCCCAAGCGATTCCTTACAATAAGAATGCCCCTCAACACTTTTAGGCAAAATTGCAATTTCTTTTTCTCCTAAGGATAGAATCGGCTTTAGCTTATCAGCAATATAATCTGCATAACTTCCATGCCAACTAATATGGTCTTGAGAAATAGGAAGCAAAAGATATAAATTTGGCTTTGCAATTTCTGTGTAATGCAGCGTAAAAGAACTTGTTTCTAGCACCCAAAGAGGAGCATTAAAGTCTAATTTCGCTAAAGGTGTGCCAATATTTCCACCACTTTGCGCGCCAAAAGATTGTAGCAAATGTGTTAGCATTTGTGTTGTTGTTGTTTTACCATTTGTCCCACTAATCCACACAGACGCTGGCATTTTGGAAGCAAAAAAATCATATTCACTTAAAAAGTGCATACTAGGATATTGTTTGATAAAAGAAAGGGCTGTTTGCACCATTGTATTACTTGGTGGAATCCCGGGACTTGTAATAATCTGTGCATCAAGATGTGTTGATAAAACTTCTGGTAAATACGCACTAGGATAAAGTGCATTTCCAAAATCATCATAACTTAGCGTGTTAAAATTATCATCAAAAACCAAAACTGGGGCATACGATTCTGCAATCGCTTGATTTGTCCCTCCAAACCCCAAAAGTATTAGCATTATATATCCTTTAGCGGAGTTTTAGCGTTAAGAGCGCAATAAGATTACTCATTAGTGCAACAATCCAAAAGCGCACAATAATCTTACTTTCACTTAAACCTTTTTCTTCAAAATGGTGGTGCAAAGGTGCCATAAGAAATATCTTTTTCCCACGCGTTTTGTAACTTCCAATTTGTAAAATTACAGACAAAGCTTCCACCACAAAAATAAACCCAATCAAAAATAATAGAATCTCATTTTTAGAAACAATCGCCATATAAGCAATAAATCCCCCAAGACTTAAGCTCCCGCTATCCCCCATAAACACTTGTGCAGGGTGGCAGTTATACCACAAAAACCCAATGAGAGCTCCAATCAAAGCTGCAGATAAAATCACAAGCTCTCCGCTATCAAGCACTTTTGGATATAAAAGATATGCGCTTAATCCACTATGCCCAGTTACATACACAAACACACTTAAAGAAGTGAGCGCATAAATAGATGGAATCGCAACTAAACCATCTAAACCATCTGTGAGATTGACTGCATTACTTGTTGCTACAAACACAAGTGTCCAAAACAAAACCCCAAATATCCCCCAATCAAAAAGAGAATTTTTGAAAAATGGCACATAAAATTCTGTATTTAAAGGCGTCCAATACAAAGCCAAAGACAATATAAAACTCATAAAAATTTGTAAATAAAACTTTTTTTTAGCAGACATTCCAGCATTTTTATTTTGCGAGATTTTAGAATAATCATCACTAACTCCAAGTAGAGCAAAACAAAGCAAAGTTAAGATTCCAAGCAAAATATAAGCATGTGTAAGTTTTGCACAAAGTAATGTCGCAAGCAATGTTGTGCCAACAAAAACGATTCCACCCATTGTTGGCGTGTTTGCTTTTTGGCGATGGTTTTTAGGAGCAAATTTTGAAATTGGCTGATTTGCCTGCTTTTTTTGCGCCCACACAATATAATAAGGCAATATAAAAATCGTAAGCAAAAAAGCAGTAAAAAATGCTATGGCTGAACGCACTGTAATATACTGAAACAAATTAATATCAAAAAAGGCATATAAATAATAAAGCATAAATCTAACACTTATAAATGAAATTTTAGGAAAAAATTAGGTAGGATTCTACCTAAAATAACTTTAAAAATTAGGAAAAAATCCCCAAATGAAAACAATTTTAATCATTACAGATGGAATCGGATATAACGAAAATCAAAATTATAATGCCTTTTTTCACGCAAAAAAACCGACTTATGACAAGCTTTTTGCAGAAGTGCCTTATGGTATGATTGAAACTTTTGGCTTGTCTGTGGGATTACCAGAAGGACAAATGGGAAACTCTGAAGTTGGGCATATGAGTTTAGGTAGCGGTAGAATCCTGTATCAAGATTTGGTAAAAATCAATAAAACAATCCAAGATAAGACATTAATGCAAAATCCTGCCCTAGATTCCATTAAATCTTGCAAGCGTGTGCATTTAATTGGGTTAATGAGTGATGGTGGTGTGCATAGCCATTTAAACCATATTTTAGCACTTGCAGAAGGATTGGAATCCCAATGTGAAGTTTTGTTGCATTTAATCACAGATGGACGTGATGTTGTGCCAAAAACTGCTCCACATTTTTTAGAGACGATAGAGCAGACAATAAAGGGTAAAAATATTTGTGTTGTAAGTCTTAGTGGGCGTTATTTTGCAATGGATAGAGATAATCGCTGGGAGAGAATCGAGCTTGCATACAACACAATCGCACTTGGTGAAAATTTACAAAATATCAATCCGCAAGAATATTTACAAGCACAATTTACAAAAGAAATTTTTGATGAATTTATAGAGCCTGCAAGCTTTAATGGATATAGCGGAATCGCACAAGATGATGGAATCATTTTCGTGAATTTTAGAAGCGACAGAGCAAGAGAAATTGTCAGCGCGCTAGGAAATGTGGAATTTAGTGGATTTACACGCAAGAAATTTACCAAAATTCCGCTACTTACAATGACACCCTATGATAAAACTTTCACTTTTCCTATCCTTTTTCCTAAAGAAAATATCAAAAATACTCTTGCAGAAGTGATTTCTAAGCATAATTTGCGCCAATTCCACACCGCAGAAACAGAAAAATACGCCCATGTTACTTTCTTTTTTAATGGAGGAATGGAAGAACCACATCTTAATGAAACACGCCTTTTAGTGCCTTCACCAAAAGTAAAAACTTATGATTTACAACCAGAAATGAGTGCAAAAGAAGTCGGCAATGCAGTTTTAAACGCAATGGATAATGGCTATGATTTTATTGTTGTTAATTTTGCAAATGGCGATATGGTCGGACACACAGGGAATTATGAAGCAGCAATAAAAGCAGTAGAAGCGGTCGATTTTGAACTAGGTAGAATTTACACAAAGGCAAAAGAATTAAATTATGGTTTTGTTTTAACAAGCGATCATGGAAATTGTGAAGCTATGAAAAATGCAAAGGGTGAAGCATTAACTAACCACACTGTAGGCAGTGTATGGTGTTTTGTAGCAGCAGAAGGAGTAGAAAGTGTGCAAAATGGAGGATTAAATAATATCGCACCGAGTATTTTAAAACTTATGGGAATTGCGATTCCAAATGAAATGGATAAACCACTTTTTTAAGGAATCGCTTTCTGTTTAAACAAAATTATAAAAAAATAATCGTATAATTTAGGCAATTTTCAATTTATTTCAAGGTTTAAGAATGACGCAAGAGGAATTGGATTCATTGCTAGGTAGCGATATGGATGATTTTGCACAAGGGGATGCGCAAGAAAACATAGAAGAAAGTGCGGGCGAAGAAGCGGGTGAGGACTCCACAATCCAAACAGACCCAACAATCAAGAGCGAAGCAAAAGCAGATGATTTTTCTATCGAACAAGATGTGAGCTGGCCTCCACCGCCACCAACAGCAGAACATAAAGTAGTGCATCAGTTAGATGATGTTACGCGTGATTCCGAAATTAAAGCTACCGAAATGTTTGATAAGCTAGAAAAAATCAATAACCTAGATGCAGACATTGAAGATGCCTTTGGTGAGATTCAGCAGTTTGTTGATTCTCAAGAAGAATTATTGCAAAAACTCCACGCGAAATTTCCTGATTTCCACACTTTTAATCAGCAGTTGGAAGCTGTGCAAAAAGTCAAAGCAAATGTGCAAAAAGTTTCCGATTCTTTGCAAGAGATTGCGACTATTTCCCTAGAAGCAATGGAAGCTATGCAATATCAAGATATTCATCGTCAAAAAATTGAACGCGTTATTAACATTATGCGCGCCCTTGCAAGATATATGAGTTCGCTTTTTGAGGGCAAAATTGATGATAACAAGCGTGTTAGCTCTGCTGTACATATTCAAGGGGACAAAACTGAAAATGTTGTTGATGAGAGTGAGATTGAAGCTTTGATTGCGAATTTTGGCAAATAAGTTTAAATGCAAAGCCACAATCTAAATCTTCCAAAGATTCCAGAACTCCTCTCTCCTGCTGGGAATCTTAAAAAACTAAAAATTGCATTAGAATATGGAGCTGACGCTGTATATGGTGGCGTTAGCCACTTTTCTTTGCGCAATCGCTCTGGTAAAGAATTTGACTTTGACACCTTTAAAGAAGGTGTTGATTATACGCACCAAAAAAGGAAAAAAATCTATGTTACTATTAATGGCTTTCCTTTTAACTCACAATTAAAATTACTAGAATCTCATATTGAAAAAATGGCTTCTTTAAAGCCTGATGCTTTTATTATCGCAACTCCGGGCGTTATAAAGTTAGCAAGTCAAATTGCCCCAGAGATTCCAATCCACCTTTCTACGCAAGCAAATGTGCTAAATGTGCTTGATGCACAAGTCTTTTATGAATTAGGCGTTAAGCGCATTGTTGCTGCAAGGGAGCTTAGCTTAAAAGACGCCATTGCAATCAAACAAACAATCCCAGATTTAGAATTAGAAATTTTTATTCATGGCTCAATGTGTTTTGCATTCTCTGGACGTTGTTTAATCTCTGCCTTACAAAGCGGACGCGTCCCAAATCGTGGAAGCTGCGCAAATGATTGCCGTTTTGATTATGAATATTATGTGCGCAATGAAGAAAATGATGCGCTTGTGCGCTTTAGTGGCAAGGAAATTTATGCACGAAATCCCGATAATGGCGTAATGATGCGCTTAGAAGAGAAAGAAGGTGTAGGGACGCATATTTTTAACTCCAAAGATTTAAACTTAGTTGCTCATATTCCTACCATTTTAGAAAGTGGTGTGATTGATTCTTTGAAAATCGAAGGGCGGACAAAATCTGCCTATTATGCAGGAATCACAGCATTTGCCTATAAAATGGCATTACAAGACTATGCTAAAGGTGTATTTATGGAGCAAAAATATACGCATGAGCTTGATACATTAAAAAATCGCGGATTTAGTGATGGTTATATTATCCACCGCCCTTATGAAAAACTCAATACACAAAATCATCTCACCGCAATTAGTGAGGGAAGCTATCAAGTCAATGCTGAAGTCAGCGAAGATGGTAAAAGCGCACTTTGTCGCCACACAATCCGACTAAATGAACCCAAAGAGATTGTAAGTGCGCAATTAGACGAGATTAAAGAAAGCAAAAATGAAATTGGGGAAATTTTTAGCAAAAATGGCAAAAAATATTTGCAATTTTTCAAAATTCTCCTAGAAAATGGAAAAGAACTAGAATCAATCCATAGCGGAAATGAAAATGCTTTTATTCTTCCCTTTCCACTACCCCCTTTTAGCTTTCTAAGGCAAAAGCTGTAAATTAATATAAAATAATATGCACTTTCTGCGAACCATGCACACCAAACACGGTGATTAGCTCAATATCTGCTGTGCGTGAAGGTCCGGCAATAAATAAAATATTGCTTGGTAAAACTGCGTTTTCATTTTTTACTAAATTTAGTGCTTCAGCCAAACTTCCCACAATATTCTTTTTCTCTAAAAGCATAATACAAAGCGTAGGAGCAAGGGATAACATTCTAGGTTGCGCGCTTGAAGAATGCACTAATGCTACTCCATGCGAGCTAACACCAACCCTAGCGCGCACGATAGAAAATTCACTATGGAATACTTCTTGGCGCAATTCTTCAATCTCTTTATTAAAGCACACTTTTTCTTGCGCTTGAATCTTGTCAATATCAAGCCCTAAGCTCTCCCCATAAATCATTTTTGTATAACCATAGCTTGCAGTAATAGAATTAATTTTATTTTCTAACTCTTCTTTTGTGCTTTCCTCTACTATGTATTTATTATCTGTCATTTTGCGTTTTAGCTCTTCTAGCATATCCCCACTTCTTTGGATATGTTCCACAGGGTCAATGCTTGGCGTATAGGCAAAACTAGAATCCTTATGTGCTCTTTTTAAACGTTC
Source organism: Helicobacter sp. MIT 11-5569 (assembly GCF_000765695.2). Classification (GTDB taxonomy): domain Bacteria; phylum Campylobacterota; class Campylobacteria; order Campylobacterales; family Helicobacteraceae; genus Helicobacter_D. Next base: position 13,233 of record NZ_JRPB02000002.1, on the reverse strand, counting down.
TAAAATCTGCCCCTTGCTACGTTGTGAAATTTCTTGGATTCTACTCATAAATCACCCCATCAATTTTTTGAATCTCTTTATATAAATCAAGCTCAATTTGTGGAAGCTCCTTAAACGCACTCCACTTTTTAACAACCGGTAAAGAATCTTTAAACTTATGCAAGACTCCATTAAAATAATGTGCTTTAGAAAGTGAAAAACGCCAAATAGCACCATTTGTTGCAAGTCTAACAAAATTCTGCATTGCGCTAGATTCTGCTTTATCATATTCTAATGCGTAAGCACCAAGTGGAGGATTTTCTCCTTGTCCAATTTTATTACTTCTTAGCTTTCTAATTAAATCTGCTAAAGGAATTTTCACTGGACATACTTCAGAACATCGCCCACATAAAGAACAAAAGCTTAAAATATCTCCTGTTGTATCAATCCCAAAAAGATTCGGACTAATCACCTCGCCAATAGGTCCGGGATAAATCGTCTGATAAGTATGCCCACCAATTTTATCATACACAGGACAAAAGTTCATACAAGCTCCACAACGGATACATCGCAACGCCTCATAGTAATCCCTATGAGCTAGCATATCACTTCTGTGATGGTCAAAAAGCACAATATGCACTTCTTTTGGTCCATCTAAATCTCCATTTTTACGCGGTCCTGTGATAATATTATTATAAGTTGGGATAAATTGCCCTGTTGCTGATGGGGTAAGCAAATGCACCATTGTCGCTGCATCTTCGAAACTCTCCATAACCTTTTCAATGCCACATAAAGCAACATGAATATCTGGAGCAGTGGTGCACATTCTCCCATTGCCTTCATTTTCAATCAACCAAAATGCTCCTTCTTTAGACATTGCAAAATTAACCCCACTCAAGCCCATTTGCAAGCCTTCAAACTCATCTCTTAAATGTTTTCTTGCAATAGCATTAAGTTTTTCGGGTTCAGATTCTAAAGGAGAACCAAGCTTTTCTTCAAAAATTTTCCCAATCTCATAACGATTGCGATGAATCGCAGGAACGACAATATGCACAGGAGTTTCATCATTTAACTGCAAAATCAACTCTCCCAAATCTGTTTCAATCGCAGTAATTCCCTTTTTCTCTAAGAAATGGTTTAGCCCAATTTCTTCACTTGCCATAGATTTACCCTTAAGAATCTTGGCAATATTCTTTTCTTGCATTAGGGTATAAATAATCTCGCAAGCATCATCACTGCTAGAAGCCCAATGCACATGGATTCCATTTTTTGTAGCATTTTTTTCAAATTCTAACAATCTTTGTTCTAAATCCATTAGAGCATTATTTTTAGCTTGCTTTGCTTTTGCGCGTAAGCCTTGCCAATCTTGAAATTTATCCTCAATGACTTTTAGGCGATTTTTCTGCAATGTGTGCATTGCAACATTAAGATTATCACGCATTTGTGCGTCATTAAGCTTAATATTTACAATTTGTTCGTGTGGCATTTTTTCACTCATAAGCGCACCCCTTCTATTCTTTTTAATAAAAAGTCATACAAATGCAAACCTTTCACTTCTGCTCCTATGCGCTCCATTGTGCCTTTAATATTTAAAAGACAGCCTCCATCACCGCTAATTAAATACTGCGCGCCACTATTTTGAATATCTTTCACTTTTTGCAATGCCATAGCATTAGAAATTTCAGGCTCTTTGACAGAAAAAGTCCCACCAAATCCACAACATTCTTCTTCAAATTCTAAAGGCACAAGCTCAACATTTTTCAATCTTCTAATAAGATTCTTACTTGCTTCAACACTTTTTTGCACCCTTAAAGCATGGCAATTAGAATGCCATGCGACTTTGATATTCTCACCCTTGTCCTCATAATCTACTTTTAAAACCTCATCTAAATATTGACTAAGTTCTATTACACGAGAGCTAAATGCACGCACTCTATCAAATTCTTTATTCTCTTTAAAGAGCTCTAAATAATCATGGCTCATCATTCCTGCACAAGAACCACTAGGCACTACAATTGGATAATCTCCTTTAAATTGTTGCATATTATAGAGTGCAATTTCCTTGCTTTCTTTGAAATATCCAGAGTTAAACGCAGGTTGCCCACAACAGGTTTGATTTTTTTTAAAAATCACTTCCACACCCTCTTTGCGTAGAAGTTTAATCGCACTTAGCACAGCCTCTTGCATAGCTGCTGTGCCTAAACAAGTCGCATAAAAATAAACTTTTTTCATAATATAGCCTTATCGTGCTAAAGATATAACTTCAGGAACAATTCCTGTTAGGAATGTTGCAATAATCAATGTCCAAATCCCAATTAAAATAATAAAACCAATAGAATATTTTAATGTGAATTTAAATAAATCTGATTCTTTGCCAACCAATCCAACAGCTGCACAAGCAATCGCAATAGATTGTGGAGAAATCATTTTTCCTACAACTCCACCTACTGAATTTGCCGCTAAGAATAATGCTTCTCCGATTCCTAATTCCCTAGCTGTTACTTGTTGCAATGGACCAAAAAGGAGATTTGCACTTGTATCACTACCTGTTAAGAAAACACCAATCCAACCAATCACTGGGCTAAAGAATGCAAAAGCATTACCAGTTTGCGCAAAAGCATATCCTAAAGTCGCGCTCATTGCAGAGTTTTTTGCAATAAATGCAAAAGCAACAACCAAACCAATAGTAATACAAGGAATCGCCATTTCTTTTAGAGTTTCCCAAAAACATTCTGCAGCATCACTTGCTTTAATTTTCAAAGTCCAAATTGTCAAAAATGCTGCAAGTAAAATTGCTGTCCCAGCTTGTAATGCTACAAAGTTAATCGGCAAGCTCAACCCAACAGGTTTGCCATTGACATCAACAATGCTCCCTTGAATATTATTAAATGCAATCGTAACTTGTGTATAATCAAAAATTGCCCCTTTAGCAAAAAGTGCTTTAAACCAAGGCTGCGTCCAAACAACAATACAAAGAATCAATAAAATAAATGGCATCCACGCCCTAATAACTATTTTTAACTCTAGCTGCGTATTATTAGAAAAATCTTTTTCATCATCTAATCTAAAGATATTGCTAGGCTTCCAAAACTTCAAGAACGCAGTAGTGCAAGCAAGTGAAACAATCGCTGAAACAATATCAGGCAACTCTGCACCTAAATAATTAGAGCTTATAAATTGTGTTGTTGTAAAAGTAACTGCTGCAACAAAAATTGCTGGGAATGTTTCTTTAACGCCTTTGAATCCGTCCATCAAAAATACAATAAAAAATGGAACTGTCAAACTAAGCGGAACCAGCATTCTACCTACCATTGCAGAAACTGCATATTGCTCAACTCCTACAAGATTTGCCATAGCAATAATCGGAATCCCCACCGCTCCAAAAGCAACTGGCGCAGTATTTGCAATCAAACAAAGCCCAGCAGCATAAAGAGGCTTTAGCCCAAGCCCAACAAGTAGTGCAGCAGTAATTGCAACAGGACCACCAAACCCGATTGCACCTTCTAAAAACGAACCAAAACAAAATCCAATCAAAATAACTTGAATCCTATGATCAGGAGTGATAGACATAACACTTTGTTTAATCACTTCAAAAGAGCCAGACTTCACCGAAAGTTTATACAAGAAAATTGCCGCAATAATAATCCATGCAATAGGCCACATTCCTTGCGCAAACCCTTGCACAAAAGACGCACCAATCAATGAAAAAGGCATTCCATAGACAAACAATGCAATCAAAGTCGCGACCAATACTGTAATAAACCCAGCTTGATAACCTTTGAGTTTAAAAACAAGCAAACAAAGCAAAAAACACAAAATAGGCAGAAATGCTACGATTGCGCTTAACCAAATATTTCCCAACGGATCAACAATCTGTTGCCACATAATCCCTCCTAATTAAAAGTAAAATATTTATTGTCTTTTTAGTATATTGTCAAAAAATTAAAAACCACTAAAATTCAATAAATCCGCGATTCCAAAGAAAAACAAAGTAACATTTTTATACATTTAAATTTAAAAATTATCCCCAAAATTATAATAACCAATTAAAAATTATAAGAAATCATTTTTAAAGCGGACATAATTTTGTGCAGATTCTTTAATAAGCGCAATTTCTTCTTCTTTTAGCTCTCTTACAAATTTTGCAGGATTACCCAAGATTAAAGAGCGTGGGGGAAATTTCTTGCCTTTTGTTACAACACTTCCAGCCCCGACAATGCTATCTTCTTCTATAACTGCTCCATCCATTACTACAGCATGCATTCCTACCAAAACACGATTTTTTAAAACACAAGCATGAATGACACAATTATGCCCTATGGTTACATCATCACCAATCTCTACAGGATAACCAGAATCCATTTCAACCCCATTTGCATCATAAGTTTTGTGCCACACATGCAAAGTCGTCAAATCTTGAATATTTGTGCGTTTGCCTATTTTAATAGAATTAACATCTCCCCTAAGCACACAATTAAACCACACACTAGAATCTTCCCCAATCTCCACTTCGCCAATCACCTTAGCACCCTCTGCGATTAGCACATTATTTGCGACTTTTGGTTCTTTATCTTTAAGCTTTATCAACATTTTAATCCTTTATTTTAAGATTTTTAAATAAAGCAAAGAATTACTTAAAAGTATTTTAATTCAACCAATTCCAACCAAAAAGCAACCTTACACATATTTTTGTAAATGTGCTTTATAATCACTGATGTATTGCTCTATTTGTGGATTCTTTACAACGTCATTGCACATAAAAATCGGCAACCATTGCATACCACAAAATTCGTGTGCTTTGCGTAAATGTAAATACACACCTTCCACACCAACACCTTCAAAAAATCCATCAGATTCCACAAAGGCTTCTTTTGGAGCATTCCAAGTTACACTAAGCATAACTTTTTTACCTTGCGCTAAACCGCCACTTCCATATTTTAAGCTCTCATCAGCACGACTTCGCCCATCATTTGCAAACAATACTCCAAAGCCTGCAAGATACACTTCATCAATATATTTTTTCACTATAAAAGGCTCACCCATCCACCACGCAGGCATTTGATAGATAATCAAATCCGATTCTGCAATTTTTGCTAACTCTTCTTTAGATTTATCATTCGGGTTTAAAAAGTCAATCCCTGTTTCTAACATTTCATCATATAAAGCAATTTTAGTTTTTATCTTTTTATGCGCCTCATTGAGAATCTCAAGCTGTTCATTAAGATTTGCAAATTGCCGCTCTAGCAGTTCTTTACGCTCCTTTGCGGTTTGGATTCCTCCTTTTGCGAGACTCACATAATGTTTAATATCTTTAATGCTCATATTACAATTTCTTAGGCAATTTACCCAAATTACCCATTTCACATCATTTTCAGAAAAATAGCGGATTCCATTTTTATCGCGCTCTATATAAGGAAACAACTCCTTGCTTAGCCAAAAACGCAATGTTCTTGAAGGAATGCCCGTCTTTTTCTCCACTTCTATAATCGTATATGCCATAACCTTATCCTTTAAAACTCTCCGATTCCTAATGTGTTAATCCACTTTTTAATACTCGCCTTACTCTCTCCAAAACGCAACAATCGCCCTTGTTTAAAGTCCGCCCCTGTTGCAATTTTTTGCATCTCTCTTGGCGCGTTGCTTAAATCGCTTCCCCCGCTTGTGCAAAAAGGAATAATAATTTTACCATCAAAGTTTTGCGATTCTAAAAATGTAAAAATAATCGGCGGGGCGCTATACCACCAAATCGGAAAGCCAATAAAAATCACATCAAAGGGCGTTATATCTTTAAGATTCGCAATCTTAGGGCGAGAAGCTTTGTCTTTGCATTCTAAGGTTGTGCGCGAATTTTCATCACGCCAGTCCAAATCTTCCCTCGTATAAGGCTCTTGTGGCAAAATCTCATACGATTTCGCCTCTACAACGCTTGCAATACTTTGTGCAACTTCTTTTGTGATTCCACTTGCACTAAAATACGCGACTAAAATTTTCATCATTTCTCCTTTTGCTACTTAATCTTTAATAAGCGGCAAATCGCGTAGCAATTCTTTAAGCTTGATTTGTGCTTTTGGCAAATGCTCGGCGATTGTAAGTCCTACAACCTCATAATCTTTGGCAATATCATTAATCACGCGCGAAACTTGCTCAATTTTCATTTTCCCCGTATTGCCCACAGCGACATAAAGCTCGTTCGGGTCAAGCACATCTAAATCTAAATGAATCATCACCTTTTTTGCTCCACTTTGTTGCAAAAATTCTAAAACTTTGTTGGAATCTTTTGCTACTTCTTCGGGTGTTAGGCTCTTTAGCCCAAATTCTTTTTGTCGCTGTGCATAATGCTCTGCTTCTTTAGAATGCAATCCTACAAGCAAAACCTTATTTGATTCTAAAATCCCTTGCAAGTTAAAAGCCTCTTTTAACCCACCTTTACCAAGTAGCGCACTCACTGCCATTGCGTGATAGCCTTGATAAAACTCATCATGAGGTAAGCCAATATCAGGGTGCGCATCAATCCACACAAGCGCAACTTCGTCTTTATACAATGACGCAAGATAGCTAAAAGGCGGCACAGAACTCGCACATTCTCCACCAAGAGTGAGAATCTTTGTAGGCTTTTTATCTTGCAAAATCCTAAAAGCACTTTGGCTTTGGCGCATTAAAACTTCTTTGTCAATAATGCCATCGTTTGCGATTCTCTTGCCCGCACTATCGTGCATAAATTCTCGTTCAATCTGCACTACTGCGGTGTTTTTCTCGTATTGTGGTGCAATAGAATCAGTGAGGATTCTTAAAATCTCTGCACCTAAAATATAGCCTCTTGCTGCTTCACTTACGCTCAAGTCATCAAACCAGATTGCAATATCGCCTCCTTGCCATTGCGGGTAAATCAACCGCAAGATTCTATTGTTTTGTGAAGTGTGCATTATTTCTCCTTATGTGTAAGATAGACTTTTGCCTTAAAAGGTTGCTTTTGGGATTTAAGAGATTCTAAGCCACTTACCACTTTTCCCATATAGACAAGTCCGCTATTTGGGGGTTGTTTTTCATAAAAGATTCCTATATTTCCCCAAGGTGCATAGCAGAAAAAATCCCCAATTTGTGGGATATAGCTAGAATCTCCTTTGGCTTGAAGCTTTTTAGGGAGATTAGTAACTTTTTCTTTTTGTGCATAATCACTCCATTCTAGTTCCAAAGGCAACATTGCCACAAATGCTTTTGAGGTTGGATTATTTTCTAGCTCTATGATTATTTTATTGTTACCAAATTCCATAATAACTTGCATTGTTTCCCCTTTGGTGCTTGCAGATAGAGAATCTTTTGCCGCACTCACTATGCTACTACAAAATGCTATGATGATAAGAGGCAATAAAATTTTTTGCATAAATCCTGCAATTCTGTTTTTTATTGCTATTTCTTTTAATTTGCTCAAAGATTCCATAACTATTTGCACTCCTCGCAATATTTTTTAACTATGCGTTCGACTTCGGCTTGGTATTCTTCTAATTTATATATAATCATGCAATGCTTAAAATGGGGAGTATCCATAGTTTTAGGCAAATATTTAGTATCTAAATATTTTTGCAAATCTAATTTGCCCTGCGCTACATCTTTGCGCAAATCAAAGGGTTTATTTTCTTCTATTGGTTTAAACAGATTCTCTTTATCGTATTGCAAACAATATTGCAATCCCCATTCAGCTAAAATATGAGATTGGATAGCATTCGTTACCCCGCGAGCTTCACCAAAAGGATCTCCTGCATACATTATTGTAGATGCTATAATCAAGTATTGCAAAATAAACTTCTTCATACACTTCCTCCTTAACCTATCAAATCCCAAAAGTATAAATCTCGTATTATATAGGCAGTTTCATTAAGATAATTAGCACTTACTCCTAATGCTACATCCACAAAATTATCTATTTCCCATAGAGTTGTATGGCGGAGTCCATCACTTCCTACCATCGCAATAATGCCTTTTCTTTGAATGGATTGTAATTCTTTAAAAAATTGTATGTTTTGTTCTTTGGTTTCCATTTTATGATAAAAATCTTTAGAACAACCACATTTTATCTCTTCTTTAACTTGTGCATAAGTAGGCTTTGCCCAAGTTAATTCTTTCCAATTTAATTTCAAAAATTCAATAATGTCAAATACCCCTAAATAATAGGTTTGTTTGTCTTCTCCTTTATAGCCTCTTCCTGTAACTTGTTTGTCCATAGTGTTTATTGGGTGTGTGCTATGATTGAGAGCATAACTAATGCGTAAAGCACAAGTATTCACATATGTTCTTTTATCGTTATTAAATAATTCTTCTACCTTACCACCAACTTGCCTATATCTTGGTTCTGCGAATTCTATTGATACAACCCAAAGAGATTCTATATCGGCAAATTCGTGTGCTTCTTTGTCGCTTTTTCCTTCACTTTTTGCGCGTTCGTATAATTCATCATATAGCGCATTTTTTCGCACAATATAAGCACTGATATCAAACCTACTTATCTCTTCATACGCCTTTTTCACACTTTCAAAACTTGGTCTTTGAATCTTTATTGTAACGCATTTGCCACCACAAGTTGCAGCAATAGTTATACTCATTGAGATTGCCTTATATTATGATTTGTATTATATTTAGCATTTTGCCTCTTTAATTACTTAGCCTCTCAATCAAAGCCTTTTTATAATTTTCTAGCTCATTTGCGCGCACGCCCTCAAAAACAAGTGGTTCTAAATAAGTCATTCCACAATGCAGCGCACTTGCTTTCATGCTTAAAAACACATCTTTGAGATCTACGCCTACTCTACCATTTTTGCCATAAGTGCTGCGCCCTCCTGCTGCGGTAGAGACGACTAACATTTGCTTACCTTGCCAAAGTCCGGGTCCGACACTTCCCCAAGTTTCGTTCAAATACGCTTTCATCATCGGCGTAATATTAAACCAATGCGTGGGGAAGATAAACACCACGCGTTCCACTTCACGCGTAAGTTTGCGCTCCATATTGCCATTAATCGCCTTTGTGTCATAGCCATAAATGCTTTCAAGATTGCGCACTTCTACATTTTTCACGCTTCTTGCTGCTTGCTCTAAACCTTTGATAAAAATAGAAGATTCCGGATAAGGGTGCGAAGCAATCACAAGCGTTTTTACCTTTGCTTCTGCACCAAAAACACACGATACTAATAATGCCAATAAAATCAGTTTTTTCACTTTTTCTCCTTTTTAGATTCTAAATTCTTCTACAAATATTTTGCATAAAAATCTTGTAATGCATGCAATGTTTCATTGACGATACGCGGTTCATAATAAGTTTGAATATGCGTTGCGTTGTTTAATTTTACAAGTTTTTTATCTTGTGTTCCTGTGGCTTTTTGAAAAATCTCTTCGCTCATATATGCTGTATCTGCCTTATCTCCTGTGAGCAACAATAAAGGCTGGTTTAGTAGCTCTAATCTATCGGTTGCATCAAAGCTCATAAGGTCTAAAAGTGAGCTTGTGGTAAAGGCAAAGCTTGAATTTGGATGTGCGTGTGTATCGCCATAATACACCATTCCTTCGCGGTATAATCCTGCTGGAATCTTTTCTAGCTCGCTTGGGCTAAGTGCTTTTGGAGCTGCGCCTGTGTAGGCAATTTCTCCTTTTGCTTCATTGCTTTTAGCCTTGCTTGCTTGGCTTAGTCTTGTTTGGATTCCTTTAATATCAGAATCCAAAAATCCATTTCTCCTTACTTTACCTGTGTTAAAAAGCGATAAAGTCGCAACTGCTTTTAGTCTTTTATCACTTTGTGCGGCTTTTACCGTATAGCCACCACCGCCACAAATCCCTAAGATTCCTATTCCTTCAGATTCTACATTTTTATGATTGCTAAGGAAGCTTACCGCCTCAAAAATATCATTAACGCGATTACTAGGTTTATCAACAAGTCTAGGCAAACCCTCACTTGCTCCTTGAAATGCTGCATCAAAAGCCAAAGTGATAAAACCCATTTGCGCTAATTTTTGTGCATAAAGCCCTGCTGTTTGCTCTTTTACGCCACCATTTGGGTGCGCGACAACAATGGCTTTATACTTTTTATTCTCACTAAAATTTGCAGGCAAATAGAGATTTGCAGCGATTTTTAATCTCGCATTTGCTGTGCTTGTGTAAGAAATAGGAAATATTTGCACTTTGCCTTTTTCATTATGCGTGATTGCTCCATCATACACAAGCCCAAAAGGATTCTTACTAGCATTGCGCATTGCTTCTTTGCTTGGATTTGCAACAGGGATTTCAGAATCCGCATTTTGCAAATTTTCTTTAGCTTCTAAAAAACTACCACTAAACCCCATTCCCACAATACTTCCTGCGATAGCCCCTGTTTTTAAAAATGTTCTTCTTGTTTGATTGATTTGTTTTTTCATAATTTTTCCTTTTAAATTAGTGGTTATTTTCCAACTCTTTTTGCCATATCAGAACCCGCAGGATACCGATCACCTACTATTTGAATCGCACTCAATTTTTTATTAATTTCTTGCATTTCATTTTCACTAAAAGAAATTTGCAAAGCACCAAGATTCTCTTCTAAATGCGCAATTTTAGTAGTTCCGGGAATTGGAATAATAAAATCTTCTTGTGCTAAAATCCAAGCTAACGCAATTTGTGCTTTCGTGGCTTTTTTGCCATTGACTTGTTTTGTTTGCGCGATTTCATCAAGAAAATTTAATAGTGCCTTATTTTGTTTTAAGGCATCTTTTTGATAACGCGGGAAAACAGGACGCAAATCGCCTTTTTGAAAAATAGTATTTTCATCTAAAGCACCCGCTAAATACCCTTTGCCCAAAGGCGAAAAAGGCACAAGTGCAATATTAAGCTCTTTTAAAGTAGGGAAAATGCTTTTTTCAGGTTCTCTCCACCACAAAGAATATTCACTTTGCAGTGCAGAAAGTGCTAATTCCTTATGCGCTTTTTTAATCGTCTGTTCTCCTGCTTCGCTTAGTCCCCAAGCCAAAACCTTACCTTCTTTTTGTAAATCTTTTATCACTCCTGCAACCTCTTCAATAGGAATGTTAGGATCTACTCTGTGTTGGTAATAAAGATCAATATAATCTGTTTTTAAACGCTTTAAACTTCCTTCAATAGACTTTCTAATCTCACTAGATCTAGCGTCTATTACTTGCTTATTTTCTCCATTTACATTACGATAATGAACCCCAAATTTTGTTGCCAAAACAACCTTTTGACGCAAAGAGCTTGAGCTTAGTGCATAGCCCACATATTCTTCGTCTAAAAAAGGACCATAAACTTCAGCTGTATCTAAAAAATTTACACCCAAATCTATAGCTTTTGCAATCACTTCTTTTGCTCTCTCTTTGCCAACAGCAGGTCCTAAACCATAAGCTAAACTCATACACCCAAGCCCAAGCACAGAAACTTTTATCCCACTTGTTCCAAGTGTGCGTGTGGGTAGTGTTGTGAGTGGTTTAAGATTTGTCATTTTGTTGCCTTCTTGTGCATTAAGTGGATTAGCCCCACTTCCAAAAAGTGCTAAAGCACCCATTAATTTTCCTGAATTTTGCAAAAATTCTCTACGATTTTGGTCGTTCATTATACTCACCTCGCATTTTTTATTGCTTCAAGATATTCTGTATCGCTTACCTTTTCGCCCCATATTACATTAGAATCCTCTTTGTATTGCGTAAGGGTGATATGTTCCCCGCTAGATTCTAATCCTGCTCCATGCCAATGCTCAACATTTGGCGGACAAGAAATCACTTCGCCTTCTTTTGCTACATTTGAGATTCCATCTTTTGTGCCTGTGTAGATTGTGCCTTTTGTAACAATAAGAGTTTGTCCTGCTGGGTGCAAATGCCACGCACTTCTAGCCTTTGGGCTAAATTGCACCAAACCACCGCTAAAATTTCTCAACGATTCTTTTTTAAACAGCTCAATAACTTTCACTTCACCACTAAAAATTTTGGAATCTCCTTTAAACTCTCCTAAATTGCGTTCAACTTTTTGCTGCATTTGTTCTCCTTTAAGCGCAGAATCTGAAAATGCAAAATTCATAAATAAACCACCACATAACACACTTGCTAGTAAAACTTTTTTCATTTTTTCTCCTTTAAATATCAATTATAATCCCACACTTTTAGCCGCATCACTGCCCGGCGTGTATCGCTCACCAACAATAGGGATTCTCTCTAAAAGCGTATTGATTTCTTTAAGTTCATCAGGCGCAAAATCAATTTCTACCGCGCCTAGATTCTCAATCAAATGCTTAGGATTCGTAGTTTCAGGGATTGGCACAATAAATGGCTTTTGTGCAAGAATCCAAGCAAGCGCAACTTGTGCAACACTCGCGCTTTTACCCCCAACTTGTTTATTTTTAGCAATATCTTTAATAAATGCAATCAAAACTTGATTTGCCTTGAGTGCTTCAGGAGTGTAGCGCGGGAAAGAGCTTCGCATATCAAGGGTTGGGTGAAATTTGGTATTTTCATGCATTGTTCCAGTTAAGAATCCTCTATCAAGCGGGCTATATGCGACAAATGCGATTCCAAGCTTTTGGCAAACATCAAATACATTATTAGTTTCAGGTTCGCGAAAAGCCATTGAATATTGACTTTGAATCACACTAATAGGACAAACTTTGTGCGCTCTCTCAATCGTCTTTGCGCTTGCCTCACTTAGTCCATAGCCACGAATCTTGCCTTGTTTGATGAGTTCTTGCATTGTTTGTGCCACTTCTTCAATAGGAGTGTCTAAATCTACGCGGTGTTGGATATAAATATCCACATAATCAGTTTGTAAGCGTTTTAGGCTCGCATCAAGCGCACGCAAAATGGATTTTTTGCTAGAATCTTGCATTTGTTTGCCAAAGGGATAATACAGCCCAAATTTTGTTTCAATGATGACTTTATCACGCATAGATTTAAGGCAGCTCCTAGCAATTCTTCATTTGTGTGTGGTCCATAGATTTCAGCAGTATCAAAAAGTGTAACACCATGTTCATAATAAGCTTGTTGCAAAAGCTTCATCATTTGTTTTTTGTCTTTTGCTGGTCCGTGGTTTGCGCTCATTCCCATACACCCAAGCCCAAGTGCTGAAACTTCTATCCCACTTACTCCAAGTGTGCGTGTGGGCAATGTGTTTTTGGACGTAGAATCTGTTCTTTTTTCTTGTGCATTAAGTGGATTAGCCCCACTTCCAAAAAGTGCTAAAGCACCCATTAATTTTCCTGAATTTTGCAAAAATTCTCTACGATTTTGGTCGTTCATT
>NZ_JRPB02000025.1 GCF_000765695.2 Helicobacter sp. MIT 11-5569 | reverse complement strand
AGGATTTAAAAATGTCAATGTTAAAGAAGATTATTTAGAAAACACTTTACTCTCTAAAGAAACAAATGTAAAACTTAATAATACTTTGAATGTGGGAGTAGATAATAAGATAAGAATTGCTAAAAATTCTAGTGAGTTTGTAGGGGGGGATAAAGAGGTGGAGGTAAGACAAAGTCAAAAAACTATTATCCATAAAGATGCAATAAAGAACATAAAGAGAAACAGAAAAGATATATTAGAAGGTTCATGGGATATTAAAAGCTTTAAGGATATTAATATAAGCTCTAAGTCAAACTATTCTCTTAGTGTTGATGATAATATAGACTTTTATTCTAAGAATTGTTTAAAATTAAATAGCATTAAACAAACGACTTTAAATAATCAAGATTTGCTAATTAACACAGCAGAACAAGCAATACTAAAAGCTAATAAAAAAATACAACTCTCCATAGGAGATGCTACAATACAAAGTAATGGTAAAGAGATTGTCTTGCAAGTTGGTTCAAGTAAAATTACTATTGAAAAAAGTGGAATCAAGATTCAAGGAAAAGTAGAGATAGAAGAATGATGTAAAGTAGCATAATAACAAGATAAAGGAGGGAGTATGGGCTATAGTAGTTTTAATTACTTGGGGAAAAGCATATTTAATTCTTTGATTGATTTTGTAAGAGGCGATCATTATAATGAATCTATAAATATACAAAAATCCCATTTAATTAAAGACCTAAGCACCCTACAAGACAACGATTTTAGTGCCTTTGGTGTAGGCTTACCTAAAAGAGTAATTTTAGAAGTCTTTGATTTTCACAAAAAACACAATGATGAGTTTTCTAAACTTGTTAAAAAATATCCTTTCTCTCAAGTCATCTTTTCACAATGGCTTACAATAAAACTCTATGAAAGACATAAAGAACTTATAAAGAATCCAAAACTAGAATACAAAGAATTTTTAAAAAACTTCACTTCTACTTTTAACCATAAACCCTATAATCTCCTTGATGCTTTAAGAAAGATAGAGATTCAAGAGATAAATTATGCAAATGATGTAAGTTTTAGTATTATCGATATTGGTATAGCCTCAAATCTCTTTTATACTAATTCCATTACCCTTTATGATATTATCTATGATATGATTCCAAACTCTATTAGAAAAGTCTTTTTAAAAAATGAGGAATACTTAAAAACTTATTTACCTTTAAATCAAGAAAGATTCTATTATGAGGGGGTAGAAAAGCTTATACTTAATGCCCTACATTTAAAAGATTACAAAACAGATTCTTTAATCCCTCAAGCTAAAACCAACAAACTAGGAATCGGTTATGATGAGATTTGGGAGTTAATCCATAATGATGAAACAAGTTTAGATTATCCAGAGATTTATGAGTTTGAATTAGTAGAAGCTCCAGAATTTACGGAATATTATATAGACGAAAAAGGGAATAAAGTTTCTGTATTTCCTCCACCTTATAAAACAATTCCAATCCCTAATTCAAAACATAAAGCAGACTTTGCAGATATTATTAGGCTTTCAGCAGACCCATATTATAATAATGCAGGACTTTATTTATTTCAAAGCGAAATTCACAATAGCAAGAAAGTAGATGAAATCATTCATAAACAAGCTAATGAAGCTTATATGCTAATCTTGCAAAACAACTTCCACACTCAAGATATTCTCTTTGAAAGCTTAAGGGTAAAGTTTAGGGAAGATGAGGAGTTTAGAGAAGAAATTAAGAAAAGAAGTGAATCGGGCGATATTGTTGTCCCAATAATAATGGATTATAATGCTACTTGGTATGGCTGGGTATTAAGCCGTGAAGCCTTCCTCGCCTTTCGCTTTAATCAAGCTTTAGCTTTAGGCTTTTTAAATGCTTATGATAAGGAAACAAATGGAATCTAAAATGCAATTTCAATCAATCACCTTTGAAGAATATAATAAAATTAGAAAACTCCTCTTGGTAGGTAGCGAAGCAATCAGAGAAGAGGTTTATAGAGATAGTAGAGGCATAGCTACCATAGGCATAGGAATCAACATAGGAGGAAATAATCTCAAAGGATTATGGATAAAGCTTATCTTATATTATTTCTTTGGTTTGACAAAAAAACTTAAAGATATTCCCTTTACTCAATTTGATGATTATAAATACACTTTTAATAACATTATTAAAGATACTACAAGCTATAAATATGAAGAATATAAAACTCTAATAGATAATATTTCTGCTCAAATGCTAAAAACACTGCAAACAGATATAAAAACATCTACTTTAAATACAATCATTCAAGATAACATAAAAGATTATATAAACGAAACAAAGAAAAAACAAAAGCAAAATCCCAATTCAAACCTAGAACAACTTCAAAGACTAAGTGAAGAAGATTTAAAAATCACAAAGGATTCTCAAAGAAACAACCAATACTTAGAATTTAAGCTTAATGAACAACAAGCAGAAGAACTTTTTAACATTATGGCAATTAATTATGAAGCTATTACTTTAAAACACTTCAATAATAAAGATATTACTCACTTTAACAAAATCAAAGAAGAAAAAGAAAGTAATAAAGAATACTACAAAGAGTTTATTCCCTTTTTAAGTGCCACTTATCAAGCACCCAATAGCATAAAAAACAATACTTTAATCCAAAAAGCCTTTATAAGCAAAAGCAGATTCTTAATCTGGGCTGTTCTTAGATATGATTTAGGAAGTGATATTCGTAGAAGAATCCTACAATCTGCTATTTTTAACTTCAATGCTAAATTAGATAACCAAATAGAAAATGATGAAGAAAAGTTTAACACTTGTATAGATATTTTTAAAACATTGAATCTTTTAGAAGAAAATACAGATACGAATAAGCAAACTCATTTGCAGTATTTTAGGGAACAAGAATTAGAGAGAAAAAAGAGAGAAGATGGGAAAGCAGGAAACAATATGCAAGAGATAATGAAAAGTGAAGTAGGGTTTTGCAAAGGAAAGCCAAATTTAGAATCTTGTAAGATTTATCATTCTAATGTTATCAACCCAAGCGAACTAGAACCTCTTATGAATCTCTTAAATCCTTATGTGAAATATCTTGATTCTTTAATCCCTTCTGCTAAGTTTGAAAACAATGCAGACTTTAACAAATTTACTTTAGAATCTGATGCACAAGAATCCACAACCCAAAGTGATTCCAATCTTTATCGCTTTAAACCTCAAAACATCTATGTTTTAAATAACAACAATCATCATGAAGTCTTAAATGCAATGCGTGAATATAATGCTACAAAAGATACAAGCAATGAAAATCCCAATAACACTAAAGAGATAACAAAAGATTCTAAAGATTCTAACAATACAAACAAAGATTCCAATAACCAAACCAACAAAACAGAAAATCTTCTCCTTATTATTACTGAAGCAATCCATGAAGAATTAAAAATCCAAAAGCCAATTAACACTTATCTTTATATTGTTCAAAACAAAGCTATTTGCAATACTATTGATTGCGCCTTGCTCAACAATCCTTTAAGAAATTCTACAAAAGAAAATGACAAATGCGAACTTTATACTTATGAAGAACAAGAAAACAATAAACCCAATATGAATTCTTTGGCAACAACAACTTCTTTACAATTACAAGAAAAAGACAATACTTTAGAATCTAAAGAAAACAATTACACTTATAGCTTTGATATTTTAAATCACTTAAATATCAAACAAGACCATCAAACCTTCTTTGTGCTAAGTAATTATAGATTCTACTTAGAAGAAATGTATAATAATATTAATATAAATAACAATCCAAATATTTATTTAGGCAGCACTAACACCACAAACTTTAATCAAGATTCCACCAATTCCACTTATATCACACAAACGATTCTGCAGCCTAACATTGCTTATTCTACTTTAGGCATACAATTAAAAACTTCAAAACCTCAAGACACCTTTAATAACAATGGAAACTTTAATATTAAACTCACAAACATTGATTTTAAAAGTATAGAATCCATAACAAATCATAGTATCACTAAAGATTCTCCAATC
>NZ_JRPB02000024.1 GCF_000765695.2 Helicobacter sp. MIT 11-5569 | reverse complement strand
GACAATTAAAACTTCCTCTAAAACTTTTTCCACAAACTTATTCCAAAGATAGCATCAGGTGCTGCAGAACTTCCGCCAAAATTAGCATTGACAGAAACAGCAGTGCTAGAATTAACACTATAAGTTGAGCCAAGCCCCAAAGTCGGGATAGAACGAACTTCAGAATTTTGGTATCCATTGATTTTTTGTTCTGTTTGGAATCTCTGCTCTGCCCCTAAATCCAAAGTGATTTTAGGACTTAAAATAATAGACAAATCCCCGCCCACATAAAAGCTATTTCCATATAGCCAAAACCTCCATAAATACCATAAACTACGGGGTCGCTATATCCTCTTAAAGTTGCTTGCAAGCTTTGGGATTTAAAATAAAAATTTTTATCCTCTTCAATAAATGTCTCTCTTTGAATAACTGCGCTTTGGAAAGTAATTTGTGGCACAAAATCAGCAATACTATCCGCAGTATAGATAAATCCAAGCCACACGGAGTTGAAGTTAAATTTATTATTATGCGAATATTCTCCTGTGAAAAAGTTTGTAAATTCTTGTCTTGCATAACTTCCACTTCCTGAAACAAGCAAATCAAATTTTGGGTGCAAAGTGTAAATAAAGGTTTGAGTAAGACTTAGTTGTTTGGTGTCGTTCCAAACTGTCGGGTCTCCACTAATTGTAAGATTGGGATAAAGAGAATAAGAGTTGGCATTTCCTGAGCTTAAAAGTGAAACATTAGTGATACTTCTAAGTCCAACTTGTTTTTTGAAAAGACTATCAATGCTAAGTTCATCAGAAGCAAAAATTGGCAGCACTAAAACACAAATGCCAAGCAGTATTTTTCTAAATATCATTGTAAATCCTTATATTGTAGTTTTCAACTACTTATCTTTGTGTATAATAAGCACTTTTCGTTCCAAAAATTAAAATTGACACTAATCTTTAGTTTTAGCTAAAATGGACGATATTATTATAATCATAGTTTTAGTTTAGCAGAATCTCTACCAAGCACAATGCTTTAATACTCTATATATTAAGTAAAGGATTACAAATGACAATCAATGCAACAAATACAAACTATAATTCTAATCTAGGCATAAGTAACAACAATTTACAAAACACTGCAAAAGAGATTCCAACTACTGCACAAGACTTCGTCCAAAACTTCGCAAAAGACAAGCAAGAAGCAGTGAAAGAAATCTTAGGCTATGGTGTGGATAGTGAGGGGTTTTTCACAAGTGATTTTAATGAAGCTGCTGGGATTACAAAAGATTATAAGATTGAAGCGGATAAAATCAAAAAACGCATTGAGTCTCAAACAAACAACACCGCAACAAATTGGCTAAACTCTCATACAGAAATTGATATTGCAAAAACAATCGGAAATATCTATAATGAATTTGCAAATTTTCTCAACAATGAAACAAGTGCTAAATACTCATCAAATAAATTTGATAATGACAGAAATAATGCAATCAATAATATTCTACAAAACAAAAATTTATCAAAAGGAGAAAAAATTGAGCGGATTCTTAATGATGATATAGGAATCGGCAAACATTTTATAGAAGGTCAAAGCACGATAATAGGGAAAATTTCAGGCTTTGACAAAAATATTTCTAAAGAAGAGTTACAACAATTTCACTCTTTTATGGATAACAACAAAATACAATTTATGGTTGATATGAATCAAGATGAACATGGCTGGAGCATGGTTACAGATAGCCTTTTAGCAGCAGTTACAGCCAAAGGCATTAGCAACCACACAAAAAACAAAGAACTTATTAATATGGCGGGTGAAATTTATACAGACTATCAAGCACTTTTAGAACGCAATGATTTGAGCCTTGAGGGATTCAAACAAGAATATCTAAAAATCAAAGAAAGATACGATGACTTTGCAGAAAAATTTAAGAATATGCCAGAAGAGGATAGAATCTATCCCCAAGAAGACGCAGAAACAGCAAAAACATTAGAATCCCAAAGTGATTCTAAAAGCAAATTTAAACCTATCCAAGTAACAAGCAAAAGTGAAACTTATCAAGAAGCAGATTTTTTAAAGACAATAAACTTTATCCAAAGCCAACAAAAGCTAGAGCAAATTATGCTGCTTTTCAACCAAAAAAGCAATAATGAAACTTTAGATATTAAAAGCTTTGAAAAATTCTTTAAGAAAAGAAAATTAGATATAGAGATTTGATTTTTGTTTATTGACACTAATCTTTAGTTTTAGCTAAAATGGACGATATTATTAGACAACATTTAGGAGGATAAAATGTTTAAAGATTCTTGGTATTATAGCAATTAGTGGCTTGTTGGTAAGTAGCAGTATTGCTGAAGATTTTTTGGCTAAAGTAACTAATGGTGCATTAAGTGATACAAGCGAGGGAGTGAAACTTCTAAGCTTAGAAGGGCAAAAGAAAGTGGTAGGGGGATATGGCTTAATGCAAAATGATAGCGGGCAAAATGTTTTTGAGCTTATGCGTTCAAGCCTTAGTGGGACAACGATTACACAAATTGGCGTTGTTGTGGGATTAACAGATTATGAGCGAGACAACAAAGTCGCTTGTGGATTTGGCGGGGTAACTTGCTCTGAATCATATGTTAATAAGCAATCTTATAATGATTTAATGCTTATTGCAAATCCAAATCTTAATGAATACCTCGCGGTAACTGCTACCAAAACAACTACAATAGGAACGTTTGGAGTGCCTAAAAATCAATTTACTAATGGTGCTTTGATAGTGGGCTTAAACAATAGTAATGGCACGATTTATAAAATTAGAAATGTTACTTCTAATAACAGCATAGCAAGCGAAGTCTGGAGACGAATCGGCAACGATTTAAATGGAATCTTGCTCAATAGATATTAGTGCGTTAAACCAAAAATAATACATTTAGCAAGGAGGCTAAAATGATAAATTCTATCCATTCAAACTTCACAAACCCTTTGGCAAACTTGAAGCCTCGAAACAATGCTTCACAAGAGAGGCAAGCAGAGCAAAGCACAAATGCGCAAAATAGTGCAAAAACAAGCGAAGCAAGCAACAAAGTGCTTGGCTATGCGATAGACAAAGACGGGTATTTCACAGAGGAGTTTAACAAAGCAGCTGGGATTCCAGAGGATTATAAAATCCACTCTTCTACGATGGAAAGCCTAGTCGATAAAACGACAAACAAATTCACCAACCCTTTGAGAACTTTTAGAAGTCTTGATATTGCAAAAACAGTTGGAAATGCTTATAAAATCCTCTCACAAGTCGTAGGAGAAGATGTGCTAAACTCCAAAGATAGCTTTAGCACCCAAGACATTGTCAAATTCCCACAAGGCTATAAGTATAACTCACAAACGATGCAGGTAAGCGAAATCTATAAGACAACAGCTGACCTTGAAAACGCTTGGAATAGTTTTGGCGGTGTAATACCAATAGGAGGGCGACCTGATAGAATGTATCTTAGCAACTTGTTTTATAATGGCACTATGAATCCTGTTACCGATGTTTTTAACAATGCAAATGGTGGTGCGACAAGCAATTTTCATTTTGATATGACAAGAGAGAAATATACAAATCCCGATGGCTCTATCACAAAAGGCGGATTGCTAATTGGCGTGATTAATGCAAACCTCCATACAAGAGAGGGAGAAGCAACCCCAAATGGTAAATCTCAAGGCTATGATAAATCAATGTCTTATTTAGAAGTCATTAATTATGATGCCTCAAAAGACCCAGACCAAAAGGGACGCAATGAAGACCGCTTCTATATTACAGGACCAAGACCGCTGAAACTGATAAAAAGTGAAGAAAGCCTTAGAATGGATAAAGAATGGGAAGAATATCTCAAAAACTATAAAGACCCTACACAAATGCTGATGGAACAAATCTTAGGGCAACAAAAGCTAAGCTTAGAGGAATTAGAGAAAAAACGCAAAGAGCTAAAAGCAAAGATTATCAAAAGGATTGATATAGATATTTAATTTTGCAAGGATTACAAATGACAATCAATGCAACAAATACAAACTATAATTCTAATCTAGGCATAAGTAACAACAATTTGCAAAACACTGCAAAAGAGATTCCAACTACTGCACAAGACTTCGCAAAAGACAAGCAAGAAGCAGTGAAAGAAATCTTAGGCTATGGTGTGGATAGTGAGGGGTTTTTCACAAGTGATTTTAATGAAGCTGCTGGGATT
>NZ_JRPB02000023.1 GCF_000765695.2 Helicobacter sp. MIT 11-5569 | reverse complement strand
TAAAGATAAATCAGGAGTTGTTTGTAGAGTTTTTACTTTAGGAGTAAGGATTTTTCTTCTTGTTTTCTTAGCCATTAAGAATCCTATGGGAGTTTAGAATTGTTAGTAAATCTTCATCTTTAGCATAAAGTAGTTTTTCTTCTAAAGAGCAATCAAAGGATTTAGGTAAAGGTTTTAGGGTATTTTTAGTTAAGAATTTTTCCCATAAAATCGCATTATCCTTTTCTTCTAAATCCCAAAAATTCTCTTTATTATGATAGACATAATCTTGATAGTTAATAAAGCTTACAAAACGCATTTTCATATCTTTTTGTTTAGAAAGTATGCCTTGTATATTTTCTTCATTTGTGTTTTTTGGAATTTTATTGTAGTTTATAAGATGCCAATTTAGTCTATCTTTGATTAATTCAGCTGTATTTGGCAATCTATCTAAGAGTTCTTTAGAATAATAATTTGCAAAATAATTCTTTGCATATTCTTCTATATGTTCTTTAAAACTCCTTTCATAGATTAAATCCTCTAAACTTATAGGATAGGATTTTAAAGGATTATTTTTAGAACTTAAAACATAATCATATCCTACGAAAAAATAAGAAAAATCTATAAAAGCATAATCAGCACTTATGCCTTTACAAATCTTTAAAAATATATTTTCAAGTTCTAAGATTATTTTATCTTCTGTATTTAAATCTAACTCTTTTTGTATTTCTTTTTCACTTTTTGGAGTAAAGTCGTGTTGAATCCTATGGTGATAATTTTTAACTAAATACTCTAAGTTCTCTTCACTAAAGTTAAAGGTTAAATGTAATGAGGAATTAAAATAAACATCATACTTATTAAAATAGGGAGAAAGGTTGTCATTTTCTATAAAGGTATTTATTTCACTTTGAGAGAAATTTTCTCCTTTCTCATTCCAAAAAGGAAAATTTGGGGAAAGATTTTTAAGCATTCCTATTTGATTTAAAGCATTGTTTTGATGAATCTTATATAAAATATATTTACTTTTATCTCTACATAATCTATCATAGATTAGAGAATAATTTTTAGGTAACAAATCTAACCATTCATCACTAGCATTAATGTTTATGCCTTCTAATCTATCAATACTAAAATGAGTGTTAAGTTCTTGCATAGCATTTAGAGTATTCTTTAAATGCTCATTATAAAAATTACCCTTATTAGCTTGTTTAAATTCAAACCATTCTTTAGCATTTAAACGATTACCTTTTAAACTCCAAGCATTAAGATATTTCTCATCACTAAAAGATTTTTTAGAGAAGAAATGGAAATGGACTTGATTAGTGGTTGATGGGTTTAGCATTTCGTCCATTTAAAATCCTTTAAAGCATCTAAAAAATCTCTTATATCCTCTACTTGATCTTGCACCCATTCTTCTTCATCCATTTCTTCTTCGTCTTCTTCATATCCATATACACAAGGATCATCATAAAGCTCCATTTCTCTATGCTGTAATTCAAACTCCAAATCTTCAACAAAATTTGCAAGAATTTCGCCATCAAAATTATATTTATCATAGGTTAAAACAATAATTAGATTTTTTGGCAAAATAACTTTATATTTTTGCCGCTCTAAGTTACCATCTTCTACTAAATTTTGATATTCATAGCTTAAAATACTGCTAATAAAAGATCTTCGCTCATGCTGCTTTAAACCATCTAAAGCACCCTTTAAATAGCTATCGTTTTTTAGATAATATTTAAAAACCTCTTGTAAATCTTGATAAAATAAATCTTTGCTTTGCATTTTTTCCCTTATTTAATTCTTTTGTAGATTTTGTTTTTCATTAAATTCTTTTTCCATTTTAGCAGCATCATTTAAATCCATTCTTTTAATCATAATTTTATTAGGTGCAACTCCTTTGATATGATGAATATAGATTTCTTTAAAGGCTGTTTTTATACTTCTGTGTAAATGTCTATGGTCAATAAAGCCAGATCTTGAGCCTTTGTGCTCAGCAGCATCAAATTCCACAAGTTTTGTTATGTTATTCATTAGTTTAGTATAATCATTACATACAAACAAATAATCTAGGTCATATTCTCTAGCAAGTTTTAATTCAAAGCTTATTTGTTCTGTCAAACTTTGTTCTTGGACATTTTTAACTTCTACTAAAGTAGGATAATCATTAAGTGTTACTAAAAAATCTGGAATCGTATGATTAAATCCATTAAGATTAAAGTTTGCGTCCATTTTTCTTCTATTAGATAAATATCTTGTGCATTTATTAGAAAAGAGCAGTAGAGATACCATGTATTCTCCTGTGTCTCCTATGTCTTTAGCGTTGATAGTTTTTGATTCATCTTCACTTTTATTTCCATTTGGAGTGTTTGTTTTTTCTTTATCAGTATCTTCTATATTACTAGCACCTGTATTACTTTGTTGATTGTCAGCGGCTTGAGGATTTTTAAGCTTTTTAATAATTCCTTGATAGTCTTCAACTTTTTCCTTATTGTTTTTTAAAAATTCAAGTCTGCCAAATTCGTTTTGTTCTTTTGGGGTTCTATTTTTGTTGCTTGATATTTCATTCATTCTTTTTTCTATCTCTTCAATGCTCGCTTCTTCTTTTACACCCAATATCTTCTCCATTTCTTTTGCTTTTAGCTCACAACCTTTTTGAATAGCCTCTGCTTGTCGTTTTTTGTCATCTTGTGTGAAATCTCTCCCACCATTTAAAGCACTTAAAAACTTTTGAGGACTTTGCAAAATAAGACTAGAATTCTCTATTTCAGCGATTCTTCTTTGAAAAATAAGGTCTTTTTTGACATTTTTTATATTATCCACTCTAAAATCCGTAACTACAAATCCTTTATCTTCTAAAGGCACAGGGTCAAAGTGTAAGTCTTTGTTTTTTTGTTTAGAGATTAATCTTGGAATAAGATTATAAATCCCTTTTCCCAAACATTCTTGAAAAAAGCTTGCTTCAACTTTAGCAATACCATTATTAACTTTAAACTTTCCAATACAAGATTTAATATTATCTTTATTTGTATAAACATCATAGAAAATATCATAGTCTTTAAATTTTTCTGCTCTTTCTTTTTTGGGTGATTTTTGCAATCTTTTGTTCTTAGATTCTTCTATTTTCTTTCTTCGCTCTTCTTTTTGCTTTTGATAATCTTCTTCCATTTTAGCAGTCTCTAGATTAAGCGAATTTCCTTCTTCATCAAAGGCAAAATGTTTATCAATATTATCTGCATTAAGCCCAAGCTTGCTAATCTTTTCTTCTTTTTCTTTATTGATAGCTTTTATATGTCCTTGAGATTCGCTTTTATTAATAGTCCTATGTTTTATTTTATTGCCCTTATCGTCCACAAGGAAAGATTTGGTGCCATCTTTTTGTTTTATTTGTATATTCTTTTTACCCTCTTTACTTTGCATATGCTTTTCTTTTGGCGCATAAAACACTAGAGAACAATTCTCTAGTATATAAACCTTTTGAAATTCTTTGATATGGAATTCTACTTCGGCAAAGTTTATCTCTATATTCTTAGCCATTTTCTTTTGCTCCTTTAATAGCATCGTTTAAAAGTTTAGCATGTTTTCCGCATTCTTTCTCTATGTCATCACCTTTTTCAAAATAGTAAGGCGGTATTTTAAATTTCTTTTCAATCTGCGCACGAGTCATTGCTCCTGCTTCTTTTAAAAGCTTTTTATTTCGCGTGCCTTTAGCTTTATCTAAAGGGGTGTTTGGGTTAGCATAATTGACATTTGCTCCAAGTTCTATTAAAAGCTGAGTGGTTCTATAATTTGCAGGCTCTCTAATTGCATGAAATAAAAGAGTTTCTTTAAAAGCATACTCATTCCTTGTTAATGTTGGCATATCGACATTTGCTCCCCCTTTAATTGCCACTTCTAATTCTGAAAGATAATTATTATTATCCCAAGCCCAAAAATGCAAAGGGGTTTTAGGGAAATTTTCAAGCTCTCCTTCATAGATATCAAATCTCGCTCCTTTATCGACTAGATATTTCACAATTTCAGGATTAGGGTTGTTAGCCTTTGCTATATATTGATAAATCAGAGTTTCTCGATAAATCTCAAGCTTTCCTTTTTCTAAAAGAATATATTTCTCATTAATTTCTTTGATATATTTCATATCAGAATGGAAAAAATTATATTTAGGGTCTTTTAGGCTTAAGCCATATTCATTAAATAAATAATCTAAGATAGAAAAGTCATTGTCATGCTCTTCACAACTATATGCTGCTCTTATGATAAGAGTATATGGATTATACAAAGGACGCTCTGCATCTCCTTTTTTGTTTTTGGTATTTAATTCATAAGAACTTATCTCTACGGGATAATCTTTTAAAATATCCTTTACCTTAGCTAAGTCATTATTATCTATAGCTTCAAGCACTTCATCTTCCATTCTGTCTGCTTCTTCAAAGCTTAATGCTCTAATCTCTTCTCTCGTCTTCATTATGTCTCCTTTTAATGAATTGAATGAATTTGTGTTTTTGGTTTTCTAGTTTTTTGGTTTTAGTTTTTTGTGTTTTTTGGTTTTAGTTTTAAGAATTTATCTTTTAAAAATCTAATTGCTTAGTCGTTTTATCTAATCTGCTCTTAAATCTCCTCCTTTTACTCTTAGCCCTTTACTATCTATAGTAACTTGCACTTTACCTACTTGAATAACAACTTTATCTTTTGTTTGTTCAATCGTAGTAGTTCCAACTATGCTTGTAATCCTATCTCGTGCGATTGAAAGACTTCTACCAGCTAGGGTGGTTATAAAATTAGCTGTAAAAGAACAATTATTTCTAGCTTTAAAACTCATAGAATCATCAGCTTCAGCTTTAAAATATTCATTGGCTTCTATGCTTGTATCTCTTTTAGAAAACATTTTTATATTATCGTTGCATTGAATGACATAAGAACCTTGTATGGTTTCATTTTTATTATGTCCTACTCTTTGAATATAATCATTTTTAACTTCTTGTTCTAAATTATTATTTATAATCACTCTTTTATCATTTCCTATATTTTCTTCATGATTTTGTCCAATATTTACTTCATTACTAACTCCCACATTCAAAGTATTATTAAGTTTTACATTTGTTTCTTTAGAGAG
Organism: Helicobacter sp. MIT 11-5569; assembly: GCF_000765695.2. GTDB lineage: Bacteria > Campylobacterota > Campylobacteria > Campylobacterales > Helicobacteraceae > Helicobacter_D. The sequence continues at coordinate 49 of NZ_JRPB02000023.1, read as the reverse complement.
TAAAGTGTTTTCTAAATAATCTTCTTTAACATTGACATTTTTAAATCCT
>NZ_JRPB02000022.1 GCF_000765695.2 Helicobacter sp. MIT 11-5569 | reverse complement strand
CCACTTGACTTTATAAGATTCTTTTAGATAAAATTGCAGCCTATCTTAATTTTCTATGATAAAGGAGAAATGGTGAATAAACAGAATTCAAAATTCACATTTAACAGAAAAAGTTTCGCACTTTCACTAGCGTGTGTCGGTCTTTTATCCACAGGTGCAAATGCGTATAGTATTTATGATACTGCAGGAACAGAACAATCCATTGCTGGTAATTCAGGTGCTATGACTACCAACTTTGTATCTATAGGAGCAGGTAGCGGTGGTGATGTTGGTAGTATTTTCACTATTAACAAATGGGACGTATCACAAAGCCTTACTGTTACAGCAGAAGCAATTTCTGGCGGTTCTCTTGGTTCTGGTGGTCTTACAGGTATTAATGTTGTAGCAAGTGGTGGTGCTGTTAGTGGTTCTTTAATCATCGGAAGTGGAGCAATCTTTAACGCAGGTGAAGGAAGTATCACTTATTCAGGCGCAGTAGGAGATACAGCAGCATTAACATTTGGTGTTGTTTCTGGTGCTGGTGCTGGGGTAACAGTGCAAAATGGTGCTGGAGTTGGAAATATTATACTAGATGGTGGCAAATTTGGCGAAGTTATCTTCAAGACAGGTGGCGAGCATTTTAAATTTGATGGAACAGTAGGTTCTGTTACATCTAAAGGTGGTATTCGTTTAGACTCTGCAGCTTCTACTACTCTATTTAATATTGGACAAAGTGGAGTTGTTAATGGCTTCAAATTTGATAGCATTGCGATTGCAGATTCTGCAGGAACTGCTCTCTTTGCAGGAAACACAACAATTATTAAAAATGATGGAACAATCAATGCACTTGAAGGAGCTACTAATAAAGCAGCAATCCATGTTTCAAAAGGAGTGAATGTTGGTTTTGGAGATTCTGGCTTCTCTGCTGTTATAAGCAATGGTCAAACTGGTCTTATTAATGGAAATATTATCATTGGTGATGTTACTGGAGCAGTAACAAATCTTCAAGTTAGTGGTGGAAATGCAGTTGGATCAATTTTATCTAATGCGGGAACACTTAAAGGTAACTTCACATTAGGTGGAGATATTAATATCGGGACAAAAGACGCTACTGCATCTGCTATTATTGTTAATAACTCTGGTGCAATCAGCGGTTCTGTAACAATTGGTGGTGCAAATAGCACAACAACAGTTTCAGGAAGTGGAACAAACATTCTTGTAAAAAATGATGGTTCTATCCAAGATGTAATCTTCAATGGTAAATACCAAGGTATAGATGGCACTGCTGCAAGTAATACACTTACATTTGTAAATAATGGTGCAAATGGCACAATTGGTTCTGTAACATTTACAAAAAGTGCAGTAACAGGAGATTCTAATCATCAAGGAACATTCACACTTCTAAACAACGAAGGAGTAGTAACAACATTTACAAACGAAGGTAGATTAGGAGATACAGCAGCAGGTCAATTAGTTTCTATTGTTGGAGCTGGAACAATCACTAACTTCAACAACAAAGGAGTAATTAGTGGTTTAACAACAACACAAGATGTTACTAAAGCACAAACAATTACGAATTTTGACAACTCAGGAACACTTCAATTTAGTGGTGCAGGTGATTATTATGTTAAACTTGGTGCTACAGATGCTACAGCTGCAACATTTAAAAACACAGGTGGTTTAATAAGTGGTGGTTCATTTGCTGTTTCTAACCTTTCTACATTTACAAACGCTGGAACAATTATTGGTTCATCATTCGAATCTGAAGCTTCAACTGTAGTTGATAAATTCACAAATTCAGGTGTATTTAGCGGTGCTACAGTTGATCTTGTCGTTAGAGATATGATTTTTGACCCAAGAAGTATATTTAGCGGTGGTAATCTTACACTTGGTGGCTTAACAGACTTAAATGCTGGTAATACAGAAGTTAATCAAAGTAATTTTACAAACTCTGGAACAATTAAGGGTGCAGACCTTAAAGTAAAAAATCTTAACACTTTTACAAACTATGGAACAATCATTGCAAGTGGTGCTGGTTTTGTAAAGGATGCTGATAGTGATATTATCTATACTTTCAAAAACTCTGGTGTGTTAGATAATAAAGCTGATTTTAATATTAAAATTACAGATGGTTTTGTAAACAGTGGTAATATAGCTGCTAGTGGTGGAACAATCCAAATCACAACAGGTAGAACAGCAGATGGTTCTATTATTACTAAAAACCATACATCATTTATCAACCAAGAAGGTGGTATCATTAGCGGTGATTTCACAATTGACTTCTTGGGTAAAGTGAATCAAAAATGGCAAGATGGTCAAGCAGCTAATACAAATGATGCTGAATCTGAAGTTGTAGATTTAAATGCTTACAACAACGGAACAATGCGTGGAACTACAATCCAAATTACAGATAACATTAATTCATTTACAAACTTAGAGCATGGTTTATTAGATAGTGTTACAATCAAATCAGCAGAGGCAGATGGATTTGATAATATTCTAAGCTTTACAAACCTTGGGGATATTAGAAATACTGTATTTAGTGGAGCTAATATCGTTAATTTCAACAACGATGGTGTAATTGCTGTTAATGCAAATGCTGGTAGTGGAAGTGATATTGATATTGGAACAACATTTAAAAACACAGGTATCATTAATGGTTCTGGTGCTACTACAGCAGCACATAATTTAACATTCACTCTAAAAGGTGAAGGTGAAAGAGCACTTTCTAACACAACATTCTTAAATGATGCAACAAGAACTGCTGATGGTAGCCTTGATGCTGGAACAATCAGAAATACTAACATTAATGTTGAAAACCAAGTAAAATCTTTTGTGAATAATGGTTTTATGGACAATGTAAATATCGGTGGAACAACAATAATTGATAGAGATGTGATTGGTCAATTCTCAAACACAAGAGATTTAACAAATGTTAATTTCAATGCTTTAACAATCAATGAATTTAGCAACACTGGTTATGCAAAAATTAATGCACAAAATGTTTTTGTTGGTAAATTAAGCAATGCAAATACATCTGAAGGACATAACTATGAAAATAGAAATGCTCTTTTAAATATCAATAGTGGTGCAGTCGTTGTAACACAAAGCGTATTCAATGCTGGAAATGCAACAATTGAACTAAATGGTCTAACTAGCGGTGGTGGTAATGGAACTGTAGGTGCAATCGTCTTAAAAGGTGGTCCTTCAGCTTCTACACAAACAACATTCTTAAATGAAGGAACAATTGCTCTAAATAGTGTAGTTGGAAATGGAGCAGATGTTATAACAGAAATCAACGATCCTGCTACTAATGCTCCTATTTTCAAAGCAGTTTCAAATACTGCTAAAGGTATTATTGGTGTTGATGGTTCAGTAAAAGCATTTACTAACAGAGGTTTAATGGGTAGTGTTGCAATTGTTGGTAACAATGATGCTGGAACAACTGGAGCACCAGTAATTGCTGGTAGTGATACTATTCTAAACTTTGAAAACAGCGGAACAATCACAAACCTAGAGCTTGATAATATTAACTTTACACAATTCAACAACGCAGGTATGATTGAGCTTACAGAAGAAGCAACAGTTGAAGGCTCAACAGCTGCTACAAATGTTACAACACATACAGCAGTTCAAAATGTTAAATTGGTAGATAGTGTTACAAGTGGTGTTCCAACAACATTTAACAACTCTGGAACAATTGTAGGGCTAGATAGTGATTTGATTGTTAATACTAGCAAACTAAGCTTCAACAACAGCGGTGAGATTTCTACAAAAACAGGTAGTCTCAATGGAGTCTTAAATGTTGAAAGAGGTGATGTTGAGTTTAATAACAGCGGTATTATCACAACAGCAGGAAGTATCCTTACAGGAGGAACTAATAATGCTGGTAAGTTTAACATTACTAACACAGGTGAGCTAAGATTATTAGGAGATAAAGCACATGTTGATATGACAAATGTTAGAGGTGTAACTGTTAAAAAATGGTTCCTTGCTGATATTGGTTCATCAGAAAGCTTTAACGTTGATGGTTCAGGCTTTAACGCATTTAGAACAAATAAAATTGTTGTAGATGGTTATGGCACAGGTAAAGCACTTACATTTGAAAAAGGTTCAATCATTATTGACCCTCTAAAAAATGGAGCTACTATTTCAGCAGGACAACCATACTTGCTAGATAAAATCGTTGTTGATTCAACAGGTAAAGGACTTGAAACACTTGGTGGAGAAGGTGATGCACTTTATGATTCTGTAGCTTTTGCACATAAAACTGGTAAAGAAGATCCAAGACTTGTAACAATTGAAACAATTGCTTCTAACGATCCAATCTTTGTAGTTACTGGTGCAGATATCTTAGATAAAGATGGTAATGATATTAGAGATTTCCAAAACACAACAACTACACCTCCAACTACAGATTCAGGTAGTGGCACAACAAGTGGTGGCGACACAACAAGTGGCGGAACAACTACACCTCCAACTGCAACTGGTCCTCAAGCTGGTCAAGCAGATGGAATCATTGATAGCTTTGTAGTTAATGTTGATGTTTCAAAAGGTGCAGGTGTTATTGCAACACAAAGTATTGTTAATAATGCAATCACAAGAAATGCGTTTGTAGGAACTGTTGTTAATACTGCTGTAAATTCTGCATTATCTGCAGCTAATAACAGAATTGCAAGCAATAGTGATGAAGATTTCTCTAAATTAGAGAAATATGCACAAGTAAGCTCTGATGTAACAGACCAAACTTATGGCTCTGTAAATACAGATACACAAGCATATGTAATGCCATATTACAGAAGCACAAGTATTGATTTACCAACAGGAGATAGCCTAGATGGTGATACTTATGGTATCGTTGGTGGATTACAAAAGAATTTAGGTGAAGCAGGTGTTCTTGGATTCTTCTTAGGATATGAAACAGGAAGCGCAGATTCTGTTCTTTTTGAGCAAGATGATGATACATTCTACTTAGGTGCTAACTACTATGCAGTATTAGGTGGAACATCAACTTATGATTACTATGTAAAAGGTATGGTAAGATTTGCGAACTCAACAACAGACCTTACTAGAAGAGATATTGGTGGAACAGGCGGTGCTGATTCTATTACTTATGGTATCGAAGGTAATGTTGGTTTGAACTTCTACAATGGTATCCATACATTCTCACCTGAATTTGGATTAAGCTATGATAAGGTTAATGCAGATGAATTTACACTTAATAATATTAACTATGAAAAAGCTAATATTGATATAATCATGGCTAAACTTGGTGTAAATTGGTTAGCACGTTTCAGTGAGTTTGTAAGCACAAATGTTGGTGTAGGTATCAGATATAACTTTGATGATTCTTATGATGCGAAGTTAAATATCCTTGGTCAATTATTTACAAGTGATGCAAGCTTAGGTGATTTCTACTACTATACAACAGTAGCATTGAACTTTGCAGTTACACCAAACATTGATTTCTCATTAGTTTATAATGGTGATTTCTCAAGTGATACATCTGCACATAGTGGATTTGTAAAACTAGGTTACTGGTGGTAAGAAAATCTAAACTCCTTTATGGGGTTTAGCACCATAGCTCCTCTTATAGAAAATAAAAAACTTCTAGGGATTCTTCCTAGAATGTTTTAAAAGTTATTTCTTTTCACACTTAGTGAATTTGTTAAATGTGTGCATTAGGTGTGAACAGAATAAACTTCACTTTTTTGTTAATTGTGGATTTTGTTTTACTTTTTCTCTACTATCCCTAAGCTAGAATCACCCCCTCTAGCTTAGGGATTTTTATTTTCTGCAATAGTTAATCTTGTCTTTATGCTTGTCTATATTAAGAAGAAATAGGCTTATAAGTTGTTTTTATTGAGATATGATTGTAGAATCTTTAGGAAGCATTACCTTTAATTTTATCTAGCCATTCTTTAAGTGTTTTCTCAAAACCTTTAGGAAGCCATTTGACGAAGGTTAAA
>NZ_JRPB02000021.1 GCF_000765695.2 Helicobacter sp. MIT 11-5569 | reverse complement strand
AATGCAGAATCAACACATCACATTACACTCTCATCTCCGCACCGTCCTACTTTACCACTCTTGCAAAGAGCAGTATCATCAGCGAAGAAGAGCTTAACTGCTAGGTTCGGAATGGAGCTAGGTGGGACCTCTTCTCTATCAGCACGAAGATGACAATGTAATGCCATAGTAAGCTATGTTATTGAAGCCTATTAAAGTCTTAAGAGTTTAGATTTCTATCATTTAGTTAATTATTTCTAACTCTTAAGTAACTACAATCTCTATTTTCTTAATGTATTTTTTAAAGAGATTCCATTAAGTCTTTATAACCTATCTTGTTCTTAATAGTATTACACTCATTAAGGCAGTGGCTTATTATCAATTAAGCCAAACGGTCTATTAGTAGTAGTCAGCTAAACATATTACTATGCTTACACCCCTACCCTATCAAGCAGGTAGTCTTCCTGCGACCTTCAGGGAAAGTTCATCTTGGAGTTGGCTTCACGCTTAGATGCTTTCAGCGTTTATCACATCCATACGTAGCTACGCTGCGATGCCCATAGCAGGACAACAGCTACACCAGTGGTATGTCCATCCCGGTCCTCTCGTACTAGGGACAGATCTCCTCAACTTTCCTACGCCCACGGCAGATAGGGACCGAACTGTCTCACGACGTTCTGAACCCAGCTCGCGTACCGCTTTAAATGGCGAACAGCCATACCCTTGGGACCTGCTCCAGCCCCAGGATGCGATGAGCCGACATCGAGGTGCCAAACCTCCCCGTCGATGTGAGCTCTTGGGGGAGATCAGCCTGTTATCCCCGGGGTACCTTTTATCCTTTGAGCGATGACCCTTCCACACAGAATCACCGGATCACTATGACCGACTTTCGTCTCTGCTTGACTTGTTTGTCTTACAGTCAGGCTGGCTTATGCCATTACACTCTACAAATGATTTCCAACCATTTTGAGCCAACCTTTGCAAGCCTCCGTTACTTTTTAGGAGGCGACCGCCCCAGTCAAACTACCCACCAGGCATTGTCCTACTTGAGGATAACTCAAGCTAGTTAGCAGACAGAAACATTAAGGGTGGTATCTCAACGGTGGCTCCATCTCTACCGGAGTAAAGATTTCAAAGCCTCCCACCTATGCTGCGCATAATGCTCCCATCGGCAGTGCCAAGCTGTAGTAAAGGTCCACGGGGTCTTTCCGTCTTGCCGCGGGTAGGAGGAATTTTCACCTCCACTACAATTTCACTGAATCACTCTTTGAGACAGCTCCCATCTCGTTACGCCATTCATGCAGGTCGGTATTTAACCGACAAGGAATTTCGCTACCTTAGGACCGTTATAGTTACGGCCGCCGTTTACTCGGGCTTCAATTCAAGGCTTCACCTTGCGGCTGACCAATCCTCTTAACCTTCGAGCACCGGGCAGGCGTCACACCTTATACTTCCTCTTACGAGTTGGCAAAGTGCTGTGTTTTTGGTAAACAGTCGGGAGGGACTCTTTGCTGAGACCACTTAAAGTGGCACACCTTATCGCGAACTTACGGTGTTAGTTTGCAGAGTTCCTTAAAGAGAGTTCTTTCACGCGCCTTAGAATACTCATCTCATCTACCTGTGTCGGTTTACGGTACGGGCAACATTAGCTAAACTTAGAGGCTTTTCTTGGCACGACGATCTTAACAATTCACACCGCTACCCGAAGGTTTTGGTATGCCTGTTGGGTTTGGGAAAAGGAAGCGGATTTACCAATCTTCTTACTTGCACCCTTCGACTGACACTTCTATCCGTCAGCTTGTCTTGACCCTATGCGTCCCCCCATCGCACACTAATGTTGGTATAGGAATATTAACCTATTTTCCATCGACTACCCATTTCTGACTTGTCTTAGGACCCGACTAACCCTACGATGACGAGCATAGCGTAGGAAACCTTAGATTTTCGGCGAAGTGGATTCCCACCACTTTTATCGCTACTCATTCCTGCATGCTCACTTCGCACCGCTCCACCACTCCTTACCGGTATGGCTTCAACGCAGATGCGAACGCTCTTCTACCACTGTGCATCAGCACAATCTACAACTTCGGTGTCTATCTTAGCCCCGTTATATTTTCTGCGCAAAATCACTAGACCAGTGAGCTGTTACGCTATCTTTAAAGGATGGCTGCTTCTAAGCCAACCTCCTGGTTGTCTGAGTAACTTCACATCATTTTCCACTTAGAATAGAACTTTGGGACCTTAGTTGGTAGTCTGGGTTGTTCCCCTTTAGACGATTGATTTTATCACCCACCGCCTGACTCCCAAGATACGGTAATAGGTATTCGTAGTTTGACAGGGGTTGGTACCGCGGTGAGCAGCCCTAGCCCAATCAGAGCTCTACCCCCTATTACTATCACTTGAGGCTATACCTAAATATATTTCGAAGAGAACCAGCTATCACTGAGTTTGATTGGCCTTTCACCCCTATCCACAGCTCATCCCAACCCGTTTCAATGGGTACGAGTTCAGTCCTCCGGTGGGTGTTACCCCACTTTCAACTTGGCCATGGATAGATCACTCAGCTTCGGGTCTGCAGCATCTGACTAAATCGCCCTTTCAGACTCGCTTTCGCTACGGCTTCACATTAGTTTAACCTTGCCAGATACCACAACTCGCAGGATCATTATGCAAAAGGCAGTCCATCACCCTGATAAATCATAGGGCTCTGAATGATTGTAGGCAAATGGTTTCAGGTTCTATTTCACTCCGCTCACTGCGGTTCTTTTCACCTTTCCCTCACGGTACTGGTTCGCTATCGGTGTAGTAGTAGTATTTAGGGTTGGAGAGTGGTCTCCCCTGCTTCAGCCCGGGTTTCACGTGCCCTGACCTACTCTGGATCCTGCTACCTAAAAATACCTTTTCATATACGGGACTATCACCCTCTATGGCTATCCTTTCCAGAATGTTCTATTAAGGTATTTTAGTGGATATTGCAGTCCTCAACCCCAGTAGCAAGCTACTGGTTTGCCCTGTTCCCCGTTCGCTCGCCGCTACTAAGAGAATCTCTATTGATTTCTTTTCCTCTAGTTACTGAGATGTTTCACTTCACTAGGTTCGCTCCATTCAAGGTAATACATATTGCTATGTATTGGGTTGCCCCATTCGGAAATCTATGGTTCAAAGCTTCTTGACAGCTCCCCATAGCTTATCGCAGTCTAGTACGTCCTTCATCGCCTCTACTACCCAAGGCATCCACCATTTGCCCTTCACAAGCTTAACTGACTTTGTATTCTTTAACGCCACTGCCTTAATGAATGTAAGTTCATTAAAACAATCTTTGGTTATATGCGTGATTGTAGTTATTACTTATATAGGCTTGAACAATGTGTTGTTAAATAACATTTAGAATCTCTAATCTTATAAAGATTCTAATGTAAATGTTTAGTCTTTATTATCTTATCACTAGAGATAATTTAAAGAACTAAAAACTAAAAAAGATTATCAGAATAATAAGAATCATAAGCCAATAAGTTCATAAACTTATCTGCTTTTATTATCTCTATTATCTATTCTTTTTTTGATTCTTAAAAGACAAACACTTACATTAGAATCATTCTTATAAAAGATTTCTATTAATAATAAACTTGTAATAAACAAAATTGCAACAAATAAACTTACAATAAAAAAATTGCAATCAATAAATAAACTTATACATTTAAACTTTAAAACTTAATTGCTTAAATCTAAATTCTTAAACACATAAAGCTATATTTATTATCTAAAAGTATTGACTCTTTGTTTATACTTTTATTTTTATTATATTGTTTATCAACTCTTATGTAATAGCATTTGGTGGAGAATAGCGGGATCGAACCGCTGACCTCCTGCGTGCAAAGCAGGCGCTCTCCCAGCTGAGCTAATTCCCCTAGAGATGATAATATTTATGGTGGGCTTAGGAGGACTTGAACCTCCGACCTCACCCTTATCAGGGGTGCGCTCTAACCACCTGAGCTATAAGCCCCTACTTTTAAAGCCAAATAATCTCTGAAAACTAAGCAGGAATCTTTAAAGAACAACGCACTTATAAAGATATTGCACTAAATAAACGAATATTTAGTGGTTTCTCTTGAAAGGAGGTGATCCAACCGCAGGTTCACCTACGGTTACCTTGTTACGACTTCACCCCAGTCGCTGCATCCGCCGTGGGCGGTAGCCAATTTGGCATTCCGACTTAAGGCGAATACAACTCCCATGGTGTGACGGGCGGTGAGTACAAGACCCGGGAACGTATTCACCGTAGCATAGCTGATCTACGATTACTAGCGATTCCAGCTTCATGTAGTCGAGTTGCAGACTACAATCCGAACTGAGAGATGTTTTATAGATTTGCTCCACCTCACGGTATTGCGTCTCTTTGTGCACCCCATTGTAGCACGTGTGTAGCCCTAGGCGTAAGGGCCATGATGACTTGACGTCGTCCTCACCTTCCTCCTCCTTGCGAAGGCAGTCTCCTTAGAGTGCTCTACCAAATAGTTAGCAACTAAGGACGAGGGTTGCGCTCGTTGCGGGACTTAACCCAACATCTCACGACACGAGCTGACGACAGCCGTGCAGCACCTGTTTTCAAGTTCTAGCAAGCTAGCACTCCACTATCTCTAGCGGATTCTATCAATGTCAAGCCTAGGTAAGGTTCTTCGCGTATCTTCGAATTAAACCACATGCTCCACCGCTTGTGCGGGTCCCCGTCTATTCCTTTGAGTTTTAATCTTGCGACCGTACTCCCCAGGCGGAATGCTTAATGCGTTAGCTGCATTACTGGAGTGACAAGCACCCCAACAACTAGCATTCATCGTTTAGGGCGTGGACTACCAGGGTATCTAATCCTGTTTGCTCCCCACGCTTTCGCGCATCAGCGTCAGTTATGTTCCAGCAGGTCGCCTTCGCAATGAGTATTCCTCTTGATCTCTACGGATTTTACCCCTACACCAAGAATTCCACCTACCTCTCCCATACTCTAGAATAACAGTTTCAAATGCAGTTCTATGGTTAAGCCATAGGATTTCACATCTGACTTGCTATCCCGCCTACGCGCTCTTTACGCCCAGTGATTCCGAGTAACGCTTGCACCCTCCGTATTACCGCGGCTGCTGGCACGGAGTTAGCCGGTGCTTATTCGTTAGATACCGTCATAATCTTCTCTAACAAAAGGAGTTTACAATCCGAAAACCTTCATCCTCCACGCGGCGTTGCTGCTTCAGGGTTTCCCCCATTGAGCAATATTCCCTACTGCTGCCTCCCGTAGGAGTCTGGACCGTGTCTCAGTTCCAGTGTGTCCGTTCACCCTCTCAGGCCGGATACCCGTCATAGCCTTGGTAAGCCATTACCTCACCAACAAGCTGATAGGACATAGGCTGATCCTTTAGCGAAAAACTTTCCCCCGTAGGGAGTATCCAGTATTAATCACCGTTTCCAGTGGCTATCCTAGACTAAAGGGCACATAACCTATGCATTACTCACCCGTGCGCCACTAATCCACTCTAGCAAGCTAGAGCTTCATCGTTCGACTTGCATGTATTAGGCACGCCGCCAGCGTTCACTCTGAGCCAGGATCAAACTCTCCATAAAAAGTTAAAATCTTTAATCTTTATTAAAACAATAAAGAGAATAGATTTATAGAATCCTTTTCTCTTGATAAAGTATTTCTACTTTAAAGATTAAAGGGGATTCCATTTAAAGGAATCGTGTTGGATTAGTTTGTCCTAAAATCTCAAAATCTCTGTTTAGACTTTTGTTTTACAAGCAATGTAAGCTAAGATTCTTTAATCCTTTTCTATTAAAAAACTAAAAAGATTTAAAAATAAAGCTTACATCTTACATAAAACTACAAAGTAATAAATGAGTTTATGTTGTATAAGATTTAGAAAATAATTTAAGAAGTTGTTGTTCTAGAATTATTTCCTGCTTAGTTGTCAAAGATCATTTAACTTTAATTGATGTTATTACATAAATCATAAAAAGTTAAAGAACATTTCTACATTAAATTAAAGCCTGATATAAAAAACAAGAAGCGTTAGTGATAAAACGCATAAGTGTTAGCTAATAAGAGGTTAAAATTTAGTGCAAAAAAGGAAATGGAATTATAGCTAAGTAAGCTTAAG
>NZ_JRPB02000020.1 GCF_000765695.2 Helicobacter sp. MIT 11-5569 | reverse complement strand
TGTGCATTAAGTGGATTAGCCCCACTTCCAAAAAGTGCTAAAGCACCCATTAATTTTCCTGAATTTTGCAAAAATTCTCTACGATTTTGGTCGTTCATTTTTTCTCCTTTATTTTGTTGGTTTTAAAGTGATTTCATCAATCGCGCTTAGCGCATTTAAGCTTCGTGGATAGCCAATGTAGGGCACAAGCGCAGTAACGACCGCAATAAGCTTTGCTCTATCATTGCCGATTCTGATATTTCCGCTCACATGCCCCTTTACTTGCGCGTCCGCTCCGCCCATTGAGAGAATATAAACAAATGTTAAGAGTTCGCGGAATTTCAGCGGAATCCCTGTGCGCGTGTAATAATCCCCAAAGCAATTAGCGGATAAAAAGCTACGGATATGTTTATAATCTTTTGGAGCGGCTGCATTGCCTTTGTCAATGGCTTCACCAAAAAGCTCTCTTTGGGTTTGTAAGCCTTTTTCAAAGCGGTTTTCTCGCGTGGTTGTGCTTTGAGGTTGCAGAGGCAAGGCGATATTATGTGCTTTAAAAATTGCATTAGTTGCGGTGATAAAATCAATGCTTTTGCCAAACCCAACATAAGGTGTCGCTTGATAAATCACCTCTTTAATTGCCACAGGCGAAACGCCATTTTTAAGGGCTGCAACAAGCATAGTTTTGTATTCGTTCAAAGCTGGTATAGCCACAAGTGAAGCAAGTGTAATGAGTAGTCTCTCTTGAAGTTCTAAGTGAGAGTGCTCTATAACTTCATCAAAGGCAAAATTAACATAGTTGCCAAAAAACTCGGGGTCGGTTTGTGCAAGCGGCACATCGGTGTTGCCAAAGAGTTTTTCAAAGTTTGCTTTTGCATTGTTTGTAAGATTCATCATTGCTCCTTGTGTATTTGGGTTTGTAGGATTCTGTGTTTGCGCAAACAATGTGCTAAAACCACCGCCAAAAGCACCTAGCAAAGCAACCTTGCTAGATGTTTCAAAAAATTCTCGCCTTGAATACTCTTGATTCTTTTTGATTTTTGATTCTTTGTGCATACATTTTCCTTATCTCAAAAATTTGCATTTAGCATTATAAATGCTGACACTTAGTGTCTGTCAAGAGTTTTTATGAAAATTTTATAAGAAATTTTAGGAATTTTTCATTGAATTTAAGCAGAGCCCAAGAAGTTGCCAAAACTCTCTGCGATTTGTGGAATTTATGGAATCTATTGCACGATTTTGGTTGAAATCCTCTTGTTTTATTTTCATTGTTTCTTCTTAGTTGTTATGTAATAAAATTATAAAAGTTATCGTCAGTCAATCTTTGTAATTTTTTGCGATTTTTATGGCTTTTGTGATATTATACAGCCTTTCATAGAGCATATAAAGGAGTTATCAATGATTTATAGAAGATTAGGAAATTCGGGATTAAAGATTCCGGTTATGACACTTGGGACAGCGACTTTTGGCGGTGTGGGCGATATATTCAAAGCGTGGGGAAACACGCAATTACAAGAGGCAAAAGAGCTTATTTCTGTGTGTTTGGAAAATGGCGCAAACGCCTTTGACACAGCGGATTGTTATTCTAATGGCAAAGCAGAAGAGATTTTGGGCGCACTCATCAAAGACAGACGCAAAGAAATTTTCCTTTCTACCAAAACCGGAATGTCGCTAGGAGATGGTGAAAACGATTCAGGCACGAGCTTTGCGCGCATTATGCAATCTTGCGAAGAAAGCCTCAAAAGATTGCAAACAGATTATATTGACCTTTATTATTTTCATTGTTTTGACGCACTCACGCCGATAGAAGAAATGCTAAGAGCGATTGAGATTCTAATAAAGCAAGGCAAGATTAGGTATTTTGGCGTTTCTAATTATAGCGCGTGGCATTTGATGAAAATGCTCTCCATTTGTGAGAAATACAACCTCCCCAAACCCGTTGCACATCAAGCCTATTATTCTCTTGCTGCAAGAGAGCTAGAATGGGAATTGCTCCCATTAGGAATCGACCAAAAAGTCGGCACTCTTGTGTGGTCGCCACTTTCTGGCTCTTTGCTTTCGGGTAAAATCTCACGGACAAAAACCCCGCCAAATGATAGCCGCCTTTCCACAAACGCAGCTTGGAGCGTGGATAAAGAAAAGCTGTTTGATATTATTGATGTGTGCGAAGAAATTTCTAAGCAGACGGGATATTCTGTTGCACAAATTTCTCTTGCGTGGCTTTTGACGCGCCCAAGCGTTAGCGGGCTGATTATCGGTGCAAAGACAAAAGAACAATTGGTAGAAAATTTCAAAGCAACCCAAATCACGCTTTCTTGTGAGCATTTAGAAAAGCTAGACAAAGTTAGTCGCGTGCGCCCTGTGTATCCTTATTGGCATCAGCAATGGACGGTTTCACACAGAGACCCCCATTGCCTAGATATTACGACAGATTTGACAAGGATTTAGGGGGAAGTGATGAAAAGCAATACTGATACACAAGATACCCTCCAACTTTCTATGCTAAAGCGTGGGATTTGTGAGGAGCTAGACAAGAGGGTAGAGGATAGAATCTTAGAAAAAGAAAATGCCGAACTGCTTCAAAAACTCATCAACAAAGCAGAATCCATACAAGAAGCCCAAAGTATCGCCGCACTTGGCACTACTTGGAAACGCACAGGATTTCATTTTGACAAACGACTAGAAAAACAAAGCAACGATATTGCCTATCTTGAGCGCAATGAAGACTTAAGCTTTAATGCTAGCACTTGTGCGGGGGGGGGCAACTTAATTGTAGCTTAAAGCACCGCCTTATCATCGGGGATAACTATCCCGCATTACAGAATCTCCTTATCTCCTATCGCCAAAAAATCAAAGTCATTTATATCGACCCGCCTTATGGGAAAGATGATATGGGTAACTTTGCCGATACAAACTACAATAACGCTATCACGCGCGATAATCTTCTCTCTATGCTATACCCACGATTGCAGTTAGCACGGGAGCTTTTACGCGATGATGGCGTGATATTTTGTAGCATTGATGATAAGAATCAAGCCTATGTCAAATGCCTTTTTGATGAAATCTTTGGCGAGGGGAATTTTGTATCGGATTTTATACGCAAAACAAAAAGCACAACAAATGACGCAAAAACGGGCGTGAATTATCAACACGAATTTTTACTCTGCTATGCTAAAGATAAAAATTTCGCAAATCTTTTGGGTGGGCAAAAGGATTTAAGTAATTATAAAAACCCAGATAATGACCCAAATGGTGAATGGGTATCAAGCGACCCTACTGCAAAAAGCGGCGATATAAAAACAGGATATTTTGCAGTAAAAAATCCTTATACAGGAAAAGAAGATTATCCTACTAATGGTAGATTTTGGAGATTTTCACAAAATACTATGCAAAAGCATATTGATGAAGGGCATATTTGTTTTAAAAAAGAGCATAAAGACAATGAGAGGGGCTTTATCTATAAACGCTATTTAAAAGAATTAAAAACAGAGCAAAAAACTTTTGATAGTTTAAGATTTACTGAAAATAGTTTTATGAATCAAAGTGCCACAAAAGAGCTTTTAGCCTTAGGGTTAGGAGAAATTTTTAAATATCCAAAAGGTGTAGAATTTATAAAAGAGATTTTAAGACACTCTACCACTCCAAACAATAACCTAGATTCTAATGCGGAAGTATCTTTGAGTGAGTTTGTGGGTTGTCAAGATGAGGGCAAGGGAGTTACCTTAAGTGGTAATGACCAAAGCCCGAAGCGAAGACTCCCGCAAAATCGCCAAAGAGACAACGCAGAGGGGGATATTATCCTAGACTTTTTCGCAGGCTCTGGCACTACCGCCCACGCCACACTAGAGCTTAACCGCGAAGACGGAGGTAATCGCATTTTTATCCTTGTAACCAATAACGAAAAAACTGACATTAACCCTAATGGCATAGCCCTAGATGTAACAACTAAACGACTAAAGCGCATAATGAGCGGAGAATGCTATAATGGAGATAAAAGCTTCAAATGGTTAGAGAAAAATAAGCCCTATGGGGGAATCTTAGAAGTAAGCAACATTGATTATGTCAATGCGTGTGAGACACAAGAGGGGCAAAATGCCTTTGCTTTGATTGATGAGACACTTTATGGAAAAGAGAAATTTTCTAACATTAATGACAAAATCGCGTGGGTATGTGAGAATTTCAGCCACGCAACCAAA
Source organism: Helicobacter sp. MIT 11-5569 (assembly GCF_000765695.2). Taxonomy (GTDB): domain Bacteria; phylum Campylobacterota; class Campylobacteria; order Campylobacterales; family Helicobacteraceae; genus Helicobacter_D. The sequence goes on along the minus strand of NZ_JRPB02000020.1, from coordinate 3,670 downwards.
ATCCTAAAGGTGCTCAAAGAGGGAGAGACATTAAGTGAGAAAGACTATATAGAGAAGATTAAAAAGGAAGCACACAAATGACGCAAGCAGTGATTGATGTGCAAAATGAGGCAGTAGAGGAGCTAGTAAGGGTATTTAAGGGCAAAGTTACAACGACCTTCAAAGCCCCCACAGGTAGTGGTAAAACCTATATGATGGCAGACTTTATGCACAGAATCTTAAGCGAATATAAAAGCGCAGTGTTCATCGTCTCTAGTCTCTCTAAAGGCAACTTAGCACAACAGAATTATGAAGCGTTTATGAGATTTAAGGAGAGATTCCACACCCTAAAGCCTTACTTAATAGAATCTGATACAGGCAAATGTGAGGGCGCACTCTATATCCCCACAGAATATAATGTCTATGTGCTACCTAGAGATTTGTATAGGGACAAAACCCGCTTGAAACAAGGTGCGATGATTGCATTTTTACGCACGCAACAAGGTTTTAGAGATAATGATGAGCTAGCACAAAGAGCCTATGAGACAAAGCGACTTTACTTAATCAAAGATGAATGCCATATTGCAACAAATAATCTTGATGAACTTATCAAAAGCCCAAAAGAAGGGTATTTTGAAAAAGTGCTAAATGTCTCTGCTACCCCTAAACTCACAAGAGAGCAAATCCCAGATGTGCTTATCGGTGAAGATAAGGCGATAGAATCTAGGCTCATTAAAGATGTAGAATATTACGATGATGAGGGAGAGAGGCAAGAGGAAAAAAGGCTAGCGATTGCGCTTAGGCAGTTTATGGATTTGAGGCAAAGGTATTTAAGGCTTGTTGGGATTAATCCCTGCCTTATCATACAAATCTCTAACAAAGACAAGGCAGAGCAAGAACTTAGAGTGATAAAAAATGTGCTAGGAAACTTAGAATTTTCGCATTTGAAATATATGTATATTAGTGAGAATGCTAAACAATGTGATAGCAATGATGAACTAAAGGTGAAAAAATTAGCTGTTGAGAAATGGAGAAACTATGCCAAAGAAAATAATAGCACGATAGATATTGTGATTTTTAAAATGGTGATTAGTGAGGGTTGGGATATACCTAGAGCGTGTATGCTTTATCAAATCCGAGATACCAAAAGCACACAGCTTACAGAGCAGGTTATCGGGCGTATAAGGCGAAATCCTAGACTTTTGGACTTTGAAACATTAAATGAAAAACAAAAGGAACTTATCACAAAGGCGTATGTGTATGGGGCAAAACCACAAGAGCAAAGCACTATAAGTGTTAAACTACGCGGGGAAGAGATAAACAAGGGGCTTTTTAGCAATGCCATACAAGAAGAGTTTAGAATCCGCACAACGAGGCTAAAACACATTGAACAAGGCTTAAAGTATAGCCAAGAAAAAATAGAATCTGTGCTTAAAAATAGTAGTAGTGAAGGGAGCGAGAGTATTTTTACACGTTATCAAAGTCTAAGTGCAAACAAAGAGCTACAAACACTCTGTGCGGCATATTGCCAAAGTGCAAAAGGTGAGGCAGAGCAAATTGCGCGGTGGTTTAAGCTAAGTGGGAATGTTGCAGAGCTTAAAAGGACTTTGAATGAAAGTATTTGTGATTATGATGAAACGATGATTGTAGAGCCACCACAAGATTCTAGCTGTGAGAGTGTTTTGCCGCTTATGAGTGTGCTAAGCAAAAGTGAGCATAAAAAATCTCACATTACTAAATGGATATGGGAAAGCATGGAAAAAGGTGTATTTTACTTTGATAGCGAGGCAGAAAAAGAGTGGGTAGGGATTTTGCTAGATTTTGCAGACGATGATGCACCAAATGGGCAAGGGCGACTTATTAAGCGTTTAGAAATCAACAAAGAAACACAAGAAAAGCTTTATCTTGTGGGGAAAAACTTTCTTTTTAATTCAAGGCTAAGATTTGAATATTATCTTAATGGCTATCATTTTTCTTATCCAGACTTTGTGCTAAAAGATTGGCAAGATAGAATCCATATTTTTGAGGTAAAAAGTGTGAGGGGTGGAGATAATGCAAGTTTTAATACCGACCAATATGAAGCAAAATTAGAGGCACTTAAGCGCTGTTATGAAGCAGCTTCAAAAAAGTTACCTTATTATTTTTATATCCCTATACAGATAGAAAAGAGTTGGAATATTTGGTGCGCTTACAATGGGAAAACAAAAACACTTAGTGAGGATAGGCTTAAAGAGATTCTGTATGCAGAGATAAAATCTTAATACAAGCTGGGGAATGACAGAATGACGCATACAAATGGGTAACAAAGGTGCGACTAAAGTCGCAGCACAATTTAGAATCTACCCAAACACCCTTTGCAAATGCGTCTCATAATCAGCTATGTATTTATCCACTTGCAAATTACACCTTTATAACCCCTCTCTATGCACAATTGCTTTAAAAAACACTTGCGCGACATCTTCATTAGCCCAAAAGGATGGTATTTTGAAAAAGTGTGTCTCTGCTACCCCCAAACTCACAAGAGGAAAGAGCTATAAATATATATTTTTGTGAAATTTATAGTAAAATTTCATAATTTTTAACCCGACAAGGAGAAACAAATGAAATTTCAGATGAAACTAAAGAGATTAGCTATTTTAATTCTAATGTGTTTGGGCTTATGTGTTAGTGTAAATGCTGCACCACCCAAAAAACCATCGCCACATATTAAGGGCATTCACGAAGAAGCTTATTTAAGAGCAAATGCTAATCAAAAGCGTGAAGTCTTAAAAATTATGAGCAACTATACTTTAAAAATTGAGAAAGTCAAATATGATTTTCGTAATAAGCGGGAAAAAATTAAGCTTGAAAAAGACTTATTAGAAGTTGATATTGATGAAGCGCGTGCTTTAAGAGATGATACAAGAATCAAAACACTTTTAGAGCAATTTAACAAAAAAGAATTGGTAATGCTTGATTTACGCGAACAAGAGCATTCTATGGTATCAAAACTAGAAGAAGAAAGGTTGCAAGCTGTTATAAAAGTGTTGGCTTATTAGAGCTTGCCCCTAATTTTGCCACGCTGAACCCTGCTCCAACCAAAGCGGGAATCAAAAAAGTGCCAATATGCCCACTGCCTCCAATCACAACAACTTTTTGCATTGTTTCTCCTTTTTTACTCCTTTTATTTGGCTAAATTTCTAGTCCAAACTATCAATCCATTTGCGAATGCCCCCTTTGCTTTGCCCAAAGTTAAACCTGCACTCTGTCTTAAAAGTCGCATTGGTGCAGATTTTTGCAAATCTTTTGGTGTATTGCTAAGTTCGCTTCCGCCACTTGTGCAAGATATTTTGTAATTCCTCTTTAGAAATAGTGGTTAAAAGTCCCACTTGGAAATTTCTTTAAGTATTCTTGAAATATTTGGGATTTAAATAAAACTAGCAAAATTTCACTATTAATAGAATCTGCCTTTATTGCATAAAATCCTATTGAAACAATACAATTATCAAATTCTTTTGTAATTAAAGCACAACTACCCAAACTCAAACACTATAATAATGCGAGGCTGCTTTAATATATTTTGTTAATTTGAGTTGCTTATCCGTGGTGAAGAATTCCACAGCAAAGTGCCTAGTATTGTGTAATTTATCAACCTTTATTGTTTATTGTTTTATACCTGTAAAATCATCAATCATTTTTTCTATTTTATTTT
>NZ_JRPB02000001.1 GCF_000765695.2 Helicobacter sp. MIT 11-5569 | reverse complement strand
TGATTGTAGAATCTTTAGGAAGCATTACCTTTAATTTTATCTAGCCATTCTTTAAGTGTTTTCTCAAAACCTTTAGGAAGCCATTTGACGAAGGTTAAAGTGTGTGTCAAATAGGATTGTTTGACATATCCGCCAAAGTCGTGGGGATAGAGATAGTTTTGGGAGAAGTGTTGGATATTTTGTGGGATTGTGATATTCGGGTTTTTTTCTACATAATCTAAAGCTGCGTTAATCGCTAGGTATGCGGAGTTTGATTTTGGGCTAGCACAGAGATAAATCACGCATTGACTAAGAATAATTCTAGCTTCTGGATAACCGATTTTTGCCACACTTTGCATTGTGGAGTTTGCTAAGTTTAGGGCATTTGGATTTGCATTGCCAATATCTTCGCTTGCTAAAATGACAAGTCTTCTTGCGATAAATTCGGGATTCTCTCCACCTTGTATCAGACAAGCAAGATAGTAAATCGCTGCATTTTCATCGCTTCCGCGTATGCTTTTAATCATCGCAGAGATAAGATTATAATGTGTATCTAGCTCACTTGTTCCGCTTAGTGAAGTCTTGCGCAAAGATTTTAACAACTCTACATTTAAGGGTAGTTGCGTGCTTTGTGCGCAATCTAGTAGATTTAACATTGCTCTTGCATCGCCCCCACTTGTTTGGATAAGAAATTCTTGAATCCCTTGACTTAGATTGAAAGGTTCTAAAACTTTTTCTAAATCTTCCTTGTTGAGTGGATAGAATTCAAAAAGCATAGAGCGTGAGCGTATCGCTTGGGTTAATGCAAAATAGGGATTTTCTGTGGAAGCTCCTAAAATAAGTGCGGAGTGATTTTCCATAATAGGAAGCAGCATTTCTTGTTGCGCTTTATTGAGTCTATGCACTTCATCGATGAAAATCAAAGGTTTTTGTAAAGTATTTTGATGATTTTTTAGGATATTGCGTAAATCTTCAGTCTTAAAATTTGTCGCATTTAATGGATAAAATGGATAATCCATAGTTTTTGCAATCAGTATTGCAGCACTTGTTTTTCCACTTCCCGGAGGTCCAAAGAAAAAAGAATGCGGAATCTTGCGTTGCAAGATAAGCTGCATAAAAGGCGCATTTTCTCCAAAAAGATGTGTTTGTCCGATAAATTCTTGAAAATTTTTAGGTCTTTTATTGTATGCTAAGTCTTTCATTTTACTCTCTTAAGGATAGATATGACAAAATTTATTCCTTTGTTTCTTGGCATTTTTGCCGCATTTATGGTGCTTTTTATGATGTATGGTGTGGGGAATCCGATTTTTTAAAGTTCTCTAAAATCTCTAGCACTTCATTAGGATTATCAGCCGTGGCAAGCAGTTCTAGCTCTTCTTTAGAGATAGCCTCTTCTTTTAGAAGTGTGGTTTGTAGCCACGCTAGCAGTCCGCTCCAATAGTCTTTTCCATAGAGAATAATGGGAATCCTTTTGTGTTTGCCTGTTGCAATTTGCACCAAAACTTCGCTTAATTCATCAAGTGTTCCATAGCCTCCCATTGCGACAATAAAAGCTGTGGAGTTGTAGCTAAATACAAGTTTTCGGCTAAAGAAATTTTGGAATTCAAGCGGAATCTCTACATAGGGATTGATTTTTTGTTCGTGTGGAAGCTGGATATTTAATCCAATAGAAAATACAGAGGAGTCTTTGGATTCTTGTTTATACTGCATAAGTCCGCGATTTGCAGCTTCCATAATTCCTGGTCCCCCACCTGTCATAATGGAGTATTTATGCGCCCCTAGTGTGTATGCGAGTGCTTGTGTTTTGTGATATGCGCTATGGTTTTTGCTAACGCGTGCGCCGCCAAAAATTGTGATAATATTTTCTAGTTTTTCTAAAGTGTGCAAACCTTTAGAAATCTCTTGTCTTAATGCTTCTAAATCCATTATTATCCTTGTTTGAAGTTCTCTAAAAGCTCTTGCACATTTTTTGTAATTTCTCCTTGCCAAATGCTGCTAATGCACGCTACCATTTGCGCACCTTTAATTTGCTTGATATTATCCTTTTGGATTCCACCAATTGCACATAATGGAATCCCTAACGTTTGTGCTTGTGTGAAAATATCTAGGTTTATGGTTTTGGCATTTGGTTTGGTGCTAGATTGAAAACACGCTCCAAAGGCTACATAATCAGCACCTATTAGGGCTGCGTTTTGTGCGAGATTAAAATCTCCATAGCAAGATACTCCTAAGATTCCGCTATATTGCGCTCTAATTTGTTTGAGTTCTTCTTTGGTGTAGGGGGTATCATCGTCTTTTTTGCCAATATGTAGTGCAGGGCTTTTTATTGCTTTTGCAAGCTCTATGCGGTCATTTAAAACAAAGATAACATTATGTGCTTTGCACATTTCTATTAGGGGTTCGCAGAGTGAAGCGAGTTTGGAATCTGGAGTTGTTTTATCGCGGAGTTGAAAGAGTGAGATTCCACCTTTTATTGCGTCTTTTAGCATACTTGCTAAGGAGGAATAGGGTGTGAGTGTCGTATCGCTAATCGCATAGATTCCGTGTAGCATTTTGGTAAATCCTAATAAAAAATATTTTAAAATTTTATACTTTAATCTATAAAGAGAGTTTGAAATGTCAAAGAGTTTGCGAACAACTTATGAATTTCATCTACAAGGTGTTGTGCAGGGTGTGGGATTCCGTCCTTTTGTGTATCGGATTGCTAAGAAATGTGGAATCTTTGGCAATGTGCGCAATACAACTTCTGGAGTGTTTATCCTAGCACAAGGCACAATACAAGCATTAGAATGTTTTGAGAAAGCACTCAATAATCCCCCAAGTGCAGCAAAGATTGTTGCAATTTCTAAGAAATGTATAGAAAATGCAGAATCTTTTAATGCTTTTAGCATAGAGCAAAGCACGCAAGATAATAGAGTGAGTGCTACAATTCCTGCAGATATTGCGCTATGTAGTGAGTGTTTGGAAGAAATAAGGAATCCTAAAAATCGTAGATTTCAATATGCGTTTTGTAGCTGCACAAATTGTGGGGGGAGATATAGTTTAATCCGCGCTTTGCCCTATGATAGAAAAAATACTGCTATGGTAGAATTTGAAATGTGTGCGCGTTGTAAAGAGGAATATGAGAATCCTGATTCTAGGAGATTCCATTCTGAAATTAATTGTTGTGAGGATTGCGGTCCAAGATTATTTTTTGCTAAGGATTTGGAGGGTTTTAAAACTAAAGAATCAATGGGAGATTTTGCTTTATGCAAGAGATTTAGCAAAGATTTTTTAGAGAATCCTTTAAATGAGGCTATAGAGTTTTTAAAACAAGGAAAGATTTTAGCGCTTAAAGGGGTTGGTGGCTATGCGCTAGTGTGTAATGCGTTAGACTCCAAAGCAATTGCAAATTTACGTGCGCGAAAAAATCGCCCTAGAAAACCTTTTGCGCTAATGTGTAAAGATATGAAAATGGCAGAATCTTATGTGCATTTAAGCAAGAAGCAAAAAGAGATTTTAAGCTCTAGCATTGCCCCAATTTTGTTGGCTAATTTTAAAAATAACACTCCTTTGCCACTTTCTAGCATTGCTCCAAATCTCTCTACGCTTGGGATTATTCTCCCTTATGCACCTTTGCATTATTTGCTTTTTACACAATTAGATTTTCCTCTTATTTTTACAAGTGCGAATCTTAGCGGTGAGCCTATTATTAAAGATTTTTGCAAAATTGTAGAAGTGTGTAGCAAAATATGCGATGGAGTTTTATTTTATAATCGTGATATTTTAAATCCCATTGATGATAGTTTGGTGCGCACGATTTTGCATAATGGTGAAGAGCAAATGCAAGTTTTGCGCCGTGCGCGCGGATTTTTATCAGAAATTCCATTGCCATTTAAAAGTCAGCAAAATTTTATCGCATTAGGAGCGCAACAAAAAGCAACTTTTTGTCTAAAAACACAAAATCAGATTCTACTTAGCCCGCATTTAGGAGATTTAGAAAATGTTGTGAGTGTGGAAAATTTTAGCAATACACAAAAATTATTTTTGACACAATACCAAATTGCATTGAAGGATTTTGTGCTAGATTTGCACCCTAATTATGCGCAAAGGGGGTTTGTTAAGGATTTAGAGCATGCACAGCATGTGCAACACCATTTTGCGCATTTGCTTTCAAATGTCGCAGAAAATGCAATCGATTCAAAAGTGCTAGGAGTGGTATTTGATGGCACGGGATATGGTGAGAATGGTAAGATTTGGGGGGGAGAGTTTTTGAGATGGAATCCTAGCACGCCATTAGAGTATCAACGCATTGCACATTTTGATGATTTTGCACTTTTAGGAGGAGAGAGGGCAATCAAAGATATAAAAAGGCTTGGGCTTTCTTTGGTTTTTGAAAGTTTTAAAGAAGAGTATAAAACGCTGAAATTGCCATTATTGAAGGAGTTTTCAAAGGAACATTTAGAGATGTTTTATGCAATGGGGGCAAAAGTGCCTTGTAACAGCGTAGGCAGGCTTTTTGATGGTGTAAGTGCTTTGTGTGGTGTGTGTTTGCAAAGTAGTTATGAAGGAGAAGGGGGAATGGTTTTAGAATCTCTTGCGCAAAGTGCGGAATCTAAGGATTTAAGTGCGTATTCTTATGTGCTAGATAATGGAGTGATTCTCTATCAAGAAATGATTAAAGAGATTTGCAAAGAACTAGAACAAGGAGTTAAGGCGTGTAATATCGCGTTGCGATTCCATATTACGCTTGCACAAATTATTGCTAAAGTGGCTAAGGATTATACGCATATTGCTTTAAGTGGTGGGTGCTTCCAAAACGCGCTTTTGACACAGCTTGTGTTGGAGGAATTAAAAGAAAAAATCGTGTATTTAAACAAAGAGATTCCATGCAATGATGGAGGAATTAGCGTTGGGCAAGCGTATTTTATGGATTTACTCCTTATGCACGGATAATGCGCTAAAGCTTTGTGTGGTTGGCATCATTTCTAATGTGTTGATATTCACGTGCTTAGGTAGGGTCGAAACCCAATAAACTGCTTCTGCAATATCTTGTGGTTGTAGTGCGTTGCTGCCTTTATAAAGTGCTTTGGCGCGCTCTTCATCTCCTTTAAAACGCACGAGTGAAAATTCACTTTCTGCAAGTCCGGGTTCAATATCACTAACTCTTACATTTGTGCCTGCTAAATCTGCGCGCAATCCCAAAGCAAATTGTCTTACAAAAGCTTTTGTTGCTCCATAAACATTGCCACCAGGATAAGGATATTTTCCTGCAATAGAACCTAAGGTAATAATATGCCCGCTTTTGCGCTCTACCATTTGCGGCAATATAAGATGTGTTAGAAAGCTAAGGGCGGAGATATTCACTGCAATCATTCTTTCCCAATCGTCAAAATCGCAGATTTGAGCGGGTTCTATACCTAAAGCAAGTCCTGCATTATTGACTAACACATCAATGGATTGAAATTCTTTTGGCAAAGAAGCAAGAGAATTTTTTAGGGCAACTTTATCGCAAATATCACAAGGCAAAATTTCACATTGTGGAATCTCTCTTTGTAGGGATTCTAACCTCTCTTTACGCCTTGCAAGTGCGATAACTTTATGTCCATTCTCTCCAAACTTTTTTGCAATAGCTCTTCCAAAACCACTTGATGCGCCTGTTATTAAAACTATCATAACTTACCTTTCTGTTTTGATTTTACAATTTAAAATTTTTTGATAATGCATTGTTAATTCCTTTTCTTTTTGGATTTCTTCTTTTGCGATTTTATCAATTTCTATTTTTGCATTTTTGCAATCTTTAAGTTTGAAATATCCCCACGCAAGGGAGTCTATATAATAGTGGTTATCAGGGTCTAAGAGGAGAGCTTTTTTGACATATTCTATACCTTCTTGAACGCGCAGGGAATCGTTAAAATCATGGTCAATCATTAAATAGCCTAAATAATTCCAATACAACGCATCATCAGTCTTTTGCGCTGCTTCTTTTAAATCTTTTTCTATGGATTGTAGATAGGATTTTGTGCGCGTTTTGGTGCTCTCATAAGAAAGCATTGCTTTATAGGCTAGGAAGTTAAAATCTTGTGTGTTTTGATAGATAATTTCTGCTTGTTGGATACTCTTTTTTACATCTTTTTGTAAGCGATACACTTCAAAGAGTAATGTATCTCGCATATCAATATTTGGGTGTTTTAATAAAAAAGATTCTACTAAATCTAAATGTTTATTTTTGGCATAAATTTCTAAGACAAAGCGCGCGTAATCTTGCGTGCCTAATTCTTCAAAAAGAAGTGTATAAATGCGCGCAGCGTCAAGATAGAGTTTGGATTCTAGGTAGATTGCTGCAAGTTTATCCCCGATTGCTTTTGTGATTCCTTGTGTTTTGATATGTGTTTCATAAAGAGAAAGTGCGGTTTGTAAATCTTTTAAAAACAGAAGGTGAGTTGCTGCGAGTTTATCGAGTAAAATAGGGTTTGGGTCTAAATTATAAGCAGATTGGAGATATTTTACAGCATTTTTATAATCTTGGCGCAAAAAATATACAGAAGAAATAAGTTCATAGCTTTCAGCATTTTTGTGGTAGCTTAAAAGTGTTTTAGCTTCTTTTAGGGCTAAATCAAATTGCCTTGAGTTTGTTAGGATTCCAATAAGCACGCTACGCACCACTTCATCTTTTGGATATTTTTCTAAAAATACATACGCTTGTTTTTGTGCTTCTTCTAGGTTATTTTGTGCGACTAAGATTCCTAGAATCTCTTTTGAATAGCTGGGGTTTGGATTAATTGTATTAGCATTGCTAAAAGCTTCTTTTGCGCTTTCATAATCTTGTGCATCAAGGGCAGCATAACCTTGTGCGATAAAAATATCTTCAAGATTTTCCACTTCTTTAAAAGAGGGGCTTTGAGAGAGCATTAAGTTGTTTTTGAAACAACCCACAAATCCAATAAATAGAGCAAATCCACTAATAAAAATGATAAGACTTTTATTTTTTAACCACACCGATACATTCCTTTAATAATTCTTCAATATTATCTTTATAACAATCCCAAAAAGGAAAAGTAATACATTGTTTTGGGCGTTTTGGATAAATTTGACAGATTCCGTCTTTAAAAAATATGCAAGAATAGATTTTATTACCTTGCGCAATTTCTAATAAAGAGTAGCGATAGCCTACTTTTTTGACATAGTTTTGACAAAAAGTATCAAAATCTATGCTTAAAAACTCTGCAATTTCTTGTATCTCTTTAGGAGAGACAAAAATATATCCACTCTCTCCTGTGCAACATTTGCCACCGCATTCTTGACATTTGTTAGAATCAAAGTAGAATCCAAAATTAGAATTCTCTAACATTTAATACTCCATGTATTTGCATGCTTATAAATTGCTTGGACTTCTTGCGTGAAATGTTCTCCATTGTGCGTAAAAAGTGGTGGCAGAATCTCGCATAGGCTTTTAGAATTTTTTTTAGCACGGCATAATACCAAAGTTGCGCTTTTTTCTACCTTTGGATACACAAAACGCACAGAGATTGGTGGAATCTTAAAAGTGTGCAATGTATTAAATAGGCTAGAAATTGCCTTTGCATCATAACAAAAAATAAATTCTCCTTGTGGTTTTAGCAAGGAATTGACTTTTTTGACAAAATCAATAAAAGGAAGATTTTCTGCATAACGCGCGCTAGAAATTTCTGCATTTTCTGACTTTATAACTCCATTGTGATAAAAAGGCGGATTGCTTAAAATCACATCAAAAGCAACTTGTTTGGAATCTAAAGTCTTAAAATCAAAATGTAAAAAATCTTCACAAATAAGATTAGCTTGGAGATTATTAATGCGTAAATTATGTGCGCATAATTCCGCTATTTTTGGATTTTTTTCAATCATTGTTAAGTGGATTGGCAAATCTCTAGCACAGAGCATTCCTAAGATTCCACAGCCCGAACCAACTTCTAGTGTGATGTGATGTTTTTTTAAAAAAGGCATTGCAAAGTTATGCAAAAACAAAGTATCGCTATTGTAGCAATATCCATTTTTTGGTTGGTAGATTTGCATAGGATTCCTAATGGATTGCAAGAGAAAAAATTGTTTTTTTCTGCAAGTCTTTAATCTCTAATTCTATGGAATCTTGTGTGGTGTTGTAGTTTAGCTCCATTCCCTCACGCATAATATTTTGCTCAAAACCATTTTGGATTTTGCGCTTATTTTCTCCGCTAAAAATTTCTTGTCCTTTTAAAATTGCATTAAAATCAAGTTCTCTAAACGCATCATTTCCAAAAAATTTCCGCATAACAGAATCCTTAGCATAGCATTGTGTGTTTAGACAAATTTTATCTTTATAACAATCCATTTTTAAAAGCACAATTCCTGCATTAAAAATTTCTAATGTTGTATGGTTTGGATAGGATTTTACAAAACCTAAGTCATAAAATTTAAAAGCGTTAGTGGAGAAGAAAATTGTTTTTGGTGTAGAATCTTGTAGGGCATTGGGTGTCTTAGAGCACCCAAATACCGATAAAAATATCAGGCTACAAATGCTTAATTTTAGAATTGTTCGCCGGTTAATACGCGATACCATCGTTTTCCATCAAGTTTAAGTTCCATACTAACTTGGCAAAGCCCGTCTTTATAAACAGTTTCTATGATTTCAGCATTGCGAATTACTGCTAATACTTTTGTTTTAACAGTAGAATTCTTTAGCATCATATCACGCACTGTATCTTGTGCATTTACGCGGATACCATACATTTTTTCACCGATTTGGCGGTAAGCATCTACGATAGCTGCGCGTTTAGCAAGTGCTAATGCTTGCGCTGGAGATACCGTAGATTCAGGTGCAACCCCCATACCAATTGCGCTAATTTCAATAATGCTTGATGGTGTAATAATCGGAGCATTTGGAATTACAATATCATCTCCCCCAACTTCCATTCCTTGTAAATTAGAAGGAGAATTTGAATTTCTTCCAATAGAAGAATTTTGAACAGAGTTTTGGAATCCTGCATTCCCTATTGGGCTTACAGATGCACTACTTGTTGTTGAATTTACTTGAGCAGCAAATAAACTACTTCCTAAAAGCATTCCTGCTAAAACTAATGAAATTGATGTTTTTCTTGCCATTTCAATCCTTTTTGACATAAGATACTTTGTGTTAAGCAATTGGTGTTCCACTTTTTTCAAAAAGTGTTTCGCGTAAGGATTCTAACATTTTATCCATTCCTATAAGATAAAGTTCGCAACTTTTTTCCCAAAGATCTTGCATATTATTATGTGGGGTATGTATAGAACAAGACGCAATTGCATAGAGAAAATGGCATAGAGTTCCTCCAAAAAGTATGCTAATAAAAGGATTGCTAAGAGATTCTATGGCAATTACTTCATAAACTTTATCCAAAGCTACAAATAAATCTTGTTTTGAAAAAACTTTCATTTTGAAAGTATCGTGTATTTTGTTTTTAAAAGCTAGAATTTCAAAAATGTATTTTTGTGTTTCTTTTGTGTAGAATCCTTCTTTTTTTGGGTCTCTAAAAAGAGATTTAATTTGTTTTAGTGCTGTTTTTTTGTTGATTGTTTTAAGCTCAAAATCTTCATGGTGTATAGGTTGTGCGCCATTAATCCTTGCGCCATCACTTAAATTTAAAATATGAAAAGGTTTAAGTGCGCTAAATGCTTCTTCTAAAGTCGTTTTTGATAGAGAAAAAAGCGCATCTGAATAAATATCATCGCTAAAATTTCCAGCCACAGGATAGGCGTCTTCTGGGATTTCTGCATCTTCATCTCCATAATAGGAATTTTTAGCATGCTTACTAGAACCTTTTTTGTAACCACAATCTAATCCGCATAAAATCACATCACTTCCTAAATATGCTGCTAATGCCGCTCCAGCATTTCCAACAAGTGGTGCAGTAAATTGCACTCTAAAACGTGGAACATTTAAATTTGCAGCACTACTACCATCACGTTCAAAGAGATAAAGTTCTTTTGCAACTTCTTTTGCGCTTTTATCAAGCACGCTTGCAGCAATTAAAGGAATATCATCTAAAGGAGCAGATTTTAAAACATCGCCCAAATAATCATGGCGTTCGATTTCTATTTGAAAATCAGGTTTGATTCCATAGTTTAGCAGAGGTTTTAAAGCGGTTCCACAGCTAAAAATAATCATTTTATTTTTATTCTTTTTGATAAATGGAAGCAAGAAGTCAAGACTTGGTCCATTTGCCACTACGCAAATTGGAGCATTAACGCGCTTTGGCTCGATGAGCATTTTGCGGATAGGAAAAGAAAGTTTATTTTTGATTCCGCGCATCTCATCTTCAAAAGTTCCCCATCCACGCATAATTTGAGAATGCATTTCATAAACAACATCGCGCGCATTTAGTGTAATTGGAGTTTGATAAAGCATAAGTTCAAATCGAATAAGAGAGGTGGTGATTTTTTTTCTTAGAAAAAAGTTTTGGATATATTCTTTTTTCATGATGCTTTCTAAAAAAATATATCCTGCTTGGTCTTGAGTTTTGCTAAAAAGTAGGGAAAAATCGACAAAAAAGCATGCGATTCTAAATAAATCTAAGGATTCTTCAAAAATAAAAAAATTATGGATTGTTGCATAATTTTCAATAAGAATCTGCAAGAAAATCCCCCCACCTAATCCAAATAGGTTTAAACTTGGCAGAAAATCACTAGGCAAGTGATTATCAACAATTCCACCATTTTTGAGTGTGTAATTTAAAATTTCATCAATAAAGATGTTGCTATAAGGATATTCATCTCCTACAAAAGAGGCTTTTCCTCCAAAAATGTGATTCCATTTTTCATTAATGGGAGGATTATAAGCGCAGTTTTCATGCACATCTAGCATTGTAGATTTCCCATCAACGACCGCATACATAAAAGTATTTTGTTTGAAATTTAAGATATTAACACCTTCTTGCCCTATATAAAGCTGATATTCTTTAGCTGGAGTTTGTAGCACTTCAAAAAGATTAGGATAATTTGCTGCTTGAAAAAAGGCTAAGTTACTTTGGAATCTCGCATTACAGAATGCTTCTAATTCTTTTGGAGAGCTATTTTTTAGAGTTTCTACAATATTTTGTTTGAAATTTGTGTGCATTTTTATCCTTGAAATTTATAAATGAGAAATTTTAGCAGAAATTTTTAAAACCTTTTAGCAAAAAAGACAAATCCTTTAAGTTTGTAAGGTTTATAATTTACTTTTTATTTCACACAAAAGGTTACTAATGCAAGATTACAAGATTTTTACAGGAAGTGCTCATAAGGAGTTTTCTCAACATGTCTCTAAAGTTTTAGATGTAGAGTTATCTAAAGCGGAAGTTACGCGTTTTAGCGATGGGGAGATTAGTATCCGTTTGTGTGAAAGTGTGCGCGGAAAAGAAGTGTTTGTGATTCAACCAACTTGCGCACCTGTAAATGACCATTTAATGGAATTATTAATAATGATAGATGCGTTAAAACGCAGTTCTGCAAAGAGTATTAATATTATTATGCCTTATTTTGGCTATGCAAGGCAGGATAGAAAGGCAGCACCACGTGTGCCAATTACAGCAAAACTTGTCGCGGATTTACTCCAACGTGCTGGAATCACGCGTTTAATCACTATGGATTTACATGCTGGGCAAATTCAAGGATTCTTTGATGTTCCTGTGGATAATTTGTATGGGTCAATCGTCTTTAAAGATTATATAATGGAGAAAAATCTTAAAAATCCGATTGTTGCAAGTCCAGATATTGGAGGTGTAGCGCGCGCTAGATATTTTGCAAAACTTTTGGGGCTTGATATTGTAATTATTGATAAAAGACGTGAAAAGGCAAATGAAAGCGAAGTGATGAATGTCATTGGAAGTGTAGAAGGTAAAGATGTGATTTTAATTGATGATATGATTGATACAGCTGGAACAATGGTAAAGGCTGCGGCTGCTTTTAAACAAAAAGGTGCGACAAGTGTTATTGCGTTAGGAACACACGCGGTATTTAGTGGTCCTGCGTATGAAAGAATCTCAAATGATGCGATTGATGAAGTGATTGTAACAGATACGATTCCATTGCAACAAAGCTGTGAAAAGATTAAAATTTTAAGTGTTGCACCATTATTTGCAGAAGTGATTAAAAGGATAAACAATGATGAAAGCGTTAATTCTCTTTTTGTTTAGAGTCAGTCTTGTTGCTGGGCTTGGAATCCTATCTTTAAATGCGCAAGAGCAAAATAAGATTATTCAAGCAGTGTTGGAGACAACTTCAGGCAAGATTACTTTAGATTTATTTCCAGAAGTTGCTCCAAAAGCGGTTGAAAATTTTATAACACACATTAATAACGGATATTATAATGGAGTTATTTTTCATCGTGTCATTCGTAAATTTATGATTCAAGGGGGAGACCCAACAGGCACAGGAAGAGGCGGGGAATCCATATGGGGGGAGGATTTTGAAGATGAGATTGCAAAGGGATATGCCTTTGATAGAGCAGGAATTTTAGCAATGGCAAATGCAGGTGCTAATACAAATGGAAGTCAATTTTTTATCACGACAACACGCACTCCACATTTAAATGGAAAGCATACAATTTTTGGTGAAATTAGCAAAGAACATCAACAAGAAAGTTTTACAACATTGCGCAAGATAGAATATACGCAGACAGATTATGCAGATAAACCTATTAGAGAGCAAAAGATTTTAAAAGCATATATTGTTGCAAATTAGCTTTAAGATTTTGGTCGGAATGCTTGGATAACAGAAGGATTTGTTTCTAAATATGCTGCTCCGATTAAATCAAGACAATAAGGAACAGCGGGAAAAACAGAATCTAAGCATTCGCGGATAGATTTTGGTTTGCCCGGAAGGTTGATGATTAGGCTTTTGTGGTAGATTCCAGCAGTTTGTCGTGATAGAATCGCTGTTGGGACATATTTTAAGCTAGTTTGGCGCATAAGTTCTCCAAAGCCAGGAAGCATTTTTTCGCATACAGCTTCTGTGGCTTCGGGTGTTACATCACGCAGTGCGGGACCAGTTCCCCCAGTTGTTACGATTAAATCGCAAGATTCTTCATCTGCAAGTTCAATAAGCTTCTTTTTAATCAGTTCTAATTCATCAGCAATTACGCAATAGCTATGCGTAAAAGGAGTAATAAGATATTCTTGTAGAGTTTCTAAAATCGCTTTTCCAGAAATATCTTCATAGATTCCAGCACTTGCGCGGTCTGAAATGGTTAAGATTCCTATTTTTGCTTGCATATTATTCCTTTATGTTAGTGTCAATCCATTTTAGGATTTCTAAGGGATTATTTAAATCTAAAATTTCTAATTGATAGGGTTTTAGGGATTCTTTAGGAATGCTAGAATCAATAGCGATTGCTTGGATAAAGGGTAAAAAGCGCGTATCAAAAGAATCTCTAGCGACACAAATTCTTGGCAATGGCAATTCTTTTAAGCCTTCTACAAAAAGATAATCATAGGTGCTAAATTGCGCTTTTAGGGATTCCAAACTTAAAGCATAATGGAATCGCAAAGTTGTTTGTGTGCTTCCTAGAATCGCTACATCAGCTCCACTATTAAAAAAGCGCGCGGAATCCTTACCTTGCGTATCAAGTTTTGCTTTATCTTTTGGGTCATGTTTGATGATTGCAACTTTTTTTTTCTTGAGCATTTAAGAGCAAAGAGAGTTTTTCAATCAGCGTTGTTTTTCCGCTATTAGAATTTCCTGTAAATGCAACAGCTTTCAAGAATTATTCTTCACTTAGGATTCCACTATGTGGGAGATGATAGCTGCGCTCTTTTGCATAAATTCTTTCTCCTTGCTTTAAATCATATTTCCAAATAGGGGCATTATGCTTAAAGTCTTCGATAAAATCTTCAAAAATTTCCAAACTTGCGCGTCTTTGCGAGCTAAAAACACCTGCCATATAAGAGCTTTGATGGTTAAGCACATCGCCTTGTGCATGTGCCATTTTTAAATACGCATTTAAGTTTTGCGCTTTTTTGCACCATGTGTTAAACCATTGTTCTAAAAGAGGTTTATAAATATCAAAGCTTAAGCCATCACACCCATTTTCAGCGCGCACTATTCCTGTAAAAATAACATTTGCGCCTAGGTTGTGTTTAGTTCCAAAGGCATACCATTGCGCATAAATTGTTGTGGTATCTAATGCGCCATTATAAAGTAATAGGTCCTTTGTGTCTTGCATTATCCACCGCATACAGGAGGAAGCATAGCAATTCTGTCTCCTTCTTTGATGGGAGTATCTAAAGAAGTGATAATCTCATCATTTAAAGCAATTGCGCAGTCTTTTAACCATTCCTTTATTTCTGGAATGGATTGCAATTCTTCTTTTAATGCGTGTAAATTTGTAGCATTACTTTTATAAGTTTTATTGCCAAGAGGTCCTAAAAATTCTACTTCTATCATAAACACTCCTTTATTGTAAAAGTTCAATGCGTTCTTCTTGCATTTCATAAGGAGCCGCATTTCTTATAGGCGCAGGTAAATTTTCTGGAGTAGCTTTATATTGCGATTCTGTGGTTGGTCTTGTTTTTGGAGGTTTAGCAACAGAAATGATTTTTCCTGTTCTACCATCAACAAAAAATGCAGAATCTTTAGGATATTTTTCCATTTCTCTTTTTAAAGTTTCATCAAAAGGTGTTAGAGGTGAAACTACGGTGTATGTATATGATTTATTTTCAGAGGGTTTTGGAGTTACAAAAATATCTGCATATAGAGTGCTGTTGGTCAAAGAAAATACAAGAACACTAATACTTAGAACTCTTAAAAGTGATTGCATAAGAAATCCTTAAAAACGAAATTTGCTATAATTTTATAATAAATTACACAAAAAAGTAAAGGAATCTATATGTTAGAAATTATTGCAACACAAAATGCACCTCAGGCTATTGGTCCTTATTCTCAAGCAATTAAAGTCAATGGAATGCTTTATACCTCTGGGCAAATTGGTTTAACGCCACAAGGGGAATTAATCGGCGATATTAGTGTGCAAACAAGACAAGTGTTACAGAATTTAAAAGAGGTGTTAAAAGCAGGAAATAGCGGTTTAGATAAAGTTGTAAAAACAACAATTTTTTTAAGCAATATGGAAGATTTTGGGATTGTGAATACTATTTATGCAGAATTTTTTGGGGAGCATAAACCAGCAAGAAGCACAGTTGGCGTAAAAGTCTTGCCCAAAAATGCGCTTGTAGAGATTGAATGTATTGCAATTGTGAATTAAAGTTTTATTAATAAAAATTAAGATAAAATTTAGCCTTTTATTAAGTTTTAATAAAAAATAACTTCAAATTTTAAGGAATTGTATTATGTATGCAATCATTGCGAATGGAGGCAAACAATACAAGGTAAGTGAGGGCGATATTATTTTGCTAGATTGCTTAAACCTTGAGCCAAAGTCAAAAGTTGAAGTCAATGAAGTTTTAGCAATCTGCAATGGCGATGATATTAAGCTAGGTGCACCTTATGTGAAGGGTGCAAAAGTTGAGCTAGAGGTCATCAATGAAGGCAGAGGCAAAAAAGTCATTACTTTTAAGAAACGCCGTAGAAAAGATAGTAAAACAAAAAGAGGTTTTAGACGAGATTTTACGCGTGTGCACGTAGTAAAAATTGCGGCTTAAGATTGCGACATTTAAGGAGTTAAAATGGCACACAAGAAAGGTCAGGGTAGCACTCAAAATAACCGTGATTCCGCGGGACGCCGCTTAGGTGTTAAGAAATTTGGCGGTCAATTTGTGCGTGCGGGTAATATTATTATTCGCCAAAGAGGAACAAAAGTTCATCCGGGAAACAATGTGGGAATCGGTAAAGATCACACAATTTTTGCATTGATTGATGGAATCGTATCTTTTGAAAGAAAAGATAGAAATCGCAAAAAAGTCTCTATTCTTCCTGCTTCTTAAGCACTGCATTTCAAGATTCCAAACTACGGAATCTTGAGCCAAATACTCTAAGGCTATTTAATGTTTGTTGATTGTGTTGAAATCTTTGTATCTTCTGGCAAAGGTGGAGAAGGCGCAGTTTCTTTTCGCCGTGAGAAATTTGTCATTAATGGAGGTCCAGATGGTGGTGATGGTGGCAAAGGTGGCAATGTGTATTTTCAAGTCGATAGAAATACAGATACGCTTTCACATTTTCGAGGACACAAACATTTCAAAGCGCAAAATGGACGTCCGGGTGAAGGGCGTAACAAATCTGGTAAAAAAGGTGAAGATTTAATCATTGTTGTGCCTCCGGGGACTCAAGTTTTTGATAGTCAAAGTGGAGATTTGCTTTTAGATTTACTAGATGAAACACAAAAAATATTATTTTTAGAAGGTGGCAAAGGTGGATTAGGTAATGTGCATTTCAAAAATGCTACAAATCAACGTCCTATTTATGCGCAAAAAGGTTTGCCCGGAGTTGAAAAAACGATTCGCTTGGAGCTTAAACTTATCGCTGATGTCGGGCTTGTGGGTTTTCCAAATGTAGGAAAATCTACACTTGTTTCTGTGCTATCAAATGCAAAACCTGAAATTGCAAACTATGAATTTACAACGTTAATTCCTAGTCTCGGAATTGTAAATGTAGGGGATTATCAATCTTTTGTTATAGCAGATATTCCCGGAATTATCGGTGGAGCAAGTGAAGGGAAAGGACTTGGAATAGAGTTTTTGCGCCATATTGAACGCACGAGATTTTTACTTTTTGTGCTAGATTTAGTAAATTATAGGACTTTAGATGAGCAATTTGACATATTGCGTTTAGAGGTGAGTAAGTTTAGTAAAAAACTAGAAAATCGTCCTTTTGGGATTATGTTTTCAAAGAGTGATGCAACAGAAGATGCAGCAAATCTTATAGAATCTTTCATAAAAGATAAGAATTTTGGGCTTAAAAAAAATGTAGAGATTCCACAATGTTACACACAAGAAGAGAATTTTGATACAAAATACGATGTTATAAAACCACTTTTTGTATTGGGAGTTTCAAGCGCGAGTAATGTTAATGTGGAATCATTAAAGCATTTATTAAATGCAGCATTTAAAAGAATTTAACAATGAATACAAAAGACAAAAATAAAAGAATCGTCATTAAAGTTGGTAGTGCAATTTTGGTAGAAAATCAAAGGATTAACCTTGCTCGCATTGAAGCATTGGCTCAACTTATTGCAAAACTTAGAAGTGCTTATGAAGTGATTTTAGTAAGCTCTGGTGCGGTAGCTGCAGGATATACAGAGCTAAAACTTGATAAAACAAATCTTAGCAATAAACAAGCCTTAGCGGCAATTGGGCAACCATTACTTATGCAAATTTATGCAAATGTGTTTGAAAAACATAAAATCACGACAGCGCAAGTTTTATTAACTGCTTATGATTTTGATTCCAGAAAACATACACAAAATGCACGTAATGCAATGGAAGTTTTGCTTGAAAATAAAGTATTGCCTATTATTAATGAAAATGATGTGATTGCAACAGGGGAATTAAAATATTTGGGTTTTGGGGATAATGACCAACTCTCTGCGCATGTTACACATTTTTTCGATGCTTATTTACTTGCTATTTTAAGTGATATTGATGCTTATTTTGATGCAAATCCAAAAGAGAATCCTAATGCTAAAATGCGCAAAGTTGTAACACAGATTTTTGAAGAAGAATTGCATGCTGAAGCTACCCCAAATAACGCATTTGCCACAGGTGGAATTGTAACAAAATTAAAAGCGGCAAAATTTTTACTTGAGCATCAAAAAGAAATGTTTTTGTCTAATGGCAAAGATTTAGAAGTTTTACACGATTTTTTAATGTGTAATATTCACGAAAAAGGCACTTTATTTACTACATATTCTTATAACTCTTAAAATTTAGGAACGAAAATTGCTTTAATCTCAGTATTGCCACAATAAGGAGATTAATATGGAATTTTTAAAAGATGACGGCTTGGTATTTTGTAGTTTTTTTGATATTAAAGAGATTTCTGTCAATAAAAATGCGTCTAAGGAAAATAAAAAAGGCAGCGTATATTTAAGTGATACGAAAGAGAATGAAAAAATAATGATTTTATATGCAAAGGAAAAATTGCAAAAAACACCTGCGTGATACTAAAGGAAGCAAATTTTTTTAAAAAAATCGCAAAATTTTTAGAGTGTATTTACTTAGCTAAAATTATTGTTATAATGCTACATCAAAACATAAAATTTTGGAGTTTTTAATGATTAAAATTACTGAAAATAGTTTAAGAGATGGGCATCAATCTTTATTGGCAACAAGAATGCGCACAGAGGATTTAGTTGAGGCTGCTCAGCTCTTTGAGCAAGTTGGATTCCATAGTGTAGAAGTGTGGGGTGGAGCGACTTATGATACTTGCTTGCGTTATTTAAAAGAAGACCCTTTTGAGCGTCTTGCAATTTTCAAAGAAATTTTCAAAAAAACTCCAATACAAATGCTTTTACGTGGGCAAAATCTAATCGGCTATCGTCATTATGCAGATGATGTTGTGCGAGAATTTGTTAGACTTTCTGCACAAAATGGTGTAGATATTTTTAGAATTTTTGATGCGCTTAATGATATTCGCAATTTAGAGGTTTCTATACAAGAAGTTAAAAAACAAGGCAAGCACGCACAAGGGGCAATTTGTTATACGACTTCGCCTGTGCATACGATTAAAAGTTTTGTAGAATATGGCAAGGAGCTAGCAAAGCGCGGTTGCGATTCTTTGGCAATTAAAGATATGGCGGGATTAATTACTCCAAATGCAACCTTTGAGCTTGTTAAGGCGTTAAAAGGGGAAATCGGTTTGCCTTTGGCATTGCACACACATTCTACGGCAGGATTTGCTTTTGGTTCGCATTTGAGGGCTATTGAAGCAGGTGTGGATATTGTAGATGTTGCAAACTCTGCATTAGCTGAGGGCACAAGTCACCCCTGCACACAATCTATCGTTGCGACTTTGCAAGGCACGCAGTGGGATACAAAATTAGATTTAGAAATTATGGAAAAAGCTGCTGAGATTTTGAAGCGCAATCGCCGAAAATATAAAAAATTTGAATCCGAATATAATCAAATTGATACGCGTGTGTTGGTTAATCAAATCCCTGGTGGTATGATTTCTAATATGGCAAACCAGCTTAAAGAGCAAAATGCGCTTGATAAAATGGACGAAGTGTTAAAAGAGATTCCAAATGTGCGCAAGGATTTTGGCTATCCTCCGCTTGTTACGCCATCTAGTCAAATCGTTGGCACACAAGCTGTGCTTAATGTCCTAGCACAAACGCGTTATAAGACATTAACGACAGAATCTAAAAATATTATTAAAGGATATTATGGCAAAACTCCAGCCCCTATTGCTAAAGAATTAATAGAGCGCATTCATGCGGAGGGAGAGGGAATTATTTCAGAGCGTCCGGCAGATAAACTAGAGCCAGAATTGCAAAAAGCTCGTGAGGAATCCAAAGACTTTGCCAAAAGTGAGACAGATATAATTTCGTATGCAATGTTTGGTGGAATCGCTAAGAAGTTTTTATGTGAGCGCAATGAGAATCGTTTAAGCCCAGAGGCACTAACGACTTTTGAGGGAGTAAATGCGCCAATGTCAAAAGAATTTACAATTAATTTGCATGGCGAAACTTATAATATCAAAATAGAAGGAAGCGGTGCAAAAGATGAGAATGTGCGACCATTCTTTGTGCGTGTCAATGGAGATTTAAAAGAAGTTTTGATAGAATCTAACGATAAAGAGGATTCCAAAACTCCTAGCAAAAAATCTGATTCTTTGCCACAAGCAAATCTTCCCGGACATATTATTTCACCAATGCCCGGTAATCTTACAAAACTGAAAGTTCAAGTAGGGGATAAAATCAAAGAAGGCGATGTGCTTGCTATCGTGGAAGCTATGAAAATGGAAAATCAAGTTTTGGCAACAGTTGGGGGAGAGATTAAGGAGATTTACGCAAAAGAAGGGCAGCAAATTAGCGCGAATTTAGCAATTATGCTTGTAGAATAATGCCTACTTTAAGCGTTACAGAATTAAATACACAACTTAAAAGCTTAATAGAAGCTACTTTTATCCAAGTAAGTGTGAGTGGGGAAGTAAGCAACTTCACGCACCACTCTAGCGGACACTTATATTTCACTTTAAAAGATAAAGATTCTTCTTTAAAATGCGTAATGTTTCGTAGTAATGCTTCAAAGTTAAAGTTTAAGATTGAAGAAGGAATGGAGCTAACACTTGAAGGTGTTATTAGTGTGTATATTCCACGTGGAGAGTATCAGCTAAACTGCACCAATGCCTTTCCTAGTGGCTTTGGAGCATTGCTTTTAGCGTATGAACAGTTAAAAAGTGAGTATGAAAAGAAGGGTTATTTTGCAAATAAAAAGCCTTTGCCAAAATTTCCCAAAAAAGTTGCACTAATCACTTCAAGCACGGGTGCAGTGTTGCAGGATATGTTAAGTATTGCAAAAAAACGATGGAATCTTGTAGAGTTTGTGCTGTTAAATACGCTTGTGCAAGGTGATGGTGCTAAAGAAAATATTGTAGAAAATCTTAGAATCGCAGATAATTTAGGAGTAGATTGTATCATTTTGGCGCGTGGTGGTGGGAGTTTTGAAGATTTATGGGTGTTTAATGAACCTTTAGTCATTGAAGCAATTTATACTACAAAGACTCCTGTTATTTCTGCAATTGGGCATGAACCTGATGTTGTCTTAAGCGATTTTGTAGCAGACTTGCGCGCTCCAACACCTTCTGCTGCGATAGAAATATTACTTCCGGATAAAAATGAATGGTTGATGCGTTTAGATTCTATGCAAGGGGATTTGGATAAAAATTTAATGCGTATTTTGCAGGTAAAATTTACACAAATGCAAAGATTAAGAGAAAAACTAAATCAGAATCCTTTTTTTAATAAAATCACCCAACTGCAAATGCAATGTCAGCAACAAGGTGAATTTTTGATACAAAAAATGGAGCATAAACTTATTCTTTGTGGGTTAAGATTCCAGATGCCAAGTGAGAAATTGCATTTAAAAGTAGAGCAAAAATTAGCAAGGCTTTCTATGAAAATAAAATCTTTAAAAATGCAGCTAGAAGCAAAGAATCCAGAAAACCACCAAAAAGAAGGTTATGCATGTGTTTTAAGCGAAGGTAAAAAAATTAAAAAACTTTCAGATTTATCTTTAGATTCCACAATAGAACTGCAAGATAAAAGTGCTACAATTAAGGCACAAGTCAAAGCTATGCTTAAATAATATCTAGATAATACAAAAATGCAACACCAAGAACAATGCGATAGATTCCAAAAGGAATAAAATTAAAACGTGATACAAAGCTCAAAAAAAGCTTAATTGCAAGTAATGCACTAAAGAATGCAGCGACAAACCCAACTCCCAAAATAAGTGTATTATCGGCATTTAAAACTTCATGATTTCTATAAAGACTATATGCGCTTGCTATAATCATCGTAGGGAGTGCTAAAAGAAAAGAAAATTCTGTGGCAACTTTGCGATTACAACCTAAAAGCAATCCACCAACAATCGTTGCTCCGCTTCGTGAAATTCCCGGAATCATAGCCAATGCTTGAAAAAATCCAATCAATAAAGCTTGCTTGTAAGAGATTGTATTGATTTCTGTGGTATGGTGTTCTTTCTCCTTATAAAAAATCTCCAAAATAATAAAGACAATTCCTCCTAGAATGAGCGCAATTGACACAATAATTGGTGAAAAAAGTTCTTTAATATAGGGGTAAAATAAGAATCCTAAGATTCCAGCAGGTAAGAATCCTAATGCTAATTTTATCCATAAATATAGACTATTTTTAAAAAGTTTTTCATAAAAGACAAAAATCACTGCTAGAATAGATCCTAGTTGAATCACAACTTCAAATGTTTTGTGAAAAATATCTTGTGGAATCCCTAATAATTTTGAAGTTAAAATTAAATGTCCTGTGGAAGAGATAGGTAAAAATTCTGTTAAGCCCTCTACGATTCCTAAAATGATTGCATGAAATAATTCCATAAAACTACCTAAATGTGTAAAAATGCGCAAATTGTAGCACATTTGCAAGCTTTTTACCAAATTTTATAAAACTTTAACAATTCTTAAAAATAAAATTTATAGAATGTGTAGATTATCTTTGTTTGGAGCGATAATGTTTAAAAGAATTTTGATTGCAAACCGCGGTGAAATTGCCGTGCGTATTATTAGGGCTTGTAATGATTTGAACATAGAATCTGTAGCAATTTATTCGCGCGCAGATAGAGATAGTATGCATGTAAAAATGGCAACATATACTTATGCGATTGGTGATGATCCTATTAAGGGATATTTAGATTCTGATTTAATCATTCAAGCAGCTAAGGAAATGGAAGCAGAAGCAATTCATCCCGGATATGGATTTTTAAGCGAAAATGCTCTTTTTGCTAAAAAAGTGCAAGAAGCTGGGCTTGTTTGGATTGGTCCTAGTAGTGAAGTGATTGCAAAAATGGGGGATAAAAATGCAGCTAGGAGTTTGATGATTGCAAATGGGATTCCAGTTGTTCCGGGCACTGAACCATTAAATGCCCTTAGTATGTATGAGATTCAAAAAATTGCACGTAAAATTGGCTACCCTGTGATTTTAAAAGCAAGCAGTGGAGGGGGAGGACGTGGAATCCGTGTTGTTTGGGAAGAGAAAGATTTGGAAAGTTCTTTTGAAGCGTGCAAAAGAGAAGCATTAACATTCTTTAAAAATGAAGATGTTTTTATGGAGAAATATATTCAAAATCCTCGTCATATTGAGTTTCAGATTTTAGCGGATAATTATGGGCATGTTATCCATTTATTTGAGCGTGATTGTTCTATCCAAAGGCGACATCAAAAGCTAATTGAGATTGCTCCTTGTCCGACAATGAGCACAGATATGCGCCGCAGAATGGGAAGTGTCGCAGTGGGTGCTGCAAAAGCTGCAAATTATACAAATGCTGGAACTGTTGAATTTTTAGTTGATGATTATAATAATTTTTACTTTATGGAGATGAACACAAGGATTCAAGTAGAACACGGTGTAACTGAAGAAGTTACTGGGTTTGACTTGATTGGGAGACAAATTAGAATCGCAAGTGGAGAAATTTTAGATATTGTGCAAAGTGATGTGCATATTCAAGGATTTGCGATTGAAGCTAGGATTAATGCAGAAGATGTGCATAATGATTTTGTGCCAAATCCTGGGACAATCACAGCGTATTATCCAGCACTTGGTCCTTTTGTGCGTGTAGATAGTTATATTTATAAAGATTTTACGATTCCACCTTTTTATGATTCTATGGTTGCAAAACTTATTGTGCATGCGACAAGTTATGATTTAGCGGTTAATAAATTAAAGCGTGCATTAAATGAGTTTAAAATCCGCGGAGTGAAAACTACGATTCCATTTTTGATTAATATTTGTAATGATAGGGATTTTAGGAGAGGAAATTTTGACACTTCTTATTTGGAGAGAAAGCTAGAGCAATTAATGCCACAAGAAAGCAAAGATGAAAGTGATTTGGTTGTTGCTATCGCTGTTGCGCTAACTTGTGGATTGGAAGAGAGTGATAAATAAATCTAGTTTTAAGTAAAATTGCGCTAAAATCAGCGTTTATTTTTTAGTAAGGTTTTTAACAATGAAAAGGACATATCAACCACATAATACTCCACGTAAGCGCACGCATGGTTTTAGAGTAAGAATGCAGACTAAAAATGGACGTAAAATTATTAATGCAAGACGTGCAAAAGGCAGAAAAAGGCTTGCAATCTAAGTTTTATAGGGTTGCATTTGGTTACGCTAAACACAAAGCAGGATTTTGACCGTGTTTATAAGAGCCAAAAACGATGGCATAATTCTCATTTTGTCTTGTTTTTTAGAGAAGATGCGCAACGAAAAAGAGTTGGGTTTTCTGTATCGAAAAAGATAGGCAATGCAGTATGTCGTAATCGTATCAAAAGAAGATTACGTTCTATTTATAGAGAATCTATGTTAAATTTAAGGGGCGGAGATATGATTTTGTTGGCAAAAGATGGATTAGATGAGGTTGCATATAAAACCTTGCAAGATAATTATAAATACGCATTAATGCGACTTGGTTTGGTCTAAAATATGTTTAGAAATGTTTGTCTTTTTGCTATCGAAGGTTATCAGCGTTTCGCTTCCCCGTTTTTAGGGATGAATTGTCGCTATTACCCCAGCTGTTCAGAATATGCTAAGCAAGTATATTTATTTCAAAACCCATTTATTGCAACTTTTAAAACTTTAGGTAGAATCTTATCATGTAATCAATTTTTTGAAGGCGGTGTTGCCTATCCTAACATTTCTATATCTTTGCAAGTTAATGTGTTTAAACCCTGTTTAGTCAAATATTGGTTAATTCCTTACAAAGAACAGAGTTATATTTTTCAAAATATCCCTATAAATAGAATGTTGCTAAATATTCAATTACAAGCATTTCAAGTTATTAAAAACTATTCAAAGGTTTCTCGTGTTTAACAAAATTGACCAATTAAGCTCACAAACTAGAATTATGATTGCAGTAGTTTTAGCACTTGCATTTTTTGTGCCATACAGCTATTTTTATCAACCTGAATTCACTGAAAATAATGCAACAAAAATAGAATCCAAAGTTAATGCTAATGCACCGCAAATTTCTTCAAATGTGCAAGATGCAAGCACTTCTGTGGAGACTAGTAATGCCATAAAAGATTCTGCAATAATTGCAACTATTGAATCAAAGAGTTTTACTTACAAAATTGATAAGTTAGGCAGAATTACAATTGTGGAGCTAAAAGAGGAAAAATATCGTAAGGATTCCGCACCACTTTCTTTGTTTGCCGCTGATGTAGCAAACCAAAGTAATCCTAAGATTTTGGAAGTGCGTTTTTCTGATTCTGTATTAAATAATCAAGCTTTAAACACTCCTTATAGAGCAAGTGTAAGCCATTTAGAATTAACCGATGCTCCACAAAGTCTAACACTGGTGCAAGAGTTAGATGGAATCACAGTGCAAAAGATTTTAACTTTCTATTCCAATGGTTATTATACCGCTACGATTAAGATTCCACAAAACTCTATTTATTTTGTTTCTCCGGGTATGCGTCCAAGCGTAGAAAATGACGCGTATGTTTTTAAAGGAGTGATTGTTAAGGAATCTGATAATACGATTACAACGGTCGAAGATGGCGATGCACAAGGGCAAGTAAATTTTTCTAATGCAAAAATTTTAGCATCTGTGGATCGTTATTATACAACACTCTTATTCAATGAAAAAGGTTTAAATGCAACAATTTTAAGTAACGCAAATGAAAATCCAATGCCTTTTATTAGTGGGAATGGAGAGCTAGTATTAGAGGGTTATATTGGTCCTAAAAATTATCGTTTGTTAGAATCTATTAATCCGACTTTAACAGATGTTGTAGAATATGGCGTAATCACATTTTTTGCAAAGCCATTATTTTTACTCTTAGAGAAATTATATGATTTTTGCGGAAACTGGGGTTGGGCGATTATTTTACTCACGCTTATTGTTAGAATCGTTTTATATCCTTTGACTTACAAAGGAATGGTTTCAATGCAAAAGCTCAAAGAAATTGCACCAAAGATGAAAGAATTGCAGCAAAAATACAAGGGTGAGCCACAAAAATTACAAGTGCATATGATGGAGCTTTATAAAAAACATGGCGCAAATCCTATGGGTGGATGCTTACCGCTATTATTACAGATACCGGTATTTTTTGCAATCTATCGCGTGTTATTTAATGCAATTGAGTTAAAAGGTGCGGATTGGTTGTTGTGGATTACAGATTTATCAGTGATGGACCCTTATTTTGTATTGCCAATTTTAATGGGTGGGACAATGTATCTTCAACAACATTTAACACCAACAACATTTAATGACCCTATACAAGAGAAAATTTTTAAATTTTTACCTTTAATTTTTACAATTTTCTTTGTAACATTCCCATCAGGGCTTGTCTTGTATTGGTTTGTTAATAATGTATTCTCTATTTTGCAGCAGCTTTTAATCAATAAATCTCTAGAGCGCAAAAAAGCTAGAGAAATTGCTGAACATAAACAACATAAAGTTTAACCATGAAAAAAATAGAAGCTCAAACCTTAGAAGAAGCACTAATTATCGCTGCAAAAACATTTGATTGCTCTGTGGTGGATTTAGAATACGAGATTATTCAAAACCCTTCCAAAGGGCTTTTAGGATTTGGTAAAAAGCAAGCAATAATTTGTGCTCAGCCTAAAAATGTTAATAAGAATGTTAATGTGGAATCTCAAAGTGTTTTGAAAGATTTTACTAAAGAATCTAGTAAAAATCCTTTTAGTGATTTTGAAGATACAAAAGAATCATATGATAAAAAATGCAAGAAGCCCACTTTTTCTAATGAAGAGCTTCAAGAGATTGCAAAAGTCGTGCAAAAAGAGCTTAATGAGCTATTAAAAATGCTTCCTTATAAGCTTGATGATGTGATTGTTGAGCCTTATGATGAAAATACGCTTTTTGTAAAAATTGATGGTGAAGATTCTGCATTATTGATTGGTAAAGAAGGGTATCGCTATAAGGCAATTTCTTATTTAATCTTTAACTGGGTTAATCATGTTTATGGTTTGATGATTCGCCTTGAAATTGCAGAGTTTTTGCGTAATCAAGAAGAAATGATTGCAAATTACTTATTGCCAACTATTGAGAGTGTTAAAGCCACAGGAAGGGCGCAGACAAAGCCATTAGATGGCGTATTGGCACACATTGCTTTAAAGCAACTGCGTGAGCAATTTCCTGATAAATATGTTTCTTTTCGTCTAAATAGCGAAGGGGAACGTTATATTGTGATTAATGCTTTTTATCATTCTTGATAATGTTAGATAACGATACAATTATAGCTCCAGCGACAACTTATGGTCGCTCCTCTTTAAATGTGCTGCGTTTAAGTGGTAAAAACTCCCTTTTTATTGCTTCAAAACTTGCCAAACTTGATTTTAATTATATTGAAAACTCTATTAAACCGCGTTTTGCAAGACTTACTAAAATTTATTTTGAAAATGGTGCGCTTTTAGACGAATGTATTGTGCTGTATTTTAAAGCTCCCAATAGTTATACTACTGAAGATGTGGTGGAATTTCAATGCCATGGTGGAAATTTCATAGCGCAAAATATTTTACAAGAATGTTTAAAGTTTGGGGCACGTTTAGCAAATCCCGGAGAATTTACAAAGCGCGCATTTTTAGGCGGTCGTATTGATTTATCACAAGCGCAAGCCATAGCAAAACTGATAGAATCTCAAAATGCAAATGCGCATCAAATGTTAATGCGCCATTTAAAAGGAGAAATGCACGATTTTTGCGAAGATTTGCGCTCTACCATCATTGGTTTATTGGCGCATAGTGAGGTGTTTATTGATTATGCTGATGAGGAGTTGCCTGAAAGCTTATTAGGGGATTTAGAGCAAAAGTTACAAGCCATTTTAAAGAATCTCAATGCGCTTTTAGAGTATTCTAAAAACAAAAGAATGGTATTTGAGGGCTATAAACTTTGTATTGTGGGAAAACCAAATGTCGGCAAAAGTTCTTTGCTAAATGCCCTTTTGCGTAATAATCGCGCTATTGTGAGTGATGTTGCAGGGACGACACGTGATAGTATTGAAGAAAATTTTATGCTAGGTGGGCATTTGTTGCGCTTAATTGATACCGCTGGGATTAGAGAAAGTGCAGATGTCATAGAAAATGAAGGCATTAAACGCAGTTTAGAAAGTGCAAAAGAGAGTGATTTGCTTCTTGCACTTTTTGATGGTTCTCGTCCTTTAGATGATGAAGATTTACAGATTATTACTTTGTTAAAAACATATAAATTGCAAAAGAAAATTCTTGTGCTTATTAATAAAGTGGATTTGGAAATGCGACTTGATACTGCAATGCTAGAAGAGTTTGAGCCTTTATTGTTGAGCTTAAAAGGGGATTTATATCATGAAGATTCTTTGCTTGAGCAGTTCAAAGCTAAACTTGAAACGCTTTTAAATGCAAATGAAAAACTAGAATCTCTTTTGTTGGTTTCAGAATATCAGTTTCAAGCGGTGCAAGCATGTATTAACGCGCTAAAAAGCTCTCTTGAGCCACTAGAAAATGGTGAGCTAGAACTTTTTAGTTTTCATCTAAACGATGCATTAAGTGCGATTGCTTCTATTACAAAGCCTTATGAGTATTCGCAAATGTTAGATGTGATGTTTAGTGATTTTTGTTTGGGAAAATAAATCAAATTAAGTTTGTGATTACGCTGTTTTTAGGGTAATCACTGCAAGAATAATAATAAAGATTCCAATCCAACCAATAGGTTTTAGTTTTTGCTTGAAAAAAACCCAGCCTCCTATTGTTGTGCCTAAGATTCCAATACTTCCCCAAAGTGTATAAGCTACTGCTAGTTTCATTCCTTCTAGGCTTAAAGCAAGTAAATAAAAAGCAAGCCAAACAAGCAAAACTGATAAAATTCCCCATTTTAAGTTTCTAAAACCATCAGATTTATTCAGTGTTAGATTTGCGATAATATCTAAAATGGCAGCCAAAATGACATAGAGAAGATAAATGTTAAACATTATGGTCTTCTCCTAAATTTACAAGTGTGATTCCAATAACAGCAAGGGCTAATCCAATATATTCTTGTGTTTTTAAGGAAGTATCAAAAATAAATAATGCAATTAGAGTGATTAAGCTTAAACCTACAATCTCCCAAATTGCATAAGCGATTCCTACGCTAATCTTGCGGATAGATAGGGACATAAAATAATACGCGATTCCTATCATTAGGAACATAAATCCATAGACAAAAATTTCATTTCCTTCTTTGGAGTAATTCATAATAGAAACACCAAAAACTTCACTCACAATCGCAAGAATGAGAAAAAACCACGCTTTTAGCAAACTTTCTCCTAAGGCTCAAATCTTTGCCACAAAAAGAGAAAATTATAACACAAAAGGATATATAAAACAAAAAATTGCTAAAATGAAAAAAACAAACAAAAGGCAAAACGCGTGGAATCTTGCATAAATCCTTTGCGGATTACTTTAAAAAGCCAAGACATTGGTTACAAAATTCATTTTGGAGATTTACCTAAATTGACATTGGATAAAAAAGTTTTAATTGTTACAAATCCAAAAATTGCAGGATTGCATTTACAAACCCTTTTAGGACAAATTCAAGCAAAAGAAGTGTATTGTTGCACGATTCCTGATGGCGAAGTTTATAAAGATTTTAAGAGTGTTGAAGCGATTTTAGAAGCGGCATTTATTCATCGTTTAGACAGAAAATCTTTAATGATTGCTTTTGGTGGTGGTGTTATTGGGGATATGGTAGGGTTTGCTTCTGGAATCTTTATGCGTGGGATTGATTTTATTCAGATTCCAACTACACTTTTAGCGCAAGTGGATTCTAGTGTTGGTGGGAAAACAGGAATCAACAATTCTTTTGGTAAAAACCTTGTTGGGCTTTTTCATCAACCACAAGTTGTGTATATTGACCCTAAGTTTCTAAACACATTGCCAAAACGTGAAATGAGCGCAGGGCTTGCAGAAGTCGTGAAAATGGCAGTGTGTTTTGATAAGGAATTTTTTAGATTTTTAGAAAATCTTGATATTAGCAATGAAAATAATCTTTTAACAATGATTCATAAGGCAGTTAGCATTAAAGCGCAAGTTGTGAAAGAAGATGAAAAAGAGCAGGGGATTAGAGCAGCACTAAATTATGGGCATACTTTTGGTCATATTATAGAGCTACAAAGTGGATATGGAAAATATCTGCATGGAGAAGCAGTTGGGATTGGAATGATGATGGCAAACACTCTTGCGCTTGCTCTTGATTTAATCAAGCAAGAAGAGTTTGATGCAATTAAGGCTTTATTGGAGAAATTTGGGATTCCAACAACTTATGCAATTAAAAATGTGGAATCCTTTTACGAAAGCTTCTTTTTGGATAAAAAAACCCTTGATGCGCGTATTAAATTTATCTTACCGCAAGGAATCGGAAATGTATGTTTTAGGGAAAATATTCCAAAAGCTTTAGTGCTGGATATTTTAAGAGAGTTTATGTAATGCGTTTTGTAGTTTTTATTTGTCTTTTTGTATGCATCGCATTTGGAGAAATTGTTGATGAGATTAAGATGATTAAATCTTTGGAATTAGAAGTTACGCAAGCAAATCGTTTGTTAGAAGATTCAGACAATGTATGGATGAAACGTTATTCTAATTATCAATCCTATCAACAAATTTTAGAAAGCCTTAAAAATACTCAAGAAGCAATTGCACATTTAGAGAGTAAGCCAAAAACTCTTGAAACCCAAAATCAATTAAGTATTTTAAATCGGAATCTTATAGCGCTAGAACAGCAAAAAAAAGTGTTAGATATTTATAAAGATTTACCCTTTAGAGAACTTACAGAAGCAAAAGAGTTAGAGGAAATGCCAAATGTAACAAATCCTCTTTTAATTGTGCGTGCCTATTCTTATATTAAAAAAGCTGATGAAGAATTAAAAATTTTAAATGCAAATTACAAGAGCTTGCTTAATAATTTAAAATGGCTAAATGATAAGGATATTGCATTAAAAGGTTTGCTTAAAATTTATCAAACTACTCCAAATCAAGCAGAATTATATAATGTTTGTCGTTCAAATTATTGTTTGTTTTCAAATCAAAAAGAGATTGAAAAAGCATATAGCAATAATATTAATGCGCTTACTGTGCTAGAGACTACCAAAGAGGTTTTTAATACAACTTTAGAGATTTTCACAAAAGAAACACAAGAAAACAGAGCGCGACTTACGGTGCAAATTAAAGCGCAGTTTGTAAAAGGTATTTATATAGGAATTAGCATTCTTGTATTAATTGGAATTGCATTTGCATTAAAGCTTGGAGTGCGCAAGTATATTCATGATAATGAGCGTATTTACACGACAAATAAGATTATTAACTTCTTAAATATTACGCTTATTGTAATCATTTTGCTTTTTTCTTATCTTGATAATGTGGGTTATCTTGTTACTGTGCTTGGTTTTGCGTCTGCTGGTTTAGCAATTGCTATGAAAGATTTATTTATGTCTGTTCTTGGTTGGATTGTGATTGTTGTTGGTGGAGCTGTGCATGCAGGAGATAGAATCAAGGTGATTAAAGATGGTGCAGTGTATGTGGGAGATGTATTAGATATTTCTGTGCTTAGAATCACGCTTTATGAAGATATTACATTAACAACTTATACGGAAAATCGCCGCGCTGGAAGAATTATTTTTGTTCCCAATAACTTTGTTTTTACGACAATGTTTTCTAATTATACGCATGGAGGAATGAAAACAGTTTGGGACGGGATTGATTTTACGATTACTTTTGATTCAGACCATGCAAGAGCTTGCCATATTGCAAGAGAATGTGCGAAAAAATATGCAAAAGGTTACACAGAAAGCACGCGCAAGCAATTTATAAAATTGCGTGATAGGTTTTCTTTGCGTAATACAAATGTAGAGCCACGCGTTTTTAGTCTTTTAGAACAAAATGGGATTAGAATCTCTGTGTGGTATTTGACAAACGCCTATGCGACTTTGGCTTTGCGTAGTAGTATAAGTGCAGAAATTATTAATGCGATTTTGCAAGAACCAAGCATTCAAATTGCATATCCTAGCACAACAGTGTATGAAGGAAAGCGCAAAAGCGAACAAGAGGCATTTAAAGCTACGCGTGTCGGCGATGGCGTTGTTCCACCTACAAATTTTAGCTAGAGATTTTAATGTCTAAACAAAAAGTCTATTTTAAAACGTTTGGTTGCCGAACAAATGTCTTTGATACGCAAGTAATGATTAATGCTTTAAGGGATTTTATACAAACTCCCTATGAAGAAGATAGTGATATTGTAGTGGTTAATTCCTGCACAGTTACAAATAGTGCAGATAGTGGTGTGAGAAACTATATTAATCGTTTGCAAAATGAAGGGAAGAGAATCTATTTTACAGGTTGTGGTGTGCAAACACAAGGGCAAGCACTCTTAGATAAAGGGCTGGTAAATGGGGTGTTTGGACATTCTCATAAAGAAAATATTAATACTCTTTTAAAGCAGGATTCTAAATTTTATTTACACGATGATTTAGAATCTTTGGAGAATGAAATTTTAAGTGATTTTGTGGGGAAAAGTCGCGCTTTTATTAAGATTCAAGAAGGTTGTGATTTTGCGTGTTCGTATTGCATAATTCCTAGTGTGCGTGGAAAAGCTAGGAGTTTTTCAAAAGAAAAGATTTTAGAACAAGTGGAGAGTTTAACGCAAAAAGGGTTTAGTGAGTTTATTATTACAGGGACAAATATGGGCAGCTGGGGTAAGGATTTTGGCTCAAATATTACCGCACTTGTGGAATCTCTATGCGCAATCCCAGCTTTAAAACGTCTTAGAATTGGAAGTTTAGAACCTTCACAAATTGATGAAAAGTTTTTAGAAATACTAGATAATCCAAAGATTGAACGGCACTTGCATATTGCATTACAGCACACTTCGCCAAAAATGCTAAAGATTATGAATCGCTTAAACACTTTTGAAAAAGATTTGGAATTATTTTGTATTTTGCATGATAAAGGATTTGCGCTAGGGAGTGATTTTATTGTTGGACATCCCGGAGAGAGTGAAAAAATTTGGCAAGAAGCATTTGAGAATTTTTCACAACTTCCTTTGACGCATTTGCATAGTTTTATCTATTCTCCGCGTGATAATACACCATCAGCTTTGCTAAAAGATAGAATTAATGGAAATGTCGCAAAAGAGAGAAAAAAACAGATTGAAACAAGTGTGCAAGAAAATAATCTAGCATTTAGAGAGGCGTTGTGTAGCAAAAAGATTCCTTTAAATGTGTTGGTTGAAAATGTAATATCACAAGATTCTATGTCTATTGCACAAGGTTTTGATGAATATTATAATAAAGTGCAAATGATTTCTAAAAAATTGATTTTAAAAGATAGCTGGATAAAGCTAGAAAAATTTAACCCAAAAATGGATAAGAATTATGCAGAAATTTAAAGCTTTTTATGTTGGCATTTTAGCGATTTTAGTTGCTGGAATCCTACTTGGCGTGTTATTTTTAAAACAAGAAGTGCAGTTAATTAGCGCAACAAAGCTACAAAGTTTAATGCAAAATGATATGCCAAAAATTGCAACAATTAAGGGAGAATATTTATATTTCACATTGGATAAAAAGCATTATAAAGTT
The DNA here is from genome assembly GCF_000765695.2 of Helicobacter sp. MIT 11-5569. Lineage (GTDB taxonomy): Bacteria > Campylobacterota > Campylobacteria > Campylobacterales > Helicobacteraceae > Helicobacter_D. The sequence continues at coordinate 400,189 of NZ_JRPB02000001.1, read as the reverse complement.
GCAAAGGATAGCGTGGATTTGCAGGCTTTTGGGCAACAAGTGCCTTTGGAAATCAAAGAAGATTGGAGTTTATGGCGTAATGCAGTAGAAATTATTGTAATTTTTGGAGCAGTTTTTATTGTTTTGTTATTTTTCTTTGCTTTTAAACAAAGTAAAACTATTCAAAGTCCGCAAAAACAAGTTAAACCAAAAGAGGAATCAACATATTCTAATGTCGCAAAATCTTTAGCAAATGAAGCATTTATGCTCCAACACATTAAGCCTATAAGCTCAAATGTTACTTTTGCAGATGTTGCTGGGATTAGTGAAGCAAAAAATGAATTAGAAGAAATTATTGATTATCTAAAATCTCCTAAGAAATATCAGGATTTTGGCGTAAAATTGCCAAAAGGGGTATTGCTAGTTGGTGTGCCGGGTGTTGGGAAAACACTCATTGCAAAAGCACTTGCAGGGGAAGCAAAAGTGCCATTTTTTTATCAAAGCGGGGCAAGTTTTGTGCAAATTTATGTCGGAATGGGTGCAAAACGTGTGCATGATTTATTTACAAAAGCAAAATTAAGTGCACCTTCTATTATTTTTATTGATGAAATTGATGCGGTGGGCAAAGCGCGTGGTGGAATGCGCAATGATGAGCGAGAAGCAACGCTCAATCAGCTTTTAACAGAAATGGACGGCTTTGAGGATAGTTCTGGAGTAATTGTAATTGGAGCGACAAATAATGTAGAATCCCTTGATGAAGCATTATTGCGTAGCGGAAGGTTTGATAGAAGAATTTTTGTAGAATTACCAAATTTACAGGAACGTGTTAAGATTTTGCAAGTGCATACAAGGGGCAAGAATTGTGATTTTGATTTTGAAGAAGTCTCAAAACTATGTGTAGGATTTAGCGGTGCTGCGCTTGCTTCTTTGGTGAATGAAGCTGCATTAAATGCGATTAAAAGAGGTTCAGAGGTTATTACCAAAGAAGATATTTTGAGTGTGCGCGATAAAGTCATGCTTGGGGTGCGCAAAAAGCTAAGTTTTAGTGTCAAAGAACGCGAGATTCTAGCATATTATCAAGCAGCTAAAGCTTTTAGTGCATACACTTTAGAAGTTCCTTTTGAAAAAATCACTTTAATGAGCGATGGATTTAAATATGCAGATAAAGAGTTTTTAAGTCAAAATGAAATGGAAAGTCAAATTAAAATTCATTTATCTGGAATTGCAGCTTTGGAATTACTCTTTGAAGAACGCTATTCGCATGCAAAAGATGATTTAAGCATTGCAAAAGGCATTGCGCATAAAATGGTAGAATCTTATGGAATGGGGCAATATCTTGTAGGTAGGGAAGAAGATGTTTTAAAGATTTTAGAAAATTGCAAAAACGAGCGTTTAGCATTTTTTAAAAATTATCGCAACATTTTAGAGAATATCAAAGTCTCTTTACTTGCTAATGAAAAGCTAGAATATAATGCCGTAGGAGAAATTATTGCGGAGGTGCAATGTTAGTTTTTGGCGATACATTTGTGCTAGAATCTTTTAAGATTCCGCCGATTTTATATGGCACATTTAGTGTATTTGGTGTAAATGTATGTTGCAACAAAGCCATAGAATATGCTTATAAACAGCTTTGCCAAAAAAAGCGTGTAGAAAATTTAGTTTTGATAAATCCAAGCAGAACCTTACAAAGTAACTCTTTAGAGCAAATTCAAAATTTTGGAAGCAAGATTTATTGCTTTGTAGCAGTAGAAGATTTTAAGGGCTTACAAGAGTTTGCACATTTAAGAAAAGTCGGGCTTGTTTTTTGTTATAAGTCGCAACAATCTTAATATGCTTTGTTTCTATAACATTCTATTTCAATTTCTCTTGCAATTGGATTTGTTTGTCCATTATTTAGGTTTTGGAAATACAATTTAATCTCTACGAAAGTTCCCGGGGTTAAATCCTTAAAAGTTCCATATTTATTGATTCCAAAAGCACCACAATTATCCATTTCGATTTCAGTATTTGGTAAAATCTTTACAACAACACTATCTCCATAAATGGAATCCACAGTAATTGTTTTATCCGCATTATTTGTCTTTGCAATAGTTCCTTGAAGCTTGAAGCTGCTTGCTAAACTTGTCGCAACCAGCAAAGACATAATTAAAATTGCTCTAAAGAAAATCATAGAAGCTCCTTAATACGCTTTTTCTCCGCATTGCCACTTATAATGTAAGCATTAAAATTTCTTCTTTTAAGTAACCTTTTGCCTCTACAAACATTCCTGATTGCAGAGCAGAGAAACGCTCATTGTCTGAATATGTGCCAAATAAACCACAATTTTTTCCATGTAGCTTTGTATTTGGAAATACTTGCACAGTAGTAACATTATTGTTTTGTGCATTTTGAATAGTGATTGTTTTATTTGCGTCATCTACATTGATAATTTGTCCATATAAAATTGCATTATCTGATGCAAATGTATTTAAACCAACAAATACTACCAAGATTGTGAATATTTTTTTAAAATACGTTTTTTATCTTTATCCTTTCATAAACTAAACAAAAGAATTCTAACGCATTTATTGTTAGTTTTTGTTAAGATATAGATTTAATGATTATAAAATTAATATGCTCTTCGCCCGCATTTCCATTCTATTTCTTTTGCTCCAAAAACTTGCCCTTGTGGATAACCATCAATCTCAACAAACATTCCGGGCTTAAGAGCGGTAAAATTATGATAAGTATCGTAAGCTCCAAAGATTCCGCAATCATCTCCTTTAAGTTCAGTATAAGGAAAAACTTGAACAACCATATTATTACCATGCATTCCTGAAATTGTGATGGTTTTGTTAGTATGATTGACATCAATAATTTGTCCTTGTATATCCATATCTGCAAAAGCAGGCAAACTTAAAACGCTAGCTAATAGCATTGCGCTTACAAATTTTTTAGTTTTCATTACTAACTCCTATTTAAAATTGATTTGGTGAAATTTTAGTTGGTTATTGTTAGTTTTTTGTTAAGATTCCATAAAATTTTAAAGGTAGATTTTGGAATCTCTTATTAAGAAAAATACATTAATGTTAGCTCCTTTGGCGGGTTATAGTGATTTGCCTTTGCGTGAAGTGGCAAAAAAGTTTGGAGCAGATATTACTGTTAGTGAGATGATTAGCGTGCATGCTTTGGCATTTAAAAACAAAAAAACATTAAAAATGGTAGAAAAGTCTCCCCTTGAAACTCCTTTTGCTTTGCAAATTGCGGGTAATGATTTTGGAATTATTACGCGTGCAGTAGAATATTTAAATACACTAAAGAGTGAAATCCAGATTTTGGATTTAAATTGTGGTTGTCCAGCTCCAAAGGTTTCAAGTCATGGAAGCGGTAGCTCTTTGTTAAAAGATTTAAAAAAACTTGTAGAAATTTTAAAGCTCATTAGAGAAATTAGCGAGATTCCGTATTTAAGTGTAAAAGTGCGTTTGGGGTTTGATAAAAAAATTCCCTTAGAAATTGCACAAGCTTTAAAAGATGCGCCTATTGATTATGCCGTTGTGCATGGCAGAACAAAGACTGATGGATACAAAAAAGAAAAAATTGATTATCATGCTATTGCTCTTATGAAAAAAAATCTTTCCATACCACTGATTGCAAATGGAGAGATTACAAGTGCTAAAAAAACACAAGAAGTCATAGAATTTACAGGGGCTGATGGTGTAATGATAGGGAGAGCAGCGGTAGAGAAGCCGTGGATATTTGCACAGATTAAAGAAGGAAGCGTTGAAGAGAGTGTAGAGCTAAGAAAACGCGTTGTGCTAGAGCATTTTGACCGCACAATTTCTTTTAGAGGGGATTATGGGGCAACAATGTTTCGCAAAAATTTGCATGCTTATTCTAAAGGATTAAAAGGTGCAAGTGAATTTAGAAGTAGAGTTAATGCAATTGCAGAACCTTCTTTAATGCGCGAGGCAATTTTGGAGTTTTTTACCACAACAGCATTTGAGGATTAATTTAGGCTAAAAATATAGGCTTTGAATGCAAAAAGCACTAGCGATTCTACACAAAGTAAAAGACATGTTAAAAGAATAAATTTGGGATTCCATAAAATAGATAAAAAATATTTCCAACTAAAATAATGCAATGTTAAAAGAAAAACAAAAACTCCACTAATGCTTCCAGCAAGTGCTAGTCCAACTGCTCCAAAAAACTGCATAAGAATAAGTGAAAAAAATGTGCCAACAAGTAGAGAAAATGCAGAAATTTTTGCCGCTAAGACTTGCTGATTTTTAGAATAGAGCCAAAGAGAGAAAATTCTAGCAAGCCCAAAAGGAAGCAATCCAAGAAGATATGCTACAAAAACATTCGCACACATTAAAGTATCTTCGCGCACAAATTTACCTCTCTCAAAAAGCAACCAAATAATTTCATTTTTTAAAAACATTCCTCCAACTGTGCAAATGCTAAGCAAAATTGCAAGAAACCAAAAAGATTTTGAGAGAGCTTTTAAGGCTTCCTCTTCTTTTGATTCTTTAAGGAATTTTGCAACAAGAGGGAAAAGTGCCGTAGAAGTGGCAATGGCAAAAACTGCTAAAGGAAGCTGAAAAATACGATTTGCATAATATAAATAAGAGATTGTCCCGCTTGCTAAAAAGGAAGCTAAAAGCGTATCAATAAAAGATGCAAATTGCGCAGTAGAGCTACCAAGCATTGCAGGAAAAAATTGTTTAAAGAATCTCTTAACGCTTTGGTCGATAGATTTTCTTTTGTCGATATAATTTGTATTGTGTGGTTTGGTTTTGAGTTCTTTAAAGCCAGCAAATAAAAGCTTAAAGAATCCCAAACGATACATTGGAAAGCAATGTAATAGAATCTGCATGATTCCACCTGCTAATACGCCATAGCTAAGAATAATTACTGCTTCATAAGCTTCACTATTTCTTGCAAGCAAAAGTGCAACAATCATTGCAAGGTTTAAAAGTGCGGGAGAATAAGCCCACGCGGTGAAATTGCGTTTAAATTGCAACATTGCTCCAAAGAGAGTAACAATAAAGATTAAAAGCAAATACCAAAAGTTAATTGCTACTAAAGGCGCGGTGAGTTCTATCAAATCATCAGAGAATCCAAACGCCAAAAGTTTGGTAATACTCGCACTAAAAATCCCTGCAAAACAAGAAAGCACAATCAAAATCGTGCAAAAAATTAAACCGATTTTAAGAGCAAATCCCCCGCGTAATCGCGCATTGAATAATCCGGGCAAAAATGCTTGATTAAATGCGCCTTCTCCAAAGACACGGCGGAAAAGGTTTGGTAGTTTAAAGGCAACAAAAAATATATCACTATAAATGCCAGCACCTAATGTCGTAGCAGTGAGTAAGTCGCGGAAAAAACCTAGAATCCTTGAAGTTAGGATTCCGCTAGAATTTGTTAGAAAACCTTTTAAAAACATATTTTCTCTTTTTTTAGTATGAAAATCAAAAATTTCAATGAAACTTATAGCAAGATTGGCTAAAATTAATATTTATTTTTACATAAAAGGCTTTAGAAATATGTTAAAGAAGGGTTCGCATACATTTCGACCTTATTATATTAATGAATGCGAAGATATTAAATTTGCTATTAAGCACATTGCTTCACAATATAATCGTGATGCGGATTTATTTGATTTTGAGCTTCAAGCAGTAACGACTTATAAGAAAAATCTTTATGATTATGAATTAGAGCAAATTCATCAAGATGCTGTTGATGAATTTTTGACAAAGCGTGATAATATGCTAGAGCCAAACTTGGTTATCTCACAACGTTATTGTATTTTAATTAAAGAAAAAGAACGCAAAGAAACACGATTCCACATAAGTGCAGATAAGAGTTTTAGTGAAGCGTTTTTGTATTTTCATTCTGGTTTTGTATATAGGGAAGAAGATTTTGAAAATCTTTATGTGCAAATCAAAAAAGAAAAAGTGTGGAATAAAATTTTATGCTTTGATGAAGAAAACGAAAAAAAAGCATTAGAGGAATTTTTAAATACTCTGACATATCCTCTTGGGCAAGAAGTGCGGTATTTGTTAATACGCGGAGTTAATTTAGTTGTTAGCACAGAAGCAAAATTTGAATTTAAAAAAGATGTAATCGCACAATTTCAAACTGTTTTGCAAAATGAAGTTATTTGTGAATTTCAAAAACCTTTAGAAGGAAAGCCCGGTCGTAATATTAGAGGAGATTACATTGTTCCACAATCTCCAAAAAGTCTTGAACAGACTAGCCCTTTAAAGTATGATACAGCAAGCATTACACTTATAGATTATCCTAATAAAATAGAGTATAGAAGTGCTATTGGTGGAATCTTAAACTATGAAGAAGATATTTTAAGTATTGAAGATACTTTAGAAACACAAGAAGTTTCTTTTAAAACAACAGGTTCTTTGATTGGTTCTATTGATAGCCAAACAGTTGTTAATATTACAGAAGCAGATACGATGAAAGAAGCCTTAGGGCAGGGAATGAAAATCCAAGCTGGTGAGGTTAATATTGAAGGAAATGTTGGAACTGATGCGATTGTGCATTCTAAGAAAGTGCGTATTGGTGGGCTAACGCATCAAAACTCAAAAATTTATGCAGATGATGTAGAAGTGGCAACACATAAGGGCTATATTAAAGGAGAGAATATTCAAATTGATATGCTAGAGACAGGAATCGTTGAGGGCAAGCGTGTAGAAGTTAGCAAAATGTATGGAGGAAAAATTTATGCAGAAGAAATTATTATCCAAACTCTACATGCTAACGCGTTTTTGTATGCTACAAAAAGCATTCACGTTGTCCATATGAAAAAGGGGGAGAATAAATTTTTCTTAGCAGCAAATTATAGCCCTAGCAACAAAGAAAAGTATAATGCTTTACTGCATAAAAAAAATCATTCCATTAAAGAAGCGATTCGTATGACTAAGGAATTAAAAGTAGAGAGTTTAGAGGTAGCTAAGCTTAAGGAAACTGCTGATGAGGTGCGTAAAGTGTTGATGCAATATAAAAATACACAAACAAAACCACCAAGCTATTTGTTAGAAAAATTTGAAGCATATCGTGCGCGTGTTGTGGCTTTGCGTGAAAAAAGAGAAAAGATTAATCAACTAAGCGAAGCATTTAAAAATGCGCGTGATGATATTATAAAGCTGGATTCTCAAACAAAAAATGCAACAATTACCATAGAAAGTGGTTGGGTAGGACATAATGAAGTGCATTATACATTTTATGCGCCTAGCAAAGAATTGCTTTGTGTTCCAAAACCCGGAGAGCCAACGCGAGTGATTTATGAAAATGATAAGGTTGTATTGGCGTTATAAGGGAGAGAAATGATTATTGCAATAGAAGGAGAAATTTTTATTAAAGAACCTACACGCATTGGAGTTAAATGTGCAGGGTTAGTGTATGAAGTGTTTATATCATTACAAACATCACAACAGATTAAAGCAGGTGTAGGAGAGAAGCTTGCCTTGCATATTACACAAATTATCCGAGAAGATACACAAATGCTTTTTGGGTTTTTAGAATTATTAGAAAAGAATCTTTTTGAAAGATTAATTAAAATTAACGGCGTGGGTCCAAAGGTTGCTATTGCGATTCTATCGACTTATAATCCACAAACTTTTGTAAAAATCATAGAAAGCAATGATATTAAATCTATGCAAAGAGTTCCGGGGATTGGTCCAAAAAGTGCAGGGAGAATCTTAGTAGAATTATCAGGTTGGTCGCTAGATTTAGCACAAGAGCAAAGCATAAGCGTGCCTAAGGATTCTAATTTACACCAAGTTATCTTAGCCTTAGAATCTTTGGGATACAAAAATGATGTGATTGCAAAAGTAACAAAGGGCTTAGAAAATGATGAAGTGGGCGCAATGATAAAAGCTGCTCTGAAACGCCTACAAACTCTATAAAGTCGAAAATAATGCATAAAAAATTGTATTTAATTTCATTAGGTTGCACAAAGAATCTCGTAGATAGTGAAGTCATGCTTGGGGCTTTAAGTGAATATGAAAACACGCAAAATGTGAGTGAAGCTGATATTGTGATTGTTAATACTTGCGGATTTATTGAAGCAGCAAAGCAAGAAAGTATCCAAACGCTTTTAGGCGCATTGGAATCTAAGAAAAAAGATGCGATTTTGGTTGCAAGTGGTTGCTTGAGTGAGCGTTATGCAAAGGAGTTAAAAGCAGAGATTCCAGAGATTGATATTATCACAGGTGTTGGAGATTATGACAAAATTAGTGAAATGATTGATAGACGCAAGAAAGGGGAAAAGGTTTATCAAAGCCAAAATGGTGTGTTTCTAGCAGATGAGAATCATAAACGCATCATTAGTGGCTCAAAAATCCACGCTTATATCAAGCTTTCTGAGGGGTGCAATCAAAAATGTAGTTTTTGTGCGATTCCAAGTTTTAAGGGCAAATTGCACTCGCGCACATTAGAATCCACGCTTAAAGAAGTGCAAAATTTAGTTAAACAAGGCTTTAGAGATTTTAGCTTTATCTCTCAAGACTCTAGCTCGTATTTAAGAGATTTGGGCGTCAAAGATGGATTGGTGGAGTTGATTAAAGGCATTGATAAACTTGTTGAAAATGGGTTAGAGCTTAGAAGTGCTAGGATTTTATATCTTTATCCTTCCACGACTTCTAAACGATTAATTTCTGCGATTTGCGATTCTCCAGTTTTTCAAAATTATTTTGATATGCCTTTGCAGCATAGCAGTCAAAAAGTCTTAAAAACAATGGCGCGAAGTGGCGAGTTTTTGGAGTTGTTAAAAGCAATGCGTGCAGTGCCAAATAGCTTTGTGCGCACAAGTTTTATTATCGGACACCCCGGAGAAAGCGAAGAGGATTTTGCGCAATTGTGTGAGTTTATTCAAGAATTTTCTTTTGATAGAATGAATCTTTTTGGATTCTCTTGCGAAGAGGGGACAAAAAGCGCGAGTTTGGAGCAGATTCCACGAAAGATTATTAATGCGCGATTAAAGAAAATTGACAAAATTTTTACTAAACAATATCAAGCAGGTTTAAAGCAGCTAGTCGGTCAAGAGATTGTCGCTATTATTGAAGGAAAATCACAAGAATCCGAGTATTTTTATAGTGCGCGCGATTTACGCTTTGCTCCTAATATTGATGGGGAGATTCTTATTAATGATTCAGCATTTGAGGGAGAATTAAGCGTTGGATATTATCGCGTAAAAATCACAGAAATTGCAGGGGAAAATGTGCTTGGTTGTGTGCTTGGGCGCGCATAATGGATTATTTAGAGATTCAATTAGAGTTTTTAGACGCCCTTAGAGGCAGTCGGAATCTTTTGGCATTTTCTAGCGGGGTGGATTCCAGTGCTTTGTATTTTTTGCTTAAATTTTATGGAATCCCATTTGATGTGGCTATCGTAGATTATGGGGTGCGCAAGCAATCAAAGCTAGAAGTGGAGCGTGCAAAAACACTTTGCTTTTTGGATAAAAAGCAATGCTTCATTAAGCAAGCAGAGCCAATTTTTACGGATTTTGAACACACAGCACGTAAAATCCGCTATGAATTTTTTGAGCAAATTCTTCACACTTATCATTATCAAAACTTAATCTTAGCGCACCAGTTAAATGACGCGTTTGAGTGGTTTTTGATGCAATTTTGCAAAGGCACAAGTGGTGCGTTGTTGCAAATGCAGGGTTGTTATAAAAAGCAAAGCGCATTTGGGGATTACTTCATTGTTAGACCGCTTATTAAAACTTCAAGAAAAGAAATTTTAGAGTTTTTGCACAATTTTAAAATTTTTTATTTTGAGGATTTTAGTAACACAAACACAAATTTTCAGCGTAATGCTTTTAGGAAGCATTTTAGCAATCCTTTATTAGAGCGTTTTAGAAGTGGAATCGCTTTTAGTTTAGGGCATTTTAAAAGTGAAATTGCAGATGTGAAGTTATTTAGGATTCCACCTTTAGAGCCTTTTTGCGTTTTTAAAGAAGAATCGCATTTGCTAGAGAGGATTGATAGGGCTTGTAAAATGTGTGGAATCTTATTATCGCGCGGGCAAAAGCTAGAGCTTAAGGGTTATTTGGAGAGAGAAGAATTTTCTGTGGTGCTGCAGGGGAAAATTAATATAGAAAAGCTTGATTGCAAGATTTTTATTTCGCGTTTTTGTGCGTATCAAGCTACAATTCCAAAGCAGTTTAAAGAAAAATATCGTAAGCTTAGGATTCCAAAAAAGTTTAGAATCTTTTTAGAAAATGCTAGAAAGTTAGGGAAGCTTGAGGCTGTTCTATCTGAAATTAAGGAGATATGATGGATAAAATTTTATTGCTAAAAGATGATGCGATTGGTGAAAATGGAGAGCTTGGGCATAAGCTGATGATGAGCTTTTTAAGCACATTGCTGACAATGGAGACATTACCAAAGGAAATGTATTTGCTAAATCGTGCAGTGCTATTGGCGACAAGTGATATTGAGGGCGTAGAAATTTTGAAACGTTTAGAAGCAAAAGGGGTAAAGATTTATGCTTGTCAAACTTGTTTAGGGTATTTTAATGTTTTAGACGCGCTTAAAGTTGGCAGTGTTGGCAATATGCAAGGCACAATAAATGCAATTTTGGAATCTAGTAGTGTAATTACTCTATAAGCAAAGGGTCTAAAAAATCTTGCAATGCTTTTAGCGCGGCTTGTTGGTTAAGTTTGCTTAAAAGGCAATCGCTTTTTTGGCTATCATTGCAACCTGCTTTACCACAAGGCACACAAGGCAAAGGTTCTTGATAAATGCAGTGTTTGCCCATTTTTTGGATTCCACCTTTTTGGTGTTTGTAGGTAGAATCGCTTAGGGCATTATCCCATGGTCCCCAAACATACGCTAAGCTTGGTCCAAAAAAAGCAAAAGTTGGAATCCCATTTGACGCGCTTAAGTGCATAATAGAAGTATCCACACCCACAAATGCCTTTGCTTTTGTGTTTAGCAATGCGACTTCTTCTAAGGATAAATTGCCGGCAAAACAAATAGGATTGCTTTGTGTTAGGGTTTGTATGGTTTTTAATTTTTGTCTTTCATTGGCATTTGGAGCAGTAGTTAAAACACATGGAATCTGATAAGTTTGCGTGATGAAATCCACAATTTGCGCGCAAAATGAATCTTCTAAACATTTAAAAAACCAATCACTAAAAAAATGGCAATGCACAAAGTTTTGTGGTAAATCTTGCAAAGCTTCAGATTCTTTTGCAACTTTAGCATGCACAGATTTATCTATGATTGGAATCTCAAGTAAGCGCAAAGCGTCAAGGTTGGATTCTATATTGTGTTGTGCTTTGTAGGGGATTTTGTGTGTGTAAATATGTTTTGCCCAAAAACTTCTTGGGGGGATTCCAACGCGCAAACTTGCTCCTGTGATAAATGCCACAAAGGCGGTGCGCTCACCACTTGCTAATCCAATAACAATATCGTATTTTTCCTTTCTTAGTGCCAAAATTAAGGATATTTCTGTTTTTATTTTAGTGAATATATTTTTTGGGCGGTGCAAAAGGTGGATTTTACGCAAATGTGTGGAATCTAATAGCCCTTCTGTTCCTGCATTAACTAGCATATCAATCGAGCAATCTTTAAAATGCGCTTTTAGATTTGCAAAAAGAGGGCTAGTTAATAGCACATCGCCGATTTTGTTAAGTTTAATGATGAGAATTTTCATTGTTTTCATAGAGTTTTAAATATTTCCAAAAAGCAGTTTGTGCATTATAACTTGCAATAACAAAGCCTTCATAACCTTGTAAGATTCCTTTTTGTAAAAAATAGTTTTTAAAAAAACACCAAATGCTATGCGAAAGTGCTTTAAGCGCGCTAGATTGTTTTTTGCCACATTTTTCTTTTGCAAAAAGAGTAGAATATTTTTGCATTTTATCCAAAAAACCTTCTAAATTTTTATAAGGATAGTGTGAAATATGTCCCTTTAAGTCGAGAGTTTGCATAGGATTATTATTAAGTGGAATGACGCTTTCATGCACAAGCTCTGCGTTGAAGTTAAAATATTGTTTATTGTATAAGCCAATGCAGCGGTCGTTTCCCCAACCGCAGCTATAAATATGCTTGCCATTAAAATAATTTTTCACATCATAAGTGTAGCAATATTTTGCATCAAGTTTTAAGCTTGCAATTTCTTCTATAAGCTCTTTAGAGGCAATCTCATCGCTATCAATGGTTAAAATCCAATCATTTTTAGCAAGATTTGCACCTAATTGTTTCATTGCTCCAAAACCTATAAAGTCGTGATAATGAATGCTTGTGTTTTTGAAGTTTTTGGCAATTTCTAGTGTGTTATCGCTTGAACCATTATCTAAAATTACTACTTCATCAAGGGTTTGCAATGCTTCTAAAACTTCTGATAAAAGTCGGCTTGAATTTTTTGTCAAAATCACAGCAGATATTTTTTCCATAAGTTTTCCTAATGCTGATAAATTTCTGGATATTGGTTTTTAAATTTTTTATGAAACCATAGCCACTCTTTTGGGTTTTCTCTAATGATTTGCTCTAAAACATCACTTTGTAGTTGGGTTAGATTTTGAGTATCTTCTTGTAAATCTTGTGTTTTTTGAAACTCTAAAGGGGGCAAAGTTTTAATCATAATTTTACGATAATCTTTAGAATAATGGGCAAAAGCATGCACAATCTTAGCATTATATTTCAAAGCTAAAATAGATGCAATAGGAGTGTGGCGGACATTTTTGCCAAAGAATTTGACAAGCAATCCTTCACTTTCAGCGGTGTTTTGGTCTGTTACGATTCCTATAACCCCTGTTTTTTTAAGTGTGCGAATCAAGCCGCTTGCTGCACCTTTTTTATCTAAAATTTCAATATCAAACCGCGAACGCACTTTTGTGAGATAAGCATTAACGATAACACTTGGAGTCATTCTAGCAACAGCAGTTATGTTATGATTAAAAGTGCAACTAAAGGCTGGAGTTGTGTATTCCCAATTCCCAAAATGTGCAGTTACAAAGATGATTTTTTCACCTTGTTCTAGGAGTTTTGTAATAATTTCTGGTTTATCAATACAAATTGTATCTAAAACGCGTTTTTTGCTACTAACTCCAAGCATAAAAAAATGTATGCTGTTATACACTAAGTTTAGATAATTTGTGGCTAAAATCTCTTGTTTTTGTTCTTGACTTAGGGAGTTGTTGTAGGCAAAGTCTAAGTTGTTTAGTAAATCAAATTTGCGTTTGGAATCTAAAAGAAATAAAAGATATGCGATTCCTTTTGCTAGGTTAAAGCGCAAGAAATGTGGCATATACAAAAAGAAATAGCCTAAAGTATCTAAGAGAAAAAAAATAAGTTTTTGTTTTAGGGTATTTAGCATTGCATGTCCTGTTGTAAAAGCTTTTCTGCAAGCTCTAAAATCGCAGTTGCTTTTAATGTATGCAGACTAAAATCATTTTTGTCGTATTTTGCATTTGGGTTTGCGCTTAGATGGAGATTATAAGCTGTATCTAGGTTAAAACGCTCTTTGGGTGTTGCGCCAAAAAGCGTAATAGAAGGGCGTTTGAATGCCCAAGCTAAATGTGTGATTCCAGTATCTCCGCCAATGATTAAATCCATTTGTGCAATAAGGCTTTTGATGTGTTTAAGCTCTAGGTTGTGCGCGTGATAAAACTGCGCTGTATTTGGAATCTCTTTAGAATCTTTGGATAAAAATATTGGCGTATATCCTTTGGCATTTAGCAATTTTGCAAGCTCCAAAAAAGATTCTAGGGGATAGGTTTTGTTTGGCTTTGAAGTCTCAAGAACACATAAAATATTTTTACCTTTTTGGAGAAAAGGAAATTGCATAGGGGTAAAACCCAAAAAAGGCTCGCAGTGTTTTAAGGATTCTAAGTTTGGAATCTCTAAAGCAAATGCGCCAAAAGCTAGAGTGGCATTGCGCAATAAAATATGCTCTTCATAAGAAATGGGGATTTTAGTTGAATAAAAAAGCTTTGCAAGCGATTCTTTTGGAGTTTGGAATCCAACACTTCTTTTTGTGTGCAAACATTTACTAAGCAGGGCTGATTTTAATAAACCTTGCATATCAAGCACAATATCAAAGGATTCCTTTTTTAAGGTTTTATAGATATTAAAAAGTGCTTTAAAATCTTTTGTTTTTATGGCTTTTTTAAGGGGTAGAGAAACAAGAGTGTCGATATAGGGAGAATCTTGCAAGATTTCACTAAAAATAGAATCCACATACCAATAAATTTTTGTTTCATAATGCTCTTTAAGGGATTCCAAAAGAAATGGCAAGATGCTAGCACTATGGATAATATCTCCCATAGCACTTAAACGCACAATCGCCATTTTTAGCGGTGGTTTCATCGCAAATCTTTAAAAGCACTTGCTAAAACAAGCTGTGAAAATGGACTCGGAAGAGGGAATTTTTCTAGTTTTTCTTGCACGATATAAGAGATATTTGGGTGTATGATTTGCAAAGTGTATCCATTTAAGCTATTAAAAAGAACAAAATGAAAATCTTTTGGGTTTTCATTTTGGCTTAGAATCTCACTTAAACCGACAAAAAAACTAAGGATTCTTAGGGTTTGTAAGTCTGGAAGCAGCTCTAAAAAAGGCAAAGAATCTGGAATCTTTTTAGAAGCAAAGCGCACAAGAGTGGCAATAAGCAAGCGGTCTTGATGGCTTAAACCATAGCTTAAAGCGTTTAATAAAATATAATCACTATGGTAGCTTTTTTCATAAAAATTTAATGCGATTCCAATGTTACAAAGCTCCGCGCTAATGCTTAAGTGTTTTTTGAAAACATGTGGAATCAAGGCTAGATTTTCTTGCGCGCTAAAAAGACGCATTGCTAAAAGCTTTTGAAGATTAGATTGTGTTGCATTTTTTTGGAATCTGTCTTTTAGATTACGCACGCTTGGGTTAAAGTTTGGTGGAAAATGCCCATTTTCATTGCGTAATAAATCATTCAAAAAAACACCTTCTCTTACACCAGCTCCGCTTGTAATAACTTTTTCTGCACCAAAGTGCAGTAAGCATAGGTTAAAAATAAGTGCTCCTCCTTGAATAGAATCAACGCGATCTTCTTTGATTCCTAATTTTGGCAAATCATTAGGCTTTGCAGAGTAAATTGCTTGGAAAAACTCTGTATGGTCAGAGAAATCATACTCAAATGCGTGCAATGTATCAAGGGGGTATTGTATGTATTTTTGAATACTCTTGCTAAGTGCTCTTGCAGTGCCACCGATTCCAAAAATACGCTTATGTTGGAAATGGCTTGGAATATGGGAAAGTGCATTTTGGACAAATTCTTTTGCACCCTTTAAATCCCCCTTATCAAAAAAAAGTTCTTTTAACCGAATAGTTCCAAGCTCTAGGGAAATTTTATCAATGATTTTATGGTTTTCAATCAGTGCGCATTCTGTGCTGCCACCACCAATATCAATAGTAAGACCGCCCGTATAAGGCAGAAGGTTAAGCGCGCTTAATGCACCAAAATACGCCTCTTGTTCTCCTGTTATGACTTTAATCTTAAGTCCGATTCCTCTTGCAAGTTTTAAAAATTCTGCTTTGTTAGGAGCATCACGCACAGCAGAGGTAGCTACGCATAGAATCTTGCGCGCTTTATGGATTTTTGCAATGTATAAAAAATCTTTTAATGCACAAATTGCACGCTCCATCGGTTTTGGTTGTAGGTAGCCATTGTGTGCATAACTAGATTCTGAAATTCTTACTTTGCTTTTGGTTTCATAAAGTAAATGGAATCCTAAATGGCTAGTTTTTTCAAAAATAGCCATACGTGCAGAGTTTGAGCCAATGTCGATAATGGCAGTAATTTTCGCCATTTTATATGCCCTTAATCTTCTTGGTGCATTTGCGAATGCTTAAATTTTAATTCTTCAAGCGTTTCGACATTATCAGGATCTGGAATAATCGCATCAACTGGACAAACAGATAAACAAGCGGGTTCATCATAGAAGCTAAAACATTCTGTGCAACGTTCAGGGTCGATAATATAATAAGGATCTCCTTCTTCAATTGCTTCATTAGGGCATTCTTCTCTACAAGCATCACAAGCAATACATTCTTCATTAATCATTAATGCCATAAATAACTCCTAAGTTAAAATAAACTTTAGCTTTTAACTAAAAGATTCTAAAAAAAAACTTAAAAAATAAATCAATCCTAAACGATTTTGCATTTGTTGGTTTAATCTATAAGTAACAATTCAATATTTATTTAGTTTTATGGGGTTGCACAAGTGTTTTGTAGATTCTAAGCAATGCAATAAAAAGTGCAGTGATTGCTGGTCCTAATACGATTCCCCAAAAACCAAAGCTCGTTAGTCCAGCAATGATTGCAAAGAAAATGAGCATTTCATTGATTTGAATAGGAGTTTTAATCAGAACATGGTTAATAAAAGTAATAATGAAAGGCTTAACGCCATTATCAGCTAAAGTTGCAATAATGATAATAGAGTAGAGTGCAATAATAATTGCATTTGCGTAATTACCTAAATAAAGTTCATATCCAGCAATAGGAAGCCATACAAGTGTGCCTCCAACAACAGGCACAAGTGAAGCAAACCCGTAAAGAACTGCTAATAGATATGCGTTATATCCATAAAATAACATTAAGATTCCAAATAAAGCTCCTTGCAAAAACATTGAAAAGATAGAAGAATAAAAAACAACGCTAATTACCGCACTGACTTCATTATATAAAGATTGTGTTTGTGCGTGGTCAAAGGGAATAAGCTCTAAAAAATAATGTCCTAAAGCATTTCCATAGTAATAAAAAAAGAATAAAAATACTAAAATAAATAGTGTATCACTGACAAAATAAAAACTATTTTTAGAAGCTTTAGCGATAAGATTTATTCCTTGTTTTACAACATCTCCCCATTTTATTGCATGGAATTGCTCAAGCAATGCGTTAGCTTCGTTTTGAATAGTTGCTGGTAAATAAGAGAGCAAGTCTTTACTAAAGAGTGTTAAGCGCGTTTGGATATCAAGTAGAAAATTTTGAAAATTTCCTAAATCTAAATTTGTCGCCATATTTGCAAGGCTTAATAAAATATAAAAAATTGGCACAAAACAGAGTGTTATTAAAAATATAAGCATTAAAGTAGAAACGAGTAATGGAGATTTAAAGCGTTTTAAAAGTGCGCAGTAAATATTTTGTGTCGCAATAAAAAGTAAAAATGCAATCAAAAGATTCATCAAAAAAGGCATATAGAGCTTAAAAAGTGCTAAAAAAGTAAGCGTAAAAGCTATAAGAAAGAAGTAGATTCCACTACTGCGCATTTGCATAATTGTCCTTGAAAATTAGAATCGCAAAGTTTTTAGCTTTGCAATTCTTAAATTATTTGATTTCTTTGCTAGGTGGATAGATAAATACACTTTTGCGATGCACTTCAATTGGCGTTTTGCTATCAAGCGCGTAAGCTTTGATTTGTAGCGGAATATGTGTATTTATCTGGGAATCTTCAGAAAGATCCTTATCAGTATAGAGTGTAACAGGTTGTTTTTGTTTTTCTCCTGCTTTAATCAAAAACGGCTTGCTTGGTCTTTTAATTTTAATTGCGTCATTGTTTTCAATAGCGAAGTAAAACTCATAATCTTCTTTGCTTGTATTTTGGAATAAGAAGATATAAGAGTTTTCTACAATATGATTATCACGAATTGAGAGTTCCCCACGATTAATATTTAGTAGCATACTTTCTTTTGTGGAGCTCATTGCCAAAAGTCCCACAAAGACAATCGTAAGCGCAACAACATAAGCGATTGTTTTAAAGCGCATATAGCGCACATTTTTTCTCTCTTCGATACTTTGTGGGCTTGTCCAAGAAATTAGTGTTTCTTTGCCAAGTTTTCCCATTACACGCGTGCAAGCATCTGAACATTCAAGGCAATTTATACATTCTAGCTGCATACCTTTTCTAATATCAATATGTGTAGGACAAATTTTCACACAAGCTTCACAGCCGGTGCATTCTGCATTTGGAGTTTCTGGCTTTTTCCAAAGTTTGATTCCTTTTGGGTCAAACACAGCTCCACCGCGCTTATAATCATACACTGTCATAATCGTATCATTGTCATATAAAACACTTTGCACACGACTATAAGGACACATATAAATACAGAAATTTTCTTTGATAAAGACGACATCAGCAATTAAAAAAAGTGTGATTCCAAGTAAAAAAATGAATAAATATTTATGCTCTAGCGGGTTTTGGATATAAGTAAAGAAATCCGTAGGCGGCACGAAATACCACATAAAATTTGAAGCAGCCACAAGTGCCAAAAATGCCCAAACAAGAATCGCAATCATTTTTTTAACCTTATTGCTACCTATACTCATATCAGGTTCTAATTGGCGATTTTCTATGCGTTTTCTTAGGTGTAGAATTTTTGTTTCTAGTAAGTCCCTATACAAAACGCGGAATATTGTCTGCGGACAAGCCCACCCGCACCAAACACGCCCTGCAAGTGTGGTGAGAAAAAAGATGGATAAAAACATTAAAATTAGCAAAAATGGCATTAAATAGAGCTCTTGCATATCAAAAGCAACTCCTAGTAAATGCAATTGTTTGTGGTCAAAAGAAAGAAGAAAAATTTGATTGCCATTAATTTGTATGAAGGGAATTGAAAAGACTAAGATTGTTGTAATAAAATACATTACATAGCGTTTTTTGAAGTATTGACGCATTTTTATTGCTTGCTCCATAAGTACTCCTTGAAAGATTCTATAATTTTGCAATACTAGCACTTTGAAAGTAAAAAATAGCAAAAAAAATTAAATTTATATTCCTGTAATGTGATTTTTTTACATTTTAGTGCATTTTTATGTTAGAATTGCGTGCTTTTTAGCAATATTTTTTAAAAAGGTGGTGATTTAGATGCCAGGAATTAAAGTTAGGGAAAACGAATCTTTTGATGATGCGTATAGAAAGTTTAAAAAACAAGCAGATAGAAACCTTGTTGTAACTGAAAGTCGCGCAAGAAGATTTTTTGAACCAAAAACTGAAAAGCGTAAAAAGCAAAAAATTAGCGCACGCAAGAAAATGCTTAAACGCTTATATATGCTTAGACGCTACGAATCAAGGCTCTAATTACATTAGGATTCCAATTTTTGGAATCCTAGCTTAGAATATTTATTTTTAAAGGCAAAACCTTAAGAAGAACAAGCAGATTTTCCTGTATCTACGGGTTGAATCGCGCTATTATCTGCGAGTTTTTTAGTATTGACTTCTTCTATAAAATCCCATAATTCTTTTGCAGCTTTAAGATACTCTTTTGCAGATTTAGATTCTGGTTTGAAATAAACAATTGGCTTTCCGCTATCTCCTCCCTCACGCACAATAGGTTCAATAGGAATCTGTGCAAGTGTTTTTGTGTTAAAATCTTTGGCGACTTGCTCTGTTGTGCCTTTGCCAAAAATATCATATTCTTCACCACAATTTGGACAGATAAATCCACTCATATTTTCAATAATTCCTGCCACAGGAATTTTAAGTTTTGCAAACATATCTAAAGCTCTTGCACCATCATCAAGAGCGACTTTTTGCGGAGTAGATACAGCAATACCTGCTGTTACAGGAACACTTTGTGCTAGCGTTAGTTGTGCATCTCCAGTTCCCGGTGGCATATCAATAACCATTACATCTAAATCCCCCCATATAACATCACTTAGCATTTGCTCAATTGCGCGGATAATCATCGGACCGCGCCAAATAAGACTTTGTCCTTCATCATATAAAACACCCATAGAAATCATTTCGATTCCATAAGCCTGCAATGGAATTAGTTTTTTGAGTTTTTGATCAACTTCTGGTTTGTCTTTTTCTAAACCTAACATTCTAGGCACATTTGGACCATAAATATCAGCATCTAACAATGCAACTTTTTTGCCTTGCTGTGCCAAAGCAATTGCAAGATTAACGCTTGTTGTAGATTTTCCAACACCACCTTTACCGCTGCTTACCATTACAAAATTTTTAATTTGTGGAGCAAGATTTTTTGTGCCTTGTGGTTTTTGTGTTTGCGCTTGTGGTTTTGGTTGCTTAATATCAAGATTGATTTTTGAGATTCCTTGTGCATTTAATTTTTGTGTGATGTTTTCACGCAATTTTTCTGCAACTTCAGGCGAAGCGGAAGGAATCTCTACGCGGATTGCTACAGAATCTCCTTGTGTAAGTGTTTCTTTGACAAAGCCAAAGGTTACAATGTCTTTTTCAAAATTTGGATAAATCACTTCTTTTAAAAGTTGGATTAGTTGTTCTTGATTCATAATATTCCTTTAATAATTAACTGTGCTGTTCGACAATTTCTTGTGAAATTTTGTAACTACAAAATTTTGGTCCGCACATTGAGCAGAATTTCGCGTCTTTAAAAACCTCTTGCGGCAGGCTTTCGTCATGGTATTCACGCGCTCTATCAGGATCTAATGCAAGTTCAAATTGCTTATTCCAGTCAAAATTATAGCGCGCATTACTCATTGCATCATCTCTAAGTCTTACTTTTGTTCTTCCTCTTGCAATATCTGCGGCATGCGCAGCAATTTTATAAGCGATAATTCCCTCGCGCACATCTTTTGCATTTGGCAAGCCTAAATGTTCTTTTGGTGTAACATAACAAAGCATTGCAACGCCTTTCCATGCAGCAATAGCCGCGCCCATAGCTGAAGCAATATGATCATATCCTGCTGCAATATCTGTAACAAGTGGTCCTAGCACATAAAAAGGTGCTTCATGGCAAAGCTCTTTTTGTAATTCTACATTGCGTTCAATCTCATTCATCGGCACATGACCGGGTCCTTCAATCATAACTTGCACATCTTTTTCCCATGCTCTAAGAGTGAGCTCTCCTAAGACTTTAAGTTCTCCAAGTTGTGCTTCATCGCTAGAATCCGCTAAACAACCTGGACGCAAGGAATCTCCAAGACTTAAAGATACATCATATTTTTGACAAATTGCCAAAATATCATCGAAAGCTTCATAAAAAGGATTCTGCTTGTGATAGTGCATCATCCATGAAGCCATTAAGCTTCCACCACGACTAACAATTCCCATTTTGCGTTTTGCAAGACGCGGCATATGCTCTAGCAAAAACCCACAATGAATCGTAAAATAGCTGACACCTTGTTTTGCTTGACGCTCCATAACTTCTAGCATTTTATCAATCGTTAATGCGTTAATATCATTTTTAACATCATGCAAAATCTGATAAATAGGCACTGTTCCAATAGGCACACTAGAATGTTTAATCACTGCTTCTCTAATGGAATCCAAATCCCCACCTGTGCTTAAATCCATAATTGTATCTGCGCCATATTTAATAGAAATAAGAGTTTTTTGCACTTCTTCATCAATTGAGCTTGCAAGCGCAGAGCTTCCAATGTTTGAATTAATTTTTGTGCGTGTTGCGATTCCAATTCCCATTGGTTCTAAGTTTGTGTGATTGACATTTGCAGGTAAAATTAAGCGTCCTTTTGCAATTTCTTTGCGCACAACTTCAGCATTTAGATGTTCTAAATTAGCAACATATTGCATTTCTTCGGTAATAATACCTTTTTTTGCATAATGCAATTGCGTTTTTATCGTATCATTTTTTCGGGATTCTACCCATTTGCTTCGCATAAAAGCTCCTTTTTCCTTATCTTGAGTAAGGTTTGGTCTTATAATTTTTAGATTATATAGGGTGGTAAGGTAGCAAAATAAAAATAAATTCTAGCTTTTCTTTTTATAAAATTCTTTAAAAGGTTAAAATAAAGTTTCAAAAATAAAAAAATGGAATCTACTTTGATTATTAAATAGTATTAATAAAACTTTAGAAGTATAAGAAGGGAGAATATTAATTTTTTTAAAAAAGGGGGGAGGTAAAATCAAGAACCAAGCCAAAGCTAATTTAAGCTTGGCTATTTTTCAGATTCTTTATCTTAGTGATATTTTTCAAATGGGCAACATAATTATACAAAGTGTTCATTAGATTTGTAAGTGATAATGTTACCTTATTACTCTGCATAAAGTTCTGTGCTTAGGTAGCGTTCTCCTGTATCGCAGAGAATCGTAACGATATTTTTACCCGGATTACTTTTTGCAATTTCGCGTGCTGCCCAAAGATTTGCTCCGCTTGAGATTCCAACTAAAACACCTTCATTTTTTGCAATTTCGCGTGATTCTTTATAAGCCCATTCTACATCAACTTTTAAGATTGCATCAATTAAATTTCTATCTAATGTATCTGGAATAAATCCTGCCCCGATTCCTTGAATCTTATGTGGTCCTGGTGCTTCACCGCTTAATACAGCAGAATTTATTGGTTCTACGGCAATGACTTGAGCATTGGGATTGCGTTGTTTTAAAACAGAACCTACACCGCTTAAAGTTCCGCCTGTTCCAACTGCAGAGATAAAAATATCAACTTTATTTTCTAGCGCATCTAAAATTTCAAGCGCAGTGTGCTCTCTGTGCGCTTTAGGGTTTGAAGCATTTTGAAATTGTTGCAAGATAATAGAATTTGGTGTGCTTGCTTGTAATTCTGTGGCACGATTTACTGCACCCTTCATTCCTTGTTCTTTTGGAGTTAAAACAAGTTCTGCACCAAGTGCAGCCATAAGTCGTCTGCGCTCAATACTCATAGATTCTGGCATTGTAAGAATAAGCTTTATGCCTTTTGCGGCACAGACTGCGGCAAGACCAATTCCTGTATTTCCACTTGTAGGCTCAATTAAAATTGTATTTTGATTGATTGTTCCACTTTGCAGAGCATCTTCAATCATACCAAGTGCGATTCTGTCTTTTACAGAGCTTGTAGGATTAAAAAATTCACATTTTGCATAAATGTTTGCCCCGCATTCTTTGGATAATTTTTCGAGCTTTAAAAGTGGTGTATTTCCGATTGCCTCTGTGATGGAATGGATAATTTTCATAGAATATTCCTTTTTCTTGAAGTGATAAAGCAATCTTTTTAAAATATTATAACTTAAAATAAATTTAAAAATTTTAAGGTATTTTGAAAAGTTGAGAAAAAATACAATTTTACACAGCTTTTTAAAAAAGATTAAAAAATATTTATCTAAATTTGCGCAAATGGATAGAAATTCTTGTATTATTGTTAGGTTGAAATAAACCCAAAATTAAAGGAGATAGGCTAATGAATTTCTTTGAAGAATATGATAAGCAAGTAAAAGAGCGCGCAAAGCAAAATATTCCACCTTTGCCACTAACAAAAGAGCAAGTGCTTGAAATGATTGAGCTATTAAAAAAAGGGGAACGTTCAGAGGAATTGATAGAATTGTTATCAAATCGTGTTAGCCCCGGAGTTGATGAAGCTGCGAAAGTTAAAGCAGAATTCTTAGATTCTATTGTAGAAGGTAGAGAAAAGATTAATGGAATCTCTAGCATTGAAGCGGTGAAGTTACTTGGAACAATGCTTGGGGGATATAATATTAATCCTCTTATTAAAGCACTGAAATCTAGCAATGCAGAGTTAGCAAAAGCTGCTGCGGAGGCTTTAAAACATACATTACTTGTTTATGATGCTTTTAATGAAGTTGTAGAAATCTCTAAAAGTAACACTTATGCAAAAGAAGTGTTGGAATCTTGGGCGAATGCAGAATGGTTTTTAAGTAAGCCTGCATTAGAAGAAAAAATTACAGCAGTTGTTTTTAAGATTGATGGAGAAACAAATACTGATGATTTAAGCCCAGCAGGAGATGCTTTTACGAGAAGCGATATTCCTCTTCACGCACAAGCAATGTTGAAGGCTAGAACTGAAAATGCTTTTGGTAGAATCGAAAAACTAAAAGAAAAAGGTTATCCACTTGTGTATGTGGGTGATGTTGTGGGGACTGGAAGCTCAAGAAAGTCTGCTTGTAACTCGCTTGTATGGCATATGGGGCGTGAGATTCCATTTATCCCAAATAAAAAGGCTGGTGGATTAGTCATTGGAAGCGTGATTGCTCCAATTTTCTTTAACACTTGCGAAGATAGTGGGTGTTTGCCAATTATTGCTCCTGTTACAGAATTAAATGAAGGAGATGTTATTGAAATTTATCCTTTTAAAGGAGAGATTCATAAAAATGGCGCAGTGGTATCAAAGTTTGATTTAAAACCAACAACACTTGCAGATGAAATTCGTGCAGGCGGGCGTATCAATTTAATTATTGGACGCGGGCTAACAGCAAAAGCTAGAGAAGCTTTAGGAATGCCAGAAGAGAAAATCTTTGCAAAACCTGCACAGCCAACTTCTAGTGCAAAAGGCTTTAGTTTGGCGCAAAAAATGGTAGGACGTGCTTGTGGAGTAGAGGGAGTTTTACCCGGAACATATTGTGAGCCACGCGTTAGCACAGTTGGAAGTCAAGATACTACAGGTGCAATGACTAGAGATGAAGTTAAAGAACTTGCTTCTTTAGGCTTTAGTGCAGATTTTGTATTGCAAAGTTTCTGCCATACTGCTGCTTATCCAAAACCTGCTGATGTGAAGTTGCATGCAACATTGCCACAATTTATGAGTAGTCGCGGAGGTGTTGCTTTGCGTCCGGGTGATGGTGTTATCCACTCTTGGCTAAATCGTATGGTATTGCCAGATACAGTTGGAACAGGTGGGGATTCTCATACGCGATTCCCTATTGGAATTAGCTTCCCAGCAGGAAGTGGATTAGTTGCTTTTGCGGCGGTTACAGGCTCTATGCCATTAGATATGCCAGAATCTGTGCTTGTGCGCTTTAGTGGAAAATTACAGCCGGGAATTACTTTGCGTGATTTAGTCAATGCGATTCCTTATTATGCTATTAAGCAAGGTTTGCTAACAGTTGAGAAAAAAGGAAAGAAAAATATTTTCAGCGGTAGAATCTTAGAGATTGAAGGTTTGCCAGATTTAAAAGTAGAGCAAGCATTTGAGCTTAGCGATGCGAGTGCTGAACGCAGTGCAGCAGCATGTAGTGTGGCATTAAACAAAGAACCAATTATTGAATATCTCAAATCTAATATCACATTAATCAATGCGATGATTGAAGCGGGTTATCAAGATGCAAAAACTCTCCAAAGAAGAGCGCAAAAAATGCAAGAATGGATTGATAATCCTGTGCTATTAAAAGCAGATTCTAATGCAGAATATGCAGCTGTGATTGAAATTAATCTTAATGAAGTAACAGAACCGATTTTGGCTTGTCCAAATGACCCTGATGATGTTGCAACGCTTAGTGAAATTTTAAGTAGCTCCAAACGCCCACATAAAGTTGATGAAGTTTTTGTGGGAAGCTGTATGACAAATATCGGGCATTATCGTGCGCTTGGTGAAGTTTTGCGCGGAGAGGGAATGGTTCCAACAACACTTTGGGTTGCGCCACCTACAAAAATGGATGCAAAACAACTTACAGATGAGGGATATTATTCACTCTTTGGAGCAGCTGGAGCTAGAATAGAGATTCCGGGTTGTAGTTTATGTATGGGAAATCAAGCACGCGTTAGGGATAATGCGGTTGTGTTCTCAACTTCTACACGTAATTTTGATAATCGTATGGGAAAAGGTGCGCAAGTTTATTTGGGTAGCGCAGAGTTAGCGGCAGTTTGTGCATTGCTTGGTAAAATTCCAACAAAACAAGAATATTTGGATTTGATTCCTAGAAAAATTGAAGGAAAAGAATCACAAATCTATCGCTACTTAAATTTTAATCTTTTACAAGATTATACTTTATAGTAATATTTAGCCTAAAGGATATTTCTTTAGGCTATGTTACAAAATCTCTCATCTTGGTTAAATTTATTTTTTCTTTAATTTTATAAACAATAAAATCATCTTTTTTAATGCTTTTTCAAATTGAATATTGCTAGAATCACTCGCGATTATTTAATAATCAATTTTGTGTATTAAGGAGTTTTCGTGAAGCGATTTATTATGTCGTTATCTACGCTTGTTGTTGTTTCTGCATTGACGTTAAATGCAGCAGATTCTAATTTGCTTCAAAGCGCAAAAGATAATGGACTTGTTCCATTGCCTAGTAATCAAAGTGAAGTTGAGGCAATCTTTAAAGAGATGAATCTAAAATTTACGCCTTTTTCTGAAGAAAAAGCAGAACTTGGTAAAAAATTGTATTTTGAGCCACGCCTATCAAAAAGTGGTTTAATTTCTTGTAATACCTGTCATAATTTAGGTATGGGTGGAGCAGATGGAATCTCTGCAGCTGTTGGACATAAATGGACAGCAAATCCTCATCATCTTAATTCTCCTACTGTGTATAACTCTGTTCTTAACTCTGCGCAGTTTTGGGATGGACGCTCTGGAACATTAGCTGACCAAGCTAAAGGACCTATTGAAGCAGAACCAGAAATGGCTACTCCTGCAAAACTTGCAGTAGAGAAAATCTCATCTCTACCAGAGTATAAGGCAGAATTTGAAAAAATCTATGGCAGAAAAGGAGTAACATTTGATAATATTGCTGATGCAATTGCAACTTTTGAGCGCACTTTGATTACTCCTTCACGTTATGATGCATTTTTAAAGGGAGATGAAAAAGCTTTAACAAATGATGAGAAAAAAGGCTTACAAGTTTTCATCGACAAAGGTTGCACAGCTTGCCATACAGGACCAAATCTTGGTGGATCAATGCAAGCTTTTGAAGTAGCAGGTAAATATAAATTTGCAAATCTTGGGGATTTCAAAGGTGATGCAAATGGAATGGTAAAAACACCAACATTGCGTAATGTTGCTGAAACTGCACCATATTTCCATAATGGAGCGGTTTGGAGCTTAACAGAAGCAATCAAAGAGATGGGAAGCATACAATTAGGTATTGAGATTTCTAACAAAGAAGCACAACAAATTGCAACTTTCCTGAATTCTCTAACAGGTGAGAAACCACAAATTATTTATCCTCAACTTCCAGTTTCTACTGAAAAAACACCAAAACCAGAACTTTAAGATTCTGTATAACTTCGGGTTTTTTCCCCGAAGTTTTTCAGCTTTTGTATAAAATTCTACCTTAAGATTCTGTTTTTTTAAGAATCATTTTTAGCTTTATTTATCAATTTTTTACAAATCTAGGATTTGATATTAGGTAAAATTGGCATTATTTCAGATTATATTGCTATAATTGTAAAATTTTATTAACAAACAAGGATAATTCAATGGAGCAATCAGTCGTCAATATCCTAAGCAACTATGTTCCGATGGTGCAACGCTATCAGTCCCAATTCTCATCATTAAATACTTTGTTGAGCAAAACAACTTTAACAGGAAAAATCAGTTCTCTTGATATTGCTGAAAATTTGTTTGATTATATGGAGAAAACTCAAGAAAAATTTGAGAATCTTCAAGACGAATTAATCCAAACAATTATGGAGCAAAATTTTTATAACGCATATGAAGAGGCGCAAACTTCAGCAAAAGTAATTGGTGATATGCTAGGAATGTTTGTTAGGGGGTGTCATGAAAGTATCTTGGAGCTTTCTAGGAATAATGCGTTACATAGTTTTGCGGTTGATTATATAAGTGCGACAGAGAAAGAAGCGTCAAAAGCATCCTTTGATGCGATGATTCAGATTTTACAAAATTTTGGCAAAAACTCTCAAAATTCTTATAAAGATATTTTTTGTTTTGCAAATGATGGAGCACAATTAGGGCGTATAAAATTTGTAGGAGATCAAGAAAGCAATACAAAAACAAAGCTCCAAAATGTATTAGATGGTGGTAAAGAAAAATCTTATATGGAATATTGCCAAAAAGTTGATTTTTATTATGTTAGAGAAGATGTTGCAGATGAAAAGTTGGAATTATTTTTTACGATTCCATTACGCACAAACAAGGAAATGGCTCCAAGTGTGATTGCAGTGTTTGTTGTTAATATTCAAGAAAAAGTTAAAGAGATTTTAGGGTATTTTCCTTACCGCTTGCCTCAAGGGAATTTGCTTGTAACAGATGACAAAGAACGTGTTGCGTTTTCTGATAATGCAAAAACATTTCCTGTTGGACAGGTTTTAGCATTTAATAAGTATCAAGAATATACTTTTTTGGAGAATCGTGCAAAAACTTGTATGGTAGCATTTGGAAGAGTGAGTGGGCTAGACCATTTAGAGAGTGTAATTAAGAATTGTAGTATTTGTAGAATCGTGCCTTTATATGTTGCGTTTGATGCGAAGCGTCAAATTAATAGAGAGATTAGCGATGAACTTTTGGAAAATTCTTTGCTTGTTGCTGAAGATCTTGAGCGTGTAATTGCAGAAGGTGAAAATATTAATGAAGAACTTGGTGATGTAGTAATTAATGGAGAAATTATCGCTTCAAAAAGCCACTCTTATGCGTTAAATCCGATTCTTAATAACATTAGAATTTTAAGTGAAGAGATGAATACGCTATGTATTCAATCAACAGAAGAACTACAAAAGGGCATCTATGGCGCATTGTTTAATATTGTAGAATATTATTCTAAATATCTTGTTTTAGCAACTGATAAATTATTTGCAAAGGCAATTGAAGATGTCAATCAAGTTTGTAATAATTTAGAGTTCATAGAATACCTTGGCAAAATTGGGCAAGAAGCAGCTGTAGATTCTGAAGTTAAGGCACATTTAGCTTCTTTAGAACAAGATTTTGAGTATTTTTATAATGTAGCATTTTTTGACAAAGATGGGACAATTTTACAAAATGGGTTAGATGACAATACACTCAATAAAAAGAAAATTAATTTTTCTGGAGTAGCTGGAAGTGATGTTATTGTTTCTAATTTTGAGCCAACTTTTTTATACGGCGACAAGCCAACGATATTAATGTATATGTATCTTAAAGATTCTGCGCATCATTTGCTAGGTGGGCTTGTGTTTGTGCTTGATTTTGAAAAAATTCAAGATTTTTTAAATCAAGTATTACCTAACGAATCTACAATTATTTCTGAAAATAGTGAGATTTTTAGTATTGTTTTTAACGATTATAAAAATGTTTTGGCTACAACTAAACCTGATTTTGATTTTGAAGAGTTTTCACAAAATGAAATTATTGATTTTAAAAATCTTAAAAAAATGAATCAAATTATGAAAATTGGACAAAAACACTATCTTATTTGTAGTGATATTTGTAATCCACAACAAAGCGTATATACAGAATATACAAGGAGGTCTTTGCATGCTATGATTTTTGTAGCAGTTAAAGAGGATAAGGTCGATTAAGTTTTGGGAAGCTAAGGAGTTTAACTCTTTGGATTCCATTAGTGGTTGTTAAAGTTTTTCAGATTCTAAATATTTTTTAAAACAGCGTCAAATTTTTGCTGTAAATAAAGGGGTTGATAGGATTGTTTTGCTTTTCTTAAGCCTTCAATTCCTAAGTCTTCTTCTCGATTAACAAGCTTATAATCACTCCAAGCATTTGCTAAAAACTCTCTGTTGATTGCTTGATAAGCCCCTTGAAATTCAATATCAGCTTTTTCTATATGAATAACAACTGTGTCTTTATTGAGTGGTTCTCCAAAACTAAAGGCGATAATTTGTCCATCTACACGTAAGATTCCACCTTGAAAATCAAGATTGTTAAATGCTCTTAGGGATTCTATAATTCCTACATATTCATTGCGCAATCCATCACTTGCAACATCATTAATTTTTCCAAACCAAGCTTGATAAGTGTTAATGAGTTCATTGATATTTTGGCTATCAAGAGCCTCATAAGTAAAAGCATAGCGTTCTACAAAGCGATTGAGGTGTGTTTTTTTCTTATGATATTTTTTTCCTTTTAGCTCGATAAGTTCTGGGATAGAATAAATATAATCACTGCGATCTTCTCTATAAATAAAATCAAATGTATCTGGCATAAGCTTTTCTAGCTCTTCTTTATCAACTTCACTTAAGGAGTGGATTGAAAATCTTAAGCCTTTGCCTTTGCAAGATTCCATAATCTGCAAAATGGTTTGTTTTTTGGCATTTAAATCATTGTTTTTGTGAATAGGATAAAAAATAAAGGGATTTTCATCTGGATATTGTGTTTTAATCACAAGGCATTCATTAAGAATTATATAACTAATATGTCTTGCATAGTGCCAAAGGTAGAGATTTGTAAAAGTTAAATCTGAAACTAAAATAGAGTGTGAAGCAAAGAAGCTAGTTAGCAACTCTTTATCTTCAATATCAATTGGTTTCCATTGCATAGAAATTTCTCCATAAAAAAGAGAAATTTTAGCTCAAAACTTTAAAAAGATAAATTAAGTTGAGAAACTTTTTCTTCTTTGGGAAGAAAATTTCTAGTTTGTTTGAGTTTGCGCATTTCAACACCTAGTTTTTCTTTTTGTTCTTTAGCGTATTCTGTGATTTGCTCCATAATTGCTAAAGCTTCAAACATTTCATCACGTGTTTTGAGAGTTGGTAAATTATCTAGCAACTCACCCATTTTGTTATCGTTTTTATTTAAATATGCTATTTTTAATTCATTAAGCCAATTCATGATTTACCTCTTTCCAAGCTTCTAATAAGCCTTTTGTTACTTTGATAACAATATCAATTTTTTCTTTGTTGTTTTCCATATTTGCCTGTGTTAAAAGCTTTATTTGGTGTGTGTAAAGCCCAGTTAGATAATGTGCTACTTGCCCACCTTTCTCATAATCTAATGAGCTTAAAAGCTCTACAAAAATATCTGTAGTGCGATTAATGTAGTAAATTTTTTTCTCAATATCTTGTGAGTCAATACTGCGTTTTGCCATTGAAGCAAAACGTAAAATCCCTTCATAAAGCATTTCTACTAGTCTTGCAGAAGACTCCACAGCTACAGAATTTTGTTGATATGAGTTATAAGCTAAATTTCCTTTCATTTTAAACCTTTATGAGTTCATAGATTGTTGAATCATTTGCTGAACAACATTAGCTTGTTGTTGTGATTTGGCAATTAATTGGTCGTATGCTGACCATTTAGAAGCCAAAGTTTCATAACGCGTATCAATGCTTTCTTGTGTAGAAGTTTTATCTTTGCTTAACGTGTTATGTTCATTTTTTAGGCTTTGTTCTAGCGCGTTAAGCGTTGCTTTGTCT
The DNA here is from genome assembly GCF_000765695.2 of Helicobacter sp. MIT 11-5569. Classification (GTDB taxonomy): domain Bacteria; phylum Campylobacterota; class Campylobacteria; order Campylobacterales; family Helicobacteraceae; genus Helicobacter_D. The sequence goes on along the minus strand of NZ_JRPB02000001.1, from coordinate 369,247 downwards.
CCTGTGATTAAACCATCCATTGTGTTGCGCAATCTTGTAAAGACTCCATCGACTTCTTTGGTGTTTCCATTTACTGTGCTAGTTGTGCTCCTAAAGAAAGAAATTGCAGCTTCTGGGTCTTCTTTATAGACTTTCTCAAATTTTTCTTTATCAAATTTAAGTGTTCCATTGCTAGTAATTTTGCCATTTTCATCTGTGCTCATACTTATACTGATTCCGAATTTTAACAAGTTGTTACCATTGACATCATTGGAGTTGATGATAGAATTGAGTTGGCGTATAATACTGCGCATTTCGCTGTTTCCATTAAACACCCCTGCAACTTTTGTTGTTTCATCATATTTCACAAGTTCTTGAATTTTGTTATAGACTTCATTATAATTTTTAACGAAGTCTTCTAATGCTTCAGAGATTCCTTCATCATTACGCGAAACGCGCACGGTAACTTCTTTGTTTGCTTCAGTGATTGCTGTGAGTTCCAAAGATAGACCAGAGACAACATCATTAATCTCATTTTTACTGCGCTCAACTTTAATCCCATTATAGGTAAATTCTGCATTTTGTGCTTTTTGGATATTTGTGATATCCATCTCTTGCATAAAGCTTTGAGAAGAGGCAAAAGTTCCAGCCTGTAATCCTATGGCTTCCAAAACTTTTGCTTTTTCTGCATCATTGTTACCTTCTGCACTGATTATAATATTGTTGCCATCATTGCTATTTAAAACTAGCTTACCATCTTTTACGCTAGCTGTAACTTTTCCGCTTAAGTTGGCATTTTGATTGATAGCTTCTGCAATTTTTTCTGCATTGTCTTTACCTAAGGTTTCACTAAAAGTGCTTAAATCAATTTTTTCTCCATTAATTGAAATTGTCCCATTTAGCTGACCACCAGCAATGCTTTTGTTGCCTGTGATTAAATCTTTTTTTCCAGCACTTTTATTGACAAAGCCTAAATCTGTATCTATTTCACTTGTTCCTGCTGCACCTTGCATTTTAATATCAGTTGTTGTGATATTAATCGCGCCACCTTTGGAGTCATTAAAGATAAGCCCTTTTCCTGTGCTGTTTAAGCCAATAGTAATTTCGCCACTATCTATTTTATCCTTTAAGTCTTTTAGACTAGAATCATTTTCTATTTTTTTATTAATTGCTTCTAAGACAGCTTTTGCATTATCTTCTGCGGTATTTCCAAGCTTGCTTTGGACATCTGTAGCCATATCCAAAGTAATTTTTTTACCACCAATTTCAATATCAAGTGTTCCGCTTTTAATATGACCACCGGGCATTGCAGCACTTTGTAGGGTTGTTCCAAAATAGATTTTATTATCTTTTCCGGATTCTTTACTTTGAATCATAAGGCGATAAGGATTATCACCACCTGTTTTCATTATAATCCCCATAACAGCACCGTCTGTTGCATCGGTAATACTTTGAGAAACTTCTGCAAGCGTAGAACCAGCTTTAACATCAATGCTATAACTTGTGCCATTATGGTAGAAGTCGATAGTTGTGTTTTTGTTTGTAAAAATACTATCTCTTGATGCAAATTGCATTCCTACTTGATTCACATCATTTTGGGCAAGTTGATTAACATTAATTTTAATATCTTGGATTGCTAATCCTTCTCCTGCAGTTGCTTTAACTCCACTTCCTTCTACAGTGGTTTTACGTTGTTGATAAGTGCTAAAGTCAGAAAGTTTCTTAAAGCTGCTATTAAGAGTAGTCATCATTGTTGTTAGAGAAGTAAGCTCTTTTTGTTTTTCTAAATTTTGCTCTATCTTCTTAGTAATAGGATCAACTCTCCATTTAACTTCTTGGTCTTTCATTTGGTTAATATAATCCCAACTTAAGTTACTTCCGATTCCTAAAACAGCCATAGATCCTAAAGCCATGATAATCTCCTTATAAAATTTATGCTTGCTCGTTGAAAATAGTTCCAACGACTTCTTTCATTTTCTTCATCAATTCCATTGCTTCATCGCTTGGAATCTTGCGGATAACGCGATTAGTATCACGCTCACTCACTGTTATATATAATCCTTCAATATCTTCGTTGAAGCTAAATGTAACATTTGTATTTAGAGGATTCAACTCTCTATTTAATTGTTGTGCTAACTCATTTAGCTTTTCCTTTTGCTCTTGAATTTTTTGCCCTTCACTTAATTGATCTATTTCATTTTGGATCTCTTGTGTTGTTGTAGGTGCTTGTGCCACCTGTGCCCCGTTTCCACTACTTGCTTGTTGCTGTTGCGAGTAAGAAACGCTATTTTGTGTGCTAGCAATATTCATTCCAATTCCATCAATATTCATTTTTTACCCTCCTTGTGAATGGATATGATTACAAAATTATTACATTAATGCAATAAATGCAATAAATGCAATAAATGCAATAAATGCAATAAATGCAATAAATGCAATAAATGCAATAAATGCAATAAATGCAATAAATGCAATAATTACATAGTATATCGGATATTTTATTTAAAAACTAATAGCTAAAATAGAATTTTTGTAAAAAAATTAAATATTTTTTGCGCTAATTAATTCAAGAGGGTCAATATGTTTATCTTTTAGCGTTACTTCAAATTTTAGCGCATTATCTACACGTCCTATTGTATAGCCCTTTTTTACTGCGCGTCCGGGTTTTATCGTTGGGGCGATTTTGTCAAGTTGCGCATAAATTGTGTGCATATTATCTTTATGTTCAATAATCACAACACGTTTTAAAATCGGTGTATCTTTAGCAAAAACAACTTTGCCATCAAGCACACTTTTGACTTTGTCATCACCTTTTGGGGCTAGTGTTACGGATTCGTTAAAAACTTTTATTTTATAGACAGGGTCAAAATAAGGTCCAAAACGTTTTTCAATCGAGAAATTATCAAGCGGAGCAATTGTTTTTGAGCCTTTGTATTTTGTGGTGCTAATATCGTGATAAGAACTTGCAATTTGGCGGACATCAAATCCATCAGAAGCTTTGATTGGCTCTTTAGTAGAAGGTTTTGTGGCGGATTTTACTTCGCTTTTTGGGGCAGTGTTTTGTGTATTATTTTTTGCTGCAAGTTTTTCTTCTTCTTTACGTTTAGCTTCTTCTTTGGCTAATGCTTCACGTTTTTTGCGTTTTTCTTCTTCTTGGCTTTTTAGGATATTGAGATTGACTAAAATATCTTGCACAGTATCGCGCTCTTTAGCGATTTTTTGAAGTTCATTATTGTATTTTGTGATTTCTTTTTGATAGTTTGCAATAAGAGTATTTTGTTTGTTTTGTAATTCTTTGAGTTGTTTGCGTTTTTTATTTTCTGCATCAATAAAGCTTTTTAGCTGTGCAATTTGAGTTTGGAGACTATGTAGAGTTGCGATTGCTTCACTTTGTTTTGTGCTTAATTCTTTAAGATGTGTTTTTGTAGTCTCGCTTAGTGTTTTAAAGCTTTCTTCTGTGATTAAATCTTGAATAGATTCTGGTTGAAAGTCATTGAGTAAAATAACAAAAGAAATATCTTTTAAGATTAAATCAATCATTTCAAGTTCAATTTTTTTGCGTATTTGGAATAAAGAATCTTGATTATTTGTTAGATTCTTTATCATAGCTTGTTTATCTTTATATTCTTTTTGGTTTTTGGCTATATTTTGTTCGCTTAAAATAATAATTTGTTCTAAATCTTTGCTTTCTTTTTCTTGTTTATTAATAGCATCTCCTAGTTCTTGGAGTTTAGCATTAATTTGTTCTGTTCTTTTCTTTTTGTTCTCAAGTTTTGTTTTATTTTGGCTAATTTCTTTATTAATATCTTTTTGGTCTGCTCCTAAAAGTATGCTAGCAACTATAAAAATCATTAGCCAAATGCGCATAAATCCCCTTTAGTCTTTTTGCTGTAAGCTTACAATCCATACAGCAATCAAAGAGAGTGTAAGCCCTGTGAGTAAAAGCACAATGGAATCTAAAATCGGGGAGAAAATCTCTGGATTTAATCCGAGTTCTTGAAAAAATATAAGCAAGGACGGATTTTGTGAAATATAAAATAACCCCCCAGCAACGATTAAGGTCGCAAGGATTGTATCAATACAAGCTAAGCGAAACAACACTTGCGAGCGCATCCACAAGGGCGCGCCAAAGAGGGTCATAATTTCCATTCTTTCAATATGTTGGAATTTCCAAATTTCAATTTGTTTAAACATTAAAAGTAGGCTGATTAATGCAATAAGACTTGAAAAAATCATAATACTACCATTAATAATTAAAAGAAGTTGATAAATTTGATTATGGCTTTTGGTAAAGGTTTCAATGCGCACGATTTCATCAAAGCTTTCTAATGCTTTTTGGATAGCAATCAAACGCGCATCACTTGGGTATTGGTTTAAGGTTAGAGAATAAAAGTTGGGAAGAGATTTTTTAAGTAAAATAAGATTGGCTTGACTAATATTATTTTTTAGGCGGTCTAAGATGATTTGCGCATCAATTGGATTTAAAGATTCCGCTTCTGTGATTTTATTGCGTAAAGATTCTAGAGATAACTCTTTTTTGCTTGCTAGAATGATTGCGTAATTTTTCCCGAGTTTGCTTTCATAATCACTAAGCGTGCGATTAACTAATAAAATGCTCTCAAGCGCAAAAAGTAGCGCAACTAATGGAATAATTAAACTTAAATGATTTTTAAGAGAGTTCATAAATTACCCCCTCTTCAATATGGAAATGCCTATAATGCACTCCTAGTGCTTCTGGAATCCTGTGTGTAACAACAACAACAGTAATGCCAAGCTGCGTATTAACGCCTCTTAAAAGATTCCATATCACTTCAGAAGAGTAATCATCTAAGTTTCCTGTTGGCTCATCAGCTAAAATCAAAAGAGGATTATGTGCTAAAGCGCGCGCCATTGCGACACGTTGCTGTTCTCCTCCGCTTAATTCTAAGGGATATTTGCTACCTTTATGAGAGAGCTTAATATGTGCGAGAAGTCTATCGGTTTGTGCTTGAGAGGATTCCTTAGTAAAACCCCCAATCATCATAGGGAGCATAACATTTTTTTCGACATTGAAATCTTTAATGAGTTTATAATCTTGAAAGATTATCCCTAAATGTCGGCGTAAAATTTCAATATTTTTTTTGTTTGCTTTAAACATTTCTACGCCGCAAACTTCTAAAGAACCGCTTTTTAAAGGTAAATCACCATACATTGAGCGCAATAATGTGCTTTTGCCACTTCCACTTTGTCCGCTTACAAATACAAATTCTTTAGGATAGATATTAAAGCTTGCATTTTTAATAATAATATCATTTTTGTAGCCTAGATTAATATTGCTTGCATGAATGATAGGATCCATTATGATTCCTTAAAGTGACTAGAGATACAAGCACTTAAGAGATTATGCGCTTTGTGGTTAATTTTAGAGGGCAAAGGATTGCTTTTAAAATAATGTAGTTTAGAATCTTGTATCACATAGCGCGTTTCTGGATAATTAAAATCTCCAAAAGCAATTTTGATTAAGCTATTGTTATTGCTTAAGAAAATTTCTTCAAGATTTAAAAAATAATCTTCTTTAACAAATTTTTTAGATATAAAATCTTTTGGCTTTAAGGAAGTTTCAAAATCAAAACCAAAATCTAATGCGCGCTCTTTTGAAGTTTGTAGGGCAAAACATTCTAAGTTGTAAATATCTTTTTGGTGTCTTAGCCACCGCGCTTCATATTTGCTAATAATTTCCTCTTGTAGATTTTTTTGCGATTCTACTTTAAAAGATTCTGTAAAATCTTTCATCAAATCTTTTACAAAAGTGAAATATTCTAAACTATCGGTGCGTAGCTGTAAATGCCCATTTTGTTTTAATACTCTTGCGCTTTGGGTTAAAAATGCGTGGCTAAAGATTCTGCGATGAGGTTTTTTATCCCAAGGGACGGGAAAATGCACAAAAATTTTATCCAATACATTAGAGGGGAGCAATTCCAAAAAAATACGCGCATCAAAGGCAAGGATTAAAATATTATCTAATGCTTGGATTCCTATTTGCCGCGCGACTTGTTCTAAAGAAGGGTGGTGGATTTCAAGCCCTAAATGTAAGATATTAGGATTCTCTTTTGCGTTATGTAGCAAATGTCTTCCGCTTCCAAAGCCAATTTCTAGCCAAATTTCTTCAAAGTTGCGTTTAGATTTTGTGCATATTTTTTTAAATAGTTCTTTAAAGTCTAAAAAATCATTAATATCTTTAATAAAAGGGAGTTTGTATTCTGGGGTTATGGTGTTGCGGTTTAAGTTGTGTGTGATAATGGAATCTTGCATTTGCATAAGAATCTCAAGTGCGTTTTTAATGATTTCTATTGGTGCAATACGTGAATGTTTATCAAAGCGCACAAGACTTTCTTTTGGAGTTTGTTTAATCTCTAAGAAAAATTCTTTGGGTTGCGTGTTGTTGTTTGGAATAAAATGGACATGCAGTAGGGATAAATTTGGGTGCCTTAAAGAAGTAAAGAGTTCCAAAAAATTAAACTCTCCAGCACTATGTATGCTAGTGTAGGGGAGATTTGGAAGATTTAATTTAGAAGTTTTAAAATGTGGCATATTATTTTGGCAAAGATAAGGTAACTTCTTCTGAAGGTTTAGATTCTAAACCATTCTCATCAACGGTGCTTACGCGGTAATAGTATTTTTCTCCAGCTCTAATTTCTCTATCAATAAATTCTGGAGTTAGCACTTTATTGTAGCGCAGTGTTTCTCCAAATAATATGGAATCCTTTTTATACACAATGTATTCCTTTGCGCGGTCGTCAGTTGGCACCCATTTTAGCACAACAGAGTCGTTTTCAATACGTGCGTAGGTAATGCTTGGAGGATTTGGAATCGCAAGTGTTGCTCCAGTAATTGGTCCGCTCTCAAGGCTGTCGATTCCATCTTTATCTGTGGCGATGATTTTATATTGGTATTTTTCACCATCTTTTTTAATGGAATCTTGATAAGAGGTTGTGTTGCTTGGCAATGTGGCAATAGTGCTAAAGAGACTTGAAATAAAGCTAGAGCGCAAAACTTTGTAAGAAACTACTTCTTTATTAGGGTGTAAATCCCAACTTAGAGTAATTTGTTTGGGTTGGTCAAGTGTCGCGCGAAAATTCGTTATTGGTTGTGGTTTTGGTTTTGTAGTAGCACTTACGATTGAAGATGGCAAAGAGAGAGAATTTTTAGCATTATAAGCGAAGACTTGATAAGTGTAAGTCGTCCCATCTTCTAAATTTGTATCAAGAAATTCCACAAGCAAACGATTTTTGATTTTTCCTATTTCTTTCCAAACCCCATTTTTATCTTTGCGTTGCACAATATAACCTACAACGCGTGGGTCTTGGTGAGGATTCCAAATCACTTTGACTTTACGCGGATAGTTTCCGATAGCTTCTGCATAAGTGATTGCAGAGATTGATAATGTTGTTGCAGTAACCGCAGGAGAATAAGAGGAAACATTGCGATTTTTATCAAAAGTGGCGAAATAATAAGTATATTGTGTGCCAGCTTTTAAGTTGTTATCTGCATAATGTGTATTAAAACGAGAATCTAATGTGGCAATTTTCTCAAAATTTTGCGCACTAGCTTCTTTACGATAGATATAATATCCCATTACGCTTGGGTCTTGCACAAGTTCCCACTCAAAAGCAATCGCATTGACATCACTTAAAACGCGAATATCACTTGGTGGCGTTAGATTGCTATTGATTGTTGGATTGTTGCTAAAAGTCGTGCTGCTACAACCACTAAAAAACATAAAAAATAAGCTTAAGATTCCACTTAGAACATATAATAAAAGATTCTTGTGCATAATAGATTCCTAATTTCTTGCAAGTTTTAAAGTTGCTTATTTTAGCATAAAATGCGCAAATTTGCATAATTTTATTATAAAGTAGTCTGAAATTATCCTTGATAGATTTTGGAGAGTGGGATTTGTATAGTATGTGGATTTTGTGTGTTTTGATAGCGTGAAAGGTTAAAATGCTCGCATAAAAAATCTTGCATATCTTTTGGGATTGGAGCGTAAAATTCTAAAGATTCTTGTGTTTTTGGGTGTAGTAAATGCAAGAAATGTGCGTGCAGTAGGATTCTTCCTGTGTAGCTTCCTTTGTATCCATAAAAACCATCTCCTAAAATATGGCGATTAATAGCATTTAGATGCACGCGGATTTGATGCGTGCGTCCTGTGAATAATTTTGCTCCAATTAATGCAAGATTTTGTGTTGGAAGTTTGGAATCGCAATGCGTGGAAATGGCAAAAAAAGCGGTTTTTGCAGTTTTTGCGGTTGGGTGATTTGTGGTAGTGGTTATGTATTTTAGGCGGTGCTTTGGGTGGCGCATTATAGGAAAATCTACAATTTTGGATTCCTTTAAGGGTTGATTGATAACACACAGATAATAACGTCCCATTTGGCGTTCTTTAATTTGTTTGCTTAAATTAGCATGCGTTGCATTATTTTTGGCAATAACAATTGCTCCGCTAGTGTTTTTGTCTAATCGATGAACAATGCCTAAGCGATAAGAATCGCCAAGATTTGAAAGTTTGAATCCTTTGTCTTTTAGATAATCAACAAGGGTAAATTGCAAATCTTGTGGATTTGTGCGATGCACGAGGAGATTTGTTGGCTTGTTTAAAATCAAAATTTCTTCATCTTCGTATAAAATTGGAATATTAAAGTCTTGTGGGGTGGAATCTTTTAGTGGTTTTGCTTGGAGTTTTAATGTGAGTTTATCTCCTGTTTTTAATGCGATTCCATATTTTTCTAAAGGAAGAGAATTTAACAGAATTTCTTTTTTTTGGATTAGAGTTTGTGCTTTTGAGCGTGAGATATTTAGGATTTTGGATAAAAAAATATCTGCGCGGACTCCGTTGTTTTCACTAGGAATGCTAAAAGTTTCTAAGGATTCTGTTTTGTCCCCTTCAAAGTATTGTTGCATAAGGATTCTTTGTGTTAAAACTTTAGGTATTTGTAGAAAATATTGTAGCATTTGAGTGTGTAAGATACAATAAAATGTGGTGGAATAATTTTGTTAGTTGTAAAAGTGGAATGGTAAATGCTTAATTACTAAGAAAATTTTAAAAGGAGTTGTAATGTTATCAACAGTAAATCCCTATGGAGTTGGGAATATCTATCAAAAACCGCAAGTTGCAGCAACACAAGAAAAAGAATCGCAAAATGTTTCTACGCAACAGCAAAATTTGCAAGAAGTGCAAGAGTTACCAAATGTATCACAAACTGCGCTAGAGATTCGTAAATTTACTGATGGAATCAAAGGTGCAAATGAAATGGTAGGAGCAATGCAAATTGCTGATATTACGCTTAATGCGCTAAGTAATCAGATTAAAAGCAGTGGCGCAGATATGAATGCACTTGATGCAACAGCAAAGGCAGCGCAATTTAAAGGAGAAGCTTTATTTGGCAAAGAATTAACCACTTCTTTGGCAGATGAGAATGTTTCTTTGTCTCTTCCATTGCCTAGCCAAATTCAAGGAGATGTAGCAGAAGCTTTTGCAAATAAACATCAAGAGATTATGGACAAAATGGGGCAAATTAGTGGATTGATTGAAAAAGCAAGTTTGCCTTTTGGTGCTCCAAATGGTCAAAGCTTTGATTTTGAAAACTTTGACCCTAGCGCATTAAAAGGACTCTTTAGCTAGATTGCAAAATATTTTGCGTCTTTATAAGGCACAATGAGCGCAGAAGTTGTTGCTTCTGGCGTCATTTGGTAAGTTTGGCTAAGCGTAATACCAAAAGATTCTGGTTTTAAAAGCTTAAATAATCCAACGCTTAAGGCTAAATCTGGGCAAGCGGGATAGCCAAAGGAATAACGTTGTCCGCATTTAGAATCCAAAGAAAGCTCTTTGCGCACTCTTGCGTGCGTAAAGTCTGCTAAAGCTTCTGCTAAGTCCATTCCCAAAGCGTGAGCTAAATAGTATTTATGGTATTCTCCATTTTTATAAAGTGCTTCTTCATAAGGGGCAAAATGATGTCCGCTAGAGACTAAATGCAAGGCGCAAATATCTCCTTGCGGATTAAAATAATCGCTCAAACATAAATAAGGCTTTTTGCGACTGCGCGGGAATAAAAAGGATTCTGCATTGCTAAAATCTGCATTTGCGCTTATTTCTAAAATCAAACCATTTTCTAAGTTTTTTGGTGCTTTTGTGCGCGTGTGGAAATACCCATAAAGCACTATGGGCTTAAAGATTCCTTTTTGGATAAATTCTTGCTTTAGTGCATTAAATGTTGGCTCTAATTCACGCTCTTTTAGGGCTTGATATTCTTCTTTTTTGAGCTTGCTATATCCCCAGCGGTGTTTAAAAAGTAAGTCTTTATCAATATAACTAAAAACTTCTTCTAACATTGTGGAATCCAAATGCAAAGATTGCACACCAAAAAAAGGAGGAGTATGCGCGATATAGTTAAATTCTAATTCGCATTTAGTGGGTTTTGGGGTGGAATCTTGTTGCAAGGTTTTTTCTAATTTTTTCGCAAGCCTTGCTTCTTGTTTTGCTTGTTTTTCTTGCGCATTACCTGCTTTATCGCTTGGCAATGTCAAGTCGCTAAAATCTCCACTTTGGATAATTTGCATTGCTGCAACGCTATCAAATGCGTCTTTGCAATAAAAAATGATTCCATCATAATTTGGCTTACAAAATTCCTCTACAAAATTACGATTAAGTGCCGCACCACCTAGCATAATAGGAATCGTGATTCCGCGTCTTTTTAGCTCTTCTAAATTTTCTTTCATCACTAAAGTGGATTTGACAAGCAAGCCGCTCATTCCGATACAATCTACCTTTTGGGATTCTAACACTTCTAAAAACTTTTCTAATTCTGCTTTGATTCCGATATTAATGACATTAAAACCATTATTTGTTAGGATAATATCAACTAAATTTTTGCCCACATCATGCACATCTCCTTTAACTGTGCCAATCACAATCGTAGTTTTGTGCGCACTTTGCTTTTTGGGCAAAAAGGCATTGAGATAATCTACGCTTTTTTTCATCACCTCTGCACTTTGTAGCACAAAAGGAAGCTGCATTTCTCCATTTCCAAACCGCTCTCCTACGATTTTCATTGCATCAATAAGAATCTCATTAATAATAATTTCAGGATTAATGGAATCTTTAGCGGTTGGCAAGAGATTTTGCATTGCGTTTAAATCCCCATTAATAAGATATTTTTGGATTTTCTCTTGCACAGATAGTGCACTATCATCTTCTGTGCTTTGGAGTTGTATTGCGCCTTTGGATTTAAAATGCTTGATAAACGCATATAAAGCATCACTAGTTTGTGCTGTATTAAAGATTAAATCTTCACACGCTTTAATATCTGCTTGTTCTAGTCGTGCATAAGGAATCAAATGCGCAACATTTACAATCGCTGAAGTTAAACCATTTTTAATCGCGTGGTGCAAAAAGACAGAGTTTAGGCAGATTCTACCTTCTTTGCTTAGTCCAAAAGAAATGTTTGATAATCCAAGCGTTGTTCCAGCTTTTGGATAAAGATTACTAAGTTCTTTAATGGCATTTAAGGTTTCCATTCCGGCAGTGAAATATTCTACATCACCGCTACCAATCGTAAAGGTTAGCGGGTCAAAGATAATATCTTCTTCTCTTAATTTATGCACATTTTTTGCGCGTTCCATCATTCTTTTCGCACATTCTATTTTGCGCTCAAAAGTCTTGCACATTCCTTGTTCATCAATGGTTAAGCAAACAAGTGCTGTTCCAAATTTCTTTGCTAAGCTTGCAATTTTGTCAAATTTTTCAATCCCATCTTCTAAATTTGCAGAGTTGATAATCGGACGTCCGCCGATATGTTTTAGCGCGATTTCTAGCGCGTTAATCTGTGTGGAATCTGGCATTAAAGGAAGAGTGATTTTTGTGGCATAAAGCGGAATTAATGCTTGCATATCTTTATCTTCATTGCGTCCTGCAAATGCTACACTCACATCTAAGCAATGCGCGCCACTACGCACTTGTGAGCTACCTACACTAAGCGCACCTTCATAATCTTCTGCAAGTAATAATTCTCTAAAAGCCTTTGAACCTGTTGCATTAGAACGTTCGCCAATTAGTAAAGGAGCAGGTTCTTGTTTGAGTTCTTTAGATTCAAAAAGAGAAGTGATACTCGGTTTGTAGATTCCATTTGGCGGGAGTGGAATCGCATTTTTTGTTTTTTGCACGAGTTGTCTAATATGTTCTGGTGTCGTCCCGCAACATCCCCCAAGAAAAGCAACACCATTAATCTCCAAAAAGCTTTTTTCAATGGTGCTAAACTCTTCTGCACCCATAGGATAATATGTGATTCCACCCCTATTTTCTGGTAGTCCTGCGTTTGTGTGGATAGAAATAGGGAATTTACACACAGCACTTAGATTTTGCAAGTGTTTGCGTGCTAAATCCGGTCCTAAGCCACAATTAATACCAAGTGAGAGAATATTAAAAGGTTCTAAAATATAAAAAAGTGTCGTAATATCTGTGCCTATTAGCATTGTTCCTGTTGTTTCAATCGTAACAGATACCATAATAGGAATCTCTGGAGCAATTTCTTGTGCTGCGTGTAAGGCGGCTTTGATTTGCAAAGGGTCTTGCGCAGTTTCTAACAAAATAATGTCCGCACCTGCTTCTTTAAAGCCTTCAACGCAAGTGCAATAACCGCTAAACATTGTGTCATAATCAATATGCCCTAAGCTAGGGAGTTTTGTGCCCGGTCCCAAAGAAGCTGCGATAAAAAGCGCGTCTTTTTGATTTTCTAAAGGTGTGTGTGCTGCAATACATTCTTTGACAAGAGAAACTCCAGCAATCGCAATTTCTTTGCATTTGGATTCTAAACCATATTCTGCTAATACCCATGGCATAACGCCAAAAGTATTTGTTTTGATAAGATTTGCTCCTGCTTGTAAATAGCTTGTATGAATCTCTTTGATAACATTAGGAGCAGAAAAGTTTAAAGCTTCTGAACAGCCATCAAGCTTTTCTCCTTTTGCATTTTCTCCCCAAGTTGGAATCTCTTTTTTTTGAATCTCTGTTCCCATTGCGCCATCAAGAATCAAAACTTGATGTTTTAATAACTCATAAATACTCATTTAATGCCTTTTTGTAGCACGACTTAACCATAACCAAAGCCCGCCTAATAACAAAATAAGAAATAATGGTGCAAAAATCGGATAATCACCTAACATTTCAAAAATTTTAATAAGAATCCCACCTGAAAAATATCCCACAACGCCAATGCTAACACTCCAAATCACCGCACCAATTGCGTTATAAAGATTAAATTTCACCAAAGAATAAGGAGTAAGTGCTATTGCAAGCGGCACAAGCGTTTTGAATCCATAAATGTATTTTTTAACAATCAAAATGATAGAGCCATATTTACGCATTAGCAAATGTACTAAAGCAAGCTTTCTGCGGTGTGTCGTAAGATAGGGTTGCATCATTGCTTTTTGATAACGTGAGAGATAAAACAATAACCAATCCCCCAAAAAATTTGCCACACAAGCAACCAAAATACTAAGGCTTAAATCCATCTTCCCAGCAAAACTTAAAATACTTGCCCCAACAAGTGCGACAAACCCGCCACCAAGTGAATATAAAAATAAAATCACATAGCCATATTTTGCAATTAAATCTATTGTTTCTTGCATAGTTTTTAAACAATTATTTTTAAGATTTTATCATTTTGCTTAAGAGAATCTAAAACTTTTAAGCTTTCTTCATCTTCTATTTGTCCAAAAATCGTGTGTTCTCCGTCTAAATGGGGCTGTGGTGCAAAGCAGATAAAAAATTGGCTACCACCTGTATTGCGTCCTGCATGTGCCATTGAGAGCGTTCCTTTTAGGTGTTTGTGGGGATTATTTTCTAGCTCACAAGCGATTTTGTATCCCGGTCCTCCTCGCCCACTTCCTTCTGGGCAACCTCCTTGTGCGACAAATCCCGGAATCACGCGGTGAAAATTTAGTCCATCATAGAATCCTTTTTGTGCAAGAGACGCGAAATTTGCTACTGTGTTTGGGGCTTCATTTAGAAAAAGTTTGATTTTTATATCACCTTTTTCTGTGCGAATAAGTGCATATTGTAATTTTTCTAATTCTTCTTTTGGTAGATTAAATACTTTTAATTCCATATTTTAAATCCTTTTTGTAAAATTAAGGCGTTTATTGTAGTATTTTAAGGTTTAAAAAATCCAAAAAGGATAGAAATAATGGCAAAGATAATTTTTATACTGCTTCTTGCGCTTACTGCAAATGCAAAATATCCAAATTGGTTGCAATATGGAGTAAAGGTGATTGCGGAGTTTGATGTATCAAACAAAAGTATGCAACAATATAACGAAGGTTATGGTTTGATTATTAATGATGGCTTGGTTTTAACAAGTGCTAGTATCGTGTATGATGGTAAAAAAGCAAAAGATATTACACTCTATCATTCAGAGACTCTTGGGCAGCCTATCGCGTGTTTATCACATGCTAGAATTTTAGCAATTGATGATAGCTTAGATTTAGCAGTGCTTGAGACAGAGAGATTTACAGATATTTATTGCAATTCCTTGCCAGAGCCAAATTTTCGCTCGATTAGTTTTGTAGAGAATTATTTTGACATTCTTCTGATTCCTTTAGATTTGCCATTAGATGAACGCCTAGAAATTTCTTATTTTAAAGAGCATGATTGGTCGCAGTTTTTGCGCCATAAAATTGCTTTTAAAGATTTTCTAGTGCTATCGCAGGATAATGCAAAATTATTGCTGGGAATGCCATTATTTGTAGAAAATGAATTTTTGGGACTAAAAATTAAAGCAACTAAAGATTCTACAAAAAAAAGTTTAAACATTGGAATCCTAACACATAGAGAAATTTTAGAATTTCTTTGTCGTTTAGAGAGAGAAACATCTGTATTTAAAGGCAAGCAGAGTCTTAATGCGTTTTGTAATACGCCACCAGATTTGAAAAGCATACCTTGAAGCAAGATTAAAGTCAAAGTAGTATAAAATAAATAGAATTTATTTAAAAGTTTTTTAAAAAGGGAATAAATGTCTGACTTGCTGAATTTCAATCAAGATATCCAAAATGTTAATATTGAAGATTCTATTAAAGAGAGCTATCTTGATTATTCTATGAGTGTTATTATAGGGCGTGCATTGCCAGATGCAAGAGATGGTTTGAAACCTGTGCATAGACGTATTTTGTATGCGATGTATGAGCTTGGTGTAACTTCAAGGGTTGCTTATAAAAAAAGCGCAAGAATCGTTGGTGATGTGATTGGTAAATATCACCCACATGGAGATACGGCGGTTTATGATGCACTTGTAAGAATGGCGCAAGATTTTTCTATGCGTTTAGAGCTTGTAGATGGACAAGGGAATTTTGGAAGTATTGATGGAGATAGCGCAGCAGCTATGCGTTATACAGAGGCTAGAATGACACAAGCTGCTGAAGAAGTTTTGCGTGATATTGATAAAGATACAGTTGATTTTCTGCCAAACTATGATGATACTTTGCAAGAACCAGATATTCTACCAAGTCGCTTGCCTAATCTGTTGATTAATGGTTCTAATGGAATCGCTGTTGGAATGGCGACAAATATTCCTCCGCATAGAACAGATGAAATTATTGATGCGCTTGTGTATTTGATTGATAACCCAAAAGCAAGCCTAGAAGAGATTTTACAATTTATCGAAGGTCCAGATTTTCCAACAGGGGGAATTATTTATGGAAAAAGTGGAATCCGTGAGGCTTATGAAAGTGGACGTGGGCGTATCAGAATCCGTGCAAAAACACATGTTGAAAAAACAAAAACAAAAGATATTATTGTCATTGATGAGATTCCTTATCAAGTCAATAAAGCGCGCTTAGTAGAGCAGATTGCAGAGCTTGCAAAAGAAAAGGTGATTGATGGAATCTCTGAAGTGCGTGATGAGTCTGATAGAGAGGGGATTAGGGTTGTTATTGAGCTAAAACGTGAAGCAATGAGTGAAATTGTGCTTAATCATTTGTTTAAATCCACTCCGATGGAAAGCACATTTGGAATCATTTTGCTTGCAATCCATAACAAAGAGCCAAAAATTTTCACACTTTTGGAATTGTTAGATTTATTCCTATCACACCGCAAAAGTGTTGTGATTCGGCGCACGATTTTTGAACTAGAAAAGGCAAAAGCTAGAGCGCATATTTTAGAAGGGCTAAGAATCGCATTAGAAAATATCGATGCTATAGTTGCATTGATTCGCTCAAGTAGCGACCCAAAAGTTGCAAAAGAAAGTTTAATCGCACAATTTAATCTCAGCGAGATTCAAGCACAAGCGATTTTAGAAATGCGCTTGCAACGCTTAACAGGATTAGAGAGGGATAAAATTGAAAATGAGTATCAAGCCTTGTTAAAAGAAATCGAGCATTTAAGTGCGATTTTAAAGAGTGAAAGTTTGCTTAATGGAATCATTAAAGAAGAATTATTAGAAGTCAAAGAGAAATTTTCTACCAAACGTCTAACTGCGATTGAAGAGGATTATGAAAGTATTGATGTAGAAGATTTGATTCCTAATGAACCAGTCGTTGTTACAATGAGCCATAGAGGCTATGTCAAGCGTGTGCCAGTGCGCACGTATGAGAAGCAAAATCGCGGGGGCAAGGGAAAAATCTCTGCAAATACGCATGATGATGATTTTATTGAAAGTTTCTTTGTTTCTGATACGCATGATACGATTTTATTTGTTACAGATAAAGGGCAGCTTTATTGGCTAAAAGTCTATAAGATTCCAGAAGCAAGTAGAACAGCTATTGGTAAGGCAGTTGTGAATCTTATCAATCTTGCGCCAGATGAAAAAATTATGGCGACAATTACAACAAAAGATTTTAATTCTGATAAATCGCTTGCTTTCTTTACGAAAAATGGAATCATTAAACGCACAAATTTAAGTGAGTTTAAAAATATTAGAAGTGTTGGAGTCAAGGCGATTAACTTAGATGAAGATGACGCACTAGTTACTGCAAAAATTATAAGCTCTGATATTAAAGAAATTTTAGTAGTAACTTATGAGGGAATGTGCGTGCGTTTTGGCGTGGATAATGTGCGTGAGATTGGGCGTGTGGCACGTGGTGTAACGGCGATTAAGTTTAAAATGTCAAAAGATTATGTGATTGGTGCAACAGTGATTGCTGATGAAAATGAAGAAATTTTAAGTGTGAGTGAAAAAGGAATCGGAAAACGCACAGAAGTCAATGAGTATCGCATTACAAATCGCGGAGGCAAGGGCGTGATTGCGATGAAGCTCACGCCAAAAACTGGAAAGCTTGTAGGGATTGTTAATGTTGATGAAAAAATGGATTTAATGGTGCTAACAAGCAGTGGCAAGATGATTCGTGTGGATATGCAAAGTATTCGCAAAGCAGGACGTGCGACAAGTGGAGTTATTATCGTAAATGTTGATGATGATAAAGTTGTTTCTATTGCGAGATGTCCTAAGGAAGAAGAAAATTCACAAGAGGATTCTTTGGAATCTGGGTCTTTAGATGATGTTGTGGAATAATGATTAGAGTTCTTTTTGGAATGTTATGTTGCGCATTATTTGTAGAAGCTTCAGAATATATTTTTTCTTATAGGGTTGCTGTAAAAAATGGAATCCTTTTAAGTGAAAAGTATTATTTTTCACCTGCAATGGTGAGTGCAAAAATGCTAGACAAAGTCCAAAGCTCTTATCAATCCTGTGAGATTGTGCATGATGCAAAAACAGAAAAAGAGTTTATTAAAGCATATCAAAATGAGATTTTGGCGTGTTTTTTTAGTTGGGGTGTGCGTTTAGAAGATAGAAGTGAAGTGAGAAATTTGCAGGGCAAGTCTATTACTTTTCTTTCGATTCCACCTTCACGCATTAAAATAGAATATGCAAGCGGAATCGCAACAATTTACGCATTTATCCAAAACAAAAAGCGCGCAATTTAATCATATAAAGGAGGAGGAATGAAACTCGCTGTTGTAGAAGATGATATTAATATGCGTAAATCCCTAGAAATCGCACTAGGGGAATATGAAGAGTTTGAAGTGGTAAGCTTTAAAAGTGCAAAAGATGCGTTAAAAAAGCTTGATGATTCCTTTGATTTGATTGTTACTGATATTAATATGCCACAAATGGACGGAATCGAGTTTTTACGCGTTTTAGATGGGCGTTATGAAGCATTAATTATCACAGGAAATGCGACTTTAAATAAAGCAATTGATTCGATTCGCTTAGGTGTGAAAGATTTTTTAACAAAGCCTTTTGAGATTGAAACGCTTGTTGAAGCGATTTTGCGTGCTAAAAAAGCTAAAGAAGTGCTGACAAAAACTAAAGTGAAATCTCCAAAAGCAGTAGAAAATAAGCAGTTTATAGCGTCTTCTCCTGCGTTGGATAATGTTTTAAAACTTGCAAATAAAGCAGCAAAAACCGATGCTTCTGTGCTTTTGCTTGGAGAGAGTGGAGTGGGTAAAGAGTTATTTGCAAATTATATTCATACAAACTCTCTAAGAGCTAACGCGCCTTTTATTGCATTAAATATGGCTGCGATTCCTGAAAATTTATTGGAATCTGAACTCTTTGGCTATGAAAAAGGGGCTTTTACAGACGCTACGGAAGGGAGAGCAGGGAAGTTTGAAGCAGCAAATGGGGGAAGTATATTTTTAGATGAGATAGGGGAAATGCCATTAGGTTTGCAAGCAAAGCTTTTGAGGGTTTTGCAGGAAAAAGAAGTGGTAAGACTTGGAAGCACAAAACCTATTAAAGTTGATATTCGTTTTATTTCTGCAACAAATGCAGATATTCAGAAAAAAATTAAAAAAGGTGAGTTTAGAGAAGATTTGTTTTTTAGGTTGCAAACCATTCCTGTGAATATTCCGCCATTGCGTGAGCGCACAGAAGAGATTATTCCTTTGTGTGAGTGGAAACTCGAACAAGTGGATAAGCAATATGGAATCGGAAAAAAGCAATGGGGAGAAGGTGCAAAAGAGCAGCTTTTGAACTATAATTGGCCGGGAAATATTAGAGAATTATTATCTGTGGTAGAAAGAGCAGCAATTTTATGTGAAGATAATACAATTATTCCTGAGGATTTATTTTTGAGTTCAAGGGAGAGTGGAGGAAAGAAAAAAATAGCAAATTTAGAAGAAGAGCTTATTTATGAAGCTTTGAAAAATTGCGATTCTGATATTGATAGTGCAGCAGAATTACTTGGGCTTAAAAAAGATGTGTTATTAAGCAAAATAGAACGCTATAATATTAAATTATAAAGGAGATAAAATGAGAAAATATAATATTGCAGTAGTTGGTGCAACTGGTGCAGTGGGAGAAGAAATTTTTAGGGTTTTAGAAGAAAGGGATTTACCAATTAATAAAATTGTGCCTTTAGCAAGTGCGCGCAGTGTTGGGAGAGAAGTAGAGTTTCAAGGAGAAACTATTAAAGTCAAAGAGCTAACACATAGTGTTTTTGAAGAAGAAGATGTTGAGATTGCTTTCTTTTCAGCAGGTGGAAGCGTGAGTGCAGAGTTTGCTCCAAGTGCAGCAAAAGCTGGAGCTGTAGTGATTGATAATACAAGCCATTTTAGAATGCAGCATAATGTGCCTTTGGTCGTGCCTGAAGTGAATCCTAATGATATTGCACTATGGGAGAAAACAGGAATTATTGCAAATCCAAATTGTTCTACGATTCAAATGGTGCAGGTTTTAGCACCTTTGCATAATGCTTTTGGGATTGAAAGGGTAGATGTTAGCACATATCAAGCCGTATCTGGAGCAGGTAAAAAGGGTATGGAAGAGCTTGTTATGCAAATGCAAAAATTCTTTGATTTTAGTCTTGATTCTTGTGAGCCAAAGGCGTTTCAACACAGAATCGCACTAAATTTGATTCCACAAATTGATGTGTTTTTGGACAACGACTACACCAAAGAAGAAATGAAAATGGTTAATGAAACTAATAAGATTATGCATAGCGATTTTGCGGTAAGTGCGACTTGTGTGCGCGTCCCTGTGCTTAGAAGTCATAGTGAAGCAATAACAATTAAGTTTAAACAACAAGTGAGCAAAGAGCAAGCACAAGAAGTGTTGAAAAATGCAGAATCTGTGATTCTTGTGGATAATCCAAAAGAGCATAAATATCCTATGCCAACACTCGCAACAGATACAGATGAAACTTATGTGGGTAGAATCCGTGTAGATAATTATGATAAAAGCATTTTGCATCTTTGGTGTGTTGCAGACCAAATTCGCGTAGGTGCAGCGACAAATGCAGTTAGAATCGCACAAAAGTGGATTGCAATGCAAAACTAATAATTAATTGTTTTAAAAGGTATTATGTGGAGATTCATTCCCTTTTATTTGTTTGTCTTGGAAATATTTGCCGCTCGCCTTTAGCAGAAGGAATTGCAAGAAATCTTTCTAAAAAAGAAGGCTTGGATTTAAAGATAGATTCTGCTGGGACAAGTGGTTGGCATATTGATGAGCCACCTTGTGAGCGTTCTATCAGCATTGGCAGAAAGCATGGTATTGATATTTCTACTTTGCGCGGTAGAAAGATAAATGCTTATAGTGATTTAGAGTTTGATTTAGTCGTAGCAATGGATAGACAAAATTATAAAGATATTATTCGGTTAGGATTTGATAAGGATAAGGTTGCGCTTATGGGGGATTTTGGTTTGCAAGGCAGAGATATACCTGACCCTTATTATTATAAAGATTTAGATGGTTTTGAAGAAGTGTATCAAATGCTAGAGAGTGCGATTATAGAACTTCTAAAAGGAATCAAAAATAACACAACCTGCTTATAATTTCTTGCAGGTTAGATTCCATATTTTATTATGGAATCTCTTTTGTAGTTTTGCAAACACGTAAAACTAAAATCCAAAACTTATATCCACAAAAGCAATGCTAAGGAGAATATATGGTGATTTTAATTGGTGGAGAAAGCCACACAGGAAAGACTGCTTTAGCACAAAAACTCCTTGAGATTTACCATTATCCTTATTTGAGTTTAGACCATTTGAAGATGGGATTTATTAAAGGAATGGAAAATCCTCCATTTAGTGTAGAAGAGGATTCTAAAATTAGCGCGTTTTTGTGGAATATTGTGCAAGGAATCATTGAAACTTGTATAGAAAATCAACAAAATTGCATTATCGAAGGCATTTACTTAGAGCCAAAAAACATAAGAATCTTGCTTGATTCTAAGCCTTTCTCTCCTATAAAAGTGCTTTTTCTTATTTTTTCAGAGCAGTATATTTTAAAGCATTATCATCTTATTGTTGCTAAAGAAAATGTAATAGAGCAGCGCAAAGAATCTTATAATACGAATAAAGCGCAGCTTATAGAGGAACATAAAGCCCTAAAAGAGCAATGTGAAATTTATAAACTTCCCTTTATTGAGATACAAGAAGATTATGAAAGCCAAATACAAGAATCTTTGAGCTTGCTTAGAGGATTTTTATAAATAACATTGGGGTTGAAAATCAAAGAGGCATTATATTCTTGATTTTGAAGCTAAAAATAAGAAATTTATAATTTATAAAAATAAATTTCATAGAATTATGTTAAAATTACTCAAAACTTTTTCATTTTAAGGTTCGCTTTTTGTTTAGCTTTAATCACAAGTTTCTATCACACTTTGATTTTACTCTACCTCTACTCATTATGCCAATTGCCTTGCTATCTTGGTATTTGATTGATGAAAATAATGTATTTTTGGGTAATAAAGTTCTAATTTATATGTGTATAGGATTGTTAATTTTTGTTATTGTCTTTTTAATCCCAGTGCGTAGAATGTCGTGGTTTATTATTGGTTTTTATTGGATAAATGTTTTATTGCTTGTAATGGTGGAACTCTTTGGTGATACGCGTTTAGGGGCGCAAAGGTGGCTTGAGATTCCATTTGTGCATTTTACTTTTCAACCTTCAGAGACGATGAAACCCGCACTGATTTTTATGTTAGCATATTTAATTAGTAAGAATCCCCCTAAAAAAAATGGTTATAAACTTTTGGATTTTTTAAAGCTTTCTTTCTTTGTATTTGTGCCTTTTGTGCTTGTGCTAAAACAACCAGATTTAGGAACAGCGTTAGTATTGCTGCTTATGAGTTTTGGAATGTTATTTTTAATTGGTGTAAATTATAAAATCTGGCTAGCTTTGTTTGTGGGGGTAATGTTTTTATCACCGGCTTTATATACAAATTTGCATGATTATCAAAAAAAGCGCATTATGGATTTTATTTTAAAAGAGCCAGATTATCAAGTCAAACAATCCATTATTGCTATTGGGTCTGGTGGAGTATATGGGAAGGAAAAAGAGGAAGCTACGCAGGCGGCATATAAGTTTTTGCCGATTGCGACAAGTGATTTTATTTTTCCTTATTTTGTGGAACGATTTGGCTTTATAGGCGTGATTGGATTATTTATTTTATATGGCACGCTGATTTTTCATATATTTTCAATGAGTAATACAGATGAGAAGGATTATTTTTTAAAGGCTGTGTCGTATTGTGTTGGGTTGTTGATTTTTATTTATTCTGGTGTGAATATTGCAATGACAATTGGTTTAGCTCCTGTGGTTGGGATTCCTTTGCCTTTGTTTAGTTATGGAGGAAGCAGTTTTATTACTTTTATTATTCTTTTTGCTGTCCTTGAAAACTTGCTTGCCTTTAGATATAAATTTGTGTATAATCATAGTTCTTTTTCAAAAAGGGCCCTTAGCTCAGCTGGTTAGAGCACTCGGCTCATAACCGATTGGTCATAGGTTCAAGTCCTATAGGGCCCACCACTTACAAATTTAAAATAAATTAATTTTAGGGAATTCAAATGCAAAAAATTCAATGCCAAAATATCAAATGTGAAGGTTGTGTAAAAAAGATTAATGATGCACTTTTAGAGGACTATCCAACATTACGTGTAGATATTAGCACACAAAGTGTAGAAGTAGAAGCTGATGAGAATGCGCTAAATTTGATTAAAGAAAAGTTACAACAATTAGGATTTTTAGCTCCTAGTGGAATGTTGGGTAAGTTTAAAGGCTTTTTTAGTAAGTAAGGTTAATGAATGGAAATTTTGTTACTTGTTACAATTGTTATTATAGCAATTGCATTTATTAATTTTAAAGATTACTTAAATCATCCACACAAACGTCCGCAGATAAATGCACAAGAAGATACACAAGAATTTAAGCAATACCAAAATCCTTATAAAGAGCAGCCTAATCTACAGGAACTAAGCAGGGAAGAGAAGATTAGAGATAGTGAGTATGGTTTAATCGTGGCTTTGCTTGCAAAACTTGCGCAAAGTGATGGAAAAGTGTGTGAGCTAGAATTAGAATTAATGGAAAATACCATTATGGATATTACTAATGCGTTGATGCTCCAAAGTGCAATGTATCAAAAAGATGAGATTCTATCTATTTTGCATCAAATTTTTAAGGAAACAACGCAAAGCGTAGAAGAGCTAACAATGCGTTATGCAGCCTACACAAAAGGACAATATAAAAGTCGTTTAAAATTGGTAGAGTATATGTTCTCTCTTGCATATGCAGATGGCAAACTTGGCGAGAATGAGCGAGAAATTATTTTAGATGTTGCTGCATATTTGGAGATTGATAATACAGATTTTAACACACTTTATGAAGAATATGAAAAATTTTATGCAAACACAATACAAGCAAAAGATATACAAGAATCCTACAAAATTTTAGGAGTGAGTGAGGAAGATTCCATAGAACATATTAAAGATGCGTATAAAAAGCTTGTCCAAGAATATCACCCAGATATTTTGCATCACAAAGGGTTAGATGAATCAATTATTGAAAAATATACACAAAAATTACAAGAAATCAATACAGCCTATGAGGCAATAAAAGCGCATAAAAATGCACAAAAATAACGCAATACAAGAAGAGATTTTAAGCGATATTGCTACATTATATCAGTATTTAGACCATCAAAATAAAGCTACAAATACATTGTATGAAAATATGGAATCAG
This sequence comes from Helicobacter sp. MIT 11-5569, assembly GCF_000765695.2. Taxonomy (GTDB): domain Bacteria; phylum Campylobacterota; class Campylobacteria; order Campylobacterales; family Helicobacteraceae; genus Helicobacter_D. The sequence continues at coordinate 345,274 of NZ_JRPB02000001.1, read as the reverse complement.
AAAGTATAACAGAGCTTCTGATTCCTGTTTTTAAGGAGATTCCAGATAATACAGAAACGCGTTTTGCGTGTGTGGATAGAATCGTTGGATTAAAGGAAGGTTCTTTTTTAAATATCTTACAAAAACTTGGAATTGACGAACAAAAAAGTTTAGAATTGCGCATAATGCTTTTGGAGATTACGCGTGATTTTCATATGAAAAAACATACAAAACTATTAGAATATATCCACAAAAACAGCCTTTTAAGCCCATTTTTGCGGAATCTTTTGGATTCTATCCATAAGATTGGAATCGCGTTTAATGCTTTTTTCTTTGCTTGGAATCAAAAATTAATTTTAGGAATCAATAAAGATTTAAATACGCACTTTAAGGGCGATTATAATGCAATTTTAAAAGTTTTGGAATCTAGCATTGAATGCTGTGAAAAGGATTTTTCTAGCAAAGGGGGATTTAGCACGCAAGGTGAGCTAAGCGATAGGAGCTATTCTGTCCCTGTGCTTAAGGATTCTGTGTATCAAGCAGTAGCGTATGCAGAGTTTTTTCAAGAAGAATTTGAAGCGATTAATCAAGCTTTTAATCATGCTTTAGAATCTTTGGAGAATAGCACTGAAATTTGTGCTACTTTGGAACAAAAAGACGCGCATATTGCGTATTTAAAGACTTTACAAAACGCATTAATGCAAAAGCAGTCTAGCTTGCTTTTGGAATCTTGGAGGCTTGTCGATAAGGCTTGGATGCAGATTTCCACACCTTTGCAAATTGGACATCCTTTAGAATATTATGAAGACCATTTTAGAAAAGCAGTCGCTCCTGAATGGGATTTAAGAATCGCTAGAATTTATAATGGCGCAGATTTACTAGAATCTGGTATAAACACAGATTCCAAACTTTCAAAAGAATTAATCTTAGAATTTTATACGCAATATAGTAAAAAGTTTAATAATACGCCATTTAAGGATTCTATTGATAGTTGTGTAGAAGATGCACTCAAACAAACGCAAAGTTATGGCGGTATGCCTTTGTTGTTTTATGGAGCGGAATTAAATGGGCTTTTTAGTGCGCAAGTTGTCCCAAATGATGAAAAAGTAAGCGCAAAATATGGCAAAAAGATTTTTTATTTTCCAGACCGCGTGCGTGAGCTATCAATGGCAAAGCCTTTTATGCTTCTTTCTTCTAAGACTTTTCCAAAGGAATTTTTAGATTTCAATCGGGAATTATTGTATTTTAGAGAACAAGATTGGTATAATGTTTATGAAATCTCCACAGTTGGGCATGAGTTTGGGCATATTTTGTGGGTGGATTTAGATAGTGAATTGCAGATGAATGCTAATGGGCAGTTTAAAAATATCGAAGAATTTAAAGCAACAATGGGGGGTTTAGCCTATTATTTCACAAGAGAAAATAAACCACTTTTAAAAGAATTAATCTTTAATACAATCTCACGTGCGGTTGGTTTGATTGCTTGGATGCAAGAAGATGAAGTGTTGCCTTATTATTGTGAAGGGCTTATCCATTTGCAAGTGCTTTTTGATTCTGGAGTTTTGTATTATAAAGGCAGTTTTGATGCTGTTGCACTTGAAATTGTTTTAAATTCAACAACACTGCATACTTTAGAGCAAAATTATTTACAAATTTATGATAAGTTGATTAATGTGTATCTTAATAAGCGTGATGCTAAAGAGTTTTTAGAAGATTATGCAAAAAAAGATTCCAAAGGGAATTATAAGCCAAAAGATTCCAAAATCTGTGCATTTGTGGAAGATTATTATGCGCAGTATCAAGAGATTGGACAAGTGCAAGATATTATGACGCCAAAGATTTGGCAAGAAACATATAAAAAGGAAAATAATGCACCCAACTATTAATTTAGAGGATATTAATCAAGCACGTGAGCTTATCTATAAAATTGCTGGGCTTTATATGCCACAAAACAAAGATTCCACAATTAAAAATCGTCTTGATAAATTATCAAGAGAACTTAATATTAAAGATTATTCAGAATTTTTTATGGGTCTCAAACATGGAAAATTTAAGCAAGAATTTATTAATGCCTTTACCACAAATAAAACAGATTTTTTTAGAGAAGGATTCCATTTTGAAGATATGATGAATAGAATTCTACCGCATCGTTTGCAAGATAATGAACCTTTTGAAGTGCTTTGTGCTGCAAGTTCTACGGGAGAAGAGCCTTATTCTATTGCAGCGACTTTATTGTTCGCTAAAGAAATTTATCACTCAAATACACAAGTTAGTGTCCAAGCAATTGATATTGATACTTTTGTGCTTGAAGTAGCTAGGGTTGGAAATTATATCATTGATACAAACTTAAATCCTTTGCCAACTTGGATAGAATTAAAGAATTATTTTGATATTACAAGACTTAGTGAGCATAAAATAAGAATGCAAGCAAAACAGAATCTTAAAAAAATTCTGACTTTTAAGCAACATAATCTCTGTGCTCATGTGTATCCTTTTAGTGGAAAAAAATTTGATATTATTTTTTGCCGTAATGTGTTAATTTATTTTAAAGTTGAAGACCAAGAGCAGATTTTATCAAAATTGTTTTCGCATTTAAAACTTGGAGGAACATTGTATTTGGGACATAGTGAGAGTATTTTAGGGCTTGCTTCAAAAGTAGATAGGTTAGGACAAAATATTTTTATAAAGGTAGCGGAATAGGATGTTAAAAGTAAGTTCTAGCGAAAAATATCATCCAGATGAATTGTTAAAATCTGCACCTTATAAGGGTGAAAGCGCAAAGATTATTGCTATTGGAGCAAGCACTGGTGGCGTAGATGCGATTGTCAAAATTTTAAAGCAGTTGCCACGCGATCTTCCTCCTATTGTTATTACACAACATATTCCTGATGGGTTTTCCACTTCTTTTGCAAATCGTTTAAATAAAAATTCAGAATTAGACGTCTTTGAAGTGCGTCAAAGAATGCAATTGCAAAATTCTTGTGCTTATTTAGCTCCGGGCGGTTTGCATATGCTTTTAGACAGGCATAGTAATCATTATTATGCAAGACCACAAGAAGGAATCAGAATTTCACGCCATTGTCCAAGTGTCGATGTGATGTTTAGAAGTGTGAATAATGTTGCAGGAAAAGCAGCTTTAGCTATCATTATGACAGGAATGGGAGATGATGGAAGCATTGGTATTAAAGAACTTTATGATAATGGAGCTTATACGATTGCGCAAGATGAAGCAAGTTGTGTTGTCTTTGGAATGCCAAAGCAAGCTATTGCAAAGGGAGCAATTTGTGAAGTTGTGGATTTGAATTTTATACACAAAAAAATATTAGCTTATGCAAAAGGAGAGCTTAAACGCACAACTTGATGGAAGATTTGTATTATCCTGTGGAAATTGTGGAATCTAGTTTTGAAGTGAAAGGTTCAACATTTATTTCTTATGTGATTCCAAAGGATAGCATAGAAAGTTGGAATCTGAAAATGCGTCAAAAACACCTAAAAGCTGTGCATTTTGTTAGTGCTTCGCGTTATTTTAATACAGAAGGGCAAATTGCGGAGAGTTTTAGCGATGATGGAGAACCAAAGGGGACTTCAGGAATGCCTACATTGAAAGTTTTGCGTGGATATGGGCTTGTGGAGTGCGGGTTGCTAACTATTCGCTATTTTGGAGGCACATTATTAGGCACAGGAGGGCTTGTGCGAGCTTATACACAAGGTGCAAAAGATGTTGTGCTAAAGGCTAGGGATTCTAATAAGCTTGCTTTATACACTCCAAAAGATAGTAGAGAAATCATAGTGAGTTTCGCACTCTTTACACAGGTGGAATATTTGGCTAAAAAGATTGATATTACAATCCAAAGTAAAGAATTTTTAGCTGAAGGTGTGTGCCTAAAAGTAGAGGGAAAAACAGAAAACTTAGAAGTGTTTTTAGAAAAAGTGCAGGAAATGCAGTATTGATTATTCATTGATTTATAAATTTTTGATAAACTCATAGAATGAGAAAATTGCTTGCCTTTTTGCTTTTATTGTCTTTATGTTTTTCGGAAAATGCACCTTTAGAATCTGAAAGTGATATTGCACAATATTTAAAACTAGAGATTAAAGAAAAGAATCCTTTTGAAAATTTTAAACCTTTTGGGGATCGTTTTGGGATTCCATTGCCATCATTAAATAGTGATGAAGTCGTGGTTAATGATTTTCAAGTAAAAGAGCAGTCTTCAATAAATGGGGATTTTAATTTTGAAAAAGATAGTCTATTAAACACATATATTTTAGATTCTGGATTTAACCATATTTCAACGCTACTTAGTGATTATATCAAAGAAATATTAAGAGATAATAATCAAGAAGATATTATTAATATTGAAGTTAATCTTAGCGGAGTGGTAACACACGAAGAAAGTGGTTTAGGGGGTGATGTAAATTTGCTATACCGCGTGCATAAAGATAAGGTAAATACTTTAGAGTTATTGGGAGGGATTAATCGTGATCCTGCTTCGCAAATATGGAGTGGAAACTATGGTGTGCAGCATAGGATTCAACATCAATCTTTAGAAAAAATATATTTTCAACAAAGTCTTATAAAAAATGATGATTTGATTGATGAGAGCACTTGGAAGTATGGCATTGGATATTCGCCTTTTGAAAATTTTACAACTTATATTGAGCGCGAAAATAATACAGGAAGTGAAGATAGCACTAAAGCTGGTGTGCGATATAAAATTACTTTTTAAGCTAATAATTTTTAATTTTCATTTTTTCTGCTTAGGTTCTAAAGTAAATTTATATTTGAATAGATTTATCTTCAGGTATTTAAGAGAGATTAAGCATATAGATTGTTAAACAATCTATAAAACTAAATCTCACAAATATCTTTTATTTATTCTTATCCTAAGTTTTTTCTTGCAATTTCTTTTGCTAAATCTAAGGCTTGCGTGATTTTGCTAGTATCCTTTCCTCCAGCAGTGGCAAAGTCGTCTCTTCCGCCACCATTTCCCCCTAGAATCTGTGCAACTTCTTTTACCCACACTCCAGCTTTTAAGAGAGATTCCACTCCTTTTATTCCTGCGGTAATGGCAACTTTTCCATTTGTTTGCGTGATGAGCAAAATTGCTACTTTTTCATTTTCATTTTTTGTTTTATCTATGATTTCTTTTGCCTCTTTTGCTTCAACAGAATCAAGCTTTAACACAATAAGTTTTGTGCTGTTAATTTCTTCATAATCTAAGCTTTTGATATTTTGTTTTGCTTTGTTTGCTTGCTCTTTTGCTTCTTTTAATGCGTTTTGTAATTTCGCAACACCTTGTATTATATCTTGATTTTTTAGCGTATCTTTAAGGATTCTGATAGAATCTAGCGCATTTTTGCCATATTGATATGCTGCTGCTCCACAGACTGCCTCAATGCGTCTTACTCCGCTACTTACGCTACTTTCACGCACAATATAAAAGCTTCCAATCTCTGCAGTATTTTGCACATGGATTCCCCCGCATAGCTCAATAGAATCGCCAAAGGTTATAACGCGCACATTATTACCATATTTTTCACCAAAGAGTGCCATAGCACCTTTTGCTTTAGCTTCTGCAATCTCCATATTCTCGCACACTTGTGGATTTTGGTTTAAAATTTGTGCATTAACAAGTGTTTGTATTGCTTCTAATTCCTCTTGTGTAAGGGCTTTTGGGTGGCTAAAGTCAAAACGTAAGCGATTTTCTTCTACAAGGCTTCCAGCTTGTGTGATATGATTGCCTAGAATCTTGCGTAATGCAAGATGCAATAAATGCGTAGCTGAATGGTGTTTTGCAATTTCAAAGCGACTAGAATCCACTTCTGCAATAATTTTATCTTTTGTTTTTAAGATTCCTAAAGCTTGTATTTTTGAGAGATTAAGCCCAAAATATTTTTGTGTATCTAACACTTGTGCGACAACATTGGAATCTATTTTTAAGATTCCTTTATCGCCAACTGGTCCTCCTGATTCTGGATAAAATGGTGTAGAATCTAATAGCACATAGCCTTCTTGTCCGTTTTGTAAAGATTCTACACGCGTAAAATGAGAATCAAGCAAAGCTAGAAGCGTAGAGTGTGCTTGTGTGTGCGTATAGCCAATAAATGAATTCTCGCCAAATTCACTTAAAAGCGCGTTGAAATCACCTTCTTTTAAGCTATCCCCACTCCCTTTCCAATGCGCTTTACTCCTGCTTTTTTGCTCTTGCATACAAGCTTCAAAGCTTTTTAAATCTACGCTAAAGCCAACTTCCCTTAGCATATCTTGTGTTAAATCAAGTGGGAATCCGTAAGTATCATAAAGTTTAAAGGCAACTTCTCCTTTGAAGCTTTTTTCGTGATTGTTTTGCATAGAAGCTAGCTCTGCGTTAAATAGGCTCATTCCTGATTCTATTGTCTCAAAAAAGCGTTCTTCTTCTGCTTTGCATTGCTCCATAATTGCGTTTTTGCGCTCTATTAAATAGCTATAATGTGTCCCCATAGATTCACACACAGCACCTATTACTTCATATAAAAATGCTTTTCTTAAACCTAGTAAATATCCATGTCTAACCGCACGGCGTAAGATTCTGCGCAAAACATAACCGCGCCCTTCTTTGTCAAAATTTACCCCTTGTGCAAGCAAAAAAGCAACAGCTCTTGCATGGTCGGCAATTACCCTAAAGCTTGCTTGTGTTGCATTTGGCGTATTTTTGTGTATTTCATCATCACGATAATACTTTTCCCCTGTTATTTTTTCGATTTTTTGCATTAATGGTGAAAAAAGAGAAGTATCAAAATTATTGTGCTTGCCCTCTAATAATGCCACTACGCGCTCTAGCCCCATACCTGTATCAATGCTAGGCTTAGGCAAAGGTTTTAAATTTCCCTCTTTATCGCGTTCATACTGCATAAAAACAAGATTCCAAATTTCTAAGAATCTATCCCCATCTCCACCAAAATAATCTTCCTCTCCATTAAAAAACTCTTCCCCTTGATCGACAAAAATCTCACTACAAGGTCCGCAAGGTCCTGTATCCCCCATTTGCCAAAAATTATCTTTATCTCCCATTCTGCTAATACGACTTGGGTTAATATGCTTGCACCATATATTATAGGCTTCATCATCACTTTCGTGGATTGTTACATAAAGCACAGATTTATCAAAACCTAGAATCTTAGTTACAAATTCCCAAGCATACGCAATTGCATTTTCTTTAAAGTATGCTCCAAAGCTAAAATTCCCAAGCATTTCAAAAAGTGTGTGATGGCGCGCAGTGTAGCCGACATTTTCTAAATCGTTGTGTTTTCCACCTGCACGGATACATAGCTGGGAGCTTGTAGCGATATTTGGAGTTGGAATTGGAATTTTGCCTGTGAAAATATCCTTAAATTGCACCATTCCCGCATTAGTAAAAAGCAAGCTTGCATCATCTGGCACTAAAGGCATAGAATCATAGACTTTATGCCCTTTGCTTGCAAAATACTCTAAAAATAATGCTCTTATGTCTTTTGTTTTCATTGAAATACCTTGAAAAAATGAGTAAAATTCCAAAATTCTACTTTTTTTCAATTAAAAACTCGCTTTAGTTATGCTTTTTATGTTTGAAATATTGGGTTAAAAATTTTTAAGTGCGCTTTGCCATAAATTTTGGTGTTTGAGTAGGGATTGTGCTAGAGTTTGGTGTTTTTGACGCAGTGTTAAATCTTGATAGGATTCCACAAAATCTATAATCTTTTTTGTGATTGTGCTGTGTGAAAGTTGATAGGTTTTTGGAAGATTGAGTGTGCAGGATTTAAAACTTTTTAAATTTGCATTTTGGTTGGCTGCAACTTCAAGCGCAATTGCTGGGATTCCGCAAGATAGAATCTCTCTTAAGCTTTGCCCACAAGCACAAACGCAAAAATCCATTGCGCAAATGTGTTGCGCCATTTCTTTTGCGCTAAGGTTGGAACGTGTGATAACGCTTTTTGGCAAGAGTTTGGAATCTTTTGTGATACAATGAATTTCAAGGTTGGGAAATGCACTTAAGAGTGCAGAGGCTATGGGGGTGTTGAGTTTTAAAATATCTTCACCGCCTAGAGTAATTAGGCAGCGTTTAAGTGTTGGATTCAGCTTTGGGGGAGTTTGTAGCTTAAAAGCTTGTTGTAAGAGGGTGAATTTATCGCCCAAAAATAGCGTGTGGTTTTTGTATTTTTGCGCATAAGCTTGAAAATTGACACCACTTGCATTATTAATAATGATTCCTTTTGGATAATCTAGGCGCAAAGTATCATCAAAAAATAGACAAATCTTAGCGTGTTGTGTAGCGAGGATATAAGATTCTAAAGGCAAGATGTAAGAATCTATAGCTATTAAATCATAGCTTGTAAAACTAAAAGAATCTAGCAAAGTGGAATCTAAAAGTTCAGCTTTGAAATTTTGGGATTCTAACTCTTCTTTTAATGCACTACAGCGGCTAATATGTCCTAACCCAACTCCAAGCTTGCCATCAGCAAAGATTAGAGCGGTTTTTAAGTGTTGCATGATTTGGGCGCGTAAATGCGTTGTAGAGATTCTAGTTTGCTTGTGGCATTTAGCAAAAGCATATCTGCTAGAATTAGTGCGAGTTGAGATTCACACACAATACTACCGCGCACAGCAATACAAGGGTCGTGCCTTCCTTTGATATTGCATTCTACTGCATTGCCCTGTATATCTTGTGTGCTTTGTGGCAAGAAAATGCTAGGAGTTGGTTTAAAATGCACTTTAATGCTGATTGAATCTCTTGTGCTAATTCCCCCTAAGATTCCGCCACAATTATTACTTAGGAATCCCTGCTCGTTCATTTGATCATTGTTTTTTGAGCCAAGTAATTGTGCAGATTCTATGCCATTGCCAATTTCAACTGCTTTTACTCCATTTAAACCAAGCATTAATGCGCCAATTGCGCTATCAAGTTTGTAATATAGAGGCTCTCCAAGTCCAGCTGGAATTCCGCTTGCTTGGATAAGAGCAACACCGCCAATACTATCGTGTGCATTTCTTGCTTGCATAATCATTTCTTTTTGGAGAGATTCTACATTACAATCAAGCGCAAAAATTTCACTATTTTTTGCATAATTAAAATCAATATTTTGTGCTTCTATTTCTCCAATATTTAGGATTCCGCTTTGCACTTTAATATTAAAATGCCCCAAGAATAGCTTTGCAATCGCACCAGCTGCTACGCGTGCAGCAGTTTCTCTAGCACTGCTTCTCCCGCCACCCCTATAATCGCGGATTCCATATTTTTGAAAATAAGTAAAATCAGCATGTCCGGGACGGAATAAGTTTTTTATAGAATCATAATCCTTGCTTTTGTTTGCAGAATTTTGGATAAAAAAGCCTAGTGGTGTGCCTGTAGTTTTGCCTTCAAACACACCGCTTAAAATTTCAACTTTATCGGCTTCTTTGCGTTGTGTGGAATAGAGATTCTGCCCACCAGCTCTGCGTTGCATTTCCTTATCAATAAAATCTGTATCAATACTAATCCCAGCAGGCAATCCATCAATCACACCGCCAATCCCACATCCGTGGCTTTCTCCAAAAGTTGTAACTCTAAGTGCTTGCCCAAAGGTATTCATTTTAACCCTTTAATTTTTCTAGTGCAATTTTTGCGCAGATTTGTTGTGCTTCCTTTTTACTTTTGCCATTTGCTGTGGCATATTCTTCGCCTTGAATTTTGACGCTCATTAGAAAATTTTTATTATGGTCTGGTCCGCTAGAATCTAATAAAATGTATTCAGGAGTAACACCAAATTTTTCTTGTGTTAGCTCTTGTAATGCTGTTTTATGGTCATAAAATAGGCTATTTAAATCAATATTTGGATGCACTGCATTTAAAAGATGATGCACTAAAGTGCGCGCAACTTCTAAACCACTTTCTAAATAAATCGCCCCAATAACTGCTTCAAAAGCATTTGATAAAATGGAATCCTTTTGGCGTCCATGATTTTGCTCTTCAGAATTTGAGATGAAAATATAATCTCCAATCTTTAAATAGCGCGCAACCTTTGCAAATGCCTTTTCATTAACCATTGAAGCACGCATTTTAGAGAGTTCTCCTTCTCTTGAATTTGGGAATTTTTTATACAAAAACTCGCCAATAATCAAATCTAAAACCGCATCACCTAAAAACTCTAAACGCTCATTATGCGCCCCTTTTTTTGTGCTTTTGTGGGTGAGTGCTTCTTTGAGTAATTGTTGGGTTTGAAAATGGTAGCCTAAGGTCTTTTCAAAATGTTTCAAATCCACAATAGTCCTTAAATATTTTTAAATTTTAATGCTTCTTCTTTAGCAATTTTATCACAACGTTCATTTTCATTATGCCCATTATGCCCTTTTACCCATTGCACTTTGATATTATGGGGTTTTGCTGCGATGAGATAACGTTGCCAAAGTTCTGGGTTTTTGACGTTTTTGAAATTTTTAGCAATCCAGTTTGGAAGCCATTTGCTAATGCCATCTAACACATATTTAGAATCGCAAACTACAAGCACTTCGCAAGGCTCTTTTAAAGCTTCTAAACTAACAATAAGTGCTGTTAATTCCATTTGATTATTAGTCGCTTTCTTTGCACCACCGCTTAAAATTTTTTCGTGATTGCCATAGCGTAAGATTCCACACCAACCGCCAAAACCCGGATTTCCTAAAGAAGAACCATCACAGAAAAGAGTAACACACTTCATCTTGCTTTTCCTTTAAAAATACAAGGGTTTTAGAAGTTAGCAACTCATCACAATGCGGACAGCGGTCAAAGGCTAAAGGGGAAGTCCCAGAACAATTTGTGCATTGATAGCTAAAGCGTAAATCGCCTTGATAACTCTTATTTGCACGCAATAAACATAATGCTTCTAACTCAAAGATCGCTTTTTGTGAAGCACTAAGCGATAGGATTCCTTTTGCTTCTAAAATCTCTTTTAAGATTCTAAGATTATTTGCTTGTGTGGGCAGATTTTCTAATTCTTCTAAAATCTCTTGTGGAATCTCTTTTTGACTCCATAATAAATCTAAGATTTGCAAAAGGGAATCTTGTGGAATCTCTAAGACACATTGCCAAAATAAAGAAGGGTAGTAATCTTTTAAAAAAGTCATAATAAGACGCATTAAGCGAGGTTCTTTTTTTAGAGTTGCAAGGAGCTTTGCTGGAAGTTGTTTTTGGGTGATTTGTGTGTGATTTTGAGAGGTAAAAATAAGAATTTTGGTTTGTAAATAGGATTGGTGTAATTGTGTGCCACCTTGAATTTCTTCTAAACAATCTAGTGCATTTAGCGCATCTTCAAATGCGTTTAATTCTTCATAAATTTTAATCAGCGCATTTAAAGTCACTGGATTGCGTGGATAATGGTGTAAAATCTCAAGATAAATTTCTTTAGCGCGCAAAGGGAATCCTGCTTTTGTATAGACAAGCCCTAGAGATTCTAGGATTGGAATCTTATCTAAAGGATTTTTAATAGAATCCAAAAGTGTCGTATAAAGACGGATTGCTTTTTCATAATTTGCGCTTTTTTGATACATTTTTGCCATAAACAAAAGAGAAGGAATAGGATTTGGGCTTAGGGCTAGGAATTCTTTAACTTCTTTATCAAAGCCGATATAATCAAAGCTTTCCATAAATTTACGCAAAGATTCTTGTTGTTTTTTACTAATAATGTAATTCCAATAATAGCCAAACAAACTCACAAGTCCAATGCAAAAAATTAGAATCACGATTCCAAATAGTGGGTCGCGATACTCAATATTGCTTATAGCGTATTCAAAAAAATCCACTCTATCCCTTTTTTAAAAAATCCACACATTATAACAAAACTTATAGGTTAAATTTTGTAAAATGCGTGCGTTTTTAATTTTTTATAAAAAGTAAAGTTTTAGAGTTTAAGAAATTTTGGAGTAAAGTTGATACAGCAGCAAAGCATTGATGCGTTAAAAAATCAATTAGATATTTTAGAAGTAATTAGCCATTATATTGAAGTGAAAAAAATGGGAAGCAGTTATAAGGCTTGCTGTCCGTTTCATCAAGAAAAAACTCCTAGCTTTGTTGTTAATGCAAATAAGGGCTTTTATCATTGTTTTGGTTGTGGTGTAAGTGGCGATTCCATAAAATTTGTAATGGAATATGAAAAACTTAGCTATATTGAAGCGATTGAAAAACTTGCACAATTTTATAATGTGCATTTAGAATATGCGCAAAAAACTCAAAATAACGATAGTTATAAGATTATGGATTTTATGAATCATTATTATCAAACAATGCTAAATTCTGAAGTAGAATCTTATCTAAAAGAGCGTGGAATCACAATGGAGACTAAAACACGCTTTGAGCTTGGATATGCTCCACAAAATCATGAGATTATGGCGTATTTGCAACGCAATATGGTAAATTTACAAGATGCGCTGAATCTTGGAATCTTAGGAGAAGATATAGAAAATGGTGTTAAACGCTATTATGCGCGTTTGGTCCAACGTTTGATTTTTCCTATCCGTTCTGCACAAAATAAAATTATCGGCTTTGGGGGGCGCACACTTGCAAATCGCCATGCAAAATACATTAACTCACCCCAAACTAAACTTTTTAATAAATCACAAATTTTATATGGGTATCCACAAGCAAAAGAAAGCATTTATCGTTTAGAAGAGGTTATTATTACAGAAGGGTATTTAGATACATTAATGCTCCATCAAGCAGGATTTACAAATGCAGTTGCAACACTTGGAACAGCACTAACTAAAGAGCATTTGCCTTTGCTTGCAAAAGGGAATCCAAAGATAATTTTAGCCTTTGATGGTGATAAGGCAGGAATGCAAGCAGCTTTTAAAGCAGCAATGTTGTTAAGTATTGCGAATAAACAAGGGGGTGTGGTGCTCTTTGATGGCGGATTAGACCCTGCAGATATGGTAAAAAATGGTGCAATAGAAGAATTAAAAAGCTTATTTGATGCTCCAATTCCATTGATTGATTATGTTTTAGAGAGCATTTTAAAACGTTATGATTTACAAAATGCAGTGCAAAAGGATAGTTGCTTAAAAGAATCGCTAGAATATTTACACCAGTTATCCCCTGTGATTCAAGAAGAATATAAAATTTGGCTTGCTAGACGTTTGGCATTACCAGTGCATTTAATCCAAGTTACAAAACAGCAAGCTTATAATAAAAGCACTATAAAAAATGTGCCACAACCCACACAAGAAAGCTTTTATGGTTTAGTAGAGAAAATTATTATTAAAAGTGTTTTAGAAAATATGGAGCTTTTAGAATTTGTGCTTGATTATTTAGAACCCAAAATGTTTCATACACAAAGGGAAGCATATGAAAAACTTTTAAAAAACGAGCTAGAAGATTCTTTGTTAATTGGAATCTTATTAGATGAGAGAATAAAACCACAAGATAAGGAGCATTTAAAACAGCAAATTATTATGGTTTTATACCAACATTATGACCAAAAGCGCAAAGAGTTATTGCATGATAATGGTTTATCTTTGCGCGAAAAGTCATTTTTGTTGCGTAAATATCAAAAATATTTAGAAGATTTAAAAAAAGGAGATTTATTGCTTTATGAAAGCACTAGCGTTATTTAGTGGTGGGCTTGATAGCTTGCTTGCAATTAAAATTATTAAAGATTTAGGCATTGATGTTTTGGCGTTGCATTTTAATATTGGTTTTGGAGCAAAGCGCGATAAAAGTGAAATTTTGCGCCAGCGTTTAGACCAAGTGGGTGTAGAGTTAAAAATTATAGATATAAGAAAGCAGTTTTTTGAAGATGTGCTGTTTCAGCCAAAATTTGGTTATGGAAAGTATTTTAACCCATGCATTGATTGTCATGCAAATATGTTTGCGCATGCTTTATCAATGCTTGAGAGTGAAGGGGCGAGTTTTGTAATTAGTGGAGAAGTTTTAGGACAACGTCCTAAAAGTCAAAGAGCAGAGGCTTTAGGACAGGTAGAAAAACTTTGTAAAGCAGAGGGCTTAATTTTGCGTCCAATGTGTGCAAAATTATTACCTATTACAATTCCAGAGCAAAAAGGTTGGGTGGATAGAGAAAAACTACTTGATATTCACGGAAGAGGGCGCGAGCGACAATTACAGCTTGTGCAAGAATATGGATTAGAATATTATGAAAATCCCGGAGGGGGTTGTTTATTGACAGAAACTTCTGTGGCAAATAAAATTAAAGATATTCAAGCACATCGTGAAGTGGTTTTTGAAGATATGGAGCTAGTGAAGTTTGGTCGCTATATGATTTTACCAGATGGCGGCAGATGTGTGATTGCTAGAAATGCAGAAGAAAATGAAAAATTAAATTTCGAGCACCCTAAAATGAGCAAAATTGAGCTTTTAGATTGTATTGGTCCTTTAGGACTTGTAGAAAATTCAGCAAGTTTAAGTGATAAACAACTTGCTATAGCACTTACGCTTTTGTATGGAAAGTCAGAAGCAGACAAAAATTATCAAGTGCGCTTTGAAGGCGAAGAGTTAGAGGCAAAAGCATATGTTAGTAAAGAGAAAGCAAAAGAATTTTTAATTAAGGAGTAAATAATGGAATTTTCAAAAATCATTCATACGCGCTATTCTTGTAGAAATTTTAAGGATTCTATGCTTAAAGAGCAGGATTTAGAATTTATTTTAGAAGCGGGTCGTTTAGCACCTAGCTCTTTAGGATTAGAACCATGGATATTTTATGTTGTGCAAGATTCTAAAAAGAAACAAGAGATTGCAAATATTGCAAATCATCAAAGCCACGTGGAGCATTGTGGGGCGATTATTATCATTGTTTCACGTTTAGATTTTGGCGAGTATTTTGAAAGTAAGCTTAGAGAGCGGAATCTCAAAGAAGAAGAATTGCAAAAACGTTTAAAACTCTATAAGCCTTTTATTGATGGAATGCATGAAGAGAGGAAATTAAGCTATGCTAGAGAACAAGCACATTTGGCTTTGATGAATATGGCAAATGCTGCAACTTCTTGTAATCTTGCATCGTGTATTGTGGGTGGATTTGATAATAGAGCTTTAGATAAATATTTAGGATTAAGCAGCAAAGAAAAGAGTGCTGTAATGCTTGTAGTTGGGGAGTCAAAAGATTCTACAATTCCAGAAAAGATACGAAACTCTAAAACAGAAGTTATAAGATTCCAATAATAGAAAGCTTTATTAATTTTAATATTATTTGAAGTTTAATGATAATTAGTGTATAATCAATCCTAATTTTTTTGATTAAATTATAGTTAAATAAAAATTCAATGCGGGGAGTTTTCTATGTTTGGCAATTTAAAAAAAGAGCAGGAATTAGTTGCAGAAAATAGGGCATTGCATACGAAAATTGAACAGCTTCAAAATGCACTGCGTCAGCAAAACGAAGAAAATGAGAAAAAAAATGCCTTATTAGCAGAATTTCACGAAAATAAAGAAAAATCTGCTATTTCTAATGGAATCTTTAACGCAGTTATGGGGTCTTGTGCGAGAAATCTAAAGATTCTACAAGATAATTTTGCATCGTCAGTAGAAATGTTGGAGGGTGCAAAAAGTGCTTCAGCAGACAATGCTGAACAAACAAAATTATTAGAAAAAGCAATTATGGATAGTGTGTGTCAGGTTACAGAACGTTTAAATAGTTTTCAAGGAATGATTCAGCAAGTTTATCAAGATTTGGATTCCATTTCTAATGTGATTAATCTCATTACAGATGTAAGCGACCAAACAAATCTTTTAGCATTAAATGCCGCTATTGAAGCAGCAAGAGCAGGAGAGCACGGAAGAGGATTCGCTGTTGTTGCTGATGAGGTTAGAAAACTTGCAGAACGCGCACAAAAAGCAACAAAAGAAATTGAAATGAATATTCAAGTGTTGCGTCAAAATTTCTCCGAAGTGCAAACTTCCACAGAAGAAATTGTAGATGATATGCATGAGGTAAATGATGAGGTGGCAAAATTTGTAGAAGTTGGAGAAACATCTATGGAAGTAAGACAAGATTCTGCAAATGTGTTAGATACGACATTTATTGGTCTTGTAAAACTTGATCACTTACTCTTTAAAATTAGGGGATATAAAGCAATTTTAGAGGAAGATTTGGAGATAGATCTTGCCTCTCACCATGATTGTCGTTTAGGAAAATGGTATGAACAAGGAGTTGGAAAAGAGGCGTTTGGACATTTAGAAGATTATCGAAGTTTGGAATCTCCGCATGCAGGAGTTCATGACTCTTTTAAAGGTGCAATTGAAATTTTAAAGAGTCAAGGTGTAGAAGGTAACTCTGAAAAAATTTTAGAATTCTTACAGCAAGGAGAAGTGGCTTCTGATAAAGTTGTTGAAGTGCTTGATAAAATGCTTGATGCAAAAATTACAGAGCGTAATAATCGCCATTGATAGATTTTATTTAAGCGATTTTTGTATTATATGTGTTCATAGTTAGAAGTAAAAGAATTTGATAAACCCTTGATATGTAAGAGGAAATTTTATTTGTTGGTACGCTCAGAGGGAGTCGAACCCCCAACCCTCAGATCCGAAGTCTGATGCTCTATCCAATTGAGCTATGAACGCTTTTAAAAAGAGAATAATATCCTAAAAACATTTAATACGCATTAAATAAGGAATTAAGAATGAAAAAGATTTTAATATTTGCTTGCTTGTTTTTAAATATTACATTTGCGTTTGCGCGTGATGTGGTCGCAGTAAGTATTCCAATGCAAAAGGAATTTGTTGGGAAAATTGCGGGGGAATTTTATGATGTTGTTTCTCTTGTAACTCCGGGGATTAATCCACATGATTTTGAGCCAAAAGCGTCAGATATTAAAAAGATTAATAAAGCTGTGGCATATTTTTCTATCGGAATTGAATTTGAAGAAGCTTGGATTCCACGTTTTAAAGGGCAGAATCAAGCAATGAAAATTTTTAATACAAATGCTAATGTTGCACTTATTAATTTTACGCAAAATGAACACAATCACGCACATGATGAACATGGAGATACACACATTTGGCTATCTCCTAGTAATGCAAAAATTATTGCAAAAAATATCTTTGAAGGATTAAAAAATCTAAACCCTAAAGAGGATTTCTCCAAAAATTATCATGCACTAATTAGCGAGATTGATGAAGTAGATAGAGAGTTAAGAGAGATTTTAAAAGATTTACCCAAACATCAAAAATTTGTCGTGTTTCACCCAATGCTTGGATATTTTGCTAGAGATTATCATTTAGAAGAAGTTTCTATTGAAGTGGAGGGAAAAAGTCCAAAAATGCAAGAGATGATTGCTGTGATTGAAGCAATAAAGCAAGAGAATCTTAAAATGGTTTTTGCTCAGCCAGAATTTTCTGCAAAAGCTGCAGAGTTTATTGCAAAAGAAAGTGGTGCAAAATTAGGATATTTTTCACCTTTACAAACACCTTGGGGAGAAAATTTATTAAATTTTGCTAAAACACTTGCGGAGTTTCAAAAATAAAGTTTTAAAAGGAAAAATTGTAAAAGAGATTAAAAAGATACAGAATCTTAAAAACCCAAGAGGGTTTTAAGATTATTCTACAACTGGTGTATGTGCATTTCTCTTATCATCACCAATATCTTCTCTATGTGATGGAGAAGCAGCAACAGCGTCCCATACAATACAGCCTTCTGTAGGGCAAGCAGATGCACAAGCAGGCTCATCATTATGCCCCACACATTCTACGCACTTGTCATTATAGACGAAATAGCATCCATCATCATTTGGGTTATCATCTTCATCAACAATTGCTTCTACTGGGCATTCATCAATACAAGCACCACACGCGATGCAAATATCAGTAATTTTAACTGCCATAATTTCTCCTTTTGATACTTAGATTAAGTGGTGAGTATATAGAAAAGAATATAAAATCTAGCTTCAATCAAGAAAAATTATAAAAGTTTTGGACAAAATTAGTGTAGAATCTCCCTTGAAAATTGAGCGAATATAATCAAAAGGTTTTTTTGATGGATATTATTTTTGGACCTGTGCAATCAAGACGCTTTGGCGAATCTTTGGGGGTGGATTTATCGCCAAAACTTAAGCAGTGTAATTATGATTGTCTTTATTGTGAATTGAGAGGCAAAAAAACACAAAGTGAAATGCAAGAGATTTTAGAGGTTGATGAAATCTTAGAAGCAGTTAGACAAGGTTTAGCAAAGTTTCCTAATGTGGAATCCCTTACTATTACAGCAAATGGAGAACCTACACTTTATCCATATTTGTATGAGTTAATGCTGCGTTTAGAAGATATTAAAGAGAGTAAGCAAACTTTACTTTTAACAAATGGCGCATTGCTGTGGGAACCATGTGTTGCTAGAGCTTGTTTGTTCTTTGATAAAGTGAAGTTTTCTTTAGATGCAATAAGTCAGAATGTCTTTAAAAAGATTGATAGACCGCATAAAGAGATAGATTTAGACCGTATTTTAAAAGGAATTTATCAGTTTAGTGCAGATTTTAAAGGTGAGTTATATGCGGAGATTCTTTTTGTAAAAGGTGTCAATGATGATGCCCAAGAGATTCAAGAAATGGCTCGATTTTTAGCACCTATGCCACTAAAGCGTTTAGATGTTAGCACCATAGACCGCCCTCCTGCTTATAAAGTGGAATCTTTAAGTGTGTCAGAATTAGAAGAGATTGGTAAAATCTTTTTACGCTATCAGATTCCAGTTTTTGTGCCAAAGAGAACTTTAGTTAAAAAACAAGAAAACTTAGAATTAAATAGAGAAGAGATTGTAAAAACACTTGCTTTGCGCCCGATGAGTCAAGAAGATATTAATACACTTTGGAGTGCGCAATCAAGAGAGATTTTAGAATCCTTAGTAAAAGCACAAAAAGTAAAAATCAAAAGCATAAATGGAGTTAATTTTTATGCCCTAGAATCATAAAGTCAATAAGATTTGCCAAATACTTTGGAATTTTTATCAGTATTCTTTTTTATCTACTCGTGTCGCAAAGCATCAATTGGGTTTAGTCTTGAAGCGCGGCGCGCAGGAAGATAACCAAATAAGATTCCAATAAATGCTGAAAATACAAAGGCAATTAGGGCAATACTATAATCAAAGTTGAAAGGCAAATCCATCGCATAACAAATTCCAAATGAGCCAAAAAATGCCAAAACTACTCCTAAGATTCCACCAAGCGCACTTAGGGTGAGTGATTCTATCAAAAATTGCAACAAAACTTCACTTTGCATTGCACCAATTGCTAAACGTGTGCCAATTTCTCGTGTGCGCTCTGTTACAGAAACTAGCATAATATTCATAATCCCGATTCCGCCTACAATCAAGCTCACTCCAGCAATCGCACCTAAAAAAATCGTCAAATTTGCGGTGGTGTTTTGCATCATTTCAATGATTTGCTTTGTATCCATAATTTCAAAATCATCTTTTTGCCCCTCGCGAATGTTGCGAATCTCGCGTAATGCACTAGCAATCTGCTGGCTTGCGAATGTGGAATCTACATTGTCCTTAAGAGAAATCATAAGCCTTGAGATATTATAAAGTGTGCTAGATTTGGAAATACTGCGTTGGTATGTGCGAAGTGGTAACAAAATCACATCATCTTGGTCATTTCCCATTGCTCCTTGTCCCTTTTCTTCTAGCACTCCGATACATTCGCATACGATATTTCCAAGTCGGATTCTACTGCCTAAAGGATTTGTAGAAGATTTATCAAAAAGGTTTTTTCTAACACTTGTGCCTATAATGCAAGTATTGCTTCCTGCACGATAATCTTGTGCGCTAAAGGTCGTTCCTGAAGTAACATTCCAATTTGTCGCGATAAAATAATCTGTATTGACGCCTTGAATTTGTGTTTGCGTGTTTTCTTGACGAAATTGCACAAGACTAGAAGTCATAGAAATAGGCGCGATTGCGCGTGTGAGGAATCCAACTTGCAAATTTAATGCCTTGATATTTTCCAAACTAAAAAGTCTTCTGCCACCACCTCCCACATTTTGGTTGCGCGCAGGAAAAACAAGTAAAATATTGCTTCCTAAGCTACTCATACGCTCGGTAATAACTTGTGTTGTTCCATTACCAAGCGTAATCATAATAATCACCGCACCTACGCCAATAATGATTCCAAGCATTGTCAAAAGTGCGCGCAAAAAATTTCGTCTTATCTGGCGAAATGCGAGAAAAAAGGCGTTAAGTATCATTAATTTGTTCCTTTTATGCTTTGGAATCGCTTTGAATCAAGCCATCTAAAAAGACAATTTCACGCGTTGCGTATTGTGCCATTTCTGGTTCGTGCGTAACCATTAAAATTGTGATTTTGGATTCTTGATTAAGACGCACTAGAATTTCCATAATCTCTATACTTCTTTTAGTATCTAAATTGCCTGTTGGTTCATCTGCGAGCAAAAAAAGTGGTTTGGAGGCGATTGCGCGGGCGATTGCTACGCGTTGTTGTTGTCCCCCACTTAGTGCATTACTTTGATGATTATGCCATTTTTCTAAACCTACCATTTCAAGGGCTTGCATTGCGGTTTTTAGGCGTTCCTTTTTTGGGATTTGACGATACAGCAGAGGAAGCTCAACATTTTCTAATGCAGTTGTGCGTGGCAAAAGATTGAATCCTTGAAAAATAAAACCGATATAATTACGGCGCAAAAGTGCTTTTTGCTTTAGGTTAAGATTGCTCACATTCACTCCGCAAAACTCATAAATTCCGCTTGTTGGGCTATCTAAACAGCCTAAAATATTCGCCAAAGTGCTTTTTCCACTTCCACTTGGTCCCATAAGTGCGACAAAATCACCCTCTACAATCTCCAAATCAATTCCTCGCAAAGCTTCAAAAGAGTTTGGAGGTTTGCCATAAGTTTTATGAATCTTTTGCAAGGATATAAAAGACATTACTTTTCTTCTTTTTGTGCGACAATCACTGACATACCGGGCTTAATAGAATCGCTAAAGATTTGCGTTAGAGTTCCATCACTAATGCCTACTTCTATTGTAATTTCTTTAGGCGCACCCTTTTCTAACACCCAAATGCTAGAGTTTGCTTTAGGTTTGCTTCCATCTCCTCGCGTTCGTGTTGGACGTATTGAAAAGGAGCTCAACCCAGAAGTTTTAGTAGAATCTTTACGTTTGGTTTGCGGGGTAAAATAAAGTGCGCTAGAGGGGACTAATAATGCGTTTTTGGCAGAATCTGTTACAATATCTGCTGTCGCACTCATTCCGGGTTTAAGCAGTAAATCTTGATTGCTCACATAAATGCGTGCTTCATAGCTTACGATATTGTCTGTGCTTTCACTTGCGCCGAAATTCACCCTATCCACAATAGCTTCAAAGGTTTTTTGGGGATAGGAATCTACGCTAAATTTCACATTTTGCCCTACTTTGACTTTGCCAATATCTGCTTCAGAAATGCTAACATTAAGTTCCATTTCTTCTAAACTTTCAGCGATGATAAAAAATTCTGGTGCTTGAAAACTCGCTGCAACACTCTGCCCAACTTCAATGGAGCGACTAAGAACAACGCCATCAATGGGGGTTGTAATATGGGCATTTTTCAAATCCACTTGTGTGGAGCGAATCGCAGTTTCAATCTCTTTAATACTTGCTTGACGAATTTCCACTTCGCTTATAGCCGCATTGTAAGCAGTTTTTGCAGTTTGTAAATCAAGTTTGGAGGGAGTTTTGCCATTGGTGGTTTTAAAAAGTGTTTGAAGCTGTTTGTATTGCCATTGCTTCTCCTCTAATGCTACTTTAGAGCTTTTTAGCTGTGCCTTTGCGCTTTGGAGTTGCGCCTCATAACGATAAAGGTCTTGCTCAATGCTTTCACTATCAATTTTTGCTAAAACTTGTCCTTTGCTCACCTTGTCATTCACATCAACAAGCACTTCAAGCACGATTCCAGAAATGACTGAACCGATAGAAACTTCGTGCGTTGGAGAAAGTGTGCCATTGGCACTAATGCTTGTAGAAATATCTCCTAAAGTTGCCTCTTGTGTTGTATAAGAGTAGTTAGGTGCTTTATTTTGCCACCAAAATATTAAACCACCAAAAAGAAGAATCCCTAAAAGCGTAGCTGTTAAAAGTGTAATAAGTTTTTTATAATTGCGCTTAGGGTTTAGTGTTTGTAAGATTTCTTCAGTTGTCTGCATAAGATTCCTTATGTAAGTTTAAGTTCCCTCCAAAGGCTTTATAGAGCGTAACAAGTGTTTTTAGGTTCTCGCTTTGTGCGGTATTTAATGATTTTTGAGCATTGTTTAAAGAAGCACTATTAAGCGCATGTTCTAATGTATCAATAAGCCCTATTGTGTGGCGATTGAAAGAAAACTCATAATAATTTTGTGCATTTTTCAAGCGTCTATGGCTGTTTTGGAGCTGTGTTTGTGCGCTATTTGTGTTAAAGCTTGCGTTTTCAATTTCAAAAAATGCGTCTTTTAGGGATTTTTGAAGCGTTAAATAGGATTCCTTGAGTAAAGCATCTTGTAAAAAATAATTTTGTGTCAGTTGGGTGCGATTAAGAATCGGTGCGCTTAGAGAGCTTGCAAGCCCCCAAGCGAGATTTCCGCTAGATTGTGTTGTGGAATCTAAAATTTCTCCAATGTTAGCACTAATAGAGAGAATAGGGAATAAACTTGCTTTTGCATTAGCTTTTGTGTAGATTTGTGCATGCAAACTAAAAAGTGCGGCTTTAATATCAGGGCGTGATAATAGCGTATCTGCTGGAAGATTTGCGAGATTAAATTGTGTTTTTGGTTGGGGTAAATTTTGTTGGATTCTAAATGGAAGCGTTGATGTATCAAGCAAGACTAATAAGGCATTTTTACTTTCTTCTTCAATACTTTTTAGGCGTTCTAATGTGTTTTGTTCTTCTGTTAAGAGGTCTTGTTTTTCAAAAAGTTCTGTGCTATCTAGCAAGCCATTTTCTACTTTTAAGCGCGTTAGTTCTAGAGCATTTGCATAATGTGTGATATTATCTTGCGTGAGAATTAAATTTTTTTGTGTTTCAAGCAAGGTAAAATAAAGTGTGGCAATATCTGAAAATAGAGTGATTTTAGCATTTTCTAAATCTTGCAGCGATTTTTCATAAAGAGATTGCTTAGCATTTTTTGTCTGTCTTAAACGTCCAAAAAGGTCAAACTCCCAAGAAAGAGTCGCACCAATTTGGGTAGAATAGCTATGTGTTTTAATCACAGGAGTGGTGTTGCTACGACTTTTAGAAGTCTCTGTGTTTAAGCTTCCATTAATAGTTGGAAACAAATCCCCCCACGCAGTTTTTAATTGTGCTTGTGCTTGTAGGATTCTTGTTTGTGTGATTTGTAAATCTAAATTTTTTTGTGCAGCAATCTCTAAAAGTGCATCAAGAGTGGAATCATCAAATAAAAGCCGCATTTGTTCTATGGGAGTAGAATTTTGTATTTTTTGGTTTGTGTTTTGAGAAATAAGACTTATGTTTGTGAAATTTGGCATTAAGTCTTGTGTGAGTGATTTATTATCAGGAATTTTAGCAGAACAAGCAATAAATGTGAAACATAGTGCATTTAAGATTCCATATTTTAAAGCAATCTTTAGAAATTTTTGCAAAGCACTCTCCTTAAAACTTAAAGTGTATTTTACAAAAAAAGCATAAAGTAAACGTTAAGAACATTTTAATGTTTTATAAAATTGTGTTGTATTAACTTAAGCAAAATGTGCTAAAATTACTAAATTTTAGAAGTATTAGAAGGGTTGATATTGAATCTCACAATGTTGTATAGTAAAATCCATCGCGCAAGTGTAAGTGATGCGAATCTTAATTATGTTGGTTCTATCACAATAGATTCTGCTTTAATGGAAGCGGCAACACTTTTTGAAGGACAAAAGGTTGATATTGTTAATATCAATAATGGCGAGCGTTTTTCAACTTATGTGATTATGGGAAAAAAAGGCGATATGTGCTTAAATGGTGCAGCGGCGCGCAAAGTGCAAGTGGGAGATAAGATTATTGTAATGGCATATGCGCAATACAGCCAAGATGAGCTTAAAAACTATACACCAAAGGTTGTTTTGGTTGATGAAAATAATCAAATTGTTGCAATTAAAAAGGAGTTGAGAGATGTTTGATCCTAAAGAATTAGCAAAAACACTAGGGGATTTGCAAGAAAAGTTTCAGAGCGCACAAGAATCCAACAAAAATATTACCCTAAATGCCAAAAGTGGTGGTGGGCTAGTAAGCGTTAGCGCAAATGGAGAAGGGGAAATTATCGACATTACTATTGATGATTCTTTGCTTGAAGATAAAGAATCTTTGCAGATTTTATTAATGAGTGCGCTAAATGATGTGCTAAAGAGTGTAGAATCTAACCGCAAAAATATGGCAATGCAGATGTTAGGAAATTTAGGAGATTTTCCCTTAAAGGTATAAGTATGATTCGAGAAAATATAAAATTTTTTAAAGCTGCATTTGCAGCATTGTGTTTTTCTTTGCCTTGTATGGCGTATGATTTTAGTGCGTGTGAGAAAAAAGCAGCCTTATCTATGGAACGTGTAGGAAGCACTTATGGAATCGCAATCAAGTCTCTAGGAGCGCAAAACCCATCAAAAGCAGTATTATTTGTGTATTCTCCAAAACAGCAACTGCGTGGTTATAAGATTCTAAAACACGACCCTTTTGTTGGAATGTATTTGTTAGAATCAAAAGGCGCATTAGAGCCGATTAACTTAAGGGTTATACAAAAAGAAATTTTAGAAGATGAGATGGCAAGTGTTAATCCAAATGATAGTGTGAGTGGAAAGATTGCAACAAGAATGCAAAGCCCGATTGATTTTGCAACACTTAATACGCCAACTTTTCAAAATAGTTTAATTAGCACGGTTTGCGACCATATTTATGGAATCGGGATTGGAGAAAATGCTTTTATTGAAAAGGCATATTTAGAGCGTTTTGTAGATAGCGATTCTATCTATTATGGAGATATTGGAGTGCGTGTTATACAAAATGATGAACACGCAGTGGAGGTTAGTATCGTGGATCCTTTTTTTAAGAAGAATCCTTTTAAGGTTGGCGATGTAATTAGTGCAGTCAATGGGGAGAGCATTACAGGTTTGCCAAGTTTTCGCCGTATTGTCTTTGATTTAAATGAAGGAGCAGTCGTTCCTGTGCGTATTAAGCGTGATGGTGTTGCGATGGAAGTTATGGTGCAAGTCGATAAATTACGTGGCGGAATGTTGCTTCCTGATGACTTTTTTTCACGTGTGCATATTGGGGTTAATGATAATTTTGTAATTACTTATGTGGGTAATGAAGCAAAAGATGGATTTGAGCGTTTGAGGGTTGGAGATAGAATCTTGCGTGTTAATCAGCATACTACACCAAAGGGTCTTAGCGCAATCATTCGTTTATTAGGGGAATATCCAGATAAAAAACAGCGTTGGTTGGTTTCGCGCAATGATTTTCAATTTTTTATTGATGTGAATGATAAAAGTGCGATGGAATCGCAAGACTCTCTTACACAAGGGCTTTTAAGTGAAGACACTAGATTCAGTTTTTAAGGCTTTTGAAGAATATTTAAAACACAATACACCTAAAGTTTCATCTTTTCATCCCCATTATGAAGCAGCTCTTTGGGAAATGGTCTTAAATGGTGGTAAGAGATTCCGCCCTAAATTACTTTTAAGCATTGTGGCGAGCTTCAAAAAAGAATCTCTGCAAAATGCTTTTGCTCCAGCTCTTGCTTTAGAGATTTTGCATGCATATTCTTTAATTCACGATGATTTACCTGCAATGGATAATGCGCCATTGCGGAGAGGTTGTGAGACTTTGCATAAAAAATATGATGAAGTTTTAGCAATTTTAGCGGGAGATGGGCTTAATACGCATGCGTTTTATTTGATTGCAAAAGCGCAATTAAAGCCAAAAGTCAAAGTTAAATTAATAGAGACATTAAGTTTTAATGGTGGAATCTATGGAATGGTTTTAGGGCAGGCTCTTGATTGCCATTTTGAACACCAAACATTGCCTTTGGAGCAGCTAAAAATTATCCATTTAAATAAAACAGCAAAATTGATTGCCTCTGCGCTTGAAATGGGTGCGATTATTGCGCAATGTGATAAAAAAACACGTAAAAATTTATATCAATTAGGTTTAGATTTGGGGCTATTTTTTCAAATTCGTGATGATGTGATTGATTCTACACAAAGTATTCAAGAAGCAGGAAAGCCTACGCATAATGATAGTATAAAAAATAGTTATGTGAATTTACTAGGTTTAGAAGGTGCAAGAAAAAGTGCAAAAGTTTTGCAAGATTCCATAACTAAGCAGATTAAAACCCTAAATAAACCTGCGCAAAAGCATTTGCAAGCATTATTAAATGGCTATTTTAATATTTAAAGGAAAATTTTGAAGCGTATTTTAATAACAAATGATGATGGTTATGAATCTCCCGGACTTTTGGCTTTAAAAGAAGCACTAAGTCCTTTGGGGCATACGGTGATTGTCGCTCCTGCTAGTGAAAAATCTGCTTGTGGGCATGGAATGACATTAACGCGCCCTTTGCGCTTTGTCAAGCTTGAAGATGATTTTTATAAGCTTGATGATGGAAGCCCAACAGATTGTATTTATCTCTCGCTTAATGCGTTGTATGAAGAAAGTTTTTTGCCAGATTTAATTGTAAGTGGTATTAATATTGGCTCAAATATGGGGGAAGATGTGAGTTATTCTGGGACAGCTAGTGCGGCAATGGAAGGCGTGTTGCACGGGATTCCATCTATTGCTATTTCTCAAGTTTTAAAAGATAAAGACCATTTTGGTTTTGATTTTGCGCTTGCTAAAGAGACGATTTATACACTTGCTAAAAAGATTCTTGATGGTTCTTATCCCTTGCATTTTAGAGAGTTTTTAAATGTAAATATCCCACAATTAAAGCCAAAAGAATGTAAGGGAATGCAAGTTACAGAGCTTGGTATCCGCTCTTATGGGAATGATGCGCATGTGCATAGGAATCCACGCGGAGAAGAGTATTATTGGTTGGGATTGCACCCGCTTGCTTGGAATGAGCGCGAAAATGGAGAAATTTCAGATTTTAGCGCAATACAGCAAGGTTATGTTTCTATTACGCCTATTACACTTGATTTTACGGCGCGGGAGCGTTTAGGAGGACTTAAGGAGTGGATTAATGCAAAATAAGCGTTTTGCTAGAACTTTGTTGCTTGTCAAAGAAGAGGGATTTCAAAAATTGCAAAATGCTAGTGTATTGTTGCTTGGTGTTGGTGGGGTCGGAAGTTTTGTGTTAGATTGTTTGTATCGCACAGGAGTTGGGAAGATTTGTATCGTAGATTATGATAGTTTTGATATAACAAATCAGAATCGTCAAATTGGCGCATTTGAAGGTGTCGGGCGCAAGAAAGTCGAAGTTTTGGGAGAAAAATATCCCGGAATCTTATCAATGGATTCTAAAATTACACAAGAATTTATTGATACATTTGATTTTAGTGCGTATGATATTGTTATTGATGCTATTGATGATATTAATGCAAAGATTGCTTTAGCGATGAAGATTGCAAATCAACCCAAAAAATCTAAGAAATCTGAAAGTTTAAAAATGCCACATTTGCTTGTTTCAACTGGGAGTGCAAAAAAACTCGACCCTTCAAAGATTCAGTTTGCTCCTATTTGGAAAAGTTATGGAGATAAGTTTGCTAGAAAGTTTAGAGAAGGGCTTAAAAAACAAGGATTTAAAGGGGATTTTATGGTTGCATTTAGTCCTGAAGAGCCAAAATGCAAAGAGCTTGGAAGTTTTTGTGGTGTAACTGCAAGTTTTGGGCTGCGATTAGCAAGTGAAGCAGTTGCTTTGATTTTACGAAAGGAATGATTATGGAATTAGTAGCAAAACCATTTGAAGAAGATGAGATTGAGGAATTTGAAGAAGAAGAGTATGATGGCTATGATTCAGATTATGAAGATAGTGATAGATTTTTATATGATGAAGATGATTATGATAGCAGCGATAGTGATTATGAGGGCGATGATTTTTAAAAGTAAAAGTTATTTAAGGAAAAGCAATGGAGATTCAAGTCGCATTAATTCAACAATCTTATAAACACAATAAACAAGCAACCAAAGCTTATACAGCAGAGAAAATTAAAGAAGCTGCAAACAATGGAGCGCAATTAGTGCTGCTGCAAGAGTTGCATTGTAATGAATATTTTTGCCAAAGTGAAAATGTGGATTTTTTTGATTATGCTTTGGAATTTCAAGAAGATTGTGCATATTTTGCAAAAGTTGCTAAAGAATGCAAAGTTGTGCTTGTAACTTCTTTGTTTGAGCGGCGTAGTGCTGGGTTGTATCATAACACAGCAGTCGTATTTGAAAATGATGGGAGTATAGCAGGGCAATATCGTAAAATGCACATTCCAGATGACCCAGGATTTTATGAGAAATTTTATTTTACTCCCGGGGATTTAGGATTTGAGCCTATTTCTACAAGTCTTGGGAAGCTTGGAGTGCTTGTGTGTTGGGACCAATGGTATCCTGAAGCAGCGCGCATTATGGCGTTAAAAGGAGCGGAGATTTTAATTTATCCAACTGCAATTGGTTGGTTTGATGCAGATGATGAAGGAGAAAAGAATCGCCAAAGAGAAGCTTGGATAGCAGTGCAGCGCGGACATAGTGTAGCAAATGGAATCCCTGTTGTAGCGATTAATCGTGTGGGGTTTGAAAAAGATGCAAGTGGTGTGATAGATGGAATCCGTTTTTGGGGTTCTAGTTTTGCGTATGGAGCGCAAGGAGAATTACTAGCTTTAGGAAGTGTGGAGAATGAAGAGATTTTGTATTTTAAATGGGATAAAAAGCGCAGTGAAGATGTGCGCAGAATTTGGCCATTTTTAAGAGATCGCCGCATTGAAATGTATAGCGATATTTTAAAGCGGTATTGTGATTAAATGCAAGATGATGCACTAAAATGGAACACACGCCACAAAGAAAATCCGCCACCAACTCAACCTTTGGAGCTTTTAAAAACACATATTCATAAGGCAAAAGTAGGGAAGGCACTTGATATTGCTTGTGGAATGGGGCGCAATTCAAGATTTATGCGAGAATGTGGCTTTTGTGTGGATAGTGTAGATATTTCTACTTATGCAATTAGTGCATTGCAAGGAGAGCATAATATCAATGCGCAATGCGTGGATTTGGATACTTTTAAGATTCCAAAGCAAAGTTATGATTTGATTTGTAAGAGTTATTTTTTAGAACGCCGATTATTTCCTTATATGGTAGAAGGATTGAAAAAAGATGGAATTTTGATTTTTGAGACTTTTATACAAAGTCCTGTGGAATCGCAAAATGCTTTTACTAGCGATTCTAGCCATTTGTTGCGCAAAAATGAGCTATTGCGCGCATTTTTAGATTTAGAGATTCTTTTTTATGAAGAAACATTAATAACACGCGAAAAAGATTCCAGCCTTGCTCTTGTTGCAAGATTAGTGGCGCAAAAAAGATAGGGATAACTTTTTATTTTAAATTTAATTTTTTTTGATTACAATTTCAGTCTTATTTTATGCAAGGTTTGCATATAACATTTTCCTAAGGACACTTCATGCTTTCACTTTTAAAGCAATTCAAACAAAAATATCTTCTTTATTTTTGGGATACTTCAAAAGCTATGATTGCACTTGCAATTATTGCTTCAATTTATTTTGGTTTTTTTGGCACAGGTTGGCAAGTTACTGGTGAGATGACGCGCTGGGGAGGCGAGTTTTTGGAGCTTTTTGGGCTTGATACTAGCAAATATAGCTATTATAATATGACAAACCTTTCAGGAAATCCACTAACCCGCTATGAAGGGCTTGTGCTTATTGGTATGTTTTTAGGTGCGTTAATAGCAGCCCTTTGGGCAAATAAGGTTAAATTCCGCCTTCCTGCTTCTAAGATTCGTATTGCTCAAGCAATTATTGGTGGTCTTTTATCTGGCTTTGGTGCAAGACTTGCTTTTGGTTGTAATTTGCTGGATTTTTTTACAGGGCTTCCCTATTTTTCACTGCACACTTGGGAATTTGCAATCTTTATGGTTCTTGGGATTTTTGCCGCTACAAAAGTTGGTAAGCTTAAAATTTTTATGCCAAAAACTACTCTTGAAAAATGCGGTGTAAGTGGCAAGGGAATCGTGCATGACAAAAGCCGTGCAAATCGCCATTTTAAATATGGCTTAGCGATTCTAATTTTAACGCTGATTTGGCTTGTTTATCTTTTTGCAACAACTGAACCCTTTACTTTGAAAGTGAAATCTAGTTTCTTGCCACTTGGATTAATTTTTGGGCTGATTTTTGGATTTGTGATTTCGCGCGGTCAAGTCTGCTTTACATCATGTTTTAGAGATTTGTTTTTATTTGGTAGAGACAATGCTGCAAAAGGCGCGTATTATGGAATGATTATTGCCACATTTATCATTTTTATACTGATGTTAAATGGATACACAGCCTTTGTTAGAAGCCTTTCAATTGCTGTTGCACTTGGTGCTTTTTTGTTTGGTTTTGGTATCGTTTTTGCTGGTGGTTGTGAGTGTGGCTGGACCTATAGAGCGGCTGAAGGGCAAGTGCATTTTATGATAGTTGGCGTAGCAAATTTCGCTGGAACTGCGATTTTGGCGTTAAGTTATGATAGGATTCCAGATTGGATTAAATCTGGTCCAAAAATCCAACTTTTAAATGATTTTGGTGCTTTACCCGGTCTTGCTTTAAATGTTGGGTTTTTACTTCTCTCACTTGCGCTAATCTTTGCCTATAAAAAACAATTTTTTGCTAAAAAGGAAGGCTTAAATGGCTAATTTAGAAAATGTTGAAATCACATACACGCTTGATATTCAAGGAGAAGCTTGCCCGATGCCTGCAATTGCTACCATAGAGGTATTGCCGCAACTTAAAAAAGGCGAAGTCTTAGAAGTGCTTTGTGATTGCCCACAAGCGATTAATTCAATCCCTGTAGATGCTAAAAATAGAGGTTTTGAAGTCTTAGCAGTGGAGCAAGATGGACCAACTTTAAGGTTTGTAATCCGCAAACCTTAGAGGATAAACTTAGAGCAAAATAACTTCTATAATATCTCCATTTTTTTTGCTAGAATCTAAAATGCAAAGCCCAACTTGTGCGTCATCAAGCGGGCAGAAGTTATTTAGAATCGCACTTTGAAAATCTTTTTTATCTTTAAAATCAATTTGAAAATTTCCATCAACATTGCGCACATTACAAACGCGAAATTCCAAGCGTGTATCGTTTTTGTGAATATCTTGTGTGAGTGGAATCTTAAGAATCGTAGTCTTAAGTGTGGTTCCGCTTAGTTTTTTAAAAATCTCTTTTACAAAAAGTTCAAAAGTTACAAGTGTGGAGTTTGGAAAGCCGGGCAATCCAAAAAAATACTTATGGTTAAAGCGTGCATAGATAATATGCTGCCCTGGCTTAATACGCACACCTTGAAAGACAACTTCTTTTGCGCGTTCTTTGCAAAGTGCAGCGATAAAATCATAATCCCCAACGCTTGCTCCACCGCTAGTTACTACCATATCACATTCTTGTAAGGCAAGATTAATATAGTGTTGGATTTGCTCTGCATTGTCTTTTAAAATCGGGTAAAGTTTTGGGATTCCGCCATTCTCTAACACTTTTGCAAAGAGTAAATGTCCATTTGCGTTATAAAGATTTTTAGAATCGCTTGCATTCTCCCCAATCTCTAAAAGCTCATTTCCACTAACTAAGATTCCAACTTTTGGGCATATAAAAACTTCAACAAAGACTTGATTAAGGCTTGCTAAAAGCCCAATGTGGTGCGCGTTTAGTTGCGTTCCTTGTGTGAGCAATATTTCGCCTTGTTTATAATTCTCCCCTCTTTGTCTAATGTATTGCCAAGTTTGTGGCAAAGTAATAACCTCTAATGTATTTTGTGTAACTTTGCAATGTTCAATTGGTGCAAGCATATCTGCATACAATGGAATCGTAGCCCCTGTGAAAGTTTTTATCGCATAAGGAGCGTTAAGCGGGAGTGTTGGTTGTGCGCTTCCTGCTGGATTCTCTCCTAGAATCTCAAAGGTTTTGGCGTCTTTAAAGTTGGAGCTAAAGGCATATCCGTCCATATTTGAAAGAGGGGTGATTGGCATATCTGAAGGAGCAAGAATATCCTTTGCCAAAATGCGCCCTAAAGCATTATGTAAAAATACGCGCTCAACACCTATTGGAGTGATATTTTGTGCATGTAGAATCTGTTTTGCGTCTTTAAAATCAATTTTTGTTTGCATGGGATTCCTTTTTAGAGTAGATGTCCCATCTTTTCTTTTTTGATAGCGAGATAGTGTGCATTATGCTGATTGCATTCTGTGAGGATTGGCTCTCTTTCTAATTTTATCATTGTTTCAAAAATTTTGATTTTGCTAGGATTGTTGGTAAGCAAACGAATATGTGTTAGCTTGTAAAAATCAAAGATAAATTTTACAACATTATAATCACGTTCATCGTCTTTGAATCCTAATGCTAAATTAGCTTCTACCGTGTCAAGTCCTGTATCTTGCAAGGCATAAGCATTGACTTTATTAAAAAGCCCGATTCCTCTACCTTCTTGACGCAGATAAATAACCATTCCTTGTTCTTTTTGGATTCTTTGTAGTGCAATATGTAGCTCACTACCACAATCGCATTTGAGGCTTAGAAGTGCGTCTCCTGTTAGGCATTCTGAATGCACGCGCACAAGGGGATTTTGTGGTAAATCTTGTGTTTTAATCACAAGATGTTCTAGGGTTTGATTGGATTTTATCTCTCTGAATGCACGGATTTTAAACTTTCCAAATTGTGTTGGTAAATTTGCTTCATTAGAAATTTCTATCATTTTGTTATCCTTATTTGTTTTTTTAAAGAGCGCATAATAACGAATTTATTGTAAGAATTGTTTTAAGTTGATTTGTTAGAGAAGTTGCGTTACAATGTAAATGATATTTTACTAAGGATAGCTAGTGGAGAATCCTATAAGAAGTGTTGAAGTTGGACAAAGAATCTTATCAAAAAACGATAAAGTTGCAGAAGAGCTGCGTGGTATTTATAGACAAAATCATATGTTTGTGATTAATCTTATGAGTTCCCCAGGAAGCGGAAAAACAACACTACTAGAGAGCATTGTTAAACATAATCTTTTGAATTTTAGCGTGGTGGAAGGAGATTTGCAAACAAATCGTGATGCAGAACGTTTATCGCGTTTTGGTGTCAATGCGTATCAAATTACTACCGGAGAGGCTTGCCATTTAGAAGCTTTAATGGTAAAAGAAGCATTAGAGAAACTACATCAACAAGGAGCATTAAAAGAGTTTATGTTTATTGAAAATGTAGGGAATCTTGTGTGTCCTGCAAGTTATGATTTGGGTGCTAATATGAATATTGTCTTGCTTTCTACTCCAGAGGGAGATGATAAAGTGCTAAAATATCCTACAATGTTTTTATGCGCTGATGCTGTTATAATCTCTAAAGCAGATTTGATAGATGTGTTTGATTTTAAAATAGAAAGAGTGCAGAAGGATTTAGCAAAATTGAAAAAGGAGATTCCATTATTTTTGTTATCGTCTAAAAATATGGAATCTTTGCAAGAATTCTGTGCATTTTTACAACAAAAAAAGGAGCAAAATTATGTGTCTAGCCATACCTTCTAAAGTTATCTCTATTGATACAAAAAACAATATGGCAATGCTTGATACACTAGGTGTTACGCGTGAAGCAAGTTTGGATTTAATGCAAGAAGAAGTGCAAGTTGGGGATTATGTGCTTTTGCATATTGGATATGTGATGGGAAAGATTGATGAAGAACAAGCAAAGCTATCTTTAGAAACTTATACAGAAATTTTACAAGCAATAGAAGAAGAGGAAAATGAGCTAAGAGAGTATTAGAACTCTCTTTTATTAGGATTCCAATGAAGCAAGTTTTTCTTGTGCTAGGCTATCTAGGCAAGCAACAACAGCATCACTTGCTTCTTCTGCTTTTTTAAAGTATTCGTAAATTTCTTCTAAACAATCACGAGAGTTCCCATGCTGTTTCATAATTTCATGCGCTGCAATGATATTGTCATGCACATCTTTATGGAATGGCTCTAGCTTCGCATAGCTTGGAAGTGTTGAGAATACTTGTTTTCCTCTACCAGTATCATACCATTTACCTAAGCGACAATCATGATGACCAGCAAATTTTGCTTCTAAATCTTCATCAAAAATTGCTCTATAGCCATTTATTTTAAAGAGTGTGTGGTCTAACTTTATAAGTCCAATAAATGTTGCAATAAGAATCTCATAAGTATCTTTGCAAATCGTATCTGCAGATGAGTTAATCTTTTCTAATGTTTCATTTTGTGCTTCTAATGTTTCCATTTCGCTAATAATGCTATCTGTGGAAGTTTGCACTTCAGAGAAATTTTGTCTAACAACTTGAATATTCATTTCAATTTCTTTTGTTGCTTTTTGTGTGCGTTCTGCAAGTTTTCTAACCTCATCAGCAACAACAGCAAATCCTCTTCCATGCTCTCCTGCTCTTGCTGCTTCAATAGCGGCATTCAAAGCAAGAAGGTTTGTTTGATCAGAAATATCTGTAATTAGTGCTATAACACTTGAAATTGTTGTAAAATCATTTTGCACTTGTGTAATCATACTATTAAATTCTGATAGCTTGGCTGTCATATTTGAGATTCCCTCTACAAGAACACCTTGCGTTTCTTGAGTGTTTTGTTTATTGTTTTCTGCAATTTCTTTTGCATTATATAAAAGATTAATGGATTTGCCAAAATCATCTTGCAAAACTTTTAAATTAACACCGCAACCTTTTGCTAGAGATAAAGTCATATCTCTAAAAGTCCCAGCACACTCTTCATTTTTTGTAGTATTTGTGCTACTTGTAGATTGTAATTGTTCTTCTAATGCCTTATTTTTGTCTAACATTTCTTGTAGTTTTGCTTTTAGGAGCTTATTTTCTTCTAAAGCATGTTGTAATTTTTCTTTATATTCACTGCCAAACATCTTGCTTATCCTTACACAAATTGAATTATTAAACTACATACTTATTAATTTAAGAATTAAAAATTTAACTCACCTAAATATTAAGTAGGTAATTTAATTTTTAATTATAGCATAAATTATTAATGTTTATTAAATTTTTCAGCTGAAAATTATAGGGCTTAGCGAAATTTATTTGCGGATTTTTCAAAAACCACAAAAAAGATAAATTTTTAACCCTTATATTAATAAAACTGCTTTATAATTCCAAAATTTTTTATTCATTTTGGAGTTTTTGATGGATATTCCAACACTACAAGAAGCACTTAAATTTGATAAAGATGGTATTCAAGCACTAAAAAAGACATTGAGAGAAAAAATCCAAGTAAGCGATTTAAACGCCTATGTTGGTGCATTAGAAGATAGCGATACAAATCTTTTGCCTATTGCGATTAAAGATAATATTAATGTAAAAGGCTGGGAAATTACTTGTGGCAGCAAAATTTTACAAGGTTATATCGCTCCTTATAATGCAACAGCCATAGAGAATCTTATTAAAAAAGGTTTTGCTCCTTTTGGACGCACAAATATGGACGAGTTTGCAATGGGAAGCACAACAGCAAGTAGTTGCTATGGCAAAACACTAAATCCTAAAAATAAAAATAAAGTTCCCGGTGGAAGTAGCGGCGGAAGCGCAGCGGCTGTGGCAGGTGGAATCGCACTTGCAGCACTTGGAAGTGATACAGGAGGAAGCATTAGGCAACCCGCTAGCTTTTGTGGTTGCGTGGGATTAAAGCCTACTTATGGACGTGTTAGTCGCTATGGGCTTGTGGCTTATAGTTCAAGTTTGGACCAAATTGGACCTATTGCGCAAAATGTAACAGATTGTGCCTTGCTTTTTGATGCGATTGCAGGCTATGATACGATGGATTCTACAAGTGCAAAAATGGAATCCCCAAATACTTTTAATGCACTAAATGCAGAGCGAAAATTAAAAATTGCAATTTTGCCAGATTTTCTAAAAGATGCGGATTCTAATATCCAAAATGCTTACCAAAAAACGATAGATCTTTTAAGTAAAAATGGACACACGATTCTTGAAAAACAAATGCTAGATACTAGCTATATGATTGCTGCATATTATATCATCTGCACCGCAGAAGCAAGTTCAAATTTAGCGCGTTTTGATGGGGTGCGTTATGGAAGACGCGCAAAAGATTTAAGCAATCTAAAAGAATTGTATTTAAAAACGCGTTCTGAAGGCTTTGGTGATGAAGTTAAGCGCAGAATCTTGCTTGGCTCTTTTGTATTAAGTAGTGGATATTACGATGCGTATTATATTAAAGCGCAAAAAGTGCGCACTTTGATTGCTAAACAATATAATACGATTCTACAAGATTGTGATGTGATTTTATCTCCAGTTTCTCCAAGTGTTGCATTTGATTTTGACGCGTGTAAAACACCTTTGCAAATGTATTTGGAGGATATTTATACGATTGGGATAAATCTTGCGGGATTGCCTGCTATTTCTTTGCCTGTTGATAGTGATGAGGGATTGCCTATAGGAATGCAATTTATTGGAAAAGCTTTTGATGAGCAAACTTTACTTGATATTGCATTGCATTTAGAAAAATACATTAAGATAAGGAGTTTTTATGAGGATTAGAGCGCGCGCATTAACCTTTGAGGATGTTTTATTAGTCCCTGCATATTCAGAGATTCTACCTAAAGAAGTTTCCTTGCAGTCAAAATTTTCTCGCAATATCGCATTAAATGCTCCTATTGCTTCTGCTGCAATGGATACTGTAACAGAAGAAAGAACAGCTATTGCAATGGCAAGATTAGGAGGGATTGGAATTATTCATAAAAATATGGATATTCCAACACAAGTTGCATTGATTAAAAAAGTAAAAAAAAGTGAAAGTGGAGTGATTATTGACCCTATTTATATTAGTCCAAATTCCATACTTGCCGATGCAAAAGAAATTACAGATAATTATAAGATTTCTGGTGTGCCTGTCGTAGATGAGCATGGAGGTTTAATTGGAATCTTGACAAATCGTGATATGCGTTTTGAGACAAATTTAACGCGTCTTGTTAAAGATGTGATGACAAAAGCTCCTTTGATTACTGGGCGTGTTGGAACGAGTTTAGAAGAAGCACGCAGTATTATGAATAAGCATAAAATTGAAAAACTTCCTATTGTTGATGAAAAAGGAATCCTAAAAGGGCTAATTACGATTAAAGATATTCAAAAGCGCATTGAGTATCCAAACTCCAACAAAGATGATTTCGGACGTTTGCGCGTGGGTGCTGCGATTGGCGTATTTCAGTATGACCGCGCTAGAGCTCTTGTAGATGCAGGAGTTGATGTATTAGTTTTAGATTCTGCACATGGGCATAGTAAAGGGATTTTAGAAACGATTCAAACAATTAAAAAAGACTTAGTTATTGATATTGTAGCTGGAAATGTCGCAACAGGAGAAGGAGCACAAGCACTCATTGATGCAGGCGCAGATGGGGTAAAAGTTGGAATTGGTCCAGGAAGTATTTGCACAACAAGAATTGTAGCAGGTGTTGGAGTGCCACAAATTACTGCGATTGATTCTGTTGCACAAGTTTGTCAAAAAGCCGGAATCCCAGCTATTGCAGATGGTGGTATTAAGTATTCTGGGGATATTGCAAAAGCTTTAGCAATAGGTGCTTCTAGCGTGATGATTGGAAGTATGCTAGCGGGAACAGAAGAATCTCCGGGAGAGACAATTATCTATCAAGGAAGACAATATAAAATGTATCGCGGTATGGGAAGTTTAGGAGCGATGAATCGCGGAAGTGCAGATAGATATTTTCAAGAAGGCATGGCACAAGAGAAGCTTGTTCCAGAAGGAATTGAAGGAAGAGTGCCTTATCGTGGAAGAATCGCAGATGTTATTCACCAAATGCTTGGAGGCTTGCGCTCCTCAATGGGATATTTAGGAGCTAAGGATATTCCAACACTTTGGGAAAAGGCAGAGTTTGTGGAGATTACACAAAGTGGGCTTAGAGAATCGCATGTGCATGATGTGATGATTACTAAAGAAGCACCAAATTATCAGATTAATCAATAATGCCAAAATTATTATTTTCTTATAGTTTGTATCACGCAAAGACTCAAGATTATGAGATGATTCTGACAAAAATCAGAGAGGATTTTAATGCTAATCAGCCAGATATTTTTCTGAATAATCCAGAATATTTGGTTTTAACCTTAAAGGAAAAAGAGTGGCAAAAAGAAATTATCAATCTGATTGAACGCTTGAAAAAATGTGTGAATGTGGAAGTAGAGCGTTTGCGTGAAATGGGTGCAAATACGCACATTGTGTATCGTTTTGGGATATTAGAAATGGAGAGCAAGTTTTTTCAATATCCAGAAGATTTAGAAGATGATGATGACGACTAAAGTTTATATTTAAATCGGTGGTTAAAGAAAAAGCCGCTAAAATCTTAGGAAAATTTTTAAAAGGAATCAAAATGCAAAGACCAGCAGTGGATAAAAAAGCAGTAGAAGAGTTTTTTAAGTATTGCAAGGAAAATGAAGTAGAATTTATTGATTTTCGCTTTACGGATATTAAAGGAGTTTGGCATCATTTTTCCTTTGATATAGAAGTAATTGATGCAAGCAGTTTTGAGGGGATTCCTTTTGATGGAAGTTCGCTTCCTGCGTGGCAACCAGTCGATAAATCTGATATGGTGCTAATCCCAGACCCTGTGCGTTATTTTATTGACCCTTTTACAGCGGATACGACTGCTGTTGTATTTTGTGATGTGTGGGATATTTATAAAGATGAGCCTTATGAAAAATGCCCACGTTCCATTATTAAGCGTGCTATGCAATATTTAAAAGATTCTGGAATTGGAGATGTAGCGTATTTTGGTCCAGAAAATGAATTTTTTGTGTTTGATTCTATTAAGATTAAAGATTCTGTGAATTGTCAGTATTATGAGCTTGATACAGAAGAGGGAGAGTGGAATCGCAGCAAGGAATTTGAAGGAGTGAATTTCGGGCATCGTCCGGGAACTAAAGGGGGATATTTTCCTGTTGCTCCAGTAGATTCTATGGTGGATTTGCGTGCTGAAATGGTAAAAGTGCTTAAGCAAGTGGGCTTAGAAACTTTTGTTGTGCATCATGAGGTTGCGCAAGGACAAGGTGAGATTGGTGTGAAATTTGGAAATATGTTAGAAGCTGCTGATAATGTGCAAAAACTTAAATATGTTGTAAAAATGGTTGCACATTTAAATGGCAAAACAGCGACTTTTATGCCAA
Source organism: Helicobacter sp. MIT 11-5569 (assembly GCF_000765695.2). Classification (GTDB taxonomy): domain Bacteria; phylum Campylobacterota; class Campylobacteria; order Campylobacterales; family Helicobacteraceae; genus Helicobacter_D. Next base: position 306,077 of record NZ_JRPB02000001.1, on the reverse strand, counting down.
AACCGCTTTATGGTGATAATGGTAGCGGAATGCACGTGCATATTAGTATTTGGAAAGAAAATAGGAATCTTTTTGCGGGAGATTCCTATCAAGGTTTAAGCCAAATGGCTTTACATTTTTTAGGAGGAGTATTAAAGCATGCTAGAGCTTTAGCAGCTTTTACAAATCCTAGCACAAATTCTTATAAGCGATTGATTCCGGGTTTTGAAGCTCCAAGCATTTTGACATATTCTGCGCAAAATAGAAGTGCGAGTATTAGGATTCCATATAATAGTGGGGAAAAAGCAAAAAGAATGGAATTTAGATTCCCAGATAGCTCAAGTAATCCTTATTTAGCATTTTCTTCTTTGCTTATGGCAGGAATTGATGGAATCAAAAATAGCATTGAGCCAGGCGAGCCTATGGAAATAAATCTTTTTGAGTTGCATTTAGATGAGATTCGCGAAAAGGGCATAAAGCAGCTTCCACATACACTAAGACACGCAATTGAAGAGATGTTATTAGACCGCGCATTTTTAAAAGAAGGTGCAGTGTTTAGCGAAGAGTTTATTCAAGCGTATAAAACTTATAAATTTGAAACTGAAATTTGGCCTTGGGAAGCACGCCCACATCCTTTTGAGTTTATCACAACTTATAGTTGTTAAAACTTTTGGATTCCACAAGTTTGGAATCCAAAGCTTAAACATTTAATTAGTAAAGCAGTGGTAAAATCCGCAAATTTATTTTATAAGGATTGACTTTATGGAAAATGCTGGAAATATCTTGACACAATTACTTCCGTTAATTGTTTTAATTGCAATTTTTTATTTCTTAATTATTCGCCCGCAGCAAACGCAAGCTAAACGTCATAGAGAAATGATTGCAAGTTTAGATAAAGGGGACAAAATCGTTACAAGCGGTGGATTTATCGTAGAGGTTGTAAAGAAAGAAGAAGAGTTTTTTATGGTGCGTTTAAATGATGATACACTTGTAAAACTCTCTAAAGATTATGTCGCTAAAAAAATTGAACAATAGTGTAAATCGTATATGAAAAAATCTTTTAATACAAAGTTGCTATTTTTTATCATTGCAACACTTTTTGGAATTGTGCTTTCTATCCCTTCTCTTTTTCAAACACAAGGTCCTAAAATCACATTAGGTCTTGATTTGCAAGGGGGGTTAAATCTGCTTTTGGGAGTGCAAACAGAAGAAGCAATTAAAACGCGCTATTCTTCTTTGGCTTCCCAAATTAATTATTACGCTTTAGATGAGCAAATTCTATTAGATGGATTAAGTGCGTTTGGGGATTCTGTTAGTTTTGAGTTGTTAGATTCTAATGAAAAAGCCAAAATGGATTCTTATTTGAAAGAAATCAAAGGTTTAGATGTGATTGAGAATAGTTTGCGCTATACGCTTACTTTCACAGAAGCAGAAATTATCAACCTTAAAAACTTTGCAATTGAACAAGCAATTGGAAACATAAGGAATCGTTTAGATCAATTCGGATTATCTGAGCCTAGTGTAACAAAGCAGGGAGAAGACGCAATTTTGGTGCAATTACCCGGGATTAAAACGCAAGAAGATGAGCAACGTGCTTTAGAATTAATTTCTAAAGGCGGGCATTTACAAATGATGGCAGTCGATGAAGCGCGTAATGCTAGAGTTTCATCGATGACGCAATTAGAAGCAGAATCCTATGGTGATGTAGTCTTACCTTTTATAGAAGATGAAAACCAAAAAATCTTGCTTAAAGCGATTCCGATTTTAGATGGTGCAATGCTAACAGATGCAAGAGCAGCCTATGACCAAAACGGACAACCTATTATCAACTTCACGCTTAATGCACAAGGAGGAAAAATCTTTGGAGATTTTTCTGGAAAAAATGTTGGTAATCGTATGGCTATCGTGCTAGATGGCAAGGTATATTCTGCACCTGTTATTAGAGAGAGAATCGGTGGGGGAAGTGGTCAAATTAGTGGAGGATTTAGCGTGCAACAAGCAAGCGATATTGCTATTGCCCTAAGAAGCGGGGCTTTGCCTGCACCTATTGTTTTACTAGAAAAGCGTAGCGTTGGACCTTCATTAGGAGCAGATAGTATTAAGGCTTCTATGGTTGCGCTTATTACTGGTGCGATTCTTGTTGTGATTTTTATGGTGTTGTATTATGGAATCGCTGGAATCATTGCAAATCTTGCGATGATTGTTAATATCCTTCTTGTGATTGCAGTAATGGCTCTTTTTGGGGCAACTTTAACATTACCCGGAATGGCTGGGATAATTTTAACAGTTGGTATGGCTGTGGATGCAAATGTAATTATCAATGAAAGAATCCGTGAGGGATTCCGAGCAAAAGAAAATTTTATAAAATCTATGGAAAATGGTTATGCAAATGCCTCAAGGGCGATTTTTGATTCCAATTTAACTTCTTTAATCGCCGCTGTGTTGCTTTATATGTGTGGAACAGGTGCAATTAAAGGGTTTGCTATTACTATGAGTATTGGAATCTTAGCATCTATTATCACTGCGATTGTTGGGACGCATGGGATATTTAGAATGTTTCAAAATCGTATTATAAAATCTGGCAACTATGCGCTTTGGTTTGGTTATAAAGATAAAAGCAAATAAGGATAAATATGGATTTTTTCAAGCATAATAGAATTTATGATTTCGTAAAAATGTCAAATTATGGAATCGTGCTTTCTTTGATTTTATTTGTTGGGTCTTTGATTTTATTTGTTAAACCCGGATTTAGTCTTGGAGTAGATTTTGCGGGCGGGACAGTCATTCAAGTGCAGTATGAAAAGCCAGCTCCTTTAGCAGAGATTCGTAAAACATTAGAAGCAGTAGAAGCATATAGTGGTGTGCAAGTTAGTGAATTTGGCTCACCAGAAGAGATTTTAATCAAACTTCCTACCGCTTCATCAAAAGTTAATCAAGATATTGGGCAAGAAGTCGCAAATGTGCTAAAGAACACAGGAGATTTGAGCGTGCGCCGTGTGGATATTGTAGGTCCAAAAGTAGGTAATGAGCTAAAAGAAAAAGGCTCTTTAGCTCTAATTTTAGCAATCATTAGTATTATGCTTTATGTATCGTATCGTTATGAATGGCGTTTTGCATTGGCTGCGGTTTTGGCTCTTGTGCATGATGTGGTAATTTCTGCGGGTGCGGTGATTTTATTTGATATTGATTTGAGTTTAGAAGTTATTGCTGCACTTTTGACACTCATTGGATATTCTATTAACGATACAATAATCATTTTTGATAGAATCCGAGAAACAATAGGCATTAGAGTCAATGATAGTTTAGAAAATGTTATCAATGAAGCATTATCAGCTACGCTTTCAAGGACAGCTTTAACTTCTCTAACAGTATTTTTTACAGTTTTTACACTTTATGCTTTTGGTGGAGAGATTATTAAAGGCTTTAGTTTGCCTATGTTGGTAGGTTCTATTGTCGGAAGTTATAGTTCTATTTTTGTGGCAAGTAAATTAGTAATTTTATTTAGATTTAATTTACAAGCCTATTGCCAAAAAGTAACAGAAGCGCAACGCAAGGCATTAGAAAAGAAAAAATTGCGTGAAATGTATGAAAGAGGGAGAATGTAATAATGGATTGGGGAAAAGTAACTTTTGTATTCTTTATCTTAATGAGCCTAACTTCAACGGTAGGTTTTTTGTATGAACAAAATTTGGTGATGTTGTTTATTGCTGGGGGAGTAAATATTCTTTCTACAATTTTAAAAATAGGTGTTAGAAGTTTTATGTCTGCAGAATTAATGGCAGCTTCTTTGGTTGCAGATTTACATTTGATTCCATCATTTATTTATATGCAAGTCTTTAATAATGTTAATATTGCTGTGGCATTGGCACTTGGGGCAGTAGTTGCAAATATTGTTTCTATTGTGTTCATTGCTATTGAAAGCATTAAGAGTTACAATAATTATAATTAAGGGCGGCGCATGGAATACAATCCTAAAGCTATTGAAAAAAAATGGCAAAACTTTTGGGAAGAAAGTGGTGCATATGAACCCAAAGACGATAAAAATTTACCTAAAAAATACATTTTAAGTATGTTTCCTTATCCTAGCGGAAATATCCATATGGGACATGTGCGTAATTATTGTATTAGTGATTGTATCGCAAGAAAGTTTCGCAAAGAAGGTTATAATGTTTTGCACCCTATTGGTTGGGACGCTTTTGGAATGCCTGCAGAAAATGCCGCAATCAAACATAAAACTCATCCTAAAGCTTGGACATATTCTAATATTGAAAATATGAAATCCCAGCTTTATAGTTTGGGATTCTCATTTTCTAAAACGCGTGAGCTTGCAACTTGCGATACAATTTATTCAAAGTGGGAGCAAGCCTTTTTTATTGCAATGTGGGAAAAAGGACTAATTTATCGCAAGAAAGGTTTTTTAAATTGGTGTCCTAATGACCAAACTGTGCTTGCAAATGAACAAGTGATTGAAGGAAAATGTTGGCGTTGTGATACTCCTGTGGTGCAAAAAGAAATGTATCAATATTACATTAAAATTACAGATTATGCGCAAGAGTTGTTAGAGGATTTAGAAACTTTGGAGGGCAAGTGGTCTAATCAAGTGCTTACAATGCAGAGAAATTGGATTGGCAAATCTGAAGGTTTGAGCTTTTCTTTTGATTTAGAGAGAAGAATCGGTGAAGGAGATTGTGCAATTTCTACCTTAGAAGTTTTTACAACGCGCCCTGATACGATTTATGGGGTGAGTTATTGCGCACTTGCACCTGAACACTCTTTAGTAAAAGCAATAATGCAAAATGCAGAATTGTATGGAATCTCAAAAGAGGCAGCACAACAAATTCAAACGATGCAAAATACAAGCGAGAGAATGCGTGCGCAACAAGAAAAAATAGGGATTCCATTAGGAATTAATGTTGTGCATCCTTTAAATGGCAAAAAGATTCCATTATGGGTAGCAAATTTTGTTTTAATGGGATATGGAAGCGGAGCTGTGATGAGTGTCCCAGCACATGATGAAAGGGACTTTGATTTTGCAAAAAAATATCATCTTCCAATTCTTCCTGTGATTAAGCCAAAAGATTCTACAGATTCTGTGAGAGATAATTTTTATGCAGAAGGTGGAGTGCTTATAAACTCTGAAGAGTATAATGGCTTAGATAATGAAGATGCAAAGAAGAAAATCATTGCATTTTTTGAAAAAAGCGGGAAGGGCAAATCTGTTGTTAATTTTAAATTACGTGATTGGGGAATCTCAAGGCAAAGATATTGGGGGACTCCGATTCCTTTAATCCATTGTGAGGCTTGTGGAATTGTTCCAGAATCTTTAGAAAACTTGCCTGTTGCTTTACCAGAAGATGTAAGTATTGATGGAGAAGGAAATCCTTTAGACAAACACCCAAGTTGGAAGTATTGCATTTGCCCAAAATGTGGCAGAGAAGCGACAAGGGAAACAGATACACTTGATACTTTTGTAGAGTCAAGTTGGTATTTCTTGCGCTATACGACACCGCAAAACTTACGCCAAAACGAAGCAATTAGTGCCAAAGATGCGCAATATTGGATGGACGTTGATGAGTATATTGGTGGAATCGAACATGCGATTTTACATTTATTGTATGCACGCTTTTTTACAAAAGTCTTAAAAAATTTAGGTTATACGGAATCCAAAGAGCCATTTTCTCATCTTTTAACGCAAGGAATGGTAACAAAAGATGGCGCAAAAATGAGTAAATCTAAAGGAAATGTTGTCGATCCAGAAGAGATTATTGCGCAATATGGTGCAGATACAGCAAGGCTTTTTACTCTATTTGCCGCTCCTCCTGTGCGTGAATTAGAATGGAATGATGCAGCAGTAGAAGGTTCTTATCGATTTATCAAGCGTTTATGCGCAAAGATAGAAAAAACACAAAAAATGACAAGCTTGCCAAAGATTACTGCGGAAAACTTAAGTGAAGCAGAGAAGTATGCGCGCAAAAAAGTGTATGAAACACTTAAAAAATCCAATGAAACCTTTACACATGAAAGTGGATATACATTTAATACATTAATCGCATCTTGCATGGAAGCTTTAAATGCGCTTAATGAGCAAGATAATACAGAAGTATGGAGTGAAGGATATTTCATTTTGCTCAATATCTTAGAGCCAATTATTCCACATATTTGTTGGGAGTTAAGCAAGGAATATTTTAATCTTGCAAACTTTGCACCAATTGCAGTGGATACAACAGCACTAAAAGAGGATTCTATTATTATGGCAATTACGGTTAATGGGAAGCGTAGAGGAGAAATAAAAGTCGCTGTAAATGCCAATAATGATGAAATTTTAACACTTGCTAAGGAAGCTGTTTCAAAATGGATTGCTGAAGCTACAATTATTAAAGAAATTGTCGTGCCTAATAAGCTTGTGAATTTTGTGGTGAAATAATGCAAAAAATCTTTATCGCTTTTGTGTGTGCTATGGTATTTAGTTTTGGTGGTTGTGGCTATAAACCTTTAGCATATAATACACAAAAGACATTGGGGGATAAAATCTATATAGAAGTTAAGATTGACCCAAGAGATCCTCAAAATAGCGTAATACTAAAAGATGAACTTTCTAAAAGTATTTTTGAGCGTTTGCATGCAAACATTGTGGATAAAAATGATGCAATTTCTATTATAGAAGTGCAACTGCGCTCGGTAAATTTTAACTCTCTAGCAGAGAATCGCACAGGTTTTGCGACTTTTTATCGTTGTGAAGTTATTGTAGAATTTAAATATATTAATAATTTAAATCAAAAAATGCGTATATTTAATAAAAGAGGATATTATAATTTTTCTGTTAATGAAAATTCTATTATCACGGATTCTATTCGTCTTGAGGCAATTAATCGTTCTGTGTTGCAAGCTCTTGATGGATTTATATCTCAAGTGGGAATTGATGGTTATTGATGCAAAATGCACAAAATATTGCTAGAGAAGCTTTAAGAGAGTTACTAAAGGAAGGGAAAGATCCAACGCCAGATGCGTATGCACAAGCCTATTGTGCTGCTGCAAAAAAGTTGGGTGTTGTAGTTGAAATGGAATTTAGTATAGAAAAAGTGCTTGAAATGCTAGAATCTGAAGTCAAAGAAAGTCTTTCAAATAAGAAATTTAAGAACAAGAATGAGTTTTTTATTGCTTTAACAAAAGCAATTAACCATTTAAATTTTTCAAAAAAAAATTTTAGCACATCTCTTGAGACTTTAAAACTGCTTTTACGCTTGCTTGCTACCTATCCCCAAAAGGAAGTTAGCACCTTTGCTAAAGGGCATTTGATTGAAATTGATAAATTAAACTCCAAATCAATGCAAATTTGGCGTGAGCGTTGGGTGGAGCAAGTTAAAAAGATTCCAGAAATTGATATTTTGGATTCTTTAAAAATTATTGAAATTTTAAGTAATTTTAAGATTCCACATTCAGCATTCCAAAAATGGCAAGATGAAGCGCGTAATTTATTAAAAGGGTCAAAACCTAGCAAAGACAATCAAGTAAAATTGCTAAAAAGTTTGGAATCACAAATTTTGGCTTTGTGTGCAAAAAGTGCTGAATCTCCACAAAATCCACAGACTTCGCAAAATCAGCAAACTTTGTCAAATGCACAAACGCCTAAACAACAAGATTTCATAAAACCGCCAGAAACTCCAAAAAAACCTTCGCAATATAAAGATGTAATGGCTTTGCCTATTGATGCAGTAACAACGCTTGTTAGCAAGGTTGGTATGCAAGAGGTATTGCATTTTGCAGAAGAAGAATTTTTGAAGAATAAGGAAAATTATTCTGTAATTGTTTTTGGAATCGCAGAATATGACAAAATAAAAGAACATTTTGGATTAGAGGCGGCAAAGCGCATTTTAGCAACACTTGGGAGATTATTAAAGCAATATAGTAATGCAAGGGATTTGATTGCTTATTATGGAGATGAGGAATTTTTAGCTTGTTTATTAGGAAGAGAAAAAGAAGAAGCAATCGCGTTTATTTATAATTTGGATAAGATTGTTAATCAAAGTAAATTTATGTTTCAACAAACACGCATTACAATTTCATTAAGCGCACAAGTTTCACATCGTATGGAGGCAAAAGATTTAGAATCTATGCTAAAGATGAGTATTGAAGAGTTTATTAAACACAAAGACTCTCAAGGAATCATTAAATATGATGCGTAAGTTAGAGAAGTTTTTGGAGCAAAAAGGGGTAGAGTATGCTCCTTTTGACCCAAAACGCGCTCCAAAACTTTTAGAGCAGCTAAACCTTAGTTTTAATGCAAATCAGATTATTATTCAAATCATTGGCACAAATGGTAAAGGAAGCACAGGGAGATTCCTAGCTTTAGCACTTAAAGCTTTGGGGGTAAATGTGGGGCATTTTACTTCACCGCATTTATTATCTTTGTGCGAGCGTTTTTGGATTAATGGGGAAAATATTGCAGAATCTGCATTAGAGCATGCTTTTGAAAGTTTGGATTTAGAGATTTTAAAAGAAGCGAGCTATTTTGAAGTGCTAACATTTTTGGCATTTAGGGTTTTTAGTGCGTGTGAAGTGGTGATTTTAGAAGCAGGGCTTGGTGGGGAGTATGATTCTACAACAACTTGTTCTTCTCCTAAGCTTACATTATTTACTAGCATTGGAATTGACCATGAAACCTACCTTGGAGAAAGTATTGAAGCAATCGCGACAACAAAGCTTAATGCAATGGCAAAAATAGCAGTATTGGGAATACAAAGAGAAAAGGTTGTCATATCCATTGCACAAAAGATTGTTAAAGAAAAGGGTGCGCATTTGGTGCAGATTAATACAATTCCAAAAGAGATTTCTCAATTTGTGCAAGCAAAGCACTATCCAAGCTATCAAGCACAAAACTTAGCCCTTGCTTGGCAAGGTTTGTTAGAATTGCAACAAATCAAAAAACTACCTAATTTTACATTGGAATCTTTACTTAAAATTTTGCCTCCTCTTGATTTACAAGGAAGATTCCAAAAATTATTGCCAAATGTTTATTTAGATGTTTTGCATAATGTTGATGGAGCTAAAGTATTGTTAGAATGTGATACTTTAAATAAAAATAAAACTATTTTAATTTATAATTCCTATTTTGATAAAAATCCTAAAAAGATTTTATTTCTTTTGAAGTCAAAAATTAAGCGTGTAGAGATTTTTGAAGTCAAAAATCCGCGTATTATAGAAAAGAGTCTATTAGAAAAAATTTTAGAAGAATTAGAGATTCCTTATTGCAATTTTTGCGGTATTAATCAAAAAGAACAATATTTGGTTTGCGGTTCTTTTAGTGTTGTGGCAAAATTTTTAAAAGAATTTCAAGCAAATAGAATAATGGATAATAAAGAATGAAAAATCGTTTTGTTGTAACCATAACTGATGTTAATGGCTCTAAGCAGTATAATATCCATCAGTATATGAAACAAATTGTGCTTTATGTAATTTTGCTTGTAGTTGTGATTTTTTTCTTCAGTTTTATCTCCATTCAACTTCTTTTAAAAGAAGTGCGTCAAATTGAAGTAAAACGCGATTTAATGCAACAAGAATATTTAAAGATTAATGAAAGAAATGAAGAATTGCAAGCTTTAATTGATGAAAAAACAGAAGAATTGGTTAAAGTTTCTGATAGAATAGAAGACTTAGAAGGAATTGTTGGGCTAAGTGATCAAATTATAGAACAACAAGATTTAAGCCTAATTGAGCGCGTAGATTTAGCGAGTATCACTGGGGCGCAAAAAGCATTTGTGATGCAGTTACTTCCAAATGGAGTTCCATTGCGTGGGAATTATCGTATCACTTCAGAATGGGGCACACGTGTAAATCCAGTTCTAAGACGCACACAACCACATACAGGAATTGACTTTGGGCTACCTGTTGGCACACCTATTTATGCACCAGCTGATGGTGTAGCATATTTTACAAATAATAGCTATAATGGCGGTTATGGAATTATGTTAAAATTAGAACATTCCTTTGGCTTTAGCACTTTTTATGCACATTTGAGTAGAATTGCTGTAAAAAAAGGAGATTTTGTAAGGCGAGGGCAGGTTATTGCTTATTCCGGTAACAGCGGAAGAAGCACGGGTCCGCATTTGCATTATGAAATCCGCTACTTAAGTCAAGACTTAAATCCGCGTCCATTTATTGAATGGACAATGCGGGACTATACTAAAATTTTTGAAAAGGAGAAAAGTGTAAAATGGCAATCTTTGCTAACAATGATAAATCAACTAGTGGAAATTCGGGAAACACCAGCATTATTGCGCAAGGAACAAAAATAAAAGGCGATGTGTATAGTGAATGCAGCTTACATATTGATGGTGTTTTAGAGGGTAATATTGTTGCGAAAACAAATGTAGCAATTGGAAAAACAGGCAATGTTGATGGCAGTATTGATGCAGAGCATTTAGTCATTAGCGGAAAGCTTATGGGGAATTGCACTTGCAATACAGTAGAGATTCTACCGCAAGGAAGAATTGATGGAAATGTTGTCGCAAAAGAATTAATTATTGAGAAAGGTGGAGAGTTCGTAGGGCAAAGTGTTGTGCATAAAAACAACGAATATGATAGAAATAAAACAGACTTAAAAGCGCCAAAATCAATTCCACTAAATCAAAAAATAGAGGAAGGCATTGTATCAAAGTAGCATTTATGTTTTTTTAAAAGAGCATAAAAGAGAATTTAAAACACGCTTTGATAATGGTTTGGTTGTGTTATGCGAAGATAGGCAAAGTGCCTTATCTTGCGCTGATGTAGTAAAATTTTTAGGATTTAAAAGCTTTGTCTTGCCAGATTTTAGGGCAACTTTTGGCGATGATTTACGCAGTTATCAAGAGGAGCTAAGTGCTATTTTTGAGACACTTAGAAATTTTTATGCGTATAAAGGTGAAAAGATTTTATTATCACCTTTATTTACTCTGTTGCACCCTATGCCTAATGCAGAATCTTTATGTGCGATTATGCTTAAAGTTGGAGATGTTTTAAATCTTAAGAATTTTAAAGAGACGCTGTTACATTTTGGTTATGAATTTGTCGATTTAGTAGAATTAGGTGGTGAAGTTTCTATACGCGGAGATATTATTGATATTTTAACGCCAAATAGTGAGCAGGCTTGTCGTATTACTCTTTTTGGAGATGAAGTAGAGAGTGTGCGCCATTTTGATTTACAAACACAACTTTGCACACAAGAAGTTTTGGAATCTTTAGAGATTCCACCTGCATTTTTAAATCTTAGTGTTACAGCCTACGATATGCTAGAGCAAGAGATTTCCGAACTTCCTACAAAACAATCCTTATTAGATTTGGATAAGGGCAATAATCTTTTAGGTTTTGGATTTTGGTGTTTAGAAAATATTGGAATCGCAAAAGATTTTTTAAAAGAATATCCTTTTGTTGTATTGCCAGCTGCTAAAGATTTAGCACAAGAAATTTTAGGGTTTAAAGAACATAATGCACAAAAGCTAGAACAGATTATCAAGGGAAAAACTTTAGAGCCAACTAAAGATTATCAAGATTTTGATTATAACTTTAACACCTTGCAAGACTTTTTAGCATTGCACCAAAATAAACATATTACGATTTTAGCAAAAACTGAAGCACAAGTGCGACAAGCTAGAATCCCACTAGATTCCCCTTATACTTTTAAGTTTGGAGTGGATTACGCGGTTAATCTTTTGGGCAAAGAGATTTTAATTTTATCGCTAAATTCACCACAAAAACAAAAAAAACATTCTAAAGCAAAAATTTTATTAGATGAGCTTAATGTTGGGGATTATGTGGTGCATTGTGATTATGGAATCGCAATTTTTAATGGAATTACACAAGCAAATATTTTTGGCGCAACACGTGATTTTATTGCATTGCGCTATTTGGGTGAGGATAAGCTTCTTTTGCCGGTTGAAAATTTAGACAAAATAGACCGCTATATTGCAGATAGTGGCGGGATTCCGGTATTAGACCGCTTAGGTAAAGGTTCTTTTGCAAAACTCAAAGAAAAAGTAAAAGAAAAACTTTTTGTCATTGCAAATGCTATTGTTGCTTTAGCTGCTAAGCGTGAGTTGATTGATGGTGTGGTTTGTGATGTGCAAAAAGAAGAAATTTTAATCTTCCAAAATCAAAGTGGATTCTATTATACACAAGACCAAACGCAAGCAATTGCTGAAATTTTTAAAGATTTAAGCAGCGGTAAAGTTATGGATAGGTTGCTTAGTGGTGATGTTGGTTTTGGTAAAACAGAAGTCGCAATGAATGCAATGTTTGCTGTGTTTTTAAGTGGTTTTCAATCTGCGATGATTGCACCAACAACATTGCTCACTTATCAGCATTTTAATACACTTAAAGAGAGATTATCCCTATTTGGGTTGCGTTTAGCAAGACTTGACCGCTATGTAAGTGCTAAAGAGAAAAAGCAGATTTTACAAGATTTAAAAGAAGGTAATTTAGATGCAGTCGTTGGCACGCACGCACTTTTGAATGTAGAATTTAAAAATCTCGCATTAATGATTGTTGATGAAGAGCATAAATTTGGGGTTAAACAAAAGGAAAAAATTAAAGATTTAAGTCAAAATATTCATTTATTATCAATGTCAGCAACTCCGATTCCAAGAACTCTAAATATGGCACTCTCCCATATTAAGGGTTTAAGTGAGTTAAAAACTCCCCCAAGTGAAAGGCAAGCGACACGCACTTTTATTAAACATTTAGATGACACGCTTTTAAAAGAAGTGATTATGAGAGAAATGCGGCGTGGTGGGCAAGTGTTTTATATTCATAATAATATTGCTACTATCAAACAAAGAAAAGAAGAGATTTTGCGTGTGCTTCCAAAGCTAAATATTGCGATTTTACATTCACAAATTCCTGCAAATGAAGCAGAAGATATTGTGTTAGAGTTTGCTAAAGGGACTTATCATTTGCTTCTTTGCACAAGTATTGTGGAATCTGGAATCCATTTGCCAAATGCAAATACAATTTTAGTAGATAATGCAAATTGTTTTGGGATTGCAGATTTGCACCAATTACGAGGGCGTGTTGGGCGCGGAAATAAAGAAGGATTTTGTTATTTGCTTGTGGAGGATTTTAACGCAATTACAGAAGATGCAAAAAAGCGTTTATTGGCTTTAGAGAAAAATTCCTTTTTAGGTAGTGGAGGTGCGCTAGCCTATCATGATTTAGAGATTCGCGGGGGAGGGAATTTGCTTGGAGAAGCGCAAAGTGGGCATATTAAAAATATCGGATATTCTTTATATTTAAGAATGCTAGAAGATGCAATTTTTGCTCTTAGTGGAAATATGCAACAAAAAGAAGCAAGTGTAGAGGTTAAGCTTAGTGTAACAGCATTTTTAAATCCCGAGTTGGTGGAATCAGAGCGTTTGCGTTTAGAGATTTATCGGCGATTATCAAAATGTGAAAATGAAAAAGCAGTTTTTGCAATAGAAGGGGAGATTGAAGAGCGATTTGGGAGATTAGATATTTATACAAGGCAATTTTTGGATTTAATCCGTATTAAGATTATTGCTAGAAATTGTGGAATCGCAAGCATTATGAATTATCAGCAAAACATTACTTTTGCGCCTCTTGATGGAGATAAGATAAATATTAAAGCAAGCAGCAAAGATGAAGATGATGTTTTTAAAGCAGTGTTTGAGTATTTAGAGAGGTTGAAAGAAAAATAATGCGCTTTGGGTTTGTTGGTGATATTGTGGGGAAAGTTGGCAGAGGGCAGGTTGCACGCTATGTAAAGGAAGCAAAGCAAAACTATAACCTTGATTTTGTGGTTGCGAATGGAGAAAATGCAAGCCATGGATTTGGACTTGGTTTAAAAAGCATACAAGAGTTACAAGATTCTGGAGTAGATATTTTTACTGGGGGAAATCATACTTGGGATAAAAGAGAGATTGTTGCATTTTTGGGCATTGAAAATTCTAATGTGTTGCGTCCTCATAATTATCCACAAGGTGTTGTAGGCAGCGGTTTGTATCGTGGTGCTATCAATAATGAACGCTTTGCAGTGGTGAATTTAATGGGGCATTTTGGAATGCCACAATGTGATAATGCTTTTATTTGTGCAAATGCTACTATTGATGCACTACAAAATGAGGGGATAAAAAATATTATTGTAGATTTTCACGCAGAAGCAACAAGCGAAAAACGTGCAATGTTTATGATGTTAAAAGGCAAAATCGCAGCAATTTTTGGCACGCATACGCATATAGGAACAGATGATTTAGAGATTTTTGATGGGACTTTTGGAGTGAGTGATGTAGGAATGAGCGGAGCAAGAGAAAGTGTTATAGGAATGGAATGCAAAGAACCAATTGAGCGTTTTTTAACCGGGATTCCTAGTCGCTTAAGTGTGCCTGAATCTAGTGGAATCCCAACACTTTTTCAAATGATTGTATGTGAGATTTGCGATGGGAAATGTGTCGAAGCCTTTAAGTTAAAGGCTGTGGATAATGGAGAGTTAGAAAAAACATTAGTTGCTAAATAAGGAGAGTTATGCGTCAAACCATTGATAAATTAAAAGCGAACAATGCTTTAAAGATTATTACTGAACCTTTAGATGTAGAGTTAGAGATTCCACATTTAGCGTATTTGGAAGTTAAACACAAAGATTCTAAAGCTTTGTTGTTTGTAAATCCTATGGATAAGGCTAGGGGAGTGCATTATGAAACTCCAGTGCTTATGAATCTTTTTGGAAGTTTTGAGCGGGTGAAATTGCTAATTGGAGATGTGGAAAAACAAGGAAATGAAGTCGCAGAACTTATTAAACTTAAACCCCCAAGATCTTTTAAAGAAGCAATGTATTTATTGCCAAAATTATCAAAATTGCGATTCTTATCTCCTAAGATTTTAAAAGGCAAAGGCTTGTGTCAAGAAGTGATTAAGCAAGGGAATGCTGTAGATTTAAATGCGATTCCTGTGCTTAAAACTTGGAGCGAAGATGGAGGAAGATTTATCACAATGGGGCAGTGCTATACGCAAAGTCTTGATGGAAATGTGCGAAATCTTGGAATGTATCGCTTGCAAGTGTATGATAAAAACCATTTAGGGTTACATTGGCAAATTCACAAAGATAGTGTGTGTTTGCTAGAAGAATACCACAAAGCAGGCGAGAAAATGCCTGTTAGTATTGCTATTGGTGGAGACCCGCTTTATACTTGGTGTGCAACTGCACCTTTGCCTTATGGAATCTATGAATTAATGCTCTATGGTTTTATGAAAAAACAAAAGGCAAAAATGGTGCGTTGTATTACAAATCCCTTAGCTGTGCCTTATGATGCGGATTTTGTGATTGAAGGCTTTGTGGATACTGAAACAATGCGTGATGAGGGGAGGTTTGGCGACCACACGGGATTTTATACTCCTATTGAACCTTATCCTGTGCTTGAAGTTAGCGCAATTACTTCAAAAAAGAATCCTATATATTTAGCAACCGTAGTTGGTAAGCCTCCTTTGGAAGATAAATATCTAGGCTATCCCACAGAGCGCATATTTTTACCTTTATTGCAAACAACAACACCTGATTTAATCGACTACTATATGCCAGAAAATGGAGTGTTTCATAATCTCATTTTAGCAAAAATTAAAGCACGCTTTCCTAATGCGGCAAAGCAAAGTATGCACGCATTTTGGGGTGTTGGGCAAATGAGCTTTGTAAAGCATGCATTATTTGTCGATGAAAACGCTCCTGCATTACAGAGTACAGAGATTGTGCCTTATCTTTTGAATCGCTTTAGCACGCAACATTGTTTGATTAGCGATGGCGTGTGTGATGCGCTAGACCATGCTTCACCAGAGTTTGCACAAGGGGGTAAATTGGGTGTGGATTGCACAAGGGATTATGCGAAGGATTTACAAGCGTGTGAAATTTTAGAAGATAATGCACTAAAAGGGCTTTTAGAGAGTGCATTAAAGAAAAGTGGAGATATTAAGCAGATTAAACAACTCTACACTAATACAAAAAATCCTATCACATTAGTAGCATTAGAAAAAAAAGAGAGTGTAAGCAAAGCATTTTTAGAATTGCAATCCCATAGAGAGTTGCAAAAATATACGCGTATAATTGTTATTGTAGATGCTACAAAAAATGATTTAGAAAATTTATATATGCTGCTTTGGCGCATTGTTAATAATATTGATGCAAAACGTGATGTGAGAATCGTAGAATCTATGGTGTTTATAGATGCAACAGATAAAGATGAGCGCGATGGATATTTAAGAGAATGGCCAAAAGAGACAGATTGCTCTTTGAAAGTGTTAGAGCATTTAGAAAAATTAGGGCTTTTAAAAGATTATGGAGATTTAAAACAATTTTATAAAAGATTCCATATTGATAAATCCTATAATTGTTAAGAAGATTTTGACAATTTTAAGGCAGAATTTTAGCATTTAAAAATATTAAGAAGGGGGTTTTACATGGAAAATAAACCTAATACGCGTAGAAGCTGGCTTAAAGGGTTGAAGTCTGAAATTATGGAATTGCGTTATCAGAATTTGAATGATAAAGAAATTAAGCAAAAAATGCGTTCAGCATTTCGTGGCTATTCTACAAACATAGAATCTGCAGTAAGTTGGAGTTTTTGGCTTATTATTTTAGCGTTAGTTGGGTTTGGAATCCATATTGGCTATGCAGTATTAATGTGGGAAGCGCATTTATATGAATTTATTGTGCATTTTCCTTATGCTTCGATGTTGATTTTTGCGCTTTTATGCGTTGCGTTATGTGCAATTTTGGTATTTTGGCTTGAGTATTTTGTCGATTTTTTTAGATTCCATAAAATTCTTGATGATTCATTAGAAGAACAATTTTATTTAAAACTTTTCAAAACATTTTTAGCATTGAGTTTGGTAGGTTTTGTGGTATTTATGATAATGATATTTTTCGTAGGGTTGCAAATTTCAGAATTTTATCAGATTCCACTTGGAAGAAGTTTGTTTGAAATATTAATGGAGATAATTGATTGAGCAGTATTGGGCTGATTAAAGAGCTTGAAATTGTGCGTTTTGCAAATCACGGAGCGTATTTACTAGAAAATGAAGAAGAGATTTTACTCCCTAATAAATATGTGCCAAATGCAGCAAAAGTTGGTGATAAAATTCAAGTTTTTCTTTATACAGATTCTAGTGACCGTCCTATTGCAACGACTCTAGTGCCAAAAGCACAAAGAGGAGAAGTTGCAGTTTTAAAAGTCGTAGATAAAAACAATGTGGGTTGTTTTTTGGATTTAGGAATCGCAAAAGATGTTTTTATGCCAACAAAGATTCCACAAAATTATCCTATTGGCAGTCAAGTTGCAGTATTTTTAACTTTAGATAGAGAGAATCGTTTGCTTGCAAAAGAAAACATTAAACCTTTTTTGTATGATTTTAAAACAAATCTAAAAATGTTAAAAATAGGCAGCAAAGTCGAGATTCTACCTTTTAGAAAAACACCTATGGGATTTGAATGTGTCGTAAATGGGGAAAATTTAGGGTTATTATATCACAATGAAATCTTTGGCGAATTTACACTTTATGTGGCAAAGAAAGGATATATTAAAAGAATTTATGCCAATGGAAAATGTGATTTGAGCTTAAAGCACCCTTTGCAAAAAAGTGATAAAAATATGGAATCTAAAAATCTTTTAGAGTTGTTAAAGCGAGAAAAAGTATTGCAGATAAACTATGATAGCGAGCCTGAAAAGATTTACGCACAATGCAAAATGAGTAAAAAGGCATTTAAGCGCGCATTGGGTGTATTGCTCGCAGAGAATAAAGTAAAGCTAGAAGAAAATACAATTCGTATAAAAAGTTAAGGTTCTATAACAAGCAGAGAATCTGCAAAAAGTTCTTCTAAAGAGCAGCTTTGTGCGTTATTGGTGGATTTTAAGATACTCTCTAAAATGGGGAATACTCCTAACTCTTTTGCGACTTTTATAATGTCCTCGTCTTTTCCATAACGTTTAATGTATTGGCTAAAGCTACTATGCCAGTCAATATTTTTTGTAACGTGTTTTGAGTTGCTGAATTGAAATTCTTTCAAATATGCAACTTTTAAAAGAGAGGCAATTTTTGTTTTTAAGCTACTAATAGCAACATAATCTTTTAAGATTAATAGCGTATGTTTTGGTTCTCCTTTTATAGCAACTTTAAAAGCTTCTTTAAAAACTTCAGAAAACTTATTATAAAGGATTCTAAATTCTTGAAGATTTTTTAATTCTTTATATTCTTCTGCAAGTTTGAAAGATTCTTTTAGATTTTTTTGCGCAAAAGATTCTAAAAATTTTTCTTTAATGCGGAGGGTTTCAAGTTTAACACTAGCAATCTCTTTAAAAGGAGGTATTTGATTGAGGTATTCACAATTTTTAATTGCTTGGTCTAACTTGTTTTCTTTTTCTAATGTATTTGTTTGTCTAAAAAGTTTTTTAATAGCATAGAGTGCCTTTTTGTAAGTATCTGTTTCTTTTAAAAAATAAAATTTTTCACAAAGAGAAAAATATTCTATCAAGTTATTATTTTTATAGTTTTTTTCTGCTTCTAAAAATGAATTAGCGTTGCTAAGAAGTAATTGGATAGCTTCTTTTTTGGATTCTATATTGCTAAAGATTTTTAAAAGATTTTTTGCTTTTTTGATATTTAATGTTGCATCTTCTGCAAGAAGAGTTTGGCAAGTGTTGAGAACTTGTTGCCAGAGTTCTTCCATTTTTTCATAGGCTAGAGTGTTTTTAACAAAGGGATATTGTTCTGCAATTTCATAGGCTTTAGTATAATTTTTGCATTCTGTGGCATCAATAAATTCTGCAATGTGGTGGATTTGTTCTAAACAAGTGTTGAACTCTTGCTTTTTTTCTATATCACGCATAAAAGGTTCAGCTAAAGTCATTGCCTCTTGGATTGCATTTTTAGAGAGTAAAGCAACAGCCGCTTTTAAGGTTTGCTTCCATTGTTCATCTAGCTTTTCTTTATAAGCTTTTAGCGTGCATAAAAAGATATTATCACGATAAAACATTGTTGTCATCTCTGAAATATTGCCAAATTCTAGGATTTTTAAGAAAGCATCTATTTGGAATGCAGTATCGATACATTCAATCGTTCCATCGCTATATCCTAAGAATAGAAAATTTTGATAAAAATGTATTGCTGAGATTCCATAATGTTTAACTTTTAGCGATTCTACAAGTTTATTACTAGAAATTCTTATAAGATATAAAAAATTATCTCTAGAACCAACAAGGGCAAAATCTGTATTTGGAATCCTTTTGCAAAGAGTAAGCCAAGCATTTTTGATTTTATTTTTGCTTATGATTTTATTTTCTGTCAAATCATATAAAATTGTATCACCATCACGCGTAATGCAAAAGATTCTTGCGTTATCTTTGTCAAAAAGTGCATCTTCAACAACGCTATCAAATGTTATTTTGGCAAAAATTTTCTCATAAGGAATATCTATAACCGCAAGTTCTCCACTAAAGCTAGCTCCTATAGCATAATGTTCATCATCGCTAATAGCAATAGTGGAAATTGCATCAGAAAAGGGTGAAGAGCTTAGCAGAAAGTTATAATTATCTCCATAATATACAACGATTCTTCCGCATTCTCCTCCTGTTGCAAGATAGGTATCATTGGGAGAAAAGAGCACTTTTGTGATTTCTTTTTTTTGCCAAGTTAGAGGCTCTAAAACTTTAATGTCTTGTTCTAAACTAATGACTTCTCCTTTATTGGAATTGTGAAAGCCTATTGCAAAACGTCTGCATTTATTAGCAAAACTTATTGCTTTGCTGAAGCGAAAAAGAGGATTTTTATCATCATGAATAATGGTAGATTTTTCTAAGATTCCATTTGCGCGCGAAAAGATATAAACTTTATAAAGATTATCTACAGCGTAAATTTTATCTGCATCCGCAGTGATTCCTAAAACGCTATTATTAAGAGAAAATGTATCTTTTAGTGGAAGCATTTTGCATATCCTTAGATTTTTTATTTAAATATTATTTGAACTATAAAGCATAGATTATAATTATTTTTTTACGATTGTATAGTAAAACTCTTAACAAAAAATAAATAGACACATTATATTTAGGCATTTATCAAACATTTAATTTTTGACATAAGTCAAGGAAATGGATTTAAAAATTCATTAGAATTATAGCCTAGAGTTTAAAATTCTAGGATTTTAAACTTGAATACTAAAAAAGGAGCGTCCATTGGAAAGTAAGCCTAAAAAATCGCTCTCTTTTCTTGCTACGTTACTTGGGATTCTGTGTGTTTTTGCTTGTGTTATAGGGCTATATACTTTTTATAATGCAAAGGGTATGTCTTATTTTAGCAATGATAGTGAAGCCTGTAATAACTGCCACATTATGAATGATGTTTATAATGATTGGTTAAAAGGCTCACATTCAAAAAAGGTCGCAGGAAAACCGCGTGCAACTTGTAATGATTGCCATTTACCGCACGAATTTGTAGAGAAGTGGATTGCAAAAGCGGAAAGTGGAATAGGGCATGCGTATGCTTTTACTTTTAAACTTGATGTGTTGCCAACAAACTTGAGCGCGACACAGAAGTCTAAAGGCATGATTCAAGATAATTGCGTGCGTTGCCATAGCGAGATGGTGAGTAATGTCGTAAATCCTACGACTAATCCACATGGAAATGAGTCTCTTAGTTGTGTTTCTTGCCATACAGGTGTAGGACATAAACGAGGTTTTTAAATTATTTAGGAGGTTAAAATGCAAAAAAAATCACCTTTAATGCCGATTTTGGTGGTGGTTGTTTTAATTGTGATTGCTGGAATGTTTTGGTTAAACTCTGATATTAGCAAAAAACAAGCACAAAGCACAGGTGGAATAAGCTCTAAGGGCTTTGTAGAAATGAGTGATGATAATCCGACTTTTGATCATTGGGGTAAAAATTTCCCGGATTATTTGGATATGTATTTAACGGTAGAAAATCAAGCTCCAATTCCAACAGAATTTGGTGGAAATTTGGCATATTCTAAATTGATTCGTTATCCACAGCTTACGATTCTTTGGGCAGGCTATCCTTTTAGCATTGACGCAAATGAAGAGCGTGGGCATTTTTGGATTCAAGTGGATCAAATGGATACTGCAAGAAACAACAAAGATTTCTTAAATGCGCATGGATTTGCAGGATTTGGCGGACAACCTACTGCTTGTATGAATTGCCATAGCGGTTGGAGTCCATGGTTGCTTAAAAATGTTGGAATCGGAAATACTCCAGAAGAGAAGTGGATTTCTTTTAACTCTACAAAATATTGGACAATGATTAAAAATGTCCCAGCAGTTAATGGAATCGCTGAAAATTCTCCAGAGCACAGCGGACCGCATGGGGGTAAAAGAATGGGTGTAACTTGTGCGGATTGCCACAATCCAAATGATATGCAGTTGCGTTTAACAAGACAAGCTGCCATTAATGCGCTTGCTAGCAGAGGTTATGAAAAAGACCCAGTTACTGGAATCAAAGCAAGTCGTGATGAAATGCGCACACTTGTTTGCTCACAATGCCATGTGGAATATTATTTCAAACCAACAGGCACAAAAGTGAAAGTTATGGGAGAATCTATCGCTAATGATTCTACTCAAAAATGGTTTAATGGCACACAAAAAACTTATGATGAGTTTGATTCTTGGAGAGATGGCAACCAACCAACAGAAATTGAAGTTGCAGGGATTGAGCTAGTATTCCCATGGAGTGCTTGGAAGAAAAACGAGCCTTTTAGAATTGAAATGTTTGATGAGCATTATGAAAAAGTGCGCGATATTTTCCCACAAGATTGGCAACACAAAATCACTAAAGCTCCTATGCTAAAGATTCAACATCCAGAGACAGAGCTTTTTAGTGGTGGTGTGCATGCGGCAAATGGTGTAAGCTGTGCAGATTGTCATATGCCTTATAAACGCAAAGGAGCAAAGAAAATGACAGAACACAATATTACTTCTCCATTGCAAGATATTAATGCAGCGTGCAAAACTTGCCATACTCAAAGCGAAGAATATCTTAAAGCACAGATTTTTGATATTCAAAAATCTATTGCATTTGATTTAAGAAGCGCAGAATATGCAACTGTGAGTTTGATTGAAGATATTAAAGCATTGCGTGCAAAATTAGGCGTATTGCCAGCATTCCAAACAGATGGCAAAGCAGATGATAAAAAGATTTCTGCAGCTTTAAAAGAGCCGTTAGAATTGCACCGCAAAGGGCAAATGAGAGGCGATTTCGTAGGTGCTGAAAACTCCACAGGATTCCACAATCCAAGAGAAGCAAGCAGAATGTTGCTTCAAGCTGTTGAAATGGCGAGAATGGGACAAACTAAACTTGTTGAAATTGCAAATGCTAATGGAATCAAGGACTTTAAAACTTCTAATTTAGGATTTGATGAGATTCAAAAATATAATCCCGGAGAGATTCGTTATAAAGTTGATATGAATGGACATAAAGCAGGAGATAGATACTATAAGCACGAAGAAATTAATGGTCCAGCACCAAAAGAGCTTATGGAATTGGATAAAAACAACAAACCTTATAATTATAAGGCAATTGACTCCAAAACTTCTGCGTATTAAACCTATCTTTTAAATTTCTCTAAGGCAAAATGCCTTAGAGATTAGTTTCCTTAATAGTAAAAATAATTGGAATTTGTAAAAGTGCATCATTTGTATGTGCTGGGAAATGTAGAGATGCTTTTTCAATAGTCTTGAGTGCGCTCTCATCAAGTATAGAATAACCAGAGCTTTTGCGCACTTTTAAACCTTTAAGAATTTTGTGTTTTGTCCATAGAAATTCTACCACAACCATACCTTCAATATGCATTTTTCGTGCGCCTCTTGGGTAGGTTAAGGATTTATCAATAGCGGATTTAACTTGTCTTAAAAAAGGATTATCGTTTTTACCATAAGAGAGAAATTGCGTAGAATCCTGCGCACCTACATTAGCTAAATTGAAATCCTGCGTATTTTGTGTGCCTTGTTGAAGTTTAGCAGTTTGTGGGATTGGCTTGTTGGATTTGAAATCTGTTTTGTGGTGTTGTTTGTGTTTTGGCTTTTTATGTTTGAAATCCTTTTTTAGAGGCTTTACAATCTCATTTGGTAATTGTTGTTCCATTTGTGCAGAATGCACAGAATTTAAAGCACTTTGCACAGCAAATTGCCCCATTGTGAGTGTAAATTCATTGCGGTTTGCAGGGCTTACTTCCAGCCAAGAAGCACTCCAAAACAGCATAATCACCAAAGGTAAAAAGCAAAAAGTTGTCAGATAAAAAGCTTGTAGTTTGTGTGTAAAAAACAAATTCATGGGTTTCTCTCTGTGATGATTTGAAAATTCTCGTGGTTTTTGTTTCTCAAAATATCAATAATGCGTATAAAACTATCAAACTTCGCATTTTTATCGCTTTTCAGCTCTACAATAGTTTGCCTATCCAAAGCATTGATTTTTTCTGCAATCTCTTCCAAAGTTGCTTCTTTGTCTTCTATATAAAAGATATTTTCATTATTAATAATGATTTTTAGTTTATTAGAATCTTGAGAACTTTTTGTGCTAGAATCACTCTTAGGTAATTCTATTTTGATTTCTCCATGTGCGATAAAAGTAGAAATGCTTAAAACCATTGCCAACAACACCAAAATCACATCAATAAAAGGGACGATGTTTAGTCCTTGTGAATGCTGGATTTTAAGCATTATTTACCCTTTTGGTAGCGACTACTAAGGAGGCTAACTTTGCGAAAAAGCGCGTTGTGTGCCATAAGACTAGGAATCGCAACAACAAGCCCTAAAGCAGTTGCTTTAAAAGCCAAAGATAATCCTACGACAATGGATTTTACATCAATATTCCCACTCATTCCCATATCATAAAAGGTAATCATAATCCCAATAACCGTGCCAAGAAGCCCAACATAAGGGGCGTTAGAGTAGATGATATGCAAGGTTGTGAGGTTTTCTGTAATTGCATCATCAAAATCTTGTTGGCTTTCAAAGTTTCGCAAGTCTAATTTGCGAAAAAACAATAACCGCTCAATCACGCACCAAAGCGCAACAAAAGCCATTAAACCAAGAATACTAAAAATAATAATATCAATGTAAGTTTTGAGTGTTTCCATAAATTCCTCTTTCCTTAAAAATAATTTGTAAATTATAAGGATTTGAAACTTATATAATAATTAGAATAATTATCATTTATTTAATATTATTTTTAATAATAATTATTATAATGCTCAATTCCAAAAAAACGAAATACTCATATAGATATTACGAATTTGGAAAATTAAATTAAAGGTTAAAAATGAGAAAAATAACTTTAAGCATTCCTGCTTGCTTGCTGCTTGCGCAAAGTTTATCTGCACAAACCGAACAATATGTTTTAGGAAATTCTGTCGTAAGTGCGTCTGGGTTTGAACAAGATATTAAAGAAGCACCCGCAAGTATTTCTGTCATCACACAAGAAGATATTATGGAACGCCCTATTAGGGATTTGGGGGATATTGTGCAAGAAGTTCCCGGGGTTTCTACTACGGTAGCAAAAACAGGAGGCACAACGATTCAAATGCGTGGTATGGCGTCTAAATATACTTTAGTTCTCATCGATGGCAAGCGTATGAATATGGACGCTGGGTTTGATGGCAATGGATTTGATTCCACAAGCGGATTTATCCCACCTGCTAGTATGATTGAACGCGTGGAAGTGATTCGCGGTCCTGCTTCTATAATCTATGGAAGTGATGCAATGGGGGGGGTGATTAATATTATTACCAAAAAGAATCCGGGTAAGCTTACAGGGACGATTTCAGCGGAAACTAGACTGCAAGAACACCATGATAATTGGGGAAATACTTATGGGACAAATGCAAATTTGTTTGTGCCAGTAGATGAGCAATTTTCTCTTAATCTAAGAGGCAAGGTGTATTATGGAGAGTCAAATTATTTCTACCAAAAAGACATTCCGGGATACACTCCAAGTAGCGCGAATCCTTATACAAGCCATTCTCCCACAGGTTATCGCAACTATTCTGCGGGTGGGAGATTGAACTATCTTTTAGATGTGCAAAACAGCTTTTATGCAGATATTGACTATGGATTCCAAAGGCTTGGGTCCCTTAACACTTCATCAAGCCAATACACTGCTGTAAGGGATTATCATCGTTATAATACCGTGCTTAATCACGATGGGAATTATGAATGGGGAAGCATTAATAACTATATCCAATACCTTAATACAACTAGGATTCCACATAGGGCAGAGGATATGACGCAAGGATTGCACCCCGGACAAGGTTCTGGTGTCAAAGATAAAACAAAATTAGTAGAAGACCAAAATATTATTTTAAGCTCTGCTTTGAAAAAAGATTTTGATTTTGGCTCTAAGGGAGCTTTGATTTTAACAGGTGGTCCTTACTACAAATACGAGAAATTAACCAATCGTTCTAATCAGTTCCAAAAAGATTCCAATTTGTTTGCAGTATTTGGAGAAGGGGAATATTTTTTCAATGAATATGTTTCCACAACAGCAGGATTAAGAATCAATTATGACGATACTTATGAAGAGTTTTTTAACCCAAGATTCTATGTTAATACTTATCCCACAGAATGGCTAACTCTTAAAGCTGGGATTGCAAGTGGTATGCGATTGCCCGAACTTGCTACGCGTTATGATGGGCTTTATGATGTGAGTAGCAGTAGAGGAAGTGGTGATATTGCAAGTTATGGTAATGCGAGTTTGAAAGCAGAGGAGAGTCAGAATTATGAATTAAGTGGAATTGTAGAATCCTCTATTGGAACTTTGACGCTTACAGGATTCTACACAGATTTTAGAAATGCGATTGCCACAGAAAGTTACCAACAAGATATGACTCTACCCGGAGGATATGGGGTTTGTGGTTATAATACTTGCAATATCTATGAGAATGTAGATAAAGCAGTAATATCAGGAATAGAAGTTTCGCTAAGGACAAAGCCAATGCTAACAAGCATTATCCCTAATGGAATCACAGCGGATTTATCCTATGCTTTGACAGAAACAGAAAGAAAAAGTGGTGATAGAAAAGGAAGTGATTTAAACGATGTTCCTAGACATAACTTGTCTGCGAAAGTTTCTTATAAAATCAGCAAATGGGATACTTATGTGCGTTATGTCGGCAAACTCAAAACTCCTACAAGCAATGAACACACTGCAAATGTTGGACCAAGAGCATATTTTAAAGATATGCACACGATAGATTTAGGTGTGAATTATCGGTTTAACAAAACTTGGCTTTTTGGAGCGGTGATTAATAACTTGTTAGATAAAGACTATGTGGATTATGTAACTTATCAAGGCACTAGAGGATTATCTTATACAAATAATTATCAAAGAATGATTCCCGGAAGAAACCTTTGGCTTAATGTCCGCGCGGAATTTTAAGGAATGGCAATGACAAAGAAGCTAATTTCTAATAAAACTTGGATGCAAATTCATTTATATGTGAGCTTGTTTTTTATTCCTATGGCGTTAATTTATGCCATTACAGGGTCTTTGCATATTTTTGGGATTCGGCAAAATGCTGGAGCGGAGATTGTGGAAGTCAAAGTGGAATCCCAAATCGCACAGAACATCAAAGGCAACGAAGCGCAAGTGATATTAGAGACATTAAAGGCAAATAATCTCAAGATTCCACACAACACAGAAGTGAGATTCTTTAGAAATTCTCATTCTATGGGGGATTTGAAATATTCTGCTACACTCACTAAAGATAAAGAGGGGGATTTTGTTGTTAGGAGCTTAGATGGGCATTGGTATGGTGTGCTTTTGATGCTGCATAAAGCTGCTGAAATGGTATTTTGATGTTTTAGCAGTTGGATTTTCTATCGCGCTTATTGTGTTGTATTTATCAGGGCTATTTATAACCACATTTTGTAAGCGTAGTTGGAAAAGCGCAAGTATTGTTACACTTTTAGGATTTATAATTACTGCTTTGGCGGTGGTTTGGAGTTTGTAAGGGGTTTTTTAGAATCCTTTGCTTTGTAATGAAAATAGCCAGAAAATGGTATTAATAATAAATTTTATCTCCTTGAAATCGTGTGTCTTATGAAATCTGCAAGGCACACGATGAATTTTAACACTTTTTTAAAGCATAGAATCTTATTTTGGGATTCCAAAAATTTATTTCTCAAAACTTTTTCATTAATTAAAGATTAATTATTAAAAGGTAAAATATCAAAAATTTTTATTTAAGGTTTGAAATTATGAAAAAAATTCTTGTTAGTTCAGTCGTTGCATTTGCATTATTACAAGGTGTGAGTTTTGCAAAAACTTATGCAAAAGTTGATGGTTCAGAAGTTACAGATAGAGATGTTGCAGCTTTAATGCGTGCAATGCCGGGTGTTGCTTTTGAGCAGTTGCCACAAGATGTAAAAAATCAAATCATCAACCAAGCAATTGAGCGTAAGCTACTTATTGCACAGGCTAAAAAAGAAAAAGTGCAAAATTCTAAGGAGTTTAAAGAAGCTCTTGCAAATATGGAAGAAGATTTGATGCTTGAAGTTTGGATGCGTAAGCAAATGGAGAAAGTAAAAGTTTCAGATTCTGAAATTACAAAATTCTATAATGAAAACAAAGAAAAATTTGCACAACCAGAAATGATAAAAGTTAGACATATTTTAGTGAGTAGCGAAAATGAGGCAAAAGCGGTTATTAATGAGCTTAAAAAAGCTGGAAAAGACCTTACAAATAAATTTGCTGCTTTAGCGCAAGAAAAATCTAAAGATGGTGCTGCAAAAAATGGTGGAGATCTTGGATATATTGGAAAAAATCAAGTTGTTCCAGAGTTTGCTAATGCCGCATTTAAGCTTAAAAAAGGAGCATATACAACAACACCAGTAAAAACACAATTTGGATACCATGTTATTTTAGTTGAGGATAAAAAGCCAGCAGGAACTTTAGCACTTAAAGATATAAAAGGGCAAATTGAGCAAAACTTAAAACTTAAAAAATTCCAAGAGGAAGTTAAAAAAGAAGGTGAGGAGCTACGCAAAAAAGCAAAAATTGAATTATCAAAATAAGGAAATTCTATGCTAGTTTGTGGAAGTGCAATCTTAGATAAAGCAAACAAAGAAAATTATGGAGTGGGTGCGTTTAACTTCGTAAATTACGAAATGTTAAGCGCGATTTTTGAAGCTGCAAATTTAAAAAACTCTCCAATTATTGTGCAAGCAAGTGAAGGAGCAATCAAATATCTAGGGATTGATATGGCAGTAGGAATGGTGAAGATTCTTTCGCGTTCCTATCCGCATATTCCTGTTGCTTTGCATTTAGACCATGGGACGAGTTTTGAATCTTGTGTAAAAGCAATCCGCGCAGGTTTTACTTCAGTAATGATTGATGCAAGCCATCATCCCTTTGAAGAGAATTTAGCAGAAACAAAGAAAGTTGTTGAAGTTGCGCATATTGCAGGTGTGAGCGTGGAAGCAGAGCTTGGACGTTTAATGGGGATTGAAGATAATATTTCGGTCGATGAAAAAGATGCGTGTTTGGTGAATCCTAGTGAAGCAGAAGAATTTGTCAAGGAATCCAAAGTGGATTTTCTAGCTCCTGCAATTGGCACAAGCCATGGGGCATTTAAGTTTAAAGGTGAGCCAAAGCTAGACTTTGAACGTCTTATTGAAGTCAAAAAACGCACAAAGATTCCATTAGTGTTACATGGTGCAAGTGCAATTCCTACAAATGTAAGTGAAGCATTTTTAAAAAGTGGCGGGGATTTAAAAGGAAGCAAAGGAGTTCCTTTTGCATTCTTGCAAGAAGCGGTTAAAGGCGGGATTAACAAAATCAACACCGATACAGACTTAAGAATCGCGTTTATGTCTGAAGTTAGACGCGTAGCAAATGAAGATAAAACACAATTTGATTTACGAAAATTCTTTGCCCCTGCAAAAGAATTTATGGTTCAGGTCATTGCAGAGCGTATGGATATTTTGGGAAGCTCTAATAGAGTTTAAATAAAAGTTAAGGAGTGGATTATGAAAAGTAGAAGTATTTTATTTTTATTGTTGATGATTGTAGGTATTTTATTTTCTGCATGTAGTTACAAAACTATTTATTGTTGTGATAACGCAACTCAATCAGATTGCCAAAATATTAAGCGAAATCAGTTGTAACGAAGCCATAAAACAATTTACATTACAAATTCTTTAGATGAAATTAAAATCAGCTGTATAGTAGAATGCGCAAGAGTCTTTAATAAGCTTAATTTAATAAAATTTAAATAAAGGAAAAAAATGGCGTATGCAATGGGAGATTTAAAAAAAGGTTTAAAGGTTGAACTAGAAGGGGTTCCTTATAGAATCACAGAATATCAACATGTAAAACCGGGCAAAGGTGCAGCGTTTGTGCGTGTGAAAATGAAATCATTTTTAGATGGCAGAGTGCTTGAAAAAACTTTTCATGCAGGAGATAAATGCGAAGAGCCAAATTTGCAAGAACGTTCTATGCAGTTTTTGTATCATGATGGAGATCATTTTCAGTTTATGGATAATGAAAACTACGAGCAAATTGGACTAAGTGATGAACAAGTTGGTGAAGTGGCAAAATGGATGATTGATGGTATGGCAGTTAATGTTATGTTTCATAATGGCAAAGCAATTACGGTGAGTGTCCCACAGACTGTGGAGCTAAAAATCACAGAAACTCCCCCAAATTTTAAAGGTGATACAACAAGTGCTGGTAAAAAACCTGCAACACTTGAAACAGGTGCTGTTGTGCAAGTGCCTTATCATGTGTTAGAAGGCGATGTAATCCGCGTTAATACAGAAACAGGCGAATATTTAGACAAAGTGAAGTAGGGGGAGATTATGGCGGCTAGAGTTTTAATACCTCTTGCAAAAGGATTTGAAGAAATTGAAGCGATTTCTGTAGTTGATGTATTAAGGCGAACAGGTTGCGAGGTTATCCTTGCAGCAGTAGATGAAAAATCACAAGAAACCCTAATTGTGGAATCGCAAGGCGGTGTTAAGGTTGTTGCGGATTTGAAAATTACAGAAATACAAGCAGATAACTTAGATGCAGTAGTTTTACCCGGTGGCTGGGAAGGCACGCAGAATCTTATTGCTTCTTCTGCACTGCATACGATTCTATCTGAATTAAATGCAAAGGGTAAAATCTGTGCGGCAATTTGTGCCGCTCCTTTAGCCCTCTTTAAGCATAATATATTAATTAATCAAAACTTTACTTGTTATCCAAGTATTGAAGAAATGATTGAAAATAGTAATTACAAAGCGGATTCTAATATTGTCCAAGATAGTAATATTATTACTTCAAGAGGACCAGCAACGGCGTTAGAATTTGCCTTCTACTTAGCTTCTCTTTTAGGTAGTGAGCAAAAATCTAAAGAAGTTCAAGCAGGAATGTTATCCCTTTGAGATTCTCCTTTAAAATGCTTAAAATTCTTAGTATTAGTGTTGCTTTTGGGATTTTTCTTGGTGGTTGTTTGTATGGTTATAGAGATTTGATTTATAACCCACAGATTCTAACTCAAGGGGTTTCAAAAGAGCAAGTGATTAAAAAAGCAGTCAATTATGCGCTTAATCCCGAGCAACTTGAAATTGATATTAAAAATCTCCAAGCAAATTTCAAAAAAGTCGTAGTAGCTTTGACGCAAAATGCTTCTAAACAATGGGGAGAAAACAATACCCCTACTGCTTCACAAGATGTTTATGTAAAATATACAGATTCTTATCTTTCTCGTGCGCAAGTGGATTTTAGCAAGGGTGTAATTTCCGTTGCAACACTTGATACAAAAAACCCCAAAGAGTCGCTTAAAAAAGCGATTGTTACGACTTTGCTTACTCCAGAAGACCCAGAAGAAGTGGATTTGTATTCTGATAAAGAAGTCGCCTTTAAAGGCAAACCTTATTTGGCAGATTTGGTAAAAGATAATGAGGGAGAAGCAGTGCTTTATCCTTGGCGTGCGAATCGTTATGCGGATTATCTGATAGAAAATAAATTACAAACGACAGAAATTACAGAAAAAGGGGAGAGTAAAAAGGTCTATTATGTGCAATTTGATATGGTAGAAGACCATGAAATTAAAAGTGAGCATAAATATGGGGAATATGTAGCCCTTTATGCAAAAGAATATCATTTAGAGCAAGCATTGATTTTTGCAATCATCAAGACGGAATCGAGTTTCAATCCTTATGCAGTGAGCCATATTCCAGCATACGGACTTATGCAAGTTGTGCCAGCAAGTGCAGGCAGAGATGTTTATAAGGCTCTAAATAATAGAGATGGGATTCCAACTAAGGAAATGCTTTTCACTCCAAAAACAAATATCCAATATGGCTCAACCTATCTTAACATTTTATTTACACGTTATATTAAAGGTGTGAAAAATTCCTTATCTCACGAATATTGCGTGATTGCTGCGTATAATACAGGAAGTGGAAATGTATTAAGCGTGTTTGATAAAGACCGCACAAAAGCGGTGCAAGTGATTAATTCTATGACTTCAGCGGAAGTTTATAGAAAATTGCGCACTTCTTTGAAATACGAAGAAGCAAGAAATTATTTGCATAAAGTAACAAATGCTAAAAAAGAATTTCAAACACAAAGTCGCGCTAATGTGGAATCGCCAACAAATTCAAAGATTCATTTAAGTTTAAAATAACCAATGGAAGTTTATGAGCTAGTTCAAGAACCGCGCCCTTGTAGCTATATTCCTAATTTAGAAGCAAGATTCCATTATTTTTATATTAAAGATTGCACAATACCTTTTTATCTGCATTTACTAGAGCGCGGTTGGAGACGCTTTGGAAATTACTTCTTTGTGCCTATTTGCAATGGTTGTGAGGCTTGTATATCCATTCGGCAAAATTGTGAAAATTTTGTATTTTCAAAATCACATAAGCGTGTTTTAAAACACCCTATAACATTGCAAATCAAGCGTCCTTGGGTCAGTGAAGCGCATTTACTTCTTTATGATAAATATCATCAAGCAATGCATGTAAAAAAAGGGTGGGAATACCATAATATCACACTTGAAGCTTATTATGATACTTTCGTGCAAGGGTTTTTAAATTTTGGTTATGAGTTTGATTATTATATGGAAGATAAACTTATCGGTGTGGCGTATGTCGATGTGATGGCTGGTGCAATTTCTGCTGTATATTGTTATTACGACCACGATTTTTCACGATATTCTATTGGAACATATTCAATCCTTAAACAAATAGAAATTGCAAAAGAGTATAATATCAAATATCTTTATCCGGGATATTGGATACAAAACCATATTTCAATGGGTTATAAGGAGCGTTTTAAACCTTTTGAAATTTTATGCAATCGTCCAAATTTAGAAGAGATTCCACTTTGGATAAAGGAGTAGTTTTGCATTATACAAATTTAATGTCGTCTTTATTTGAAAAATTTGCCACACATGAGTTTTCATCAATCATTCAAGTATGGATTAATAAGGCGTATGTTAGAATATTTAATGTTAATTTAGATGAGTTTGATACATTAAGAAATTATCCTAGTTTAAATGCACTTTTTACGCGCTCATTAGTAAAAATGCGTAAGTTTGATAAAACGCAATCCCATATGATAGCTCCTTGTGATTCTGTGATAATGGAATTTGGGGAATGTCAAGATGATTATGCAATACAAATTAAGGGAAAAAAGTATCGTGTAAGTGATTTTATTAAAGTGAAGTTAGAAAATGACTACATATTTGTGAATTTCTATCTTTCTCCTAGTGATTATCATCGTTTTCATGCTCCTATAAATCTTAGAGTGAAGAGACTAGACTTTATAACTGGAAGACTTTTAAGAGTTAATGAAAAAACTTTATTAAAACATAAAGAAGTTTTTGTAAAGAATAAGCGTGTTGTGCTAGAATGCGAAGATGACTTTGGAGAAACTTTGTATCTTGTCGCAATTGGTGCTTTAAATGTGGGTAAAATCCAAATTAACTTTGCTCCTAAAGTCGCTAACTTTAAAGAATCGCAAAGCATAGTGTTTGAAACACCAATCTTTGTGCAAAAAGGGGAGGAGATTGGAAGTTTTTTAATGGGTTCTACGATTGTATTGTTTAGTAAAAATTGGCAGTATGACTTAAAACAAAGAGAAAGAGTGTATTTTGGACAATGTATTGCAAAATCTATGAAGGAATCTTAAAAGGTAAAAGATGATAAAAAAACGCATTAGAGAGTTGCTAGAGCAATTAGACGCACTTTTGGTGGCGCATTACTACCAACGTGATGAAGTGGTGGAAATTGCTGATTTAACGGGAGATAGTTTAGAATTAGCACGTAAGGCAAGCACAAGCGAAAAGTCAAAAATTATCTTTTGTGGTGTTGGTTTTATGGGGCAAAGTGTGAAAATTTTAGCTCCAAATAAGCGTGTGTTTATGCCTAAAATTGCGTGTTGTTCTATGGCGAGAATGATTGATGATAGTTATTTTGACGCTTCTATTGCAAAATTAAAAGAATATGGAATCGCAGAGATTTTTCCTGTAACTTATATTAATTCAAATGCGGAAGTAAAAGCGAAAGTTGCAAGGCTTGGCGGCGTTGTTTGCACGAGTGCTAATGCGTCTAAAATTTTGCAATATG
Source organism: Helicobacter sp. MIT 11-5569 (assembly GCF_000765695.2). Classification (GTDB taxonomy): domain Bacteria; phylum Campylobacterota; class Campylobacteria; order Campylobacterales; family Helicobacteraceae; genus Helicobacter_D. The sequence continues at coordinate 272,514 of NZ_JRPB02000001.1, read as the reverse complement.
CTTTAAAGCAAAACAAAAAAATTTTCTTTTTGCCAGATTATTGTTTGGGACAGAATCTTGCGCATGATAATGGGCTAAAAAGTGCTATTTTGGGTGTGGATAGTCAAGAAAAAGTGCAAGAAGCAGATGTGATTTGCTATCATGGATTCTGCTCTGTGCATCAGCTTTTTACGCCAAAAGATATTGATTTTTATCGTGCGAAATATCCTGAAATTTTAATTGCAGTGCATCCAGAGTGCCAGCCTGAAGTTGTCAAAAAAGCAGATTTTGTGGGTTCGACAAGCCAAATTATCAAATATGTCCAAAGTTTAAAAGATAGTCAAAAGGTTGCAGTAGGGACGGAATTTAATTTGGTCAATCGTTTGAGAGAGCCAAAAGGTGAGCAAAATACTTTTGTGTTAAGCTCTACAAAGCCAGAATGCCCAACAATGAATGAAACAACATTGCAAGATGTGTTAAGATGTTTGGAGGCAATCCAAAAAGGAGAATCTTATAATGAGATTCTTTTAGATTCAGAAATTGCAAATCTTGCAAAGCAAGCATTAGATAAAATGTTAGAACTATCATAAAGGAGTAAAAATGCATAAAATCTTGTTAGATGATTTTTTAAAAGAAGTGTTAAGAGAGGATATTGGGCGCGGTGATTTGTATATGCGTATGCAAAATGATATTGAGGTAGAAGCTTATATTGTTGCAAAAGAGAGTGGAATTTTATCAGGAAAAACGTATGTTGAACGTTTATGCGAGTTGTTAAAGATTGATTGTCAATTTACCTTTGATGATGGTGTTGGATTCAAAAAAGAAGAAAAAATTGTTACTTTTGAAGGTAAGATGAGCGAAATTTTAAGTGCAGAACGCACAATTTTAAATCTCTTAGAACATTCAAGTGGAATCGCAACGCTAACACGCAAATATGTGCAAAAAATAGAAGGAACAAATTGCATTTTGCTAGATACGCGTAAAACTCGTCCTTTACTTAGGGATTTTGAAAAATATTCTGCGCGTAATGGGGGAGCTGTTAATCATCGCTTAGGATTAGATGATTGTCTAATGTTAAAAGATACACATTTAACAAGGATTTTGGCGTTAAATAAATTTGTTAAGGATATTTGTTCTAAGATTCCATTTACTGCAAAAATTGAAGTAGAGTGTGAGAATATTTTGCAAGCCAAAGAAGCATTAGAATCAGGAATTGATATTTTGATGTGCGATAATATGGATATTGAAACGATAAAAAATGTTGTAAAAATGCGTAATGCAATGGCTCCAAATGTGCTTTTGGAAGCAAGTGGAAATATCACATTAGAAAATATTAGAGAATATGCAGAAAGTGGCGTAGATGCAATTTCATCTGGTGCGATTATTCATCAGGCAGTTTGGGTAGATTTGAGTATGAAAATAGACTAATGCGTGATAGAGAAAAGGCGTTTATACATTCCTTAAAACAAAGTGGTGCAACTTTTGGAATCGGAGATGATGGTGTAGAGATTGATAATTATGTCGTTGCAAGTGATGCTTTTTTTGAAGATGTGCATTTTAAACGTGTTTGGGGGGATTTAAGTGATATTGTAGAAAAATGTTTTTTGGTCAATCTCTCTGATATTTATGCAATGCATGCGATTCCACGCTTTGTGCTTTTAACGCTTACTTTGCCAAAGGAATTTAAAGGAGTGGCGAATCTCGCAAAAATTATAGGAGAATGCGCATTAAAATATAGTGTTAAAATCATTGGTGGAGATACAATAACAGCAGATAAATTGCATTTTTCACTAACGGTTTTAGGAGAGAAGCAAGGTAGAATCTTAACAAGAAAAGGAATAAAAAAAGGAGATATTCTAGGCTATATTAGCCCAAAAAGTATCTTAACCGGGTTAAAAACACAAAGTTTTGGAAGAAATGCAAAAATGTTAAAAAATGCGTTAAGATTCAATAAACACAAAAAAATCCAAAATAATACGCGTTTTGCAAAGCCTCTTTTGTATCCTAAAATGCTTTTTGAATTAAATCGTATTGCAAGGGCTGGAATGGATATTTCTGATGGAATTTTTATGGAGTTGCCACGTCTTAGTCGCTTAAATCGCTTGGGTTTTAAAATGCTTAAAGTTAAAGGAGATTGGTTGTATTCTCCAGAAGAATACCAAATGCTTTATGCGATTCCAAAAAATAAGTTAAAAAAAATGCAAAATCTTGCTTTTAAACACCGCCATTTCTTTATTCCATTTGCTAAATCAGTGCGTGGCAGATTTAAAGAAACAAAAAAGAATTGGCACTGCTAAGAAATTAAAAATAGAGAAGCACTATAATAATGCTTCAATTTTTTGTTCTAAATCTTTAATTTTACTTTTATATTTTTCACTTTCTACGCGGTATTGGGAATTGCGTTGTTTTAAAATTTTAACCTCATTACGCAATGCAGTAATTTCATCTGTTAAAATATCAATATTTCCTAGTGCTCTTTGGAGTTGTAGTTGGTGTTTGCGGATTAAAATTTCTGCTTCTTGTAAAGTTAGTTTCATCACGGCACTATTTTTTTCTTCCTTTTGGGCAATGCTTTTATAAAAGAAAGTTTTGATAACCATAAATAAAACAAAAAGAATAAAAGCAGTTAAAAACAGCCATTGTGTGAATTGTGCCATAAAGATTCCTTAATGTAATTTTCCTATGCGACAAGTGTGGCGACCGCCCTCAAAAACCCCCTCGCAAAAGTTTTTTAAAATACTCTCCACCATACCTATTCCAATAACACGTGCTCCTAAGCATAGGACATTTGCGTCATTGTGCGCACGGCTCATAGAGGCACTATATGGTTCATTGCAAAGTGCAGCACGTATGCCTTTATGACGATTAGCAGCAATACTCATTCCAATTCCGCTACCACAAATCAAAATTCCAAAACTCCCTTCATTTTCTAATACTTTTTGGCATAAGCTATTTGCAAAATCAGGATAATCTACACGTTCTGCATCCATTGGTCCTAAATCCACAACCTTATGCCCCATTTGTTCTAAGATTCCAAAAATTGAACCTTTAAGCGTAAAACCTGCATGATCACTTGCGATGAAAAATTGCATAAATACTCCTATAAAAGCAAATTAATAATATATTGCACAGGTATGAAAATGAAATTAGATAATGATGTGCTTAAGATAATAATTAAAATGAGCATTCCTGCCATTGGTGGAATCTTATCAAATATTCTTGCAAAAAAGTCATTTTTAAACATTAATCCAAAATAGGCTAGAGCATTTGCACCGTCTAAAGGTGGAATCGGAATTAGATTAAAGACAGCTAGCACAACATTATAAATCAAAACTTGCAAGAAAAAGTAAATTGTCAATAATAAAATAAAATTCCCAGCAAGGATTCCACTATTTAAAACATAGATTAAAATACTAGCAAGGATTGCTAAAATAAAGTTATATGTAACTCCAGCGATTGAAACGCCAAATGCACCAAAATATCCACCATTATAAACTACTCGGTCAATGCGCACAGGAACAGGTTTTGCCCAACCAAATAAAAAAGGAGCATTCATTAAAAATAAAGCTCCGGGAATTAGAATAGAACCGACTAAATCAATATGAATAATGGGGTTTAAGCTTAGTCGTCCAGCATCACGTGCTGTCGTATCACCAAATTTTAGCGCGATATAACCATGCATTATCTCATGTCCAATAATTGCTAATAAAAGCGCGCAAATCTTAATAGGAATGTCATAAATTAATGGAATCTCAAACATTTAAGATTCCAAATTTTTGGTATTTTTTTCTTGTAAAGCTTGTTTTTCCAAGCTCTCAACACTTTTTCCGATTCGATTCCAACGAATATTAAAGGCATCGTCCCAGCTAAAGTAAATAAACCAAGGTTTGCCTATAATATATCGATAAGGCACAGCTCCCCAAAAACGAGAATCGCTAGAATTGTTGCGATTATCTCCCATCATAAAAAACTCATCGTCTTTAATGCTTGTGTAGAATGCAATTTCTCCATTGCTTAAATCAACTTGCTCCATTGCAATTTTTTCCCCATTATGCAATAGGATTCTTAATTGTTCAAACGCATCAAGGGAGGTTTGCGCGTAATGCACCCCAGCGTGAAGTGCCGCATAAGGTTCATAATAGAAGACTTTTCCGCCAAATTCTAAAGAACGTGCTGTCGTGTCTTTATAGATAGAATCGCTGCTGAAATGCACCCATAAGCCCTCTTTAGTATAAAGCACTTCATCACCACTAATAGCAACATTGCGCTTTACAAAATGAATTTTTGGTGCGTTAGGGTCGCGAAATATTACAATATCTCCACGCTTTGGACGTTCTCCTTCAATTAAATGTCCGTTTTTATTAAAATCTGGTAGCACTTGAATTTCAAGCCATGGAATCGTGGGTGTTGGGATTCCATAGGAAAATTTTTTGACAAATAAATTATCACCAATCAATAATGTATTTAACATACTTCCGCTTGGAATCACAAAAGCTTGCGCCAAAAAGAAGATAATTCCCAAAACAATAATAATCGTGCCAACCCAACTATTAATAAATGCGTAAAGTTTAAGAAAAATATTTTTCATTGTTTTCCCTTAGTGTTTGCTTGGACGTAATTTAGCAGCTTTTAATGTGTTTTGCAAAAGTGAAGCAATCGTCATTGGTCCAACGCCACCGGGGACTGGAGTGATAAAGCTACATTTTGGGGAGACATTTGGATAATCCACATCTCCTACGATTCTACCATCTTCAAGCTTGCTAATTCCAATATCTACAACAACTGCATTTTCTTTTACTATATCTTTTGTGATAAGGTTTGGCTTGCCAACAGCCACACATAAAATATCTGCTTCTTTTGTAAATTTTGCTAAATCTTGTGTATAAATATGGCATAGAGTAATTGTAGCATTTTCATTTAAAAATAGCGCACCTAAAGGTTTTCCTACAATATTGCTAGCCCCGACAACCACAACATTTTTACCTTGTAGTGTGATATGATAATGTTTTAAAAGCGTGATAACCCCCATTGGAGTTGCTGGAATAAAACCATCAAGATTTGCAAGAATGCGCCCCATATTAAAAGGGTGGAATCCATCGACATCTTTGTGTGGGGCAATAGCTTCTAAAACTGCTGTTGTATCAATGTGTTTTGGTAAAGGGAGTTGCACTAAGATTCCATCAATATTTGGATTTTGGTTTAGCATTGCAATTGTTTGCAAAAGGGATTCTTGCTGGATATTTTCGGGCATTTCATGTGTAATAGAGTAGATTCCAGTGCGTTTGCAAGCCTTTGCTTTCATATTGACATAACTTTGTGAAGCAGGGTCGCCACCGACTAAAATCACTGCAAGACCGGGAGTAATACCTTGTTTGTTTAGAATTTCGACTTCTTTTTGGATTTTATTTTCGATGTTTTGTGCAAGAGCCTTTCCGTCTAAAATTTGCATCAATAAACCTTTTTTGAAATAATCTTGCAATTATAATATAAAGAAAGTTTTTATACCTTTAAGCTTAGCTAGAATTTTAAGAAAAAGCGTTGCATTGCAGGTTGCTTTTGCATTTAGTAGTGTTTGCAAGTGTATTTAACCTAAATTTTGCTAAGATTGCACTAAAAATTTAAGGGATTGTATGCGCTTTGTATTGGTTTTGGTGTGTGTAATAGTTTTTTTAAAAGCGGAAGAGAACTTTATTACACCGCTTGAATACGGAAAAATGCTTTATGAAAATCCTCGAGGAATTGGTTGTGTAGAGTGCCATGGGAAGTATGGAGAGGGAGATAGAGTTGCTAATTACACACATAAAAATTATGCAAAATCTATTTATGCGCCGCGTATTAATAATTTAGAATTTAATACTTTTAAAAATGCTTTGCAAGGTGGCAAACGTGTTATGCCAAAATACTATCTAACTGCAAATGAAATTGAAGCAATTTATAAATATTTACAAAATTTTAAACAAAATCAATAAAAGATTTTTCTATGAAATGTAGAAGTCGAAGTCTTTGTAATCCTATAAAATTTCTATACCTATATAAAAATAAATATATCCAAAAAGTTAAAAAATATTGACTTTTCTAGCCCTAAGGGAGTAAAATTAGCACTATACTAATTATTTTATCAAAGCTTATGCTAGGAATAATACAGATGATTAAAACTCCCATTTCACACACTTTTCCACTTGGTAATATTTTATTAGACAAAAATACTTTAGAATATAATACAAAATTGATATTACTAAATAAAGTGCAAGAGATTAGAGATGATTTTGCTTTAGAGGCAAAGCATCATATTGTGATTGACTCAAAACTTGCTATTGTATATATAAGCGAAGATAATGGTGTGATTCCACAAGTTGTGCAAGATTTTACAGAATCAGCACAGATTTTTTTTGAAGTTTCTTTGTTAGATATTGCGCTTTTAGAAAATTTTAGCGGAAGTTTTGGTGCATTTAGTGCGCGGTTTAATAATGGAAGCGTGGTTGAGTTTGCGCAAGCTGTGCTGTTTGTATATGAGGAAGAATTATTGCGCTTTAGAGGTGTTTATAATGTAGCGGATTTTCAAAGTGCTGATACTTTGCTAGAAAGATTGCGTAATAACCTTGGGGAGTATAGTTATAAGGATATTATTAGCTATAAAGAGGATTATTGTCAATACCATCATAGAAGAGAAAAATACTGCGTAAAATGTGTTGATGTCTGCCCAACTTTTGGTGTAGGCGCAAATGATAGCTTAATGGAACTTGCTTTTTCAATGGTGGATTGTGTGAGCTGTGGGGCTTGTGTGGGAGTATGTCCTACAAATTGTTTAGAATACGAAGAAATGCCAAAAGAGGGATTAGAAGAAATTATTGAGCTTTATAAAGAGCAAAAAATCTTTTTATGTTCTTTTGATGATTATATAAAGTTATGCGAGAAAAATGTAATTTTACCAGAATCCCTAACACCTATGATTCTTCCAAATCTTTTAATGCTTAATGAAAATGACTTATTGACAATGCTTCAGACAAGTGGGAATGCCTTGCTTGTTTATGGAGATACATTAAGTGCGCCTATGGAGTTTTTAAACAACATAACGCAGCAAATTTATCAAAAAGATTCCATATTTTTAGTTAACAGCGTGGAATCCATTTCTACTTTAGCACAAGATTTACCAAAAATGGAATCGTATTTTTATAAAAATCGCTATAACAAGCCTTTTAGAGAATCCTTCGCACAACGCTTGCAATATATGATTAAAGAAGGTGATTTTGGGCTTGCTGCAAGTGTGGCAACAGAAAATAGCGCACCTGTATTTTATGGAGATTTAAAAGTCGATGCGAGCAAATGCACGCTTTGCCTTTCTTGTGTTGGGGCTTGTAATGTGAATGCAATTTTTGCAAAGAGTGATGATTTTTCTTTGCGCTTTAATGCTTCTCTTTGCACAACTTGTGGATATTGCATTACTTCTTGTCCAGAAAATGTTATGGAACTAAGTAGAGATGGAATCACATTAAAGGGAGAATATTTTAAAAGTAGAGAGCTTGCAAAAGATACGCCATTTTTATGCGTAGAGTGTGGAAAGGCATTTTCTACACAAAAATCTATCGAAAAAGTAATGGGAATGCTAGGTTCAGCGTTTAGCTCAGATTCTAAAAAGCTAAAAACAATTCAATGCTGCCCAGATTGCAAGGTTAAAGTTATGTTTGGGCAAGGAGAAGCAAATGTTTGAAAATTTAAGTCCGCAAGAAGCACAAGATTTAAAAAATGCGCGTTTGCTTTATTATGATTTTTTCTATGGTTTGTTTGTTTTTGAGCTTTTAGATGAGCGCGTGGAGTTAGCAAAAAGACAATTAGAAATCTTGCAAAATGCCCCTTTAAATGATAATTCAGAAGCAAGTATGCAGGTTTTGCAACAAGAATTGCAAAAAAATGGAATCGCGAATCTTAAAGAAGAATTTTCACGCCTTTTTGCCTTGCCTTTTGGAGGAAAGCAAGTAGGAATGCATTTATCGCATTATTATGAAAATTGTATTGGAGCGGAATCGCTTCTTAAAATACGCGCACTCCTTAAGAAAAGTGATGTTAGGGTAGAGACTTCAGAGTTTAGAGAGAGTGAAGAGCATTTAGGATTCTTGTTTGGTTTTATGCGTTATTTAATCGAAAATGAAAACACAGAGCTTGCAAAAGAAGTTTTTATCTTCATTAAAGATGCGTATTTTGGATTAATTAATGAGATTAGAGAACGCAAAGATGCGAAATATTATCTAGCATTAGCAGATTTGCTAGAAGGATTTATGCGGTTTGAAAATGATGTGTATGTGTGATTCGACTAGGGCTTTTGCGCAAAAGTCCTAGTGGGATTATCCCAAATCTCAAAATAAAGGAGCCAATACATGGAAAAAAGTAGGCGTGAGTTTCTTAAAACCACAGCGAAAACTTCCGTTGCTGCTGCAGGTGTAAGTATTGCATTAGCAGGTTGTGGCAAAAAAGGCACAAGTGAGAATCTTGTTCGTGGAAAATCTCCAAAAACAGAGATTCTTTACCAAAAAAGTAAGCAATGGGATTTGTATTATTCTGTTGCAAAATAAAAGAAGTGAGGCAAAATTATGAGCGAAGCAATTAAAAGACGCCAAACAAGACGTGCGTTTTTGAAAATGACAGCTCTTGGAAGTTTGGCAGGTGCTAGCGTAGCTTTGGGTAATGATAGTCAAAAAACTATGCGTCAAGCAACTGCGCAAGAGCTAAAAGAAAGGTATCCAAATTCCCAAAAAATTAAAACTATTTGTACGCATTGTTCAGTAGGTTGTGGAATTGTGGCGGAAGTTGTTGATGGCGTATGGGTGCGCCAAGAAGTTGCACAAGATCATCCTGTGTCTCAAGGTGGGCATTGCTGTAAGGGTGCTGACTTGATTGATAGAGCAAGAAGTGAGACAAGATTGCGCTATCCTTTGGAGAAAAAAGACGGAAAATGGGCGCGTTTAAAGTATGATGAGGCAATGGATAAAATTGCAGCACAACTTAAGCAAATCCATGAAGAAAGCGGTCCTGATGCAGTAATGTTTTTAGGAAGTGCAAAATGTTCTAACGAGCAAAGTTATTACATTAGAAAATTTGCAGCTTTTTTTGGAACAAATAATATAGATCACTGCGCTAGAGTTTGACACAGCCCAACAGTTGCCGGTGTGGCAAATACATTTGGGTATGGTGGTATGACAAACCATCTTGGCGATATGATGTTTTCAAAATATATTATTATCATTGGAGCAAACCCAGCAGTCAATCACCCTGTATCTATGGTGCATATTTTACGTGCAAAAGAGCAGGGCGCAAAACTTGTTTGTATTGATCCTAGATTTACAAAAACAGCGGCTAAGTGCGATGAGTTCCATAGAATTAGAAGTGGGACAGATATTGCCTTTGCTTATGGATTATTAAATCACATTATTACAAATAATCTTTATGATGCGCAATATCTAAAAGATAGAGTGTATGGCTATGAAGATATTATGGAAGAGGCAAAAAAATTCCCCCCAGAAGTTGCAGCAGATGTGTGTGGAATCCCAGCAGATATGATTCGTCATATTGCAGAAGAGATGGCAGCCGCAAAGCCTGCAAGTTTGATTTGGAATCAAGGTCTAACACAACATACAGTTGGGACAAGCAATACTAGAATTATGCCGATTTTACAAATGTTCTTAGGAAATATTGGTAAAAATGGTGGTGGTGTAAATATCTTACGCGGACACGATAATGTGCAAGGTGCTTCAGATATGAATAATCTAGCGGATTCTCTTCCGGGATATTATGGGCTTGGAGAGCCAGCTTGGAGACATTTCTGTAAGCATTGGGGTGTAGATTATGAATGGATGCTTGGTCGTTTCAAAGATAAAGAAATGATGGGTAAAACAGGATTTGCACACTCTACTTGGAAATTTGGTGTTTTAGATGAAGAAAATGCTGAAAATAATGGTGGAACTAAACTTAGAGCGTTAGTTGTAATTGGTTCTGGTATGACAACAGTTTCATTGCTAGATTTACAAAAAAAGGCTATGGATAAACTTGATTTGGTTGTCTTTGTAGATCCTTATGTAAATGACTTGGCAATTTATAGTGATAGGACAGATAATCTCTTTATGCTTCCAGCCGCATCACAAATGGAGACAGCAGGTTCTGTGGCTGCGACAAATAGAAGTTATCAATGGCGTAGCAAGGTTATGGAACCTTTATTTGAGTGCCGCCCAGATGAGGAGTTTTTGTTTGGTTTAGCAGAGCGTTTAGGATTCTTAGATAAATTGCAGTGGAGACTTTACGATATTGCAAAATCTAAGGGTAGAGATAAATTTATTTGGCCAGATGACGCGACAACAGAGCTTACACAAAGTATTAGAAGCATTGGTTTGCAAGGAATGAGTCCAGAGCGTTTAAAAGCACACCAAGAAAATTGGCATATGTTTGATAAAGTAACATTAAGAGGAACAGGTCCTTTTAAAAATGATTATTATGGATTGCCTTGGCCTTGCTGGAGCGATAAGCATCCGGGAACCCCAGTAATGTATAATGATACTATTCCTGTTATGGAAGGTGGTATGGGATTCCGTGTAAATTGGGGTGTAACAAGTCCAGATGGAAAATCTATGCTAACCCCACGTTCTTTACCAGATGCAAAATATCAAGGTGGGCATGCTCCTGTAACTGCGGCAAATGCAGAATCTTTAGGTATTAAGCTAACAGAGAAAGAAAAAGAAGAAATTGCAGGTTCAACATTTGCTCTAGGAATTGGTAATAATATTCTTGTGGAAAAGGCATTAGAAGCTGGAATCTGCCCTTATGGAAATGGAAAAGCAAGAGCTAAAGCCTGGAATTGGTATGATCAGATTCCATTACATAGAGAGCCTTTACATTCTGTAAGAGGAGATTTGGTAGATAAATATCCAAACTTCCCTGATAAGCCTAATCATTTTAGGGCAAATATCAAATATAGAAGTCGCCAAAAAGAGTTGGGAGAAAACAAAAATTGGGTCGATGAATTCCCAATTAATATGCTAAGTGGGCGTCTTGTTGCACATATGGGAACAGGTGCAGAAACAAGAAGTGCGAAATATTTAGCAGAGGTTGAAGGTGAAATGTTTGTTGAAATTCACCCTGATAAAGCAGCAGAGCTAAATATTGTAAATGGCGATATGGTTTGGGTGTATGGAACAATGGATACTAGAATTTTGGTCAAAGCAAAACTTTCTACAAGGGTAGATTATAATAGTATTTGGCTGCCACAAAACTTCTCTGGTATGGATCAAGGAAAATCAAGACTTGAAATGTATCCTGAAGGCACAAAACCTTATGTAATTGGTGAATCAGCAAATATGATTTCAAGCTATGGCTTTGATTATAACTCTGCTTGTCCAGAAACAAAATGCGGTTTATGCCGTATTGAAAAAGCACAATAGGGGGTAGAAAATGAGTAATACGATTCCTATGAATCTTGAAGATTTTTCAAGAATTAAATTCTATTGTGATACTAATCGTTGTATTGAGTGCCACGGATGCGATGTTGCATGTAAAGAAGCGCATCACTTGCCTGTTGGTGTGAATCGCCGTAGAGTTGTTGTGTTAAATGAAGGACAAGTTGGTAAAGAAAGTGCCGTTTCTGTAGCTTGTATGCATTGTGCAGACGCACCTTGTGCGCAAGTATGTCCTGTGGATTGTTTTTACATCCGTGCAGATGGCATTGTTTTACATGATAAGAAAACTTGTATTGGTTGCGGATATTGTTTGTATGCTTGCCCATTTGGTGCGCCACAATTCCCCAAAAATGGAGTTTTTGAAAGTCGTGGAGCAATGGACAAATGCACATTTTGTGCTGGTGGTCCTGAAGAGACAAATAGCGAAGAAGAATATAAACTCTATGGACAAAACAGAATTGCAGAAGGTAAAGTTCCGATGTGTGCAAGTATGTGTTCTACAAAAGCATTGTTAGCAGGAAGTAGTGAAGAAGTTTCTAATATCATTACACATCGTGCAACAATGCGTGGGGAAAATATCCCAAATGCCGTTCCAAATGTATGGAAAACAGCGTATGGCAACTAGGAGGATTCTATGAGATTATTTAAATTCTTTAGAATCTTTGTAATGCTTGCAGGTTTTGTAAGTGTTATGTTTGCAGCAAATCCTAGTGTCCCACAAGAGGGCGGCAAGCAGTATGCTGAAGTTATTAAAGGGAATAATGCTTTATTTACAAAAGAGGATTTAGCAAATCCTTACCTTTATGGTGGTCCTGAAGTAGAGGCAATTAAGAGTTGGGGTATTGGTTCTCCTAATGCAAGTGGATTAGGGGAGATTTTTACTCTTTTACAAGGACATTATTTTGCAACAATTTTTGCACTTTTAATTGTGTTTGTTATCCTAGCTTTTTTAGGGCATTTTATGATTGTTGGACAAAAGAAATTTACACATGGAAAGAAAATTCGCGTGTTTTCTAGTTACAATATTTTTGTGCATTGGGCAGCAGCGATTCCTTTTGTGTTGATTTGTCTAACAGGATTAACAATGGTATTTGGTGATAAATTAGGCGGTGGAGCATTTGTGCGCTTTGCGCGTGATGTTCATGGAATCGCTACAATACTTTTTGTTATTTTCGGCGCTTTGATGTTTTTGATGTGGGCAAAAGATGCACTTCCAAAAGCTTATGATATTCAATGGCTTATGATTATGGGCGGATATTTAAGCAAGGAGAAAAAACCTATTCCTGCGGGGAAATTTAACGCAGGGCAAAAAATGTGGTTTTGGGTATGCACGCTTGGTGGTTTTGTAATGGCAATTTCTGGAGCATATATGTTCTTTCAGTTTGCCGATATTGACACTTTGCGTTTAATGGCATTGGTGCATAATATTTTAGGATTCTTAATTATTGCGTTATTAATTACGCATATTTATATGGCAGTATTTGCGATTGAAGGTGCTTTACATTCTATCATAGATGGAAATATGGGTGAAGAAGAAATTGCAATTTTGCATAGCTATTACTATAAAGAGCTAACAGCTGCATAATGGAATCTTATTGTAAAACATTAACAATAGAAAAACTCTCTCCCAATGGATTTGTTGGGGGAGTAGTTAGCGATAATGTTATCACAGAAGAGCGTATCGCGTTTTATCTTAATGGTAGAAAATTACTTTCAGTTATGAGTATCCCAAGTGAGCAAGATTTTCATTTTGTTGGGTTTTTGATAAGTGAAGGTGTTCTTAGTGATATTTCTCAAATCAAACATTTAGAGATTGCAGAAGATGGCAAAAGCGTCTCTATGGAAGCTGAGATTCATACAGAAAATTTAGAAAATTTATTTCGTGAGAAAACATTAACTTCAGGTTGCTGCGTAGGTGTTGCTGGAAATTTAGAAGGGCATATTGTAGAGCGGTTTGTAGAATCTGAAATTCTTTTAAATCCTTCGATACTTTTTAAGTATTTAAGGGAATTTGAAATCCCAAGTCCTTTGTTTAGCAAAACAGGCTGTGTGCATAAAGCAATGCTAGTTTTAGGAGATAAAACCTTAGTTTGTGAAGATATTGGTCGGCATAATGCTATTGATAAAGTGATGGGAAAAGCGCGTATGTTGGGGTTAAATACACGTGATTGTATGCTTTATGTGAGCGGAAGATTATCGCTTGAAATGGTGATTAAAGCAGTTATGCACAATATTCCTATTGTGATTTCAAAAGCAGCAGCGACATTAATGGGAATAAAGGCTGCACAAGAAACAGGTGTTACGCTTGTTGGGTTTGCTAGGGGAGAGCGCGCAAATGTTTATACACATAGTGGAAGAATCCAAATGTAGCTACAATTTTGCAATGAAAGCTAAAGCTATGTAGAGATTCCATATTTATAAATTTGTAAGTTTGTATGAGTTGCTAACGCGCATTTTGCCTTGTTTATAATAGTGCGAGTAAGTCTTGTAATAAAATCCTAAAACTTGACAAAAACTTAATAATTTCCCCCTTTTTAATTCACAAGTATCCTTTAAAATTTCAATAATTAATTTTAAAGGAATAAAGATGAAAAAGTCAATCTCTACTATTATTTTAGTTTTAGCATTTCTTTTTAGCGGTTGTGAAAATAGAATCCAACCTAGCTTAGAGTTAAGAGAAATCACAAATATTGGTTTTAATATTAATTATATTTACAAAACTTATTTTAAAAGAGCTTTTATTTTTCAAAGCATAGCATATAAAGATTCTTGATAATCTAAGATTCTTTAGATTCCCCCCAAAGCCCTTGAGTAAAAGCACAAAGCTTATTAGCAATCTCACCATTTGCATTCTCACTTTTCTTGCATATTTTATCAATATAGCGCACAAAGGCACTCCCTACAATAGCGATTGGCACAACTCCGCGCAAAGCGTCAATTTGTTCTTTGCTTTGGATTCCAAATCCTAGTGCAATGGGTTTTTGACAATGTGCTTTGACAACGCAAATATATTGCATTAAAGATTCATTAATTTGTGTGGTATCACCTGTGATTCCATTGCGTGCAACTACATAAACAAATGCACCACTTGCATTGCTTAGCTTTTCTATGCGTTTGGGTTTGGTTTGTGGTGCAATAAGTGCAATATTTTCTAAGCCCATTTTTCTAGCTTTTGCAAAGAGTTTTTCATCATTGCCCCACGATAAATCTGGCACAATTAGTCCATAAACCCCGCAAAGTTTCGCTTTTTTAAGGAAACTCTCTATACCATAGCAAAACAAAATATTCCCATAAGTCATAATTAATAATTTGGTTGTAATGCCACTATGCGCAAGCTTTTGCTGTAATTGGGTGATAAACTCAAATCCCAAATCTGTATTAAATCCATTTTCAAGTGCTACTGCGCATGCATTAGTGATTGTGATTCCATCTGCATTTGGGTCAGAAAAGGGAAATTGCACTTCTAAATATTTAGCCCCACCTAAACAGATTCCAAACGCTGCTTCTAGGCTTGTTTCAAAGTTTGGAAATCCCGCAACAATATGCCCCATTAAAGCAATTTCTTTCATTTTTGGATTCCTTTTGTGGGTGTTAGTGTATTTTGCATTTCATAAATTTCTTGACTTAGAAATTCTGCCCAACGCTCTTTTTGCAAGGTTTTTGCAGTGATAAAAATATCTTTATCTCCTCTGCCTGAAATATTTACAATGATTTTTTTGTTTTTTACACTTTTAGCAATCTTTAAAGCCCCTGCAAGCGCATGACTAGATTCCAAAGCTGCAAGGATTCCCTCAGTTTTGGCGAAGAATTGCAAAGCTTCCAATGCCTCACTATCTAAAGCACTCAAAAACTCTATGCGTCCAATCTCTTTTAAATGCGCAAGTTGCGGTCCAATCCCCGCATAATCAAGTCCCGCCGAGATAGAATAAGTTTCTAATAGGTTTCCATATTTATCGCTTAAAAATAAGCTTTTGTAGCCTTGTGCAATACCAAGATGCGCATTTTTATTATCCATTCGCGCAGCATTTTCTCCAGCACCACTGCCACGTCCTCCAGCTTCTACTCCAATTAATCGCACTTGACTTTTTAAATAATGATTAAAGAATCCCAAAGAGTTGCTTCCCCCACCTACACAAGCAATCATGATGTCTGGATTGCCTTTGAAAAACTTTCTAGTTTGTTTAGTGAGCTCTTTGCTGATAATGCTTTGAAATTCACGCACTATATCAGGATAGGGATAAGGTCCAAGCGTGCTTCCAAGCACATAAAAAGTGTTTTTGCTTTCTTTACTCCATTCCCTTAAAGCTTCATTAACAGCGTCTTTAAGTGTCTGGCTTCCACTCTCTACACTGACAACTTTTGCTCCTAGAAGCTCCATATTAAACACATTTGGGAATTGTCGTTTAATATCGCGCGCACCCATAAACACTACGCATTCCATACCAAGTTTGGCGCAAGCAGCACTTGTGGCAAGCCCATGTTGTCCTGCACCTGTTTCTGCAATGATTCGTGTTTTGCCCATTTTTTTTGCCAACAAAACTTGCCCAATGGCATTATTGATTTTGTGCGCGCCCGTATTTGCTAAGCCTTCAAACTTCAAATAAATCTCATTATTTAGAATCTTGCTTGCATTTTTGGCATAAATTAAAGGTGTCGGACGCCCGACAAATTCTCTATACAAAGTGTGTAGCTCTTCTTTGAATTCTTTGGATTTTAGAACATATTTATAATAGCCTTCTTCAAGTTCTTTTAATGCAGGGTAGAGAATCTCTGGCATATATTGCCCTCCAAAAGCATGTAAATCTCCTTTTGGAATCCCAAAAAAGCCTTTTTTAGACTTTAAAAACATTTTGTGCTTCATTTTTCTACTTTGTGTTGTGAATTTGAGTGCGTATTTTAACAAAATTTTATAGGAAATTCTGCAATTTCTACACATTTAGATTGTGCTTGTGGAATCCTAAACCAAAAAGATTCCATAAGTTTAACTCTCTCTTAACTTTTCAAAAGAAAATCCGATATAATGAGATAAGTTTATACAAAAGGAGGGAGGGGCAATGCTAAAAAAATATCTTTTTAGTTTGGTGCTATGTGGTGTATTAGGCACTCTATCTATTGCACAAACAGAATCCAAAATGCAAATCAGTGAGCCTTTAAGTGGAGTGGAAGCGAAAAAAGCGTTGCAAAATTTCCCAAAGGAAAGTAAAAGTGCGCTTAAAGTGAAACAAGGCGCGAAAGGAGGACAATTTCCTTATGAAAATGATGTTGTCCCCCCATTTGATTCGGCGACAGATTCGCTTGTGGCATTAAAAGATGCAAATGGCAATACAATATTGTTTGTAACTTACACGACAAAAACGCCTATCGCGGAGGTTGGAGTTTTAACCCCCAATCCTAGCAGACTTTATTCGCCCAATGATTTTGCTGTTTGGAAGTGGGATTCTAAAAAACAAGAATTATATGCAGAATATGTTAATGCTGGGACTTATTACAATGGCGGACGCAATCCCACAGATAAACATCCCGAATGGGGTATGCCTTATTCTAATAGTTTTGGAATGTGGATAAAGCTAGGCGGATACCCTCCAAAACCAATTCCATTGTTTAATCGAAATGAGGAGATTCTGCAAACAGACCCGGGCTGGGAATACCAATATTTCAATTTTCAACTATTAGAATCCGGACAACTATCAGTTACTACAAAATTAACAGATTATTCCACAGAAAGGATTATTACCACTAAGCCAATTCCGCTTAATAAATGGGTTTATGTCCAAGCAATTCAAGAAGTGCGTAATTATAAATTAGGCTGGAAAGCAGAAGATGGTAGTGATGAAGAGTTAGTAAAAAAAGAATTTAATGCAGACACAGTGGAGTTTAACCGAGAGACTTCATATATAAGAAAATTTGATACAGCTGAATTAATTAATTTTCTAAAGACGAGTAATTATCGCTTATATGTTAATGTCAAGGAACTTTTCTATAACCCTATCGTAGGAATGTTTGAATTAATGAATAATTACAATGCGAAAGAAAAGTTGATTTTCTCCACAGGCTCACAAATAACCTATGACATTAACACTTTGATTCAAGAATCCTATATTGTTTTAACAGGTGGCACTTCATCAATCCTAAATATCAATGATATAGACATTTACTATGACCCACAGACTTTGGACATTCTCCTAATAGATTGGCGGGTAAATCGTAGGGGAGCAAACTAATGAAAATAAATGCCAGCACAGGGTTAGGCGTAGAAAACCTAAGCACTCTCAAAGGGCAAATCAGCAACAATGGAATCAAACTAACAAAAGAAATGAAAGAGGAAATCGCAAAAGCAGAATATGAAGCTAAGGCTCGGGATACGAGATTGCGCGTTAGAAGTGTTTTGGGCTTATCTGGGCTTTATAGTGTTGATCGTTCTGATACATGGAATACTTTGAATTATCAAAAGTTACATTATTTTAAGTCAAGCTCATACGATCATATTCTCCATAACGATTATTACAACTATGGCGATAATGGCTATAACAATGGCTTAGGAACTTTCTTTAACTCCAAAGGAACAAGTAAGTATTTGGATACGCCTGTGGGGCAAATGGAAGTTTTCTTGGATTTAGACGATGATAACGACCAATATGGCGTAGGGACATTAGAAAGCGTAGGACAACTGGTCGGTTTAGATATTAATCAAGACGGATTTTTGGATTCTAGCGATGAGTTTTTTGACAAACTTAAGCTTAGAGGTTATAACTCTAATGGCGAAGAAGTGGTCTTAAAACTTAGCGATGTGTATAATGCGTTAGATTTGACAAAGTTTGTTAATACACAAAAAGATGTTGATGAGTGGGAGAAAAATTCTACCTATAAAAAAGATGGTATCACTTATCTAAAACGAAAGGTAGTCAATGGCACTTCCCTTTTCCGCCCTGAAGAGAGCTATAAAAGGCTTGACGATAGTCAAAAGAGTAGCTTCAAAGAAATGTTTAAAAACAACGCAGATGAAAATGGCTGGATAGACTTCACCAAAACAAAAACCGATGAATATGGGCAAAAGCAATATGTCTTTAAAGATTTAGCAAACTCGCTAAGCCTAGCGTATAATAAAGTCGGATTAAATGGGGATACAAGGCTAGAGCGCATAACATTTGGGTTTTTTGATAAAAGCGATAAAAACTATCTCGCCGATGTGAAATCTAGGTTTAATGGCATGTATAAAGATTATTACAATGGCGAGGGTAACAAGCTTGCGATACAAAGAGAATTTCAAGTCATCACCGGAATGCAGTTTAGCGAGGAGAAGTTTAAAGAGTTTTATGAGGGATTAAACAATCCAACAACTGCAAACAAATATGCAAATGCCCTAAAAGATGTGGATTCTGTCGTGGGAATGAAGCTAAATGATAATGGAATGCTAACCCTTGCTTTTGATTCGGGAAGAACGATGTATATTAGTTTAGATGATTTATTTACAAGTGATGGAGAGTTTAATCTAACAGAAAAAGGCGAGAGAGCAAGTGTAATGAGTGGAGCTTCCTCTATGAATGAAGAAGAATTAAACCAACTAGACTTTAGCCAAATCGGAGCAGATACTAATGGTGGTATTTTCTCTCTCGCAGAACTTGGAGTAGAGTTTATCCGCAAAGAAACCTTTTCTAATGGACGCACTGCGTTTATTCTCACCACAAGAGATAACAAAGAGATTGTTGCTTCCACGCTTTACAAAATCCGAAGCGTAGAAGATATGGTAAAGTTTGCAGAATTAGAAGAAAAAGACAAGCTAAGAGCGATGAAGTTTGAAAGAGAGGCGTAAGAGGTAATCTCCTTGCATCATCGCAGAGGTTTTAGCCTCGTGGGCATATGATTTAACTGCCAAAGTTTAAGCTTAAGATTGCGCAATCAAACTTGCGCATTTAATAAAATCTTTAATCTTAAAAATGTAGAATCCGCGAAAATCATTTGCAAAGAAGTTTTTATGTTTGAATTTCTAAAAAACACCAATAAGCAAGGAATCAAAGCAAGTTTTAGTATTTATAAAATCCCAGCTCTCAAAATCACTCCTTTAATAGTATGCGAGAGCTTGAATGCTCCTGTTTTGCTAGAATCTGCATTTTTAAAGACAGGTAAAGGACGCTTTTCTATTTTGATTCTTAAAGAAGCCTTTAGGATTATCAAAGAAAATGACGAGGTTTTTTTACTAGAAAATTCCCAAAAGCACGCACTTAAGAATTTATGCAAAATCGGGGATTTTTCTTTGCCAAGCAAACCAAAATTCCTTGACTTTTTGGACGCATTTCGCCGACTTTCTCCAAATCCCTTTGCTTCAAATTCTGTGGTAGAATCTAGCAATCAAATAATTTCTAGTGATGAGATAGAATCTTTGCCTTTGCCATTAGGTGGAGTAGGGTATCTAGGTTATGAATTTTTTGGAGAAATTGAGGAAGTAGAGTTCCAAAAAGACGCACTTTATGAAGCAAGTGAGAATGCTTTTATTTTTGGGAGAGATTTTGTTGTTTTTGACCATTTTTTTGAATCTCTTTATATCGTGAGTGTTGCTTACGAGGGGGAATCACAAAGGCAAAATACCGCGCAAAGAGTGCAAGAGTTAGCGCATACTTTAGAGCATTTGAATTTGCAAGATACGCTTAAGCAAACTTACATTTCAAAGATTACTTCTAAAGATAAGGAATCTTATTATACGCAAATGGTTAAGACTTTGCAAAATGAGATTTATAAGGGAAATTTGCTCCAATGTGTGCCAAGCCAAAGCTTAGAAATTACAAGTGATTTGCCACCCTTGCAAGCTTATGAAAACCTGCGCACACATAATCCAAGTCCCTATATGTATTATTTTGATTTTGGTAATTATCAAATTATCGGAAGTTCTCCTGAAGTGCTCATCAAAGTCAAAACAACTGCGCCAAAGGAAGCAACCCTCACAATTCGCCCTATTGCAGGAACGCAAGGAAGGGGCAAAAATGCGTTAGAGGATTCCAAACTAGAAGAGGAATTAAAGGCAAATGCTAAAGAAAATGCGGAGCATTTGATGTTGCTTGATTTGGGGCGCAATGATGTAGGCAAAGTCGCTAGACCTAGAAGTGTGAAGGTTACGCAAGAAAAAGTGATTGAAAAATACGCAAGAGTGATGCACTTAGTCTCTGAAGTGCAGGGGGTTATGGATTTAGAATCGCATAGGAAAATTGACGCGCTTTATTCTGCATTTCCTGCTGGAACGGTTAGTGGCGCACCTAAGATTCAAGCGATTAAAACCATAGAATCCTTAGAATCGCATAAGCGCGCAATTTATGCGGGAGCAATTGGGTATTTTTCCCAAAATGGCGATATGGATTTTGCGATTGCTATCCGCACTGCTGTTTATCAAAAAGGTGTGTATTATCTCCAAGCAGGAGGTGGAATCGTTTATGATTCTAACCCAAAAGAAGAATATATTGAAACACAAAACAAAATGCGCTCGCTACTTGAGGCAATTTTAGGAGAGAAAGTATGATTTTACTCATTGATAATTACGATTCTTTTACCTACAATATTTATCAAGCATTGGCTGTTTTTGGCTATCCGATTAAAGTTTTGCGCCACGATAAAACGAGCCTAGAAGAGATAGAATCCCTTAATCCAAGTTATATTGTTTTAGGACCCGGACCTAAAAGTCCTAAAGATTCTCCGCTAAATATCCAAATTGTGCAGAAATTTAAAGGAATCTATCCGATTTTGGGGATTTGTTTGGGACATCAAGCGATTCTAAGTGCTTTTGGTGTGGAGATTAAGAATGCTAAAAATATCGTGCATGGCAAAGTAGAGCCTCTATTGCACAACCAAAAAGGAATCTTCCGCCATATTGCACAAAAAACCCCGATTGCGCGTTACCATTCTTTAGTGGGTAAGCGTGAGGAGATTCCAGAGTGTTTTATCATCAGCGGCAGCAGTGAAGATGGTGAAGTAATGGCGATAGAACATAAGCAATACCACTTGATAGGATTGCAGTTCCACCCAGAATCTATCGGCACGAAAGAGGGTGAGAAAATGCTCCAAAACTTCTTGCATTATGCGCGTGAGCAAATTCCTATAAAAGACTATCTCAAAAAATGCTTGAAACTAGAATCGTTAAATTTCCAAGAAAGCTATAATCTAATGGACGAGCTTACAGAGGGTAATTTAACAGACGCACAGATTGGAAGTTTCCTCACAAGCCTAGAGATTAAAGGGGTCGATGAATATGAGCTTGCGGGATTTGCTTCGGTGTTAAAACAAAAGGCGGTGCGTTTTGGAACAAAAAAGGATAAAGAGATTTTGTTTGATATGGTTGGCACAGGTGGAAGCAATGCAAAGACTTTTAATGTCTCTACGACTTGCGCACTTCTTTTAGGAACACTTGCCAAAAAGCAAAATTTCGGAATCATCAAGCATGGCAATCGTGCTATTACTTCTAAAAGTGGTTCGGCGGATTTGTTAAATGCGCTTGGAATTAATCCAAATATGGAATTACAAAACGCACAAAAGGCTTTTAAGGAATTAAATCTTACTTTTCTCTTTGCACAAAAGTTTCATGCTGCTATGCGCTTTGCCGCTCCAGCGCGTGGTAGTTTAGGATTCAAAACCGCTTTTAACTTGATTGGTCCTCTAAGTAATCCCGCACCTATCACACACCAACTCATCGGCGTATTTGACAAATCCTACACAGAGATTATTGCAAAAGCTTTAGCGATTTTAGGGGTTAAACGCGCAATGGTTGTCAGTGGGTTAGATGGTTATGATGAAATTTCACTTTGTGCGCCTACGCAAATTACAGAATTGCGCAATGGTGCAATCAAAACTTATATTTTTAATCCTATTGAAGTGGGGCTTAGCTTTGCAAGTTATTCTATGCTTAAAGGTGGCAATGCAGAAGAAAATGCGCAAATTACAAAAGATATTTTTAATGCAATGCCTTCACCAAGG
This sequence comes from Helicobacter sp. MIT 11-5569, assembly GCF_000765695.2. GTDB lineage: Bacteria > Campylobacterota > Campylobacteria > Campylobacterales > Helicobacteraceae > Helicobacter_D. The sequence continues at coordinate 250,144 of NZ_JRPB02000001.1, read as the reverse complement.
TTAGATTTGGTTGCACTTAATCTAGGTGCTGCACTTTGTGTGCTTGATATTGTAGAATCCTTAAAAGAGGGATTTTTCCACGCAAAGCAAATCATAGAATCTAAAGAAGTTTTTGGTATTTTGGAGAGATTCCAAAATATCAGCAATCTAAAAATAGCAGGTTTATAATGGAGTTTTATAGTGGAGTGCCAACGATTCTAAAGGAAATTTTGGACAAAAAGCAAAAGGTTGTTTTACGCACAAATACACGCACAACACCGCTAAATCCTCCAAATTTGGATTCTTCTTTAATTATTGCAGAAATCAAACGCGCAAGTCCAAGTGCTGGAAATATCGGCGAAATTGCAAATCCTAATGCGCTTGCAAAGGCGTATTTGCAGGGTGGAGCAGGTGCTATTTCTGTGTTATGTGAGCAGGATTATTTTAAGGGTGATTTGGAGGATTTAAAGAGGGTTAAAGAAAGTAATCCAAAAGCTTGTGTGCTACGAAAAGATTTTATCACAAAGATTGAGCAAATCGCAGAATCTTACGCTTTTGGTGCGGATATGGTGCTACTTATCGCTGCGGTGTTTGTGGGTGAAAACAATCCTTATGGTGGATTTTTGCAACTCAAAAAACTTTATTTAGAATGCCTTGAGTTTGGTTTGACGCCTTTAGTAGAAGTGCATAATGCGCAAGAGGTGGAGTTTATCACACCTTTGAATGCCAAACTCATCGGGATTAATTCTCGCAATTTGCATACTTTTATCATTGATAGAATCCAAGCTTATAATCTTTTAGGGGAAATCCAAACTAAAAATCCACAAAGCAAAGTGATTTTTGAATCTTCGTTAAATTGTGATTTTGATGGCTTTGTGGTTGGGAATTTGGGTTTTGATGGGATTTTGTGCGGGAGTTATTTGGTGCGCAATAGTGAGCCAAAGAATGCGCTAACTAGCTTAAAGGAATCCCTAGAATGCGGGAAAAAGGATTCTAATATCTTTTATAAAAATGTCTTTAGGTTGCTTGATTCTCCTTTGGGATTTGTGAAAATTTGTGGAATCACAAACACGCAAGATGCTTTAATGTGTGCGCAAGGTTTGCAAGAATTAGATAAAGATTCCAATCAAGCCCAAAAAATTGCTGCATTAGGATTCATCATAGAGCCAAAATCCCCGCGCTTTATAGAGATAGAGCGCATTAGGGCAATCGCAAAAGAGCTAGAGCGATTCCCTAATATCCTAAAAGTCGTTGTGCTAAAAGATGATAAAAATCAAATGCAGTCTGCACTGAAGCTTTATCAAGATGGAATCATTGATGCGTTGCAATTACACGGGATAAAGAGGGCAGGTTGGTTTGGTGGAGTGGAGCTAAGAGGGGCTAAATTTGCATTTTATGAAGCTTGGAATGTGGAGAATGCAGAGGATTTGGGTGAGTTTGTTAGTCCTTTTGTTTTGTTGGATTCTAAAAGCATTTTAGGTGGTGGAAGTGGGCAGAGAATTGGTTTAGAAGTTTTAGAACAGCTTAAAAGTAGGGTGCAAACTTTATGTGTTGCTGGTGGAGTGGGCATAGAAAATTTAGAATCCCTAAAAAAACTAGGTGCAAAAATGCTAGATATTAATTCTAGCATAGAATCTAAAGTAGGCAAGAAGGATTTAGCAAAACTTCAAAGCTTGATAGCACATTTAAAAAACTTCAATAGCTAAAGTGCTACAATAATCAAGTCAAAAATGGAAATGCTTGGGCTTACTCTTACCAACAAAATACCAAATATAATTCTTTGGAATCTTTAGCGAGAGAACAAAGACTAGGCTTATGGCAAGAAAGCAATCCGATGAATCCTAGAGAGTTTAGGAGGAGGTTTTAAGTTATATTCTAAGGAATTTTAGAAATCTTAATACTGATTAGTTATTTTTCAATACTTTCAAAAATTTGTTTAACGATTTTAGGGTGTAAAGTTTTACCACTATGAAAAGGCAATACTTGAAGAATATCTCCTTTAGCATAAATTCTATGGCTACCTTTTTGCCTCTTAAATTCAAAGCCATTCTCTAAAAGAATTTTTTCTGCTTCTTTAGCTGTTATTTTAGGATACTCGGGCATTTTCAATCTCTGTAATTTCAATCGGAACAATGGAGAATATTTTATTTTTAAGAGATTCTGTCTCTTTCTCATTTAGACTTTCTAAATATAATTGTATTGCCTCTTTAATATTTGTAATAGCTTCCTCGTATGTTTCACCTTGAGAAACACAACCTTTTAATTCTGGAACATATGCAAAATAACCAAATTCATCTTTTTCAATTACTGCATTTAAAATCATTGTTTAACCTTTTAAAAAGCTAGAGAGTTGTTATTGAAATTGTGTAGGAGATTTTATTATTTCCTTGTCAATGCCAACATTTTTCACTTCAAAACCCCTAGCGTTATTTTTAAATCCAACTCTATTGTTTCTATTGTTGTTGATTAGATTCTCACTCTTATCTTTTATTTTAAGTGCTAGTGCATTTAAAATCTCTTCATTGCTTTTGCGCAATTCTTTAGAAAGAGATTCAAACTCTTTGTATTGAAACTTAGCAATATGAGATTTATCCTTTAAGATTTTCTCTAAAGTATTATAACGCATTTTCATTAAATTTTTAATCACTTCTGTATTGCTATCTAGCAAATCCATTCTCTCTAATCCTAAATGATTTTTTAAAACCATTATTTTATTATATTCTAATTCTTTCTTTTTCTTAATGAGTGTAAAAGTATTAGAATATGTGTTTAATAAATGCGCAGTTATTAAACTAGAGCTTAGAGAATCTTGCAGAATTTTATTCATACTAGATTCTTTTAAGGTAATTTCTTTTTCAAAACGATTTAAAAGAAAGATTTGTTGTTTGGAGAGATTCTTTTTAGCATAATTTTCTTTGACGAATTCAATATAGCGTTTCTTTTCTTGCAAGGAAGAATAATCTTTACCTTTATTGAAATCTAATTCCCTGTAATTATCTAACCTAATAAATTCTTGTTTTAACTTTTTAGAATCTAAAGCAATATTTTTATACAAATTGCGCATAGATTTGATTTTTTCATTGTAATTTTTAACTTCTTTAAATTTCTTAAAATAGATTTTATTCTTATCTCTTTGCGCTTCTAATGCTTCTATTAAGATTTGATTTTTTTCTTGATAAAGATTGCTTAGAATTGTTTTTACTGCATTGGATTTTTTCTCTAAATTTTTGATTTTTTTCTCTAAAGCATTTTGTTCTTTGCTAAGAGATTCGCTAAGAATGACTTTGGATTCTAAATTGTTTGCCCTAAAGGATTCTAATTCTTTTTGTAGATTATTTTCTAATCTTGTTTTGTTTTGATAGTTAAAGCCTCTTGCATTTAAAGCCAAAGCAAAATCATTTCTCATTGTATTAAAGAAATATTTAATTTCTTCTCTGGAATCAAAATGGATTTTTTTCTTTGTAAAAGCATTTCTTTTGTTTAATAAAATATGAATATGAGGATTGTTTTGATGAGTATGGGGGACTAAAACATAGCTATAACCAAAGAAGTTTTTATCTAAGACTTGTTTGGTCGCACTTAGTAAATTTTCCATATTACGCGGAGTAGTATTTTCTTTGATAGAAAATGTTAAATGCCAAACATCTTTAGAATTTTTGTTTGTGCCAAAATCTCCCTCCCATTCTCTTAAAACTTCTGAAGTTTCTAATTTTCTACCACAATCATCAATGCAATAAAAATTATCAGAATGCTTAATCACATAGTTTAATGCGTTTTTAAATCCTTGCCTATTTAAATTAGAAATATTTTTAACTACTACTTGCTTTTAAAGATAGCTAGAATCTCCACGAGCATTTTTATGATAAGTAATCATAGAGTGATTAAAATGCACACTCTTATCTTCTTTAAATTCTTGATAAACTCTTTTGGCTTTTATCTCTTCAAAATCCCAAAATAAATTACTTCTTCTCCCTTTTTTAAATTCAGCAAAAGAGAAGAAATATTTGTAAGACATATTGCAAATTTCCTTAAAAATATAATAAAAAAGATTCTACAAAAAGTAAAGCCAAAAGTAAAGGCATAATTTTGAGCAGGATAACCCTTTATATGTGCCAAAATATGTGCTAAAATGCACAAAAAAGACTAATAAATCCCAATAAATAGGGCTTTATGTAGATTTTCTTAAGAAAATGAAAATATTATTGATTTTTTTGAGATTTTATAAGCAAAAGTTTTCAAAGCAAAAAGTAAATTTTTTAAATTCAAAGTAATATCTTTAAATCCAAAGTCAAAATTTAAAATCTCAAGTAAAAAGTTTAAATCTAAAGTAAAACTTCTTTAAAGATTCCAAGTAAAATTCTTTAAATGAAAAGCAAAAGATTTAAGATTATAAGTGTAATATCTTTAAATCCAAAGTATTAAATTTTTAGAGTTAGAATCGGTATAAATGCTAATAAAATGATAAAAATCTCTTTAGAATCTATTATCTATTTTTACAAAAAGTAACAAGCTTGATTTAAAAAATAATAAATTTTTATTTGCGGAAAATTTGTTTTAATTTTTAGATTCTAAAAACTTTTCTAAACAAAAGAAATCACAAAATTTTTAACTCCACACCTTGAAAAGCTTTTAAGAATATTTTAATGTAATTTCAATTTATTTTAAGCAAGTTTTAGAATTTCAAACATTCTATTTTACGCAATTCTTATAAAAAATTACTCCGCAAAAATACCTTTGTGCTTTTTTAAAAATTCCCATTATCATTGCATCAAATTTATTCACAAGGATTAAAAATGTTGAAAAAAATTTGGTTTAAAGTCTCGCTACTTTTTCTAGTCAATATGCCTCTTGCTTTATTTGCTGCAAATGATAGCGCACTGGGAAAATTTAAAGGACAATTTGAAACAGAAGTTACAAACACTGCTTCAGATATTGCTTCAATGGTAAATATTTTTGTAAGTGTGATTGGAATCTTATGGCTAGTGATTCTTTTTATTATTGTAATGTTTAATAAAGAAAGAATGATGGAACACATTAAGGGAATCATTGCTGTATCTGTAATACTAGGAATTGTGTGGGGAATCTCAAAATCTCTAATTTAAAAACTTTAAGGAGAAAAGAAATGTTAAATAGCCTATGTTATAGAGAAATGACAAAAAAACCAAAGGCAAAAGGTTTGACAATTACTTCTTGGATAATTTGGGCTTTTAGCACTTTTATCCTTTGGTTTTTAATTGCTTTTTATATGCTTCCTGTGAGCATTAGTATTCTTGCTTTGCTTTATACCTTAGAATTTTTTGATGAAGATATTTATGATGTTTTAAAAGCAAAATCAAAAATAAAATCTAAAAAATTTTACGCTTAAAGGCAAAAAATGTTGAAAAGCTTTTTAAAAAATAATCGCTCACAAACTAAACAAAAAAATACAAACAAAGATATAAAAAAACTAGATATGTTTAAAATGATTAATAATATTTTAAAGCAAGGTGATAGTCTTTTTACATTAGGACAACCTAATATTTATTCTCTAGCTCAAGAAAATAATATTGCGCAAAAATATGATGAGAATCTTATTTGCACAAGTGATAAAAATCTTTGTATAGGATTTAAACTTTTTGGATATTCTTATTCTAGTGTAACACCTGAAGAAGAATTAATGCTTTCTGAATCTCGTAATAGATTTTTTACTTCTTTGGATAATGATGTAGAGATGAATATTATCTGCAAAAAAGAAAAAATACTTTTAGAAAATACAAAGCAAGAGATTAAAAATCCTTATGCAAAAGAAATTGTTGATAAATGGGAAAATCTGCGTGAAGCTTATCAAATTGTCTATTATATTATCATCTCCACAAAAACTAAAGCGATTTTAGGAGAACTCAATAAATTTAAAGACAAACTCACAAAAGAAGAGCTAGAAGCAGAGCAAGACCAAAAAGAGCAAGAAGAGCAAGAAGAAAAACAAAATTTTAATGAAAATGATACCAATATCATTGAACTATCTAAATTCCAAAAACAATCGCAAGCAATTAATTATGGTTTTAGACAAAAAGCAGAAAGATTAAACAATATCAAAGAGAGTTTAAGAAGCACAATGGGAGCATTTAAACCCAAACAACTCAATGCTGATGAGCTTATTAATTTTTTTGCGACTTATGCTAATCTGCAACCCACCAATTTAAAATATAGCTCCGAACTCTTAACTGATTGTTATATTACTTCTAATGTGGAATTTAAAAAAGACTATATCGTTTTTTACACCAACACAGGAAAGACAATTTATGCAAGATTTATAAGTGTTAAAGCTTATGAAACAGAAAATATTTCAAGCTTAATTAACACTGCAATTTTGCGCCAAAATTTGGAATATACAATTTTCATTCACGCTGAAACCTATCCTAAAGATAAGGCGTTAAAAAAGATAAGAGATATAGCAGTTTTTGCTGTTCAAGAAGCAAAAGCAATGTTAGAATCTTTAAAGCAAGACATACAAAGTGATAGAGAAAAATTGCTTGAAGTGAGTTATTCTATTCTTATCTATGATGAAAATAGAGAAATTTTAGAGGAAAAAACAAACCAACTCAAAGGGGTGCTAGAGAATCAATCCTTAGCAACTACAAGAGAAACAATTAATCTAATCCCTTTATATTTCTCATTTTTTCCAAGCAGAGGCAATCTTAATGCAAGACTAAGAAGTTTGCAAAGTAGTAATCTTGCAGTAATGATGAATCTTGAAAATGATATTTTAGGATTTAAAGATAATCGCTGGGGAAATGCACCTATTAGCATTTTTAGACATTTAAGTGGAAGCCCTTATTTCTTTAACTTTCACGCAACAAATGGTAAAGAAGCAAGTGGGCATACAATGATTATCGGAGGGACAGGCACAGGAAAGACTGCTTTAACACAATTTTTAATGTGTAATCTCTTTAAATATAATATTAATATCTTTGCGCTAGATAAGCTAAGAGGAATGCACAATTTTGCAAGATATGTAGAGGGTGAATATCACGATTTAGAGGATTCTAGCGGATTTAAACTCAATCCCTTTTCACTAGAAAAAACCATAGAAAATAAAGGTTTTCTAAAAGCTTTTCTAGCAATGATGTGTGGTGTTACCAAACACGATACACAAGAAATCAACAATATTAACAACACTCTTGATAGAATCCTTGAATTACCTCACGCGAAATTAAACGATTTTTACGATTCCATTGAAATAATGCAAGATTCTAAAGATATTAAAATGGCTTTAAAAGAGTATATCGGAGAGGATTCTATTTTTGATAATAATGAAGATGCTCTAAACTTTGAAAAACAGCTTGCGATTTTAAATATGGACGCCATACTTAAAAATAAAGAGTTAAGTGCATTAACTGCAATTTATTTATTCCACAAAATTAAAAATGTCTCCAAAAATAGCAACAAAGGATTCTTTGTTTTTGTAGATGAATTAAAAGATTATCTCAATGATGAAATTATGCGTGAGCATATCCTAGAAGCAATTTTAGAAGTTAGAAAAATTAATGGGGTAATTATGATGGCAACCCAAGATATAGGATTTTTTAGAGAGATTCCTAAAGGACAATCTTTTTTATCTAATATGACAAATTTTCTTATCTACCCAACTAACAACCAAAAAAGCTTAGAAGATATGAGAGATTTAATCAATCTCACAGGTTCTGAAGTGGCTTTTTTAAGACAAACACAACCTATTGAAAGAAAAATTTTGCTCAAAAGAGGAGATTATAGCGCAATTTTAGATGTGAATCTAAGCAGACTTGGAGAGCATTTAAGAGTATTTAGTTCAGACGCTGGAGATGTTAAGAATCTCAAAGAGCTTAAACGCACTTATGGAGAGCGTGAGTGGAGAAATCTCTATTTAAAAAATCATCAAATCCCACAATATTAAGGAGAAACAATGAAAAAAATATTTTTAAGTCTTAGCCTCATTGCAATGGTATTTTCATTGAATGCGTGTAGCACAAAATCAAAAATTGACAGAAAAAGCCCTTGCGCTTGTTTTGAAATTGAAAAAATGCCAAATAATAAGGGATAGGCAATGATGAAAAGCTTAAAAGACCCTAATTATATTTTTCAGTTAGAAAAAAATATTACAAAGATTTTATTTTTGCTTGTAATTGCTTTAACAACAATGCTAACTCTAGCAATTCTAGCAATCGCGATTTTACTTCCGCTCAAAGAAACAAAACCTTATCTTGTATTCTTTTCAGACCCACAAGGAAGCTTCTTTAGGGTAGAAACAGAGGGTTTTAATGTGCGAAGTGATGTTGCTTTGCTTAAATCTCTCCTTGCAGGTTATGTTCTAAAGCGAGAAACAATCAATCGGATTGATGATGATATAAGATACCGAGAAATTGCCTTGCAAAGCGATAATAAAGTTTATGGTGTTTTTCAAAAAGCAGTTACACAACAAGGCTCTATTTATCAAACAAGAAATCTTTATAGAGAAATAGAAATTATTAATAGCCAACTTCTCTCTAATGATATTGCAAGTGTGGAATTTATTGCAATTACTAGGCAAGGAGAATTACAAACAGGTTATCAAAGATATAAGGCAACCTTAAAATTTGGATTTGAAACAAGAGAAATTGCAGAAAATGCAATCCCTTTGAATCCAACAGGATTTAAAGTTTATGAATATGCTTTAAGTAAAGTCAATGTTGAAACACTAAATCCAGCAAATCCAAAAAATAATAAATAAGGAAAAATAATGAATAAAAAGTTAGCCATTCTTGGAATTAGCATTACTTTAAACACTTATATCTATGCGTTAGACCCACAAACACAAGAGGCTTTAAATAATGCTTTTGAAATTCAAAAGGAAGTAGAAAAAAGAGAATTAAGCGGAGAATCTCCCTTTAATAGTGGAAAGCTTACAATGGAGAATAAAGATTCCTATGTTGGCAATAATATTTCTGTTTCTCAATCTTATCAGAATCCCCATTATCAAAATCAAGCTTATGCACAAGGCTATCCACAAGAAGAAATTAGCGAGGAACAAATCTTATTGATGAAACAAGCTTTAAGAAATAAAAATCTAAGAGCAATCCAGCAAAAATTTTTGAATAAGAAATATACAGGATTTGAAAATACTCTGACAATTCCTTATGAAGAGAATAAAACACAAAAGATTCGCACACGCTTTACAATGGCAACAACTTTAATGTTTGATGCGGATATTGCAAGTTATATTCTAGGAGACCAAAGCGGTTTTAGAGTAGATGAGATTCCAAATTTAAATAATGCTCTCTCTATCAAACCGCTTTTAATTGGAATTGATACAAATCTTACAATTTTCACCAAAGACAATAAGATTCACAATTTCTACCTTTATTCTACGGATTATAAAAGCAAAGAAAATCCTAATTTACTTGTAAAAATTACTGATGATGAAAGTTTGGAGATTGTTAAAGAATTAAGAGAAAAAGAAGAGAAAGAATTTTTAATTATCAAAGAGGGTATTGCAAAAATCAAAGTCAAAAGAAGCGAGATAGACAACAACTATAAGCAAAAAGCCAAAAGAGAAAATGAATGGTTGTTAGCAGAAGAGATTTTTAGTGATGATACTTTTACTTATTTCAAATACGATAAGAAAAAGAACAATAAAATCCCTACAATTTTTGCAGTAATTGATAAAAAAGATACACCTGTTGAAACAAAGGTTATAGGGAATTATATCATTGCAGAAACAAGGAATCCAAAATGGACAATTTGGAGTGGAGATTCTTATGTATGTGTAGAAAAAATTCAACAAAACACAACTAAAGAATCCACATACACACTTCCAAATAAAGTAGAAACAAGGACAATTAAACAATGAAAAATGGTATTCTAATCAGTTTAATTGCCTCTTTGGTTTTGAATCCTTTATTTGCTGAAAGTATCTTTGTTGATAGTTCTCATCAAAGCCAAAGTCAAGAAGTCAAAGAATCCCAAAAAGAAGTTTTACAAGAAAACTTAGATTATCTTTTTGATACGAATTATCCGCTTGATGATTATCTTTATAAGCAAAAACCTAAGCCAAAATATCTTGATAAAGATTTTGCTCAAAGAGAAGACCCTAATGCTTTGAATCAAGATAATGTAAATACTGATAATGCAATGATAAATAAAGCAGAAATCTTAAAAAGAGAGATTGAAGCAAAGGAGCAGATAAGCACCGCGAAAAAGGTTGTGGAGGATTCTAAAAACGCCCAAAAATCAATCTCCCAGCCAAAGCCCCCAAAGCCCCTTACAAGAGAGCAAAAGCTCAATGCAATGCTAAGGGATTCTATTTTGGCAGAAAGAGGAAATCAAGAAACTTATTTTTCTAGTAGTGGCAGACAATGGGGAGTGGATAGATTTTCTAATCAAGAAAATATTGATACCGCCACAAATGAACATAATCTCTTACGAATGATAAGGGCAGGGCGTTTAATTCCAGCAACTCTTACAACTGCAATTTCAAGTGATTTGGCAGGAATTGTAAGTGCGCAAATTGAAGAAGATATTTATATGCCACAATGGGAAGAGCAGTGATGATTCCGCGAGGCAGTAAAGTTATTGGACAATATCAAGCAAGCGGAGAAGTTACAGGACACGCAAGATTACAAATACAATGGCGTGAAATTATTACTCCTCAAGGAGTGAATATTTTACTAACAAATGCCAATGTGGCAGATTCTATGGGAATGAGTGGAGCGGAGGGGTATTTAAATAATCGCTATTTAGAAAGATATGGAATCCCTTATGCGCTTTCTACTTTAACAAATGTGTTGTTGCTTTCTATTGCTACAAATAACAATAAGGGTAACAATACTTATAGTGAATCTATTTACAACCAATCCCAAACAGATTTAAGCACGATTGTGCAAGAAATTCTAACACAGCAACGAGCAATTAAGCCAACGATTGAAATTAAAGCGGGTAGTAGAATTTTTATTGTGCCAACACACCATATTTGGTTTCCAAAACCTAAAAATAACGAAGTTATGGTGAAATATTTTAAGTAAGGAGAAACAATGGCAGAGTTTAACGAAGTAGTGAGTTTTATGGAGAATGTAGAATCCAAAAATGCAAAGCTAGAAAAAAAGAAAGAATCTCTAAAGAAAGTCTATAAGGAAATTACACAACTAGAATCCAATCTAGCTAGAGTAAAGCTAAAAGCCACAAAGATTTTAGATGAGATTAAAACTCTAAGTAATCCTAGCAATGCAGAGGCTTGAATTAATGCAAGAAGAAAACGCAAATCTAAGAGCTATTGACCAATCGCAAGAAATTAGTGCGATTCTAAAATCCATTCTTAGACACTTTGATAAGTATCTCTCTTTGGACGCAAACGAACTCATTATCAACAGAGAAAAAGAAGTTTTGATTGATAGACAAGGCGAATGGGAAATTATTGCTGATGAAACACTTAGTTTAACTATTTTAGAGAGCTTTTTAAAAGAATTAGCAACAAAGAGAAAAGCTTTTAATGCAAGTAATCCTAGTTTATCTTGCGAGCTTCCCTATCCCTATTTAAGATATAGGGTTCAAGCTCAACATCAAAGCGTTTTATTTAACTCTAATATCGGAATTTCAATAAGAATCCCAAGCAAAGCTAGATTTGAATTAAATGCTTTTACTTTAAGTGATTTATGCTTAGAGAAAGGTTGGACTTATGAAAAAATCAAAGATTTAGTTAAAGCGCATAAAAGTATTTTAATTAGTGGAGGAACAGGCACAGGAAAAACAAGTTTTTTAAATGCTTTAGCTAATGAGATTTATGAAAATGAAAGAATCGTAACCATTGAAGATTCTCAAGAGCTATCTTTAAAGAATCATAATATTTTACAACTTGCAGTGCCAAAGGTAGAAACAAATACTTATAGTTATAGAATGGCTATTGATAATGCTTTAAGATTAAGACCCGATAGATTGCTTTTAGGCGAAATTGATATGCGCAACACTCTCCCTTTTTTAAGAGCTTCTAATACAGGACACGATGGCAACCTAAGCACACTTCACGCAAATAGCCCAAAAGACGCAATTAAAGCTATTGCGATTAATGTAACTTTAGGAGGAGGATTGCAAAATCCAGATTCTAAAATGATGAACTCTTATATTGAAAGTGGAGTAGATTATATCATTCAAATCAAAAGAGTAGGGAAGCAAAGAGTAATTACTGATATTTTAAATCTTAAAGAAACAGATTTAATACTTTATTGTAGGAGAAAGGAAATGAGGTTGAATCTATATTTAAATCCGCAAGAATATAAAATTTTATCAAGACTGAAAACCCAAACAGGCTATACAAAAAATGCAATCATTCGCAAAATGATTCAAACAGAATCCATTAAAAACAACAATGAAAAGCTTATTTATTTTATAGAGCTAAACAGAACCTTTATTGATAATATCCATAAAATCGGAAATAACATTAATCAAATTGCACACAGACTTAATATCTCTTCTGAACAAATTAATCCTAATGATTTACAAAATATTTACTCACAAATGAATGAAGTAAAGAAGATTTTAGAAGAATATAAAGAGATTTATAAGGAAAACAAATTGGATTCACTAAGTATTGAAAAATCTTATCGTAAAAACAAGGAATCACAAAATGACTAATAATAATGTTATAGGAGTTGGAAAAGAAATTACACTTAAACGATGGCTCATAGGATTTTTAATATCCTCTATAATGAGCGCGATTCTTTATTTTTTAGCAGTGAAATATATTTTTAATCCAAATTTCAAAGACTTATTTAATGTAGGGATTTTAATTCTGCAAAATATCTCAAGTGGGACATTAAAATTTAAAGCTTACCTTGCAATTTTGGTTGGATTAATGCCACTTTGCACCCTAATTGTTTATTTTTTCATACACACAAACAAATCATTAGAAACTTATGGAAGTGCCTCTTTTGCAAGAAAAGAGGATTTTCCAGCGATGAATATTAATGGTGAGAAAGGCTTAATGCTAGGAGTTTTATTAAAAAAGAATGGTGAAGTAGAACAATATTTGCGTTGTTTAAGTCCTTTAGCTTGTTTGATTGTCGCACCGCCCGGAACAGGAAAAACTGCAAGTATCGCTTTACCAAATCTTTTTTCAATCTTTAATTCTGTTGTGGTTTTGGACATTAAAGGAGAGCTTTATCAAAAAAGCGCAGGGTATCGCCAACAAAAATTTGGGCATAAAATTTTAAGATTCTCACCCCTTAATACTGATGAAAATACTATGTTTTTTAATCCTTTTGATAAAAAGGTGATTAAAGACTTAGATTATGTGGAGATGAAGACACTTGCAGACCAAATCGCAGGAACAATTTTTGTAGGAGAAAAAGGCAAAGAAAACGACCATTGGATAGTCAGTGCAAAAACAATGTTTAGTTTCTATGCGACTTATTTTATGCAAAAAAATGGACATACAAGCTTAGGAGAATTGGCTCAAGCTCCAAAAATGGATAAATATCATCTAATTAGTGATGAAATTAAAGTGCAATTTGAATTAGCTCAAAAAGACGAATATACAGGGGAATTGGGCGAAAGAGATTCTAGCAAAAGTGAAGAAAAAGCTTTCTTTACGCAAGTGAGCTTAGATGAATCCTTGCACGACATTACAAGAAATCAAGCAAAGGCTTATACAAGTTCAGCAGAAACAGAATTTGCAAGTATTAAATCCACCTATGATACCTTTATGGCTGTTTTCCAAAATCCACGCGTAGCAAGTGCTACTTCAACAATGAGTTTTGATTATTATGATTTAAGAGAAGAAAAAATCTCTTGCTATGTTGTAATTCAAAGTGAAGATATTGATATTCTAGCACCTCTTATTAGAATCTTTGTAGAGACAATGTTTAAAAAACTAATGAGCGGTAAAGAAAACAGCGACCCTAATAAATTTATCTATTTTATCGGTGATGAGTTTGTGCGGTTTGGAAAAATGCCTTACCTTTTAGAAGCTCCTGCGCTTTGTAGAAGTTATGGATTGATTCCAATCTATATTACACAAAGTTACGAGCAAATTAAAAAATATTATGGGGAAGATGATTTAAATATTTTAAGAAGCAATGTAGGTTACCAAGTTGTTTTCACAATGAATAGCGCAAAAGACGCAGAAGAGTTAAGTAAAATGATAGGGAAATTTACAAGAAAGAAACTCTCTTCTAGCAAAGGCAACCTAGATTTAATTAAAAGCAATGATTCTGTTTCTAGTGAGGGATATGAGCTTGTTCCTGCCCAAGATATTTTAAATATGCCAAGCACTGATATTTTAATCCTTATTCGTGGATTCGTCAAACACCCTATTAAAGCCAAAGTGAATTTTTGGTTTAAAAATAAAGAGTGGCAAGGTGCAGATAAGATTCCTGTTAAAAGCGAGGAAGAATTACAACAAGAGAGAATAGCACAAGAGCAAAAAGAAGATACAGAAACTCCAAAAGAAACAGAAGCAATTAAAGATTCTACTTCCACACTGCAACCCAAAGCAAGAGTGCAAATTGTTGTTGATGAAAACATTAAAAATCTTGAAAACAACCCAACAAATCAAAATCGCTATATGCAAGTTGTAATGGACAAGAAAGAAACACAAGAATTAGAACAAGAAACAGAATCTATCTCTAAAGCAACAGAGCCTAATTCTGAAGCAATAGAATTTAACTCTGAAGCTTCGCAATTAAATCCTAAAGCTTCGCAAGAACAAAACAAATCAGATTCCAAAGATTCTAACACTCAAGAATCATCAGAAATAAGCCAACAAGACCAAGAAGAAGTCAAAGAAAAAAGAGCGTTAATTCAACAAGAATTAGGAAAAGAGGGATTAAAAAAATTCTTTAAATTCCATATAGAAAAATGTGTTTCGCCAGAATACATTACAACAGATGAGCAATGGAATGAATCTTTAGAGAATTTCAGAAATAAATTTAATAGAAACGAGGTTAGTTATAGCTACATAGAAACATTAATTGCAATGATTAAAGAGGAAGAAGAAATGGATACCGCGTAAGTCTCTCTTCCTTGCCATAAGCTAAATTAAGTCTATAAGTGTTGATAGATTTACTTTAGCTTATTTTTAAAGCAACAGCAGAGAAAGTAAGCTAAAAATTACCAAAAAGGAAAGCAAATGCAAAACAAAGTTGATTCTAAATCCGATGAAATCGCTAATGAAAATTTAGAAGAATTAGTGATTCCAGAAATTGATGCCAAACCATTGTCTAAAGAGGATGCCCAAATGTTGTTAGAAGAGGCGAAGTTAGAAAGTGAGCTTCAATCTCATTTTACAGAGCCTGACGCTTATGATGAAGAGGGAAATCCTTTGTATTCTGATTTTAGAGATGAAATTGATACAAGACATTAAATAGGCGCAAAATTATTGCTAGACAAACAAGGAAAATTAAATGGAAAACAAAGAAAATGTAACTGAAAACAAAGAAACAAAAAAATGGGAAGAAATGGACAATAGCGAAAGATTGGATTTTGTGAATAAGAAAAAACGAATCCTTGTCGCTATGGCTATGAGTGAGAAAAACATAGGAAAAATGTTTTGGAATAAAGAAATGGATACCAAAGACATTGAAAAAACTATGCCTTACAACAAAGCCACAGGAAAACCATTTTTAGGGCTTAATGGAGTTTTAATGCGCGCTTTTGCTGATGTTAATGGCTATAAGAGCAATGAATTTATCAGTGCAAAGCAAGTCTTTGAATTAGGCGGAGAAATCAAAACTTATCCGATTTTTGATAAAGAGGGTAATCCTGTTCTTGATGATAAAGGAGAGCAAATTTGTAAAGGAAAATCTTTTCAATACGAATATCTTGCAGACTTTGGAATGCAACCTAAAATTGACCCTAAGACAAATGAGCCGATGAAAGCAATTTCACAAGAGGGTAGAGAATATATTGTTAAAGAGCGTGTAGATTATCCAACGCCAAAGCTTGAAACAACAAATCTCTACCATATTAGCGAGATTAAAGGCATTGATAAAAGTAAGCTTAAAAGTTTGGATTTAACAAATTTGCCAGACTATAGACAAAAGTTAGCAGAGCAAATAAGAAGCACTCTTCCTAACCTTCAAAAATTAGGAATCACAGGAATGGCTCAAAGCACAATTATGAGATTCTTAAATGCTCAAAATAAAGGAGAGAATTATATTCCAACATTATCACAAAAGCAGGTAGCAGAAAAATATAAGCAAAATGAAATTGCTACCAAAGCCAAAGAGAATCCAAAAGCTCAAAGCAGGGGAATGTAGGAATTTTAATCTCTAGGATTTAAGTTAAGAGTTGTTTAGAATCAACAAAGGGAGCATTGCTTCCTTTTTGTGCGATTGGTTCTAGATTTTAAATAAAAATGAAGCAATTAAAAAATGATTTACAAAAAGAAATAAAAGAATTTGGAGGGAATCGCTTAGAAGCAAAATACCACCAAATTTTTCTTAATTCTATACAAAGAAATATTTTTAGAATCATTACTGAAAGAATATACTTAGGACAGATAGGCGATATTGAAACAATGGAAGAAAGTTTCACATTTTCTCTCAATGAGATTCTAAAAACTATTCAAACTTCCATTGATGAAGCCAAAGAATTTGTAGAGAAAGAATGTTCTTTTAAAAGTAAAGATTCACAACATTTACAAAATTATCAAGTATTCCTTAAAACCACTAAAAGAAAGCGCAAAAAGAATTCGCTTAATCTATCACACAAGGAAACAAATGCAATAGATTAAATTAATTTCAAAGGAGAAAAAATGAATCAAATGACAATGTGCGGGAATCTCGGTAGAGATTTTGAAGTATTGCAATCCAAAAATGGCAGTGTAATTGCTAAGAACTCTTTAGCTATTACAGAGAAAAGAAAAGTTGGGAATGACACGATAGAGCATACCGATTGGATTCCTATTGTAATTTTTGGGAAAAGAGCAGAGGTTGCCTCACAATATTTTAAAAAAGGTGATAAATTCCTTGCAACAGGAAAGATTTATACCTATGAATATGACGATGAAAATGGTAACAGAAAATATGGTTGGCAAATGATTGTAAGAGATTTTACTTTTGTTGGACAAAAGAGAGAAGCTCAAGCAAATATTCCAACGCCACCACAAGTTATTTATGAATCTGCACCAAAAAATCTTGAAGAAGCCGAAGTGATTAATAGCACAGAAGCAGAACAAGAAATACCATTTTAAGCCCTTATGGGCTTACTTAGTATAAAGGAATCAAAATGATTTTTGATTATTCTTATACAAATAGTGGAAAAAGATTGATTGCTGGGAATGGAGAGGTAGGAGCTTATAATTATCCACCCCTTACAAAAGAAGAAATTCTCAATGAAATAAAAGATTTTATTTCAAAAGAAGAGATAGAGAATGCAAGAATTACTTTTACATTCTATCCAAAAACAGCTAGAGAATTTGACTATTTTAGAGAGGGTGAAAATTGGATTTGGAATCCAGAGAATCAAAACCTTATTGCTAGAGAACCTAGCTTATTTTAAATTTTTAAACAAAAAGGAAATCGTATGAATAATGATACTAACAGCAAACCTTATAGCACAAGATATAAGGAACTTGAGAGAACAACAGGAGAAATTAATGGTATGCCTTATACCATCTTAAAACTAGAATATAAGAATTTAGACTACCTTATTGAAAATGATTTATTATGCAATGGTGAAACAGGACGATTCCTTAGTGGTTTTATCGGATTAACTTCAAAACAAATAGCACCTTTTGAAGCTGATGAATTTGGTCTTGTATGCCCAGTGTATTTTGATAAAAAAAGGACAGATTTATTTGGAGATAAAGAGAATATTACCAAGATTATAAATTTTGACCTTAATCATTGTTGGGGGACACCAATTCAATTAGATATGGATTTTTGTTTAGAGAAAATCACAGAGCTTGTGCAGTGCATTAAAAAGCATAATAGAGAAGAAAATCTAACAAACACGCCACCACAAATAGATTATAAATCTCTCTTAGAAGCAGATAAAGGATTTAGGACAGAAGAATCTTTAAAATCCTTAGCAAAAGACATCGCTAAAGAATATAACATAAGCCTAGAACGAGCAGAAAAAGAAATAGAAAAAGTGCTAGATAATCTTATGGATTCTAAAGAACAAAGACAAAAAATAATCAACTCTAAAGTAGAATCTAAAGAAGTAAAGCAAACAATCCAACAATCGCCAAAGACGCCACAAAAAGAGATTCCAAAGCAACTCTCTAAGACTACAACTACAAAACAAGAAAAAGAACAATACAGAGGAAGATAAAGGAATCGCAATGAACAATATGAGCATTTACAAAGGAGAAAAGCTAGTAGGTAGAATCATCAAAGATGAGAATGCCTATCTTGGATTTGTGGGATTTATTAGATTCCAAAGGCAAAATATTAACAACGATTGAAGTTAATAAAAATGCTAATCGGGAAGATTTTGTTTTTTATATTATGAGAAATTTTAGCAAAGAACTTGGCTTGAGTATGGAAGATGGTGTTACTTTCAGAGAAGAGAAAACAGATGAAAAATGAAAATCTCATCAAAAAGACTTGTAAAGAGCTAGGGCTTACCTATAGAGAGCTTGGAGAAAAGATAGGATTTAATGGAAATACTCTCAATAATATGGCTTCTAAAACAAATGATAAATTAAGCACACAGCTTATTAAGGCTATTGAATTATACCTTGAAAACTTAAAACTTAAAGAAGAGTTAGAAGACTTTAGAATTCTTAGAGAGATTTTAAAGAAATGGAATAGGGAATAAAGAATGAAACAAAAAAACACCATCAAAATATTAGCAGAAGTAATTTTGGGATTGATTATCTTTGGAATTTGTTGTGCGATTGTTTCTGCTGTGGTTATGGTTTGGAACTAAGGAAATAAAATGAAACAAATAAAATCTAAACTAATCTATAAAGTCTATCTTGTTTATGATGTAGATTTGGAACAAGCTTCAGGGCTTGGAGAGAGTAAAGATGAACTCTTAAGTGTTTTAGTTGCAAAGACATACGATAGAAAAATGGTAGAACGCATAGAAAGAGAAAGTGAATATAGTCTAAAAGTTTTTATAAACAAAAGATTAAAGAAATTACTTTTTTTACTCTTTTAGATTCCAAAGAAAAGCCACTCTCTAAGAGAGAATATTTCCAAAGAACTAGAGAGATTTTAAAACAAAATCAAATCAATCTTGAAAACATTAAACCAATGGCTTGTTCTTGTCTTGCTTATGAAGTAAAGCCAATAAGAGTAGCAATAAAGAGGAAAAGACAAATGAAAATAAGGAATAAAAATGCGATTTAAATGTTTTTATCACGAGGGAGATGAATATATTTGTTGGTTTGGTGGAGAAATAATTATCAACGAAATACCAAATTACCCAAACATTACCCGAAAAGATATTTTTAATGTAGTTGAAGAAATTATATCTGACCAAATGCAAAAATTTGGTCTTAGCTTTTATATTAACTTTATTTTGGTTACCTTTATTTTGTATCCAAAAACAGCAGAAGAAAAAAAACTTGTAAAACAAGAAGAGAAGTTAATTTACGACACATTGAGCCAAAGATTTTTAGGCAAAGAAGTGGCAAAGAGTATTGAGGAGTAAAAATGAAAATAAAAGATTTTAAAGAAAGATTTTGGGATAAGGAAGATGGGGTTTATTATTTCATAGAAGATAAAGGAATCGTAATGTTTAATGGTAATTTAGAAGATGAAATTTGCATTGAAGGTATGAATCCTTACATAGAATATAACACAGGACACATAGATAAAAAGAAGAGGAGAATCTATGTAAAAGATATTGTAAAAGTGAAGAATCCTAAGAATCCTAATGAAAAGCTTGTAGGAGTAGTTGTATTTAAATCAAAGACAGGTAAATTTTACATAAGAGATAAGTTTTATAAAGCTTATAAGGATATTCCTTTAGAGCAATTAGAATCTAATGAAATTGAAATAATAGGTATTGAAAATGAAACAATAGGGCGTTTGTGTGTTGCAGGAGAATTGAAAAATAGAATTTATATGCCAGAAAATGAACATTTAGTAAATGGGCAATAATGAAAATGAAAATGAAAAGGAATAGCAAAATGACAAAACAAAAATACAAACCAAAAACAAAAGATGAACTTCAAAAGCTAGTTAATAATGAATCTATCCATTTAGGAGATATTAATACTTCTTTAATTGATGATATGAGTTTTTTATTCTTTAAAAGTGAGCGCACAGATTTTAGAGGAATTGAAAGTTGGGATACAAGCAAAGTAAAAGATATGAATTTTATGTTTCATAACGCTAAAAATTTCAATCAAGATATTAGTAATTGGAATGTAAGTAAAGTGGAAAGTATGAGCCATATGTTTGTTGAAGCTTTTTCTTTTAACCAAGATATTAGCGGTTGGAATGTTAGTAATGTAAAAGATATGCAAGGTATGTTTGCTAAAGCTATTTCGTTTAATCAACCATTAAATTCTTGGAATGTAAGCAGTGTAGAGAATATGTGCGGTATGTTTAAAGACGCTCTTTCTTTTAACCAAGATATTAGTAGCTGGAATCTAAGTAATGTAGTAAATATGAAGCATATGTTTGAAGGTTCTCCTTGTATTTACAAAAACCAACCAAAAATTACAAATAAGTAGAGAATATCTACAATACAAAGGAGTTTCCAAAATGTTAGTAAAAGACTTTAAGTTTAGAATCGTGCCAAAACCTAATGAAAAAGGCGAGTATTGTAATTGTAATAATGCAGATTGTCCTGCTATGAAATTTCATTTTATCGTTGGGAATGAGGCTAAATCAAGACTTAGTGAAGAAGAGTTACAAGATTGTGAAATTGAGCTTTGGACAGGATTATTTGATAAGAATGGTAAAAAAATCTTTGAGGGCGATATTGTAAAAGTAGAACTCTTTTATGATTATAGTATGACTTGTGAAGTTGTTTTTGAGCTTGGTTTTGGATTAAAGCTTATTTCTTTTGCAAGTGTGAAATACTCTAATGACCCTCCAAAAGATTTTTGGACGCTTGAAGAAGTTAAAGATGAAGGATTTGCTATTGAGATTATCGGCAATACCCACGAGAATAAAGATGAGTTTTAAGGTATAATATGGACTTTGAATTACTTTTAAAGCTTAAAGAATTAGAAAAGGAAAGTGGCTTTAAAATAGAGCAGGATATTAATAATCCTAATTTATTTTATATCAAAGAGCCAAATACTAAAACACCTTTTGCAAGTTTAGATTATAGTAAGGAGATAGAAAATGCAAATACAAGAACCCATACTCAAACAAGCACATTACGAGAATGTTCCGCTTTATTCCTTGAGAGAATTAGAGGAATTATCGGAAAGAGAATTGCAAGAAGCGAGGAAATTCAGACAGGAAGCGGAAGAGTTCGCGAGGGAAGCACAGCAGTTCAAGAGGGAAGCGGACGCCTTTATGGATTCAATGATAGCCAAATATGGAGAATCAATCCTCAAGAAAGAATATCGCTCCAAAATCTAAACAAGAAATCTCAAGAGCTTTATACCAATAAAGCCCTTGAATCCTACCAACAGAATTTATCACTAGAAGAAAATCAAACAACAATCATAAAAGATGAAGTAGTAGAAGTAAAAATCTCCCCAAAAACCTTACAACAAAAGATTCCACAAATAGATTATGAAGCAATCATTAAGTCAAGTATGGGATTTACAACAACAGAAACGCTTAAATCCACTGCAAAAGACATAGCCAAAGATTATAATATATCCCAAGAAGAAGCCCTAAAAGGATTAGTTCAAGCTCATAACAAATTAGAATCACAAGAACAAAAAGAGCCAACCCAAACCAAGGAGCAAAGTCAAAATCAGAGTTTAAATCAAGAACAAAGCAAGATAATTTCTAAATCACAACTTCCTAAAGCGATTCCTAAAAAGACAGATTCAAAGAAACAAGAACCACCAAAAGAACAGGGTAGGGGAAGATAGATTAAGTGTTTATTAGTTTAAACTTTATGTTTTTTATTGGATTATTTTTAGAGTAAGGAAAAATAAATGATAGAAAAATACAACATATACAGCAACCGCAAATTATATACAGCTTTAAACACAACAAGGGCAACTTTATCAAAGTTACAAAGTGAAAAAGATAGGCTCAATAAAAAAATAGAATCTGCTATAAAAAAAGAGGTAGAAATAAAAAAGGCTTTGGCTAAATTATGGAAAACAAAAGAAGAACAGATGAAACCCTATAACAATATTCAAAAGAAAACTAATTCCCATAAACTTATAGGCATAATGAAAAAGGATACACAAGGTGAAATTGTTTTTATAGAAGACAATAATACTTTAAAGGAGAGAGAATGAAAGCATTAGTTAAAACCACCGCTAAAGTGGCAAGTTTTAGCGGTGTAAATTTGCAAGAGGCAGAGATTTACTTCTTTAAGAGGCTTCTTATTTCCTCTCTAAAAAGTGTTACTAGCACTGCAATCCCTGCAATGATTAAACTAAGAAGTTCCATTTTGGACTCCTTTATGGTTGGTTTCCTCCCGCACTCCCAACTAAATCGCCAAAAAAAAAGCCCAGCCCCCAAACGAGAGCCGAGCCTTTACCAACCATAAAGTTTGCAAATTTTTTTATCCATTTAGCCTTATGGATAAACACATTATAACACATTTTCACACAAAGGAGAAACAATGCAACTACAAAACGCTTTAATCATTATTGAAAGCCCAAACAAGATAGATAAGATTACAAAAATCACAGGAGCAAAAGTCTTTGCCACAGGAGGACATTTTAAAGAACTCTCTAAAGCAGTTATTAAAGATACAGAAAGTTATGAGCCTATCTTAGAATTTAAAGAGAATAAGAAAAATTATATCTATGAGATTCTAAAGAATGCAGAGGGTAAAGATATTTATATTGCAACCGACCCAGATAGAGAGGGTTATGCGATTGGATATTTATTCTATGAGTTTGTAAAGTCTAAAAACCAAAAAGTATTAAAAGAGCAGAATTTTTTGAGATTACAGAGAGTGGAATCGCTAAAGGCATTAGCAATTCTATCCCCTTTTTACAAAGCAATGTAAAAGAATTTGAATCTTGGAAAGCAAGAGTAGTAGGAGATAAGCTTGTAGGATTTATCTTAAGCCCAAAATATCAAAATATCTTCAAAGAAAATATTAGCATAGGTAGAGTGCAAACGCCTGTATTAACTTTTATTGTAGAAAGACAAAAAGAGATTGAAGCCTATAATGCTTTACCTTTAAAAGAAAAGGTAGATTATAAGATTAAAGCATTCTCTAGCAAAAATGGAATTGAATTTTCTATCCTTAATAATAATCTCTACAATGATAAAAACGAAGCTTTAAATCTCATAGATAAGCTTCCAAAAATTGCTAAATGTTATTCTGTTGAAACTAAAGAGAGTAAAATTAGCCCAAAAGCTCCTCTTAGGACTTCACAACTCCAAGAATTTGCCTCTAAAGCTTTAGGAATCTCTACAAGTCAAGTTATGCAATGCGCCCAAGCCTTATTTGAAAAAGGTTTAATCACTTATCATCGCACAGATTCTAATGCGATTTCTAAAGAATTTTTAGAAGAATTAGAATCACATTTAAAAAATGAAGAATGGTATCAAAAAAGAGAGTATAAAGCAGGAGAGCAAAGCCAAGCAGAAGCACACGAAGCAATTAGAATCACACATTATCATTCTTTTGAGAAAATAGAATCTCTAATAGAGGAATCTAACATTAAACAAGACCTTTTAAGAGATTCTAAATCTCTCTACACTCTCATCTATCAAAATACGATTCTCTCTCAAGCAAAAGATTGCATTAATACAATTACAACCTATACCTTTAGCATTAATGCAATGCTCTTTCATTTAAAAAACTCTAAAATCAAATATAAAGGATTTAAAGGAGTGTTTGGGGATTTAGACAATGGAGAGGGTGAGCAAGGAAGCAAGAAAAAAGAAAAAGATGAAATCATAGAAGAAGAGGGCGAGAATCAAGAAGCGCAATCTCTAAATCTTGATTTTAGTAAAGATGAGGAGATAGAAATTGCAAAGTTTGAAACACAAGAGTTTAAGAAAAAAGCACCGACAAATTATAAAGAGAGCAATTTTATTTCTTTACTAGAGAAAAACAAAATAGGCAGACCTAGCACTTATGCAACTTACTTACCAATACTACTAGATAAAGGCTATGTAACTTTAGAGAAAAAAGGCAAAGAGAATATTATTATCCCTACACAAAAAGGGATTAATCTTATTGAGATGCTAAAGGATAAAGAATCGTGGATTACTTTAAGTGAATTTACCGCTGAAATGGAAAATGTGCTAGATTTAATCACCAAAGGAGAATTAAATTATCTTGATTTCATTAAACCACTCCATCAAAAAATGAACTTTGCTAAGATTAATTCTAGTAAGCCAAGTGAGAATCAAATTAAATATGCAGAATCTTTAGCTAAAGAGCAGAGCAAAGAGATTCCAAAAGAAGTTTATGAGGATTTTAAAGTCTGCACTGATTTTATTACTTTACTTAAAAAAGATTCTAAGCCTACGCCACCAAGTGAAAAACAAATGAAGTTTGTAGAATCTCTAGCACAGAAGCATAAACTAGAATTGCCAAAAGGCTATAAAGAGGATTATAGGATTTGTAGTGAGTTTATCTCTAAGAATGCGAAGAAGTAAGAAAAAAATGGTTTAGCGGAAAAATTAAAGACTTATAAAATTTAGCTATAATAAAAAATAAAATGGAGGCAATAAGGTATGGAACATAATTTTTTACTCTTTGTTGATGAAACAGGAACTTTAAGCAGAGACAAGAACCAACCATTATTTGGTCTTGGTGCGCTTAAACTCAAAGAAACGAGTGGTTTTCTTGAAAAAATTTATTCACTTAAACAACAATGGAATAGAAAAAAGGAATTCAAATTTAACGAAATTCGTTACTATTCAGATGTTAATTTCTACAAGGAACTCATTAATGTTTGCTTTGAGCATCGAGGATTTAATTTTTATGCGTTTTTCATCAGTAAAACAAAGATTGTCAAAAATGAAACAACAATTTGGGAACTGCAAATGAATTTCCTAAAACAACACATTAAAGAAAATTGCAGTATGCCAAATGAAAAAGTATGCGTATTGGCGGATTATTTATCAAAACCCAACTCTATTCCTAGCAGTTTTGAAAAAACTATTTGTAAAATGCCACAAGTCTTTAATGCTTCTATGTTAGAAAGTGAATCATCAACTTTTATCCAAATCGTAGATATTTTAATAGGAGCAATAGCCTACAAAAATAATTTTCCTAATAGTAAAACCGAAAAGATGAAGTTTTGTTTATATTTGGAAGAAAAACTGCAAGAAAAAAGCAATGAGAGCCATTCAAAAGAAAAATTCTGTTATAAAAATTTAGAAAACAATTTCATTATCAATTACAAGGGAAATTTCTATTTTAGTTTGTATAAGAAGTAGAGTTATGGGGGTCATCAGCCTGCAATTAAATAACGCGCTAACACCCCACATAAATATTTCGTAAGTATAATCTTTTTAAATTAAAAATAGATTAAATCTTAAAGATTCTAAACACGGCAGAAAATATATAAATGCGAAGAAGTAGAATCGTATAAGCAAGGTGGTGAGGGAAGAATCCCTCTAAGTGTTAAAGGAATTATTTGCTTGAGAATTGTTTTTCGTAAAAAATCAAAAAATATTAAAAAACCATAATGAAGAAATCCATTTTGCAAGTTTTTCCAATCTCCCTCCAAAACTAAGGATAGTCATTGTAGCAAGAAAAATTGGCAATAAATCAAAAAGAATAACGCTGAATATTCTAGTTAATTTTAGATTGATAAACCAAGAAACAAGCTCTCTGCTAAATAAAAATGATAAGACAACAAAGAGCAAAATCTTTAAAAGACCAAATAAAAATTTAAGCACTGCAAACATAATTACAAAAGCTATTATATCCTCTATATTGATAATATTATAATAAAGAAGCATACCAACAACAATGCAAACCAATAATCCCTCAATAGATTTATAGAGAGTAAATGTGCCTTTAATGCTACCTTTAAATATATCTTTAGCACTTAATGCTTTGATTTTATTCTTGAAGTGATGAAACTTGATTTTAGCTCTTGATAAAATATACACTCTTAATTTCCATATTTTATATTATTACTCAAATTTGTGTATTCTAAGAATACTACATAAGCTTACCAAATTTATCTTCATATTTTTTATTTTCATTATAGAAAGGATATTCTTTATCTGTATAGCCATTTTTGTATAAAAACTTTTGCAAAGCAGAACAATTTTCAAATATTTTTAATTCTTTTTTATATTTCCCACCACCCTTTAAAAGTTCGGACATATAATCATTATTGCTTGGAATACCTTTGCTACCTTTTGCGACATAGTTAATATAAGAACATTCATTAGCAATTTTTTCATAGTCTTTTTCAAAAGATTCTTTTGCAGGGAAAATATTTTTAAAATTAACATTATCTTGTGATAAAAAATCATTGCTACCCATAGGATTTGTTTCTCCACAACCAACAAATAACAAACCACCTAAAGCCAAAGAAAGACTTAGGCGTGGATTATATCAGAAATAAACTAAAAATATTTAAAGATAGAACACATTATATAGGGTTAGATTCACAAATAGGATTTAGCGAATGCAAAGAAACACATAGGGGTTGCAACGAAGAAGAATTCTTTTTATTCACCAATCAAGAAGATTATGAAATTGAACTTTGGATAGGATTAAAAGATAAGAATGGTAAAAAGATTCACGAGGGTGATATTGTTAGTTATGAGGGCAAAATTAGAACAATTATTTTTAATGCCGAATATATGGTGTATGAATTGTGGGAGGTTGTTGAAGATAATGGAATCTACAATCTTAATGGTTTTCTTGAATATATGCACAATGAATCAATAGAAAGTGAAGATTATGAGATAATCGGTAATATTCACGAAAATAAGGAGTTGTTGCAATGAACGCTAAGGAAGCTGTTTTAAGCATTTAAAAAGTGTTTTTATATATAATTCTTTTAGTGTGTTTAAGTTGCTAGACTTTCTTTAGTGTAGGAGAGGAGGTGCTTAAATGGTTGATAGAGTTTTAAATCTTATCATTGCTATTTTGCAACTCATTAGAGAAATCCTAAGACTTCTCTAATAAAACTTCAAACATTAGAATTTTAAGCCTAACCGCCTTAGCATAAACTTAAACACACTATAAAATTTGCACTAAAGAAAGGGCGGTTCTTGGTGCGGAAAATAATGCTTCTCCTTTATCAATGGTTAGGGGATTATAATCAAAGAATATCAATAAAGCAAAAATCTCGGAGCTTACTGATGAATGTGATTTTTGTATATCCATAAGATTCTGAAATACAAAAGAATCAATATCAAGATATTTAAAATGTCTGCATTCAATTTCTTTAATGATTCTATAAAGATTCTTTGCACTTTTGGTGGTAATAAATGAAAATTCCTTAAGAGAGAATCCCACAAGAAAGTTTTTGTGGATATTATTAAAAAACTTATATGCTTCTGGAGTAACTTTAACATTCAAATAACTTAAAACATTGTTTTCATAATGTGAGCTAATATTAAAAAGTGTGATTCTATATAAATCCATATTCTTACCATTTACAACATAATTCTTAATAAATGAGCTTTGCAGTTTGTTACAAAAATTCTCAATATTTTTCAAAAAAAGTTTGAAAATTATAGTTTTCAATACAAAATTATAATATTTTTGCTATAATGCAGGCTTTGTAAAATATAAATCATAGCTTAATGTAATTTTATATGAGTTTAAGGAAATCAAATGCGTTATGCAATTGACCATTTTTCTAATTTTGATAAGAATCTTTTATTCTGGCTTGAGCGTTTTATTTATAGCAAAATTAACAGCTTATCAAATCATCAGGTTAAAAACAAAGATGAAATTTTAAAGGTGCTTGCAAAATTTCGCGGTGGATTTGAATCCATAGAATCTTTGCAAAATACTTGTAAAGAATGTAGAAATATTGGTCTAATTGGCGTGAATACTTATATTATACCGCTTGTTAGGCTTTATGAATACCTTACGCATTTAGGTTTAGAAAGCCTTAAAAATGTCGATGAGGAGCTTTTAAAGGAATTTCTAACCATTCACACAAGCGCGCTATCGGACGCAACAAAAAAAAATTATAGAATGGCATTATTAAATTTCTTTGGTTTTGTGGATAAGCAAAATGAAGATGCACAAGGCACTTCTTATAATTTCCGTATTACGCTTAAAAACTGGGGTGGTTTGCGCGGTAAAAGTGGGCAAAAGCTCCCTTCTTTTATGAATGAAGAGGAAGTGCATCGCTTTATTAATGGAATCAATAATTTTGTTTTTAAGCACCAGGATTTAGGAGCTAGAAACCGCTTACTTTTAAAGATTATTATCTACACTGGAATCCGTGTTGGTGAGGCTTTGGGATTAAAGCTAAAAGATATTATGCAAGATGGAGAATTTTATCTCATACAAGTGCGTGGAAAAGGGAATAAACCGCGTGTTGTAATACTAAAAGCCAAAAATATTAATGAGGATTTGGTATTGTGGAAAAGTGCGCGTGATACAATGCAAGTTGAAGATGATTTGCTTTTTTGTAATC
Organism: Helicobacter sp. MIT 11-5569; assembly: GCF_000765695.2. Lineage (GTDB taxonomy): Bacteria > Campylobacterota > Campylobacteria > Campylobacterales > Helicobacteraceae > Helicobacter_D. The sequence goes on along the minus strand of NZ_JRPB02000001.1, from coordinate 221,538 downwards.
ATAAGGGTAAAAAGCTTACACAAGCTTATGTGAGTAGAATCGTAGAACAAGTTTTATTACACAATGGAATCAGAAAAGAAAAAAATGGCGCACATATGCTCCGCCATAGTTTTGCTACCCTACTCTATCAAAAAAGCCAAGATTTGGTGCTTGTCCAAGAATCCCTGGGGCACGCAAGCCTAGATACTTCTCGGATTTATATGCACTTTGATAAACAAAAACTAAAAGACACCACAGAGATTATGGAACATTAGCCTAGCAGGATTCCTGCAATTAGGCTTCCAATCCAAGCTGCTATATAAGCAGTGATACAAGTAAATAAGAATAAATACACAATATATTTAAAGCCGCCTGCTTCCTTGCCAAATACGACTGTTGCGGCAAGGCAAGGATTATAAATCATTATAAAAAGAATAAATGCGACTGCGCTTTGTAATGGAATCGCATTTTTAATCACTTCCATAAGGCTTTCGCTTGTTTCATCGACTTCAGCACCAAGCGTGTATAGCACCCCCATTGTAGAGATTACGACTTCTTTTGCCGCTAATCCACTAAGAAGAGAAACACTCATTTTCCAGTCAAATCCAAGCGGTGCAAAAATCGGCTCAATCGCCTTTCCTGCCATTCCCAAATAGCTATTTTCAATGCGTTGTTCTTCTAAAGAAAATTCAAGTTGATTCCTTTCCTCCTCATTTAAAGCATTTTCTATCTTTTGTGTATAGGATTCCTCAAGGGATTCTTGTTTGGGATAAGTGCTTGCAAACCAAATGAGAATTGACGCTGCTAGAATAAAAGTTCCTGCTTTTTTAAGATACATTTTTGCTTTTGCTACGATAGAAAACCAAACAAGATTCCAATTTGGCATACGATATTTTGGCATTTCCATTACAAAAGGTTCATCAGGACCTCTAAAAGCTGTTAAGCGTAGAATCTTTGCCATAATAAGCCCAATAATTGCACCTAAAATATAAATACCAAAAAGCCAATTCCCTGCCTCGCTGATTGGAAAAAATGCCCCAACAAATAGCACATACACAGGAAGTCTTGCTCCACAACTCATAAAGTTTATGATAAATAATGTGAGCAATCTATCTTTTTGGCTTTTTAGTGTGCGTGTCGCCATAAATGCTGGCACAGAACAACCAAAACCTGTAACTAAGGGAATAAAACTTTTTCCATGTAAGCCAAATTTATGAAAAAATCCATCAAGCAAAAACGCTACTCTTGCCATATACCCTGTTGTTTCTAGTAATGCGATTCCAAAAAACAAAATAACAATATTGGGTAAAAATAATATCACTGCCCCAACCCCGCCAATGATTCCATCAGCAAGCAAAGATGCAAGGGCTTCATTGCTTAGATTCTCTTTGATTCCATCTCCAAGCCATGCAAAAAAACTTTCAATCATATCCATAGGCAATGCGCCAAGCGTAAAGGTGAGCTGAAAAAGTATCCACATAAAAAATAAAAAGATTGGAATCCCTGCGTATTTGTTAATCAAAATACGGTCAATACTGCTTGTATAGTTGTGTTTTGAAGCTTTTTCGTAGCGCACAGATTCCGTAATAAGACCGCTTACAAAAGCATACAAATCATCTAAAAAAATCTCTTGAATCGAACGTGTATCAAAAGTCGCATAAAGTGTATTAAGGGATTCTTGTAAGACTTTTGAAAGTTCCATCCAAATAGGTTTTTCATGGAGAATCTTAAAAATTTTTTCATCTTGTTTTAAAAGCAAAATTGCAATTTGACGCTTACTTAAGCCCAAAGATTCCACACTTCTATCGCATTTATCTTCTAAAAAATGCTCAATATGTAAAATTTCATTTTCAATGGCATTGCTATAAATGCGTTTATTTTCGCCCTGTTCTTTTTTGTGAAGTTGTATGATGTTATCTAATAATTCTTCTAAGTTTTCTTTTGTATGTGCTGAAATTTGCACACAAGGGATTCCAAGCAGTTCTTTTAGGCTTTGTGTGTTAATTTTTATGCCTTCATTGAGTGCTTCATCGCTCATATTTAGAGCAATTATCATCTTTTTTTGTGTGTCTAAAAGTTGTGTGCTAAGCTGTAAATTGCGTTCTAAATTTGTAGAATCCACAACATTAACAATTAAATCATAAGTATCATTTTCTAAAAATTCTTTTGTGATTTGTTCTTCTTTGGAATAACCATATAAAGAGTAAGTTCCGGGAAGATCCACAATTTGCAAAGTATAGCCTTTGTGTAGAGTTTGTGCTTGTGCTTTCTCTACGGTTACTCCTGTGAAATTTCCTACTTTCATATTTGCATGGCATAGCGCATTAATCAATAGACTTTTACCGACATTTGGTTGTCCAACTAGTGCAATTTTGATAGTATTTTGCATGTATTAACCTTTTTGAATGATGATAGATTCCGCTTCTTCTGCGCGCAAAGCAACACAACTTCTATCAATTTCTACTAAGATTGTAGAACCTCCAAGAGAGCTTTTTACGCGCTTGATATGGCTTGATTTGACAAGTCCAAAGCTAAATAAACGCTCACGCATTTTTTCGTTAGCATCAATGCGTGCAATTACTCCATACTCTCCATCTTTTAAGGAATTTATTGTCATTTCATAGTCCTTGTAGTGTAAAATAATTGTGAGATTCTAAACAGTTTTATATTAAAACAATATTAAAATTTATTATCATTTTCTTTAGTGTTTTATTGCTCTAATTTAGGAGATGATGAAATTTTGCTATAATTTTTATCAAAGATAGAATCTTAGAAAAGTTAAATAAGGGGGAGAAATGAAAAAATTACTACTCATTATAAGTTTAATGATTTTTGGAGGCACCGCATTAATGGCAGAAGATAAAAACAATGGAATGATTGTAAGAATTTCTGAAATTGAAGTATATCCAGAGTATTTGGAAGAATATTTGAAATTTGCAGTTGAAGTTGCTGAGGATTCTGTGCAAAAGGAAAGTGGCGTGGTTTCAATCTATCCGATGATGCTAATTTCTGATAATCATCAAATTAGGATTTTAGAAATCTATGAAAATCAAGAAGCTTATAAAAATCATATTGCGTCTAAGCATTTTCAAAAATACAAACAAGGCACTTTGCATATGGTAAAATCGCTTAATTTGGTTGATACATACCAATTAAGCGAAGAGAATTTTAAAAGAATTTTCAAAAAGTCAAAATCAATAAAATAACATTTAGTTACTCGCCCTACTCTGCTTTTTAGGCTTTTAAAGCAATAATATAAATTAAAGTATTTTTTGTATAATTGCGCTTTACAATTTAAGGATTTAGTTTTTTAAGGTGATTTATGCAAGATTATAAACACGCGGATTTTTTAGATTCTAAAAACGCTTTAGAGCTTTATGATTTAGACCTTTTTACTTTGGGAAAAATGGCGGATTCTCTGCGTCAAAAATATTTTGGCAAAAAAGTATTTTTCAATTCAAATCGTCATATTAATCCCACAAATGATTGTGCGGATATTTGCAAGTTTTGCGGATTTTCTGCGCACAGAAAGAATCCTAATGCTTATACAATGGATAAAGAGCAAGTTTTAAAGATTGCTAGGGATTCCGTAAAATCTGGAGCGTTAGAATTACACATTGTAGGTGCGCACAATCCTAAGCTAAATTTAGAGTGGTATTTGGAGCTTTTTAGAGAGCTAAAGGCAGAGTTTCCGCAAGTGCATATTAAGGCTTTAACTGCTGCAGAAGTGAATTTCTTAAGTAAAATCTCAAATAAAAGCCACCAAGAAGTGCTAGAACTAATGGCGCAAAATGGCGTAGATTCTATGCCCGGTGGTGGTGCGGAGATTTTTGATGAAAAAGTGCGTGCTTATATTTGTAAGGGCAAGGTGGATTCTAAAGATTGGTTGAAAATTCATGGAATCTGGCATTCTTTGGGCAAAAAATCTAACGCAACAATGCTTTTTGGGCATGTGGAATCGCGAGAACATCGGATTGACCACCTATTGCGCCTTTATCATCAACAAGAAAAAAGTGGTGGTTTCAATGCTTTTATTCCGCTCGTGTATCAAAAAGAAAATAATTTTTTAAAAGTTACAGAATTTCCTAGTGGGCAGGAGATTCTAAAAACGATTGCAATTGCTAGAATCTTATTGCCAAATATTCTACATATTAAAGCATATTGGGCGACTTTGGGGTTAAATTTGGCACTTGTTGCGCAAGAGTTTGGCGCAGATGATATTGATGGCACGATTCAAAGAGAAGCAATCCAAAGTGCAAGTGGTAGCAAAAGTGCTTATGGAATCACAAAGGATACATTGGTCGCAGAGATTAAAGACGCAGGATTTATCCCTGTTGAGCGAGATAGTCTATATAATGAGATTCAAATTTATTAAGGAGGTTTAAATGCAGTATTACAGCTATGAAATGTTTAGGGAGGATATGAAAGAGCTTGTTAGTCAGATTGATTTTAATCCTGATGCGATTGTTGCGATTTCTCGCGGTGGGCTAACAATGGCGCATTTTTTAGGAATCGCACTTGATTTAAGACGCGTTTATACAATCAATGCTTCTTCATTTTTTAACAAAGTACAACAAGAGATTCAAATCTCAAATATTCCAGAGCTTAGCGGAAATCAACGCGTTTTGATTGTCGATGAAATCGTAGATAGTGGCACAAGTATGGAGAAAGTTTATAATATTTTAAGTGAAATTAACACTAACATTGATTTTAAAACAGCGTGCATTTTTCATAAACCTACAGCAGGTTTCAAGCCGGATTTTATTTTGCGTGAAGCTAAAGATTGGGTGGAATTTTTTTGGGAAGTGGATATTGTAAAATCAATACGAGAAAAGCAATAAAATTTTAGTGCGTTTTTTGTCAATTTTTGACAAATGCGCAATTTGTGGATTCTACTAGCATAGAATCTTACTTCATTTGTGGCAAGCAGAATCCCGCAAAAACAACGCAATGTTTATTAATAAGCTCTAGGATAGCATTTCCATTCAATTTCTTTAGCGGTTAATTGCATATTTTGTGGCAAGCCTGTTTGTGGATTGATTGCTTGTGCATTGCTCTCTGCATAAGCATTATATCCTCCATAAGGAATCGCTTCAACTTTTACAAATTTACCCACAGTTAAATCTCTAAAAGACCCATAAATATCTTGCCCAAAAGGACCACAATCATCACCTTTAATTTCTGTATAAGGCAAAACCTTAATCACGAGTTGCCCACCCGGACCAGATAGAGTGATTGTTTTGTTTTTGTTATCTACTGCTGAAATTTGCCCATGCACATCAAAATCATATCCAGCCATTGCAGAAGTAGAAAGAATCGCTGCGCTTAGTAGCACTCCAAATAATTTTAAAGTTTTCATTTTGTCTCCTTGTTGGAATTTTGTTGTTACGATTGGAATTATAAAAATACTTTGTTAATAAATTATGAAGATACTTTCAAGTTTTTATGAATTTATTTCCCTAGTAAATAATCTATCTTATAAATAAAATCTTCAGTGTCTTTTACATTTTGGGTTAAGATTAGATATTTGCCATTAATAATAAAGCTAGGAAGGCTTTTTATGCCTGTTTGCTCAATAGAATCTTGCCAAATTTTGAGTTTTTCTTGCACATCTGTTTGATGAAGTTGCGTTTCAAATTTTGTGCGTGAAATTTCCATAGCGTCTAATCCATAGTCGATAAACGAATCCTTATTTTTGAATATTTTTTGTTTTGAAAATGCGTCAAAATATGCATTGCTTGCGCGTCTAAAATAAGATTCAATATCTCTGGAATGGAGGGTGCGCTCCTCATCAATGCTAACTGCAACTGCTAAAACTTCGCTTGCTTGTGCGCTAAATTGGCTTCCTGTGATGATATGATAGGGTAAAAATACTGCCTCTTGTGGAATCACTGCAAATAACTTTGGTAAAATTTTTGCCATTTTTGCGCAATGTGGGCAACCTACATTAAAAATCTCTACAATAGATTTTTGTGGAACATTTAGGGGATTTTTAAGCACGATATAATCTCTACCCTCTTTTAAAGGTTGCGCATTTAGTGTGCTAAATGCAAGAAATGCGCTTAGAATCGTGCCAATAATTAATTTTGTAAAACATAATATGAATGATTTTTGCATAAGCCCTCCTTTATTTGTTGCAAAGAATTATAGCAAAAGTTAAAAATGCAACATAATAAGTTTAATAAAAGCTGAAAGTTACAGAATTGCTTTATGTTAGATTAAGTTTTATATACGATTTATCGTAATTAAGCACACAATACAATTTTTAATATTATCTTGACAATTTATTTTTATAATTAGATATTTCTAAATGAAAAAGGATAAAAATGAGAATGAATATTAAAGGTATTGCACTAGGTGCTTGTGGTGTAATGTTTGCGACAAGTATGAGTTATGCGGGTGGGTTTAATGCGCAAATGCAAGCGTATATTGAGGAGCTAAAAGTTGAAGCCAAGCAAGCTAATCCGCAATTTGTGGATTTTGATGCAAAAAGAGGTGAAGCGATTTTTAGCACAAAAAATAAAGGCAAAAATGATGCTTTGCTTTCTTGCCAAAGCTGCCATAATGCGGATTTAAAAACTTCTGCGACAAATATTTTTACAAACAAAACCCTAGAACCTTTAGCACCAAGTGTGAATCCTGCGCGACTAAGCGATGTTAAAGAGGTTAAAAAGTGGCTTAAGCGCAATTTCAAAGATGTTTTCTTGCGTGAAGGAAATGCGCAAGAAAAAGGTGATGTGCTGTATTATATTGTTTCACAATAATTTATCAAGGGAAAAATAATGAAAAATTTACCAAAATCTTTTTGTATTATCTTGCTTTGTGCTTTCTTTGGCGTTTCTTTAAATGCTAAATCTAAAGGACCAGAAGTAAAGCCTGTGGATAATCCACTTTATAAAAAAGAATGCGCAAGTTGCCATTTTGGCTATCAGCCGGGTTTATTGCCTAGCCCATCGTGGAAATATATTATGGAAAATCTAAGCTCACATTATGGCACAGATGCGAGTTTGGAAAAAGAAGAGATTGAGCAAATCACAAAATATTTGCTAGATAATGCAAGTGAAAAAGCTCCGCAATATCGCCGTAGTGCAAAGCTTACAAACTCTATGCAACCGGGAGTTTTATACACTTCTATTTCTCAGATTCCCTACCACCAAAAAAAGCATAGAAAACTAAAAGAATGGATGGTAACGCAAAAGGAAGTCGGAAATATTGCTCGTTGTGCGGCTTGTCATACAAAGGCAGATGAAGGGGTTTATGGAAAAAGAACAATAAATATTCCAAATTACGGAATGTGGCGTGATTAAAAGCTATATTTGGACTTTTGTTAATCGCTTTTTGCATTATTTTTTGATTGCGAGTTTTTCGCTTGCGTATTTGTGCGTCTATTTTGATGCGCTGATTACTTTCCATTTTATTTTTGGAATCCTATTTGGTGCAGGTGTTTTGCTTCGCGTTATTTGGGGATTTGTTGGCACAAAGTATTCGCGCTTTAGTGATTTTGAATTTCGCGGAATCCTTAGCTACTTCGCCTCTATTTTAGGAGAGAAAAAGCACTATATAGGGCATAATCCTGCTTCAAGTGTGGCGATTGTGTTAATCTTCGTGCTTGGCTTAATAACGATTTTAAGTGGAATGCTCACCATTGGTGCAGAAGAACAAAGGGGAATCTTTGGCTATCTTTTCTTTGAATATCGCTACTTTGAGATTTTTGAAGATTTGCATGAATTTTGTGCTAATGCACTTTTGGCTGTGATTTTAATCCATATTTGTGGAAGCTTGATTGATAAATTTTGGAATAAAAATGATTCCATAGATTCTATGATAAGTGGCTACAAAAGGACAAATCAAGAAGAAAACATTACTTTAAGCCTTACTCAAAAAGTGATTTTTGGATTCTATTTAGCCTTTTTGTTTGTTCTGATTCTTTATTTGTTTTATCCGCGCAATGTGTTTTTGCGCCCCTTTGAAAGAGAGATTTTTGCAAGCCAAGATTTAAAAGAATACACCAAAGAATGCGGAAGTTGCCATATTGCTTATGCTTCTTATTTGTTGCCAAAATCTTCTTGGGATTCTATGATGAGTGATTTGGAGAATCACTTCGGGGAAGATGCGAGCTTGGAGCAAGAATCGCAAGAAGTCATTGCAAAGTTTTTGCAACAATACTCAAGCGATTCTGTGGATACAAAATTTTCTAGCAAGATTGCCAAAGAATCTGATTCTAATAAAATAGCCATAACAAAATACCATTATTGGGAAGTTGCACACGATAAGATAAAACCTGCACTTTTTGAAATGGAAGAAATTAAAAGCAAAGCAAACTGCCAAACTTGCCACAAAGACGCAGAATCTGGAATCTTTGCTAAAAGCGCGATAGATTACGCAAAGCTAAAAAGCCTAAAGAAAGAACTTCAAGATTCTAAGCTTTAAGAAGATTTTTTTAAGATTCTTCTTTTTTTAGGCACTTATTGCAAACCACATAGAGCATCATATCGTGTCCTACAAGTTTTCCATTATAGGAATTAGCGACTTCAATTTGTAATTTTTCAATCTCATCGTTGCAAAATTCTTCTATTTTGCCACATTCTACACAAATAATATGGTCATGGTGTAATCCACTTGCAATCTCGTAACGTTTTCCACTTTTATCTACTTCAATAGAGCTGACAAAACCTTCTTTTTCCAAAAAAGATAAAATTCTATAAATAGAAGAAATGCTTGTGCTTTTGCAATTTTTTCTAATAATAGAAAAAATATCCTCTGGGCTTAGATGCCCCCCTTCCTCATAAATTACTTTGATTATCATCTCTCTTTGCTTGGAACTTTTTAGGTTATTTTTTTTGATTGATAAATGTAATCTGTCTAAAATTGTTTTGAGAGATTCTTTATATTTTTTCATAGAAAAATCCTTAAATAAAAATCTAATACTTAAAAATAATATTGTAGCAAAAAATCAATAAAGTAAAGATAAAATAAGAATCGTTTTTATTTTACTTTAAGTTGATATTGATTATCATTTTGTGATTATTTTATAATTTATATATTAAGGATAGTGTATGTCTGTATTAGTGATTGGAGGAGATGAGATTACTCCTATTAAAGCGGTTTTAAAAAATCTTGGGTGTGAAAAAATTACACATTGGGACGGGAGAAAAGAGAGCATTAATCATAAAGATTTACCACAAAATATTGCATGTTTGGTTATGCTTACAAATTTTCTAAACCATAACACAATGCGTAAATTTCGTAGTGCGGCAAAGAAAAAAGAGATTCCAGTTATTTGTGCAAAACGTAGCGTGAGTTGTTTGTATTGCGAGTTTATAAAGACTTTTGGCGAAAGTTGTAAAAAAGCTTGCCCTTGTGAAAATTAAGCTTAATTAGATTCTTTATGCAATACAATTTACCCTAGATAATATTTATTTAGGAAAAACAATGACTCCAGAATTATTAGAACCTCTTAAGGAATTAACATTGCTAATCGTTGAAGATGATTCTGTTGCGCTAGATTTACTTAAGATTCCTCTTGAGTGCCGCTGCAAAAAAGTAATAACAGCCAAAAAAGGCGAAACTGCATTAAAACATTTTAAAAATGAGGCAATAGATATTGTGATTACTGATGTGAAATTAGATGGAAAGCTAGATGGAATCGCAATGGTTAAAAGTATGAGAAAAATTAATCCAAGCATTCCTGTTATCTTTATGACAGCTTATAGTGATGAAGAAAAAATTGCAGAAATGATGCGATTAAATGCAGCATCATTAATTAAAAAAGTGGTAGATTTAGAAGAATTATTTGTTTTACTTTTAAATATCAATAAAAGCCTTAATAAAGAACAAATTGTAGATTTAGGGAAAGGGATAAGCTATCGTCGCCGAGATAAATCAATCCTCAAAGGATTTGCGGTTTTTGAACTCACAGATAGGGAATGCAAGATTTTGGATTTACTTTTAGAAAATAATGGTTATCCTGTTACTTATGAAGAGTTTCATCAAAAAGTTTGGGGTGGGCAGCAAATGACGATGGATTCATTACGTATGCATATTAATGGAATTAGACGCAAGACTTATTATGAACTTATCATAAATCAATCTCGTCTTGGCTATAAAATCCAACCAATCTTTGAATAATCTAAAAATTGAAACGCCACTCTGTGTAGCCTGAAGCTCCTTCAGAGTTTGCGTGTCCTCTTGTAGAGCATGCGTTAAAACAGAATAACATTAAAGGTAGGAAGATAAGTAATATTGTTGTTTTTCGCATTTAATTCCCTTAACAATTATTTAAAAATAATGACTTCATAAGAACTTTGTTTTTTTACTACAGACTTGCTTGGCTGACTAGCTTTTAATTTTTCTAAATTTAAGCGCAATTCTTCAATCTCTTTATCTTGTTCATCAAGTTTATCTTTTAAGCGCATAATAATATCTACTCCTGCTAGATTTACACCTAAATCCCTTGTTAAACGCAAAATTGTTTTAATCTTGTCAATATCGCGTTGAGAATACAAGCGCATTTTGCCATCTGTTCTTCCCGGCTCTACTAACCCTTCACGCTCATATTGGCGCAAAGTTTGTGGGTGGATAGATAAAATTTTAGCAACCACGCTAATTAAATATACCGGTTCATCATAACTATACATTGTTTTCTCCTTATAAATATTTTTCTAATGCGTCTTTTAATTCTTGAGGAAATGTATCACTATCTGGCAAAACAATATTTGCTTCTAAATACAAATCCCCATAAGTTTTGCTTTTTCTATTGTATGCTCCTAACTCTTTTACGCGGAATCTTTGTGCGTTTTTTGTATTTTTTGGAATCTTTAGCGTGATAGTTTTGCGCAGCGTTTCAATCTCTACTTTACCGCCAAACAAAGCAATCTTTAATGGCACATCAAAAGACATTGTTAAATGGTCGCCTTCTTGTGTGTATTGTGGGTGTGATGCGACACTAACTTTAAGCAGCAAATCCCCGCTTTGTCCCCCTGCACTATTTCCTTTGCCTTTTAGTCGGATTGTTTCACCACTTCTAACGCCTGCTGGAATCTTAATATCATAACTGTTGTTTTGGATATTGACATTATGCACTCCTCCTAAAAGTGCTGTTGTAAAAGGGATTGTGATTTGCGCATTAATATCCAAATTGAGATTTCTGGTGTTTTGGAATCCTCCAAAATTAAACCCTCCACCGAAGTTTGCACTATTAAAGCCACCTTGTGCAAATCCTCCACCAAAAATTTGACTTAAAATATCATCAAGATTTACTCCGCCATGTGAGCGTGTGAAATCATGAAAATTTTGTCCGCCAAACATAGAATCCCCAAATTGGTCATATTGTTTGCGTTTATTTTCATCGCTTAAGATTTCATAAGCTGCATTGATTTCTTTGAATTTATCTTCCGCACCCGGCTCTTTATTAATATCAGGGTGATATTTGCGTGCAAGGCGACGATAAGACTTTTTGATTTCATCTGCACTTGCATTTTGTGAGACTTCAAGTGTTTCATAAAGACTTTTTGACATTCTTATTTCCTTAAAAATATTTATAACTTTTAGTGTATTATATTATAAACCTTTAGTTTATGTCAATCAACTTTATTTTAAAAAATAGAAATGTTATAATTTTTATTTTGGAGAAATTTATGCAATATCCGCTATTATCGCTAAGCGCAAGTGCTGGAAGTGGAAAAACTTACCAACTCACAAGACGCTATTTAAGCCTTCTCTTTCAAGGAGCAAAGCCTTCAAATATCCTTGCTCTAACTTTTACCAAAAAAGCTGCCAAAGAAATGGAAGAGCGCATTACGCAAAATATTGAAAATCTATACCATAATAAATCTAATAGAGAGTATATTAAAAAACTTGAGTTTATTACTATAAAAAATAATCCAAAAGAGCAAGATTGGAAAGCAATAGAAGAAAAGATATGTCATATTTACTATGAGTTTTTAAGACAGGATTTAAAAATTACAACCATTGACGCATTTTTTCAAAAGATTCTAAAGAGTTTTTGTTGGTATGTGGGCGTGGAATATGATTTTGAAATCCAAGATGAAGAAAAAGATTCCATTTGTGAGATTTTTTTAGAACATTTAGAAGAAAAAACTTTTCAGAGTATTTTGAATTTTTGTTTTGCAGAAAAATGGACACTAGATTCTGTAATTGATATGTGTGTATTTTTAGATTCCTTTAAAGAGAGTTTAAGTCAAGAACTTTTTGTAAAAAATTTTATAGAATCCCAAAATATTGATTATGAAGCACAAGCAATGGAATATGCAAAAAATATCCAAAACACTTATTATAATTATTTTGAAAAGGAAACGGATAGTTTAAAGTTTTATGATTTTAAAGGCTTGTTAGAAAAAGGAAAAACTTGGCTTACAAAAACAACTTTGCAAGAATATAGAGGTTTTTCTAAAGTGCCTTTTGAGCAAGAAAATTTTGAGCGTTTAAAAGAATGCGTCCTTAATGCTTTAAGACAAAAGGAATCGCAATATCTAAACGCACTTTATACGATATTTCAGTGCTTTTTAGAGGCTAAAGAGCAATATTATAAAGACAAAAATTGCCTAAGTTTTAATGCAGTGGCTTCAAAGGTGCATACGCTTTTACGAGAAAATTTGGTGAGTAAAGATTTCTTGTATTTTAGACTTGATAGCACTCTTAGCCATATTTTAATTGATGAGTTTCAAGATACAAGCATTTTGCAATATTCTATCCTTAAACCTTTAATTGATGAGATAAAATCTGGAATCGGACAAAAAAATTTTCTTAGAAGTTTCTTTTATGTGGGAGATATAAAGCAGTCCATTTATAGGTTTCGTGGTGGGAATCCAGAGCTTTTTAAAATCGCAAGTGAAGGAATGGAGCATTTAAATTTGGAACATAACTATCGTAGCTCCATTGCGATAGTGGATTTTGTTAATCAAGTGTTTAAGGACAAAATTGATGATTTTATTCCACAGATTCCAAACTCTAAAAATACTGGCTTTGTAAGTGTAAAAAGCTATGAAAAAGAAGAGCTTTATAGTGCGGTATTGGAATCTTTAGAGCATTTAAAAGCATTAGAGATTAAAGATGATTCTATTGCGATTTTAGTTTTTGATAATAAAATGGTTGTGGAGCTTGCGCAATTTTTGCAAGAACAAAATTATAAGATTGTAATTGATACAAGTGCTAGACTAATTAATCATAATGAAGTGCGCGCAATTTTAGAACTTTTAAAATACATTACGACACAAAATCCTTTGCACAAAGAGGAATTTTTTATGCTTTTGGGGCTTTTAAAAGAAAGCGATTCTGTTTTTGAGCTATTTTTACAAAGTTTGCAAACTTCAAAAAATCCTGCGCATTTAATCTTAAAAATCATGAAAAAATATAAGATTGCAAGTTTAAGTGCTAAAAAATTTTTAGAATCTGCATTGGAATATTCTACATTAGAGACACTACTAGAAAATATTGAAAAGCTTTCTTTGGATATTGTATCTAGTGATTTTTCTGGAATCCGTATTATGACAATCCATAAATCTAAAGGCTTGGAATTTGAAAATGTGCTAATTGTGGATAAAGCAAATAAAGGAAACACACAGCGTTCTAAGGTATTTTTTGAGTTTATGGAAAATGGTGTGGATATTGCACATATTTTTAAATTAAGTAATCCTGTGCGCCAAAGTCTGGATTTGACATACAATAACGCTCTTATTAAAGAGAAATTGCAAGAATCAAAAGATTTAAAGCACCAAATTTATGTCGCTCTAACGCGCGCAAAACATACAATGCACATTTTAAAACTTAAAGAAAAGGGTGCATTTGTAGATTTGTGTTTAGAGGATTCCACCTATGGAGTTTTGGAATCTCTTGCAAAAAATTTAGAAGATTCCGCAATAAAAACCTCAAATCCTATATTTAATAAAATCCTAAAGCAAAAACTTAGCTTAGAAGATCAAGGGCGTCAAAGAGATATTCAAACACAAGAATCAGAAACTAAAAATGCTGAAGATAATCCAAAGGGGATTTATTATGGAATCGCACTGCATTTTGCAATGGAGCAAAAGTTGAAACATAAATTAAGTGATGCTTTGTTGTTAGAAATTTTAAATAATAAATTTGGGTTTTATTTAGATATTGCAGAGTTGGACAAAATTATTGCACGTAATAATTTTGTCTTAAAAAATGAAAATTTTATTGCAATTATGGCTAAAGGAAGAGTAAAATACGAAGTTCCCTTTTTGGAAAATGGCAAACAAAAACGCATAGATCTTTTAATTTTGGGTGAGGATTCTGCTTGGATTGTGGATTATAAAAGTGGTAATCCTGATGAATCTCATACAATACAGGTGCGTGAATATATGGAATCTATGCGCAAAATGTTACATAAAAACACTTATGGTTATGTTTTTTATACAAAAGAAGGGCAAAAAGGAAAACTGATTGAAATTACATAAGGAGCAGTCATGGAGGCAGAAAATAAAAGTGGATTTTTAGCAACACTTAGCAAAATAACACAAAGTGAGTCTTTTGCGGGTGTTTTATTGCTTTGTTGTGCAGTTTTGGCAATGATTGTTGCAAACTCTCCATTAGGTGAGGCTTATGCGGCACTTTGGAAAACACAATTTGGATTTAGCGTTAATGGTAGTTTTATTGGAATGAGCTTAGAGCATTGGATTAATGATGTTTTAATGGCATTCTTCTTTTTGGTCGTTGGTTTAGAAATTAAACGTGAAGTTCTTTTTGGTGAGCTTGCAGGATTTAAGCGCGCAGCATTACCGATTATTGCAGCACTTGGCGGAATGATTGGACCGGGTTTAATTTATTTTGCCCTAAATGGCGGGACAGCTTCAGAACACGGATTTGGGATTCCTATGGCGACAGATATTGCTTTTGCACTTGGAGTGTTAGCGACATTGGGAAAACGTGTTTCAGTTTCTGTTAAAGTCTTTTTGGTCTCTTTAGCTGTTGCAGATGACTTAGGAGCAATCATTGTAATCGCCCTATTCTATTCTAGTGGAATTTCATTTGAATGGTTAGCAATTTCAGCAGGTATTGTTGTATTGCTTCTTGTCTTAAATCGTCTTGGCGTTAAAGCTTTAACACCTTATATGATTTTAGGTGTATTTTTATGGATTGCTGTGCATAGCTGTGGTGTGCATGCGACAATTGCAGCTGTTATGCTTGCATTTACGATTCCAGTTGCACCTAAAATTGATACAATGAGCTTTATGGATAGGGTTGTAAAAATTGTTGATAAGTTTAGAGAGGCAGAAAAAGAAAAAGATGGAATCTTGCTACAAAATGAGCAAGTGCATGCACTTGCAGAAATTGGTAGCCAAAAAAATGCTGTTCAAAATCCACTTTTGCGCTTAGAACATGCCCTTGCGCCTTATAGCAGTTTTGTGATTATGCCTATTTTTGCTTTTGCAAATGCAGGAGTTACGATTGGTTCTAATATTGATTTTAATGTAGATCATGTTTTTCTTGGAATCTTTTTAGGATTAGTTGTAGGAAAACCAATAGGAATATTCCTATTTACTTTCTTAGCAGAAAAGCTAGGTATTGCAGCACGTCCAAATGGTGTAACTTGGGTAGAAATCTTTGGTGCAGGAGCATTAGGAGGGATTGGATTTACAATGTCAATGTTTGTAACAAATCTTGCTTTCTCTGGAGAACATGCACTTATCGCTACTGATGTTGCGAAGATTTCTATTTTGATTGCTTCATTAACTGCTGGAATCTTAGGAAGTATATTCTTCTTGGTGCGTGATAAAATCACACATCACCAATAAATTAAGAGCTTTTTGCTCTTAATAAGGAAAACACTCTAAAAGTTGTTTTTGCTTTTCTTTAATCATTGTGCGTGAAATGGGATAGTTTTTTTGAATCTCTTTTTGCAAATACGTGCTATCTAGTGTATTAAAATTTACCTGATTTAAATCAAACTGCAAATGCCCTTCTAAATCATAGGCAGAATAATAATCTATAAATTTATAATTTTGCTCAACTCTCATTGTATTTGTTGCTAAGATTCTAGCATTTGGAATCCCAAAACTATCCGCAATAATAAGTCCATGTAAGGCAGAACTTAAGATAATTTTACATTGTGCAATTTTTTGCAGAGATTCTAAAACATCTCCATGCACATCTATGAAAATCGCATTATTTAATACTTGTGTAAGTTGTTTGAAAATTGGCAAATGCACTTCGCTATGATGTGGAATGATTCCAAAGTCATATTTCTTTTGTTGTTTTTTAATAAGTTTTGAAGCAAGTATTCCGGGGTCTGCTAAGGGAATATTTTTAAAATTAACTTTTGTGATATTCTCTAAGCGTTCTTTAGTTTTTTTGCCGCGTAGTGCATAAACTTCAATCTTGCGTGTTAATTGGTTTTCTTCCCATAAAGGATTCATTAAAAATCCTGAACCCCAAATTTTAATTGGCGCAGCAGCTCTTACTCTCATTTGCCATTGCATATTAGATTCTAATTGTTTAGGCATTATCAGCAAACCTAATGTGCTACCAATAAAAGACGCTTCAAAATTTAAAAGATTTTTATAGGTGATTGCGGGGGGGGGGGCAATTTTAAGAGAAAAAAGCTCTTGACAGATATTTTCATTTAATAAATCTCCAAGATTCCTTTCTCCATGATTCCAGTATAATAAAGAAAGCATATTTATCCTTAAAAATATTATTTTAATATTAAAAGTAACTGCAAGACTAACTATACCAAGATTTTTATAAATTTAAATGATTGAATTAATGATAAAAGGAGTTTGCATTAGGGAGTAGAATCCCTAATGTCTTAATTAAGTAAAAAGGGGGATTACATCATTCCGCCCATTCCGCCCATTCCGCTCATTCCGCTCATATCTGGCATAGCTGGTTTATCTTCTTTAATCTCATGCACTGTTGCTTCTGTTGTCAAAAGTAAGCTTGAAACAGAAACTGCATTCTGCAATGCAATTCTTGCAACTTTAAGTGGGTCAATAATTCCTGCTTCAAACATATCTACATAGCTACCATTAGAAGCGTCAAATCCATGATTTACATTAGAATCTTTTTCTACATTATTTACAACCACACCATCATCAAATCCTGCATTATTTGCAATTTGTTTAATCGGTGCAGAAATTGCGCGTTTAATGATTTCATAACCAATTTTTTCATCACCTTCAAGCTTGAGGCTAACTTTAGCTGCTGCGCGCACGAGTGCTGCACCACCACCGATGATAATACCCTCTTCTACCGCTGCTTTTGTTGCGCTTAGCGCATCATCTACGCGGTCTTTTTTTTCTTTCATTTCTACTTCACTTGCGGCACCAACTTTAATAACAGCTACACCACCACTAAGCTTTGCTAATCTTTCTTGGAGTTTTTCTCTATCATAGTCGCTTGTAGTGCCTTCAATTTGTGTTCTAATTTGTGCGATTCTAGCTTTAACCGCTTCTTTTTTGCCTGCACCATCAACAATTGTTGTATTGTCTTTGTCAATCACGATTCTAGCTGCTTGTCCTAAATCCGCAATTGTTGCTGCTTCAAGTGTTTTGCCTAATTCTTCGCTAATGACCTCACCGCCCGTTAATGTCGCAATATCTTTTAACATTTCTTTTCTTCTATCGCCAAATCCGGGTGCTTTAACTGCTGCAACATTCAATACACCGCGCAATTTATTAACAACCAAAGTCGTTAGTGCTTCTCCTTCAATGTCTTCAGCGATGATAAGCAAAGGCTTACCGCTTTTCATTGTTGCTTCTAAAAGTGGCAGAATATCTTTCATAGAAGTGATTTTTTTATCTGTTAATAAAACATAAGGTTGCTCTAATTCTGCTTCCATTTTGTCGCTATTGGTTACAAAATATGGACTTAAATAGCCTCTATCAAACTGCATTCCCTCAACAACGCTTAATTCATCATTGATTCCTTTTGCCTCTTCAACGGTGATAACACCATCTTTGCCAACTTTTTCCATTGCTTCTGCGATTAACTCACCAACTTTAGAATCAGAATTTGCAGAGATTGTCGCAACTTGTGCAATTTCTTTTTTGCCTGCAACAGGTTTAGAGATTTTCTTAAGCTCTTCTGTGATTGCTTCTGCTGCCTTATCCATTCCGCGCTTAACTTGCACAGGATTCGCTCCTGCTGTAATATTTCTTAAACCTTCTTTAAAAATACTATAAGCCAAAACGGTTGCGGTTGTTGTTCCATCTCCTGCTGCATCTGCTGTTTTACTTGCAACTTCTTTAACAAGCTGTGCGCCCATATTTGCAATTGGGTCTGCAAGCTCAATTTCTTTAGCCACAGAAACTCCGTCTTTTGTAATACTAGGAGCTCCAAAACTTTTTTGGATTAAAACATTACGTCCTCTTGGTCCCATAGTTACTTTTACTGCGTCATTAAGTTGTTTTACACCCTCATACAATCTATTTCTTGCATTATCTGAAAAATTAATTTCTTTACTTGCCATTTTTTATTCCTTTTATCAATATTATATTAAGCAATTACGCCTAAAACATCTTCAAGTTTTAAAATCAAATATTCTTTACCATCAAGTTTTACTTCTGTGCCAGAATATTTACCAAAAACAATTTTGTCATTAACATTCACATCTTTAACTTCTGAACCTACTGCTTTTACGATTCCTTCTAGTGGTTTTTCTTTTGCGTTATCAGGAATAATGATTCCAGATGCTGTTGTTGTATTTTCTTCGAGCCTTTCTACTAAAACTCTTTCTCCAAGTGGTTTAAAATTCATAGGATTACCTCCGACTTAATTTAATTTAAAAACGCGGAATTATAATGTTTTTTTTTAAGATTGTCAATACATTAAGTTAAAATATTCATAATATCTTAGTCTAATAGACTAAATATTAATTAGCTTATTATACTAATATTTTTCTTTTTAAAGAAAATATGATTCTGTAAAATACACAAATACTACAAACTTTCAAAAGCCTAGTTTTAGTAGTTATAAAGGAAAAAAGTAATATTCTTTTTGGAATTTAACCTTTAATTGTTTAGGAGTTATATTATGCAGGCACATTATACAAATCGTGTTACAAATCTTTCAGAGTCCATTACACTCGCTATTAGCTCATTAGCAAGAGAGCTAAAAGCACAAGGAAAGGATATTCTTTCATTCTCTGCGGGTGAGCCGGATTTTGATACACCACAAGTCATAAAAGATGCAGCTATTTTAGCAATTCAAGAAGGCTTTACGAAATACACAGCGACTGCTGGGATTCCAGAATTACTTAATGCAATTAGTCAAAAACTACAACGTGATAATAATCTTAGCTATTCCACAAAAGAAATTATTGTTAGCAGTGGAGCAAAGCATTCTTTGTTTAATGTTTTTCAAGCACTTATCCAACAAGATGATGAAGTGATTATACCAAGCCCTTACTGGGTAACTTATCCCGAGCTTGTAACTTTTAGTAATGGTAAAAATATCTTTATCCAAACTTCAGAAGAGAATCATTTTAAAATCACAAAAGAACAACTAAAAGCAGCAATTACTCCAAAAACAAAAATACTGATTCTAACATCTCCTTCTAATCCAACCGGAATGGTGTATTCACGCAAAGAGTTAGAAGAAATTGCAGAAATTTTAAAAGGCACAAATATTTGGGTATTAAGTGATGAAATTTATGAAAAACTGATTTATGAAGGGACTTTTATTTCCACAGGCAGCATTAGTCAAGATATGCTTGAGCGCACAATCACAATTAATGGATTAAGCAAAGCTGTTGCAATGACAGGTTGGAGAATGGGTTATTTAGCAAGCAAAGACCAAAAGCTTTGCAAGCTTATTAATAACTTACAAGGTCAAGCACTTTCAAATATCAATTCTATCACGCAAAAAGCAGCAATTGCTGGGCTTAATGGAAGCGCGGATAAAGATATTGAAAATATGCGTGTGGCTTTTAAGCAAAGACGTGATTTTGCCTGCGAAAAGCTTAACGCAATTCCGGGATTAAGCGTTAGTAAGCCAGATGGAGCCTTTTATCTTTTTATTAATTGCAGTGCAATCAATAAGGATTCTATGCAATTTTGCAAAGATTTATTAGAGCAAGTTGGGGTTGCTGTAGTTCCGGGTGTTGGTTTTGGAATGGACGGATATTTTAGATTCTCTTTTGCCACAGATTTAAAGAGCATTGAAGAAGGGATTCAAAGAATTTCTAATTTTGTCGCAAAACAATAACAATAAAATGTAGAATCTCTTTTTTGGGATTCCGCATTTTTCTTAAGATTAAAAACCTAATAGTGTTTTTACATTTTTGGTATGCTTTGCAATATTTTCGCCATGTTTGCAGAGCTGTATAAAATTTGTATTGCATTGTTCTAAAAATTTAGATTCCAAACAACTTGAAGGAATCTGCAAAACTTTAATTTCTTTTTCTCCTACGCGTTCATTATGGTTTAGATAAAATTTTTTTAGAATCTCTTGCCCGTCTTTACTTGAAAAATAAAAATACATTGCTTTGGCAATTTTGGAATCTTTAAAACGTAGCACCAAGATTCCAGCATTTGGAAGCACAATTTTATCTTCCGCTTCTTTGCCGATGATTGCAATTTTTGGAATTACACCGCGCATTGAAAATAAAACATCAAAAGGCTTGATTTTTAAAAGATTTAATTGTGCGCTATTTGCCTTTAATGTGGAATCACAAAAACTATCACTAAATCCATAGGGATTAAAATCTTTAATCCCAAAATCATAGCAAGATATTAAACCGCTATCATTTTTTGAAGCAATACGACTTCCTCTATATGCACATTCTAAAAGTGTTTCTAAGGATATTTGCGCGTTACTATGATGACTATAAGCAGATGGGCGAATATTAGTCTCTTTAATCTTTGCATAATCCAAAAGATAAGAATATTGCGTAGCTTGTTTAGAAAAATACAAATCCAAAATATTTTCAAGATTGATTAATTTATTATATTTTCCCTCTTTTAGATAAAAATTTCTTGCATCAATTAGCAAACAACGTTGATTTGTATTAGAGATGACAAGCAAAGAATAAGATTCCGCTTTATAAGGAGAAATATTATCTGGAAGTTCAATAACACATTCTAGTAGATTAGAATCTAATAAATGCTTGCACAAACGTTCCCCTGCTCCCTTGCTTAAAAGCGCGGTGCGCGCAATAAATACTGCCTTTTTTTCAAAACGCATTAAAGAATAGTCTATAAATGGAACCTCTAATGCAGTTTTATTATAAGGGGCAAGTTGAGATTCTTTTGGTGCTTTGATATTAAGATGTTGCAACAAGGGCGGGTAGCAAAAAACTTTATCATATTTTTCAGTTGGGACAAATGTTTCACTAAATACATTTCCAACATTTAAAGTGCAAAATTTGAATTCTAATAAAAGCGCAAGTGCTTTGGCAATACGGATTAACTTTGGATTAATATCTAAACCATAAAACACACAATCTTTAGAGTATGTATTTAAATGTAGCAGCCAAGAACCAAGTCCGCAACAAGGATTATAAACACTCTCTCCATTTTTAATCTCTAAAATTGCACACACAAGAGTGTTAATCTCAATTGGTGTTGCGTATTCATACAGCTTTAAAATTGTTTTTTGCATTGTAATGATTTGGATAAACTCTGCTAAAGAATGCGTTTTTATCGTGAGATTTTGCAAACTTTTTAAGATTTTTTTATAATTTAAACTAGGGTGAAATTCTACAACTTCAAGCTCTAGGGATTCTAAAAATCCTTTAAAATCTTCTAGAGCTCGTGTTTTATGTTTTTGCACAATAAGCGCATTTGACACATTTGCATTGCGCGCAATTAGCAAAAATTCCAAAGTGAGATATAAAATATCAAGATTATCATCGTGATATTTTTGAATATAGTTAAAAATGTGCAAAAGGTTTTTCATCATTTACTTATACATTGGCAAATAATTTAGCACATATAAAATATGAAAAATTCCTACAATACAGCCAAAAACAAGTAGCATATAGATAGTGAAATTTCCACCTTTTACGTGAAATGCGCCTTTTTCTTGTGTTGCAAGCTTTTTACGACTTGTTTTTAACAACAACGCAGGAATGATTACAGACCAAATTGTCGCAGCAAGTCCTGCCCAACCAATAGCCACCAAAAAGCCATTTGGAAACAGCATTTCAAGTAAAATTGGTGGCGCAAAGGTAACCAAAAGTGTTTTAGTGCGTCCAAGCCTGCTATCATCAAACCCGCATAAATCAGCAATATAATCAAACAATCCAAGTCCAGCACCTAAAAATGAAGTAATAACTGCTAAAAATGCAAAACCTTCAAGCATTCTTAATAAAAATGCTCCATTCAAACTTGAGCTTGCAGCAGCAATTAAGTGGCTAACATTTCCACCTTGTGCGATAACTTCTTTGAAATTTACGCGCGCAATATTGCCATCGCATGCAACAATCCAAATCAAATATGCAAATAGCGTTATAAGTGTTCCATAAACTAGGCATTTATTAATACGCTTTGGTTTTCTACCAAAGTATTTTACAAGGCTAGGCACACTTGCGTGAAAACAAAAAGAAGTCAGATAAGTAGAAAGTGCTACAAAAATAAAAATTGTATAAGAGTTATCATCGCTATTGGTATTGAATAAATTTGTAAGTTTTATCTCACCCAACATTCCACTCATCGCAAAAATAAAAGTTAAGACCATTCCGCCAATTAATATAACCGATAGCCTATCTACAAGATATGTGCTCCACCATACGCAACCGCTTAATAGGATTCCAAAAAACAATCCTGCTAACATTTTAGGAGGTTCATAGCCAAAAACTGCCATTGAAGTGTGCATTACCATTGAGCCGCCACCACTTACATAAGCATAAATTAAAATATACAAGACAAACGCTACACTTAAGCCATTAACGAGATTCCAAAATTTGCCTAAATTGTCTTTGACAAGCGTATGAAAACTAGAACCCGGAGCATAATTTAAATTAACTTCCAAAAGTGCTTGCGCACTTAAGAGCATTAAAAGCCAAGTTGTAAGCATTAGTGCAATAGAATACCAAAGCCACATTCCCGCACTAATTGTCGGCAAAGCTAACATTCCAGCACCAATAGCAGTGCCTGCAATAATCATCGTTCCCCCAAAAACACTGGGATTTCGTCTTGTGAAAATCAGCTTTTCTAACATAACCCTTCCTTCTCTTTGATTAGAATCCTGTTAATTAGAATCTTGCATTGTTGGATTTTCAAGCGTTTCTTCTTTTGTATTCTCTCTATTAACATCTAAAATATCCATAATCTTTTGATTACTTTTTGTGATTGCCTTAAACTCTACACGGCGTGAGAGTTCCGGTGTCTCTAAAGGTTTTGCAAAAGAAAGTCCATTTGCACGCAAAACACTAACTAACCATTGTTTTTGGGCGTTGATTTGCTTGTTGCTAAAACAATATTTTAAAACTTCTAATGCTCTTGCTTGTGAAAGTTCTGCATTTCCCAAATAACGTGATTCTAAAGTATTTGCATTTTGCCATTCTGTGGAAGTGTGTCCCTCAATCCTAATTTCTTCAATATCCTTTTTGTATTTTTCTTGCGTTAGAATCCGAATATAGCGCGGAAAAAAATCATCTAAAATTTCTTGGAATCGCGTTTTAACTTCCTTTTTACCTTGGTCAAATAAAATTTCAGGCTCTCTAAAGCGCACTGTATTATCTGCATCAATCTCTGCATTCCAAGATTCCAAGTTTTTAGAAAATTCTGCAATTAAATCTTTGTGCAAAGTAATTTTTAAATCTTCATGCGTTTGTGCAATATCACTCATTTGTTTATTGAGTTCTTTGAGTTCTGCATTTTGCAGGGCAAGTTGTTTTTCTGTCTTGCTAATCACTATCATATAAGAGACGGCAATGAGCAAGAAAATCATCATTACTCCTGCCATCATATCAGAAATGCTAATCCATTCATTGCCTTTATAAGAATTTGCCATTAGCCTCTAGCTCCCATTAATTCTCGGATTCTGCGTAAGAACCACTCGTAATCTTGACGGAATCCTAAAGTAATATTAGAAAGCGCACCATCTAGCTCTCCTAGCGACTTACAAAGTGTTTGATTAAGCTCTGTTGTTTGGCTTAATGTCGTAGAGATATTTGTTTGGGTGATTTTTAAGATTGCATCAATCTCTTTACGATTGTTTTCAAGAGAGAGATAAGTTTGTGTCAATGCTTCTCCTAAATTTTTCTGTAAAATATTAAACGCATTTAGTAATTCTGTGCTGGCATTTTTGGGAGTTTCAAGGCTTTGTTTTGTAAGAATCTCTAGCATACTTAGATAATTTTTTGCCATTTCTTGTAAAGTTGTTTTGACATTATGGTCAAGCGTATTGTAATTTTCCATTATCTTTTTTGTGTGCGTATCTAGGGAATTTGTAGAAATTTTTAAAAGATTTTCTGCAAATGCTGTGCTACTTTGGATAACTTTTTGACTATTTGCTTCAAATCCTTTTGCGATTCCATTAAGTTGTGCTTGTAAATTTGTGCTTAATGCTTGATGATGCTCTACTCCTAATTTTGATAAATCCTGAAGTTTGTTTTGATACGCATTTGTCGTATTTTTAAGATATGCGCTTAAAGATTCCAATGCGTTTTTATAAGATTCTGCAAAGCTGCTACGCATTTGCCCTTGCACTTCTTGTGTGTGTTGTGCGGAATCCTTATGGAGTTGTTCTAAGCTAGAAGCAAATGTTTTTATATTATCTTCTAAAAGTGCATTTAGGCTTTGTGCATGTGTTTGGTTTTGCTCTAGTAAGTTTGCAACGCTTTGTCCCATATTATTTGTCGTAGATTCTAAATTTTCACAGATTTTTTGCGTAGCCTCTTCAAAGCTTTGACTTAAAGTTGTGTTGGTTTGCACTAAAGATTCTTCAATATTTTGTGTGCTTTTATTTAAAGTTTCTGCTGTGTCATTGAGTAGAGAATTTAAAGATTTTGTTGTAACAACCATTTGCGATTCTATTTCTTTACTTAGCTCCATTAATGTATTTTTGGAATCTTCAAAATTCTCTTCTAAGGCTTTTGTTGTTTTACCAAGCAATGTATCAAAGTTTAAGACTGCATTTGTGATGTGTTGTTCTAATGTATCAGAATTTTTACTTAGATTTTGTTGTGTTTTATCGCCTAATTCTTGTAAATGGTGGCTTGCTTTTTCAACTACACTTCCCATTTCTTGTGTATGGCGCATTAGCACATCATCACTGCGTTTAGCTTGCTCTTCAATCAAAAGCAAAGATTCCTTTTGCGCATTTTCTAGCACTTCCAAACTCTCTTTGAAGCTTTCTTTTACACCTTCTAATCTCTCTTCAATACTGCTTTGAATTTGTGCAATCATTTCTAAATTTTTATGTTTGAGTTTAGAATCGCTTTCTACAAAAGATTCTATAAATGTATTTAATTCTTCTTTTAGAGAATTCAAAAGGTTTGTAAGCTGCTCTTTGTTTTGTGTGATATATGCGGCATTAAATGTGTTGAAGGCTTCTTGAAGTGCTAGCAAGGATTCTTTTTGTTTTTGTGAATCTTCTTCTAGTGCTTTTAGGCTAGATTCTAAAGAATCTTGCACATTTTGTTTGTAGTTTTGTGTGCTTTGTGTTAGGAATCCTTGCACTTCTTGCAAAGATTCTTTTGTGTAGTTTAAGGATTTCGTGTGTGTAGCATCAAGATTTTTGCTTAGCTCTTCTACACCTTTAAGGGCAGACTCTGCATTTGTGTGCATACTTTCAAATCCGCTTAGTAAAGCAGATAGTTTTTCATTTTCAATGCGTGAAGCTTCAATACTATGTGCTAATGCGTTATAAACCTCTAAGACTTCTGAATTACGACTTGCAATAAGCTGTAAAGATTCCTTAGTAGAATCAAAAACTTTTAATGTATTTTTCAAGCTACTATCAAGCCCTGCAATAGAATCTTTATAACTATTTTGCCAAGCAATCATTTGCGTAACTGCTTGATTTAATTCTTTAAAATTATCACCAAACTGGTCTGTAATGCGTATATTGAAATCTCTAATCACTTCTTGTAATGCAGCAATAAGCTCTTTACTTGCGCCTTTTGCTAAATGGTGCATTGCTTCTTTGAGTGTGGCATTTGTATTGCTAAAAGCTTCTTCTAAAATTTTAAAATTTTCTATTTGTTGTGTTTGGTAGGTATTTTGAGATTCCACTTGCGCTTTGTGAGAATTTGCAAGCTCTTGTGTTGTGCGTTTTAAATCCCCTAATAATTCTAGTTTATCTAATTTTCCTGCTTGCAATGAAAAATAATCTAGCATATTTTCAAAATCACTTTTTACTGCCTTGCTTTTTTGTAAAATTGAAAGTAGAATCGCTAAAGCCATTCCTAAAATTGATGTGTAAAAGGCAGTTTGCAAACCTGCTAAAAGCGAAGGGACAGAGTTTTCTACATTACCAACATCAAAATCTTGCAATCCTATAAAGATTCCAACAAAAGTCCCTAAAACCCCTGTGCTCATAATAATGGATTTAAAATCTCTATGCTTTTGTTTTCCATAGCTATGATAATCCCAAAAAGCAAGACCAAGCATAAAAAGTGTAAAAATTCCATTAATGAATAGATTTTCCATTAAAATTCCTTTGTTTTATTTTTTCTTTTTCTTCTTTAGATTAAATCTATCATCATCAACCCAATCTGGTTTTTGAATCTGTGAGCCTTTGCGATTTGCATAATACAACATAAAACGAATCGCTAACACAACAACCATAAAGGTAATAACCGCTGAAATTAGTGTGGGTAAATCATAATTTTCTCTTAACAAATGCTCTCCTTATTTGCGCTCAACTTCCACATCAACATTATTATGTCCTGTTTGGTTTAAGATTCCAACAAGCTTTACAAATTGTTCAAAATAACTTTTTTGGTCTCCACGCAGAAGAATAGGCGTATCTTGTGGAATCTTTTGTAAAGCTTCTTGCACTCCTTCTAGCTCCATTCCTTTGCCATCAAAATAATAATGCCCTTGTGCATCAATAGCAATCTCAATACTTTTTTTGCTTTTTGGAATCTCTTGTGAGCCTTGTGCTTGTGGAATCGCAATAGGAATCTTGCCTTGTGCGATAAATGTTGCACTTGTTAATACAATGACTAACAAAACAAGCATAATATCAATAAAAGGAACAATATTAATATTATCCATACGCCTAAAGCGTTTCATGCTTTGCCTTCTTTTTCTTGTAAAATTTCCCATTGTGCGACTAGCACTTCACTTTTACGCATTAAAAGATTGTAAAAAATAATGCTAGGAATTGCAACAAGCAATCCTCCTGCTGTTGCTTGTAATGCAAGTGCTAATCCTGTCATAATGCTTGCGGTATCCACCATTCCAGATTGCCCAAGTTGCACAAAGGTTAAAATGATTCCAAATACAGTTCCTAAAAGCCCAACATAAGGTGCATTTGAACCAATCGTAGCAATCAGTGTTAGATTTTTGGACAAATCAATTTCAAGCTCTGTTTTGTTTGTGTATAGCACAAGCTTAATATAGCGATAAAACAACAAACGCTCAATACTCGCCCAAAGTGCTATAATACTCATCAGCACCAAAACCCCAATCACTCCGTATTCAACCATTTCTTTTAGTGGCACTTTTCTTCCTTATCTAAATTTTTGCATTTCTTTTAAAGTTTGCGCAATTTCGCGCTTTTGGATTTTTTCTTTTAAACTCTCGCGTTTATCATGGAGATTCTTCCCTTGAGCAAGCGCAATTTCAAGCTTTGCTTTATTGCGTGCATTAAAATATAGCTTAAGTGCTACAATACTCATTCCTGCAACTTGACTTTTTCCAAAGAGTTTATCAATTTCTTTACGATGAAGCAAAAGTTTTCTTGGGCGTTTTTCATCAGGCTTATAATGCAAGTTTGTTGTAGCAAGGGTTGCAATATGTGCTTGAAACAAGAACGCTTCCCCATTCACAATTTTTACAAAACTATCTTTTAAATTCACTTTTCCAGCACGGATTGCTTTAACCTCACTTCCTTGTAATGCGATTCCAGCTTCTAGCTTTTCTAAAATAAAAAAATCAAAAGTTGCTTTTTTGTTTGTTGCTATGATTTTCATGGCTTTAAGCTCCAGCTTTCTTTTTCCAAAAACAACTTCCACTTCCACTTAAAAATACACCATTTTTACAATAAGATTCCAAATTTGGATACAGCGTTAAAAGTGGTTTTAACAAGTCATTATTCACAAAAGCATTATTCTGTAAAATTTCCATGTTAGTTTTTTTTAGCCAAGCTTGCGCTTTTGTGTTAGCAATCTCTTTTTCAGAGTAAAAATTATTTGCATATTTTTTAAAAACTTCTACTGTGCTACAATGCACTTTAGGCATAATAATATCCACATCAAAAGAAGATTCCTTAGGATAAGGAGTTACAATCTCTCCTCTGCCTTCTACATTAGCAAGTTCTAAATCACTGATAAAAAAAGGCACATCACTTCCAACTTGCGCGCCAATTTGCATTAATGTTTCTTGCGGTAAGCCAAGCTTTAGTTCTTTATTGATAGTGTTTAAAAAACACGCTGCATTAGAGCTTCCCCCACCAAGTCCCCCACCACTTGGAATATTTTTATGCACAATTACTTGTATGCGCTTTAAGGATTCTGCTTTTTTACCACTCACATAGGATAAGAGTGCAATATAAGCCTTATAAATCACATTTTGTTCCATAGAGCAATCAAAATCACCCAAAATGTCAAATTCTTTTGCATTAAAATTAAACCCTAGTGAATCATAGAGCGAAGAAACGCGCATAAAACGAGATTGTAAGAGATGATAATGCGTGTTGTTAATTTGTGTTTTTCCAACAATTTTTAAAAATAAATTGATTTTTGCATACGATTTAACCACCGTAGAGCAAGATTGCAAATGTGAAGTTGCTAAATCATAAGAAAAGGGCATTACACTTTCTTTTTAATGCGAGAGAGTTGATTAAGTGCAGCTTCACTATGCTGCAAAGATTTTTTGTTTTCTTCTTGCACTGCAATTTTTAATTCTTCGCGCAGAATCAACAGTTCAGGCGGTGCTTCAAAACCCAATTTTACACTACCCTTTTCAATACCGATAACTTTAATTTTTATGGAATCTCCAACGGTAATGCTTTCATTTTCTTTTCGGGATAAAATCAACATAAAGGAATCCTATTTGCCAAATATTGCACATTTTCATTTTCTTTTGAAATTATAGAAAAAAAATCTTCAAATTGCACTATATATTTTGTATTTTCAGAAATTTTAAGCATTTTTGGATTAAATTTTTTACCATTTTCAATAATTTTACGCATTGAAAAATCTCCCCGTAAATCAATTTTACCAAAAGGGAGAATCTCTAAGGGATTAAGGGTTGTTTCATTGGTATAAAATAACCCTCCTTCACTCTCACGTTCTAAATAACTCAAACCTCCAATACAGCCTAATTTTTGTGCGATTAATGCGCCTAAAGAACGAATATATGCTCCTTCACTAACAGTTGCCCTAAAGCTAATAAAGGGGTGGGAATAGTTTAAAAACTCTATTTTATACACTTGCATAATCTGTTCTTTTAGCTGCTTTAAACTCTCTTCATCTCCACTTCTTGCAAACATATAAGCTTTTTTCCCATTGATTTTTTTTGCACTATATTTTGGAGGAGTAAAACGCACTTCTCCTACAAAACTTTGCAAAATGGATTCTATACTTTTGCGCAAAACACTTTGTGTTGTATGGATAGTACGCACATTTTCTAAATCTAGCGAATCACTTTCTAAACCCAACCAAAGAGTAGCTTTATAAACTTTTGGGGATTTTTGCAAAAAACTAAAAAGTTTTGTATATTGCCCAAATGCAACAATTAATGCTCCACAAGCAAAAGGGTCTAAGATTCCACTAAATCCTGCTTTTTTTGCATTATATTTGCGCTTTAGTGTATTTAAATACCCATTAGAAGTTACAAAGAGTGGCTTTTTTGCAACAAAAATTCTATTCAAATTTTAATCCTTAATCCATTTGCCTTAATAATTTTGCTAGAATTCACACTTTAGATTTAAAAATGAGGTGTAATGTAAGTGAGAATCTTAGCATTTTTTCTTTTAATTCTTACATTTTTTACGTTTTCTAGCTGCTCTAAACCCATAGCAAATGCAAATTTTCCCTATCCAAAAATCACATACATTCAAACAAAAAATCCATCAATTATTCCCCAAGACTTTGCAAACACCCTAATAAATCGCTTTAAAATTCTTTATGAAGAACAACCTAATTTAAATTTAAAAGAATTACGCTTTTATTTTAGTGATTATACAAATGATGCTTTGGAAGATTTTAGGATTCCTGCGTCTTTTAGCCTTGTGGCAAGCTATCATTTGACGTTAAATGCACAAGCAATTTATTCTAATCACACACAAGATTTTGTCCAAAGTTATACAATTCCTGTGGGAATTTTTAATCCCCCTTATGCACACGATTTTGATGGAATCATATTAAAAATTTTAGAAGAATAGGCACAAAATGCAAGAAAATCCTTATATTGATACTTACAGAAATAGTGATAGCATTAAACGCGTTTTTAAAGCTATTAATACACTTAGCAAATCTCTTAAGCAACCTTTAAAAATTATGGAAGTTTGTGGGGGGCATACACATACGATTATGAAATATGCTTTGCCATCTTTATTGCCAGATTCTATTGAGTTTGTGCATGGTCCGGGTTGTCCAGTATGTGTAATGCCTAAGAATCGTATTGATTGTGCCTATAAAATTGCAAAAATACAAGATGTGATTTTAGTAACTTTAGGCGATATGATAAAAGTTCCCGGAAGCTATGGAAGCTTGCAAAATGCAAGAGCAGAAGGGCTTGATGTGCGTTTTGTGTATTCTCCTTTAGATGTTTTAAAGATTGCTAAAGAAAACCCAAAAAAACGTGTTGTGTATTTTGCTATTGGATTTGAAACAACAACACCAATGAGTGCTGCTCTTTTAGAGCGCGTAATTGCAGAGAAATTAGACAATGTATTTTTACATAGTAATCATGTCTTAGTTCCGCCCCCTTTGCATGCAATTTTAAGTGATGATAATTGCCAAATTAACGCACTTTTAGCCCCATCGCATGTTAGTGTAATAACAGGTTCTAAAATTTATGAACCTTTATTGCAACGCTATCAGATTCCAATTGTTGTGTGTGGCTTTGAACCTTTAGATGTAGGTGAAAGCTTATTGAGCATTCTTAAGCAATGTCTAGAAGGCAAGCCAAAAGTGGAGACACAATATGCGCGCAGTGTTACAAAAAAAGGGAATCTTAAAGCGCAAGAATTCGTAGAAAAATATTTTACTCTTGATTCTAGCTTTTTTTGGCGTGGTTTAGGTGAGATTCCGCACTCTTCTTTGCGTTTAAAAGATGAATTTGCCAACTACGATGCAGGCGTAATTTTCAAAGAATATTTAGGTGGAATCGCAAAAGAAGACCACAAAAATTGTTTATGCGGAGAAATTTTAAAGGGCAATAAAAAGCCTTATGATTGCAAACTTTTTGGCAAAGTATGTAATCCACAAAACCCACTTGGTAGTTGTATGGTAAGTAGCGAAGGTGCATGTGCGGCATATTATAAATATCAAGGAATAAGCATTTCTTAATGTATCCTTTCTTACAAGATTCCGCCCAAAATTATCTCCAATACATCGAAACCTTTGATAAAGGGCATGAAAAAATCAAAATTAGAAGTATTAATCGAGATATGTTTGGGTTGCATTTGCAATTAGATTCCAAACTTAAAAGCCTAGAATCTCTAGCTTTACGCTCACATTTAGGAGAATTTCTGCTTGAAGAAGATAGTGAAGAAATCAATATTTCTGCATATGATGACCGCACAAAAACATTGTATTTAAATATAGAATCTCCCTTGTGCAATTCTTTATTTAATCACAAAGAATCTCTTGAGCTTATTTCAGATTTGCGTTTTTTAATCCAAAATGTGATTAATTTTTATGCACAAGAACTTCCCTTAAAACTCCCAACAACTTCACCAAATTTTATTCCAAATATTGCTTCACTAAAAGACTTGCCCACCCCTCCAAATCAAGAACAACTTAATGCCTTATATGGAATCTTTAAACAGCCATTTTGTTATATTTGGGGACCAGCAGGTAGCGGTAAAACAAAAGTTGTGCTACTCCACGCACTAGCTTTTTATCTCAAACAAGGACAAAAAATTGCACTTTTAGCCCCTACAAATAATGCTCTTGAGCAATGTTTAAAAACTTTATTAGTAAGCTTAAAAGATATTGGATTTAATACCGATGGGATTTTGCGTCTAGGGACACCAACACAAAAATTTGTAGAATCTTTTCCGCAAAACTGCGAGCAAACTCTTTTTGATAAAAGTAACCCTTCGCAAAAGAATCTCAATAAAGCACAAATTCTTGCGATGACTTTAGATACTTTTTTGCGCCGCACAGATTTGCAGTCAATGGATTTTAAACACTTTTTTGTTGATGAAGCAGCTTTTGCTCCTTTGATTAAGATTCTGCCTTTATGTGCGTTTAGCAAACCAATTACCTTGCTTGGAGACCATAAGCAACTTCAGCCAATCACTCTCCTTAGCCAAGATGATTCCAAAAAACCCATGTGGAATCTTTCAAAATTTTGGAGTTTTTCAGCTTTATTTTTAGAATCTTTTTTTGAAAAGCAAGAATCTTTAAATCTACAAAACCCGCAAACAACACCGCAAATTACAAATTTTTTCACTCTTAGCCAAACCTACCGCTATGGTGATAATCTCGCAAAACTCTTAGATAATTATATTTACAAAAATGGTTTGCAAGGGTGTGGAGCGCACACGCATTTGTATTGTCTTGATATTACAAGATTCCAAAAGTTAGAATCTAAAATTGAACGCACAAATCCTCTTGAAGCTTCTTTGTGTTGTTCTTTGGCAAAGGATTTTATCTCCCAAGACTTAGATTTTGCAATCTTAACACCTTTTGTCAATCAAAGGCAACTTATCTTAAAGACAATGCCTATTTTGTATAATAAAGAATGTGTTTTAACCATTCATTCTGCGCAAGGGCAAGAATTTGATTATGTGATTTTCTCTCCTGTAATTTTGCATTATCATTTAAGCAACTCTCAAAACCAAAATGCACTTTTTGCTCTAAATGTCGCACTTTCACGTGCAAAAAAAGCAATTATTATTGTATGTGATAAATCCTATTGGTTAAGACAAAAAGGGCAATTTTTGAGTGATTTAATTGCAATTGCCAAGCCCTATTCTCTCATTGTTTAAACATTATTTTATTTTAGGTATAATTTTTATAAATTTCACAAGGAGAATGTCATGCAAAAGTATTTAAAAAAGATTTCTGACCCCAAAATTACAGGTATTTTTAGCAAAAGTGGTTTAGGGCTTGCGGCAATTTTACTGATTACAGGTTGTGGCTCAAATGAGCAAAATCAATCCCAACAAAGTGGAATCTCAGAAGCTACCAAAAATGGCGCAACAGTTACGATTGAACAACAAGCTGATGGGAGCTATAAAATTTTAGATGAAGTTCCAAGTGCGCAAACACGTATTATTTTGCGTGAAAAAGACGGCAGTGAGCGTATTTTAAGCCAAGAAGAAATTGATAAAATTATTGCTGAAGAATCCAAAAAAATTGATAATGGCACTTCACAACTTACAAATCCAACAGGGGCTGGTTTATCTTTGGGGGAAACAATCTTAGCAAGTGCAGCAGGCGCAATTTTAGGAAGCTGGATAGGAAGCAAACTTTTTAACAATCAAAATTTTCAAAATCAACAACGCACTACCTATAAAACCCCACAAGCTTATGAGCGTTCTCAAAATTCTTTTAATCGCTCAAATACGGGTTCAAGTGCAGCGCGTAGTGGATTTTATTCTCCCAATAATACAAACACACAAAATCGCTCAAGCGGAGGCGCAGGCGGCACAACAAGCAATTATGGAGGCTAAAAATGCAAATTTTAAATGCACAACCTTTGAGCAATGCTGATTTAGAGGAACTTGGATTACAATGGCATACAGATACTGATGATACGCCTTATATTAGCAATGCTATTATAGAGATTAGCGAGCAAGAAGCACAAAATTTCTATGATGCTGCTAATACGTTGTATGATATGTATATAGAAGCTGGGCAATATGTGATTGACCATAATTTATTTTTTGAGTTAGGGATTCCTTTTAATCTTGTAGAAACTATTAAAAGGAGTTGGGAAGATGAAGTGCATTGGCATTTATATGGAAGATTTGATTTTGCTGGTGGTTTAGATGACAATCCTATCAAACTTTTAGAATTTAATGCAGATACTCCTACAATGCTCTATGAAAGCTCTATCATACAATGGGCTTTGCTTAAGAAAAATGGATTTGATGCGTCCTTACAATTTAATAGCTTATATGAAGCATTAGGAGATAATTTTAAGCGTATCATTACTCTAGGAGATGATATTTCGCGTTTTGAAGATATTTATGAGGGTTGGAAGATTCTTTTTTCAAGCATTGCAGGAAGTATTGAAGAAGAACGCACAGTGAAACTCCTTGAAATTATCGCCAAAGAAGCAGGTTTTGAAACAAACTTTTGCTATGCGCATGAAGCACTTTTAGATGAACATAATGGATTAAGCTTTAATGGAGAGAATTATGAATTTTGGTTTAAATTAATTCCATGGGAGAGTATTGCAATAGATGAACCAGAGCTTGCGCAATTAATCACAGCAATGATTGTGAATAAAAATACTATTTTTCTAAATCCTGCTTATACACTTTTGTTTCAAAGCAAAAGAATGCTTAAAATTCTTTGGGATTTATTTCCAAATCACCCTTTGCTTTTGGAAACTTCCTATGAACCGCTAAAAAAGAAACAAGTCAAAAAACATGCCTTTGGCAGAGAGGGAGAAAGTGT
Source organism: Helicobacter sp. MIT 11-5569 (assembly GCF_000765695.2). Taxonomy (GTDB): domain Bacteria; phylum Campylobacterota; class Campylobacteria; order Campylobacterales; family Helicobacteraceae; genus Helicobacter_D. The sequence goes on along the minus strand of NZ_JRPB02000001.1, from coordinate 186,659 downwards.
AAGTATTCTTGATGCACAAGGAAATCTTCTCCATAAACAAAATGGAAATTATGAAAACTATCCAGAAATCTATCAAGAATTTGCACTCCAAAATAGTTGCGATGGAAAATTTTATCAACCTAATGTATTTTATGCTTATGAAGCTTGTGCTTTAGGATTCCGCAAAGGTGGAGAAATCTTAGATAATATGTCTAAATTTGTCGCACATAAAATTAAATAAGGAAAAAAATGGAATCTTTAGAACATTTAAATAGCATTAATGATTTTAATACAGCAAAACAAGTTATTCCCGGTGGAGTAAATTCTCCCGTTAGAGCATTTAAAAGCGTAGGTGGAACACCTCCTTTTATTGTCAAAGGCAATGGCGCATACATTACAGATGTTGATAATAACACTTATATTGACTTTGTGCAAAGTTGGGGACCTTTAATTTTTGGGCATTGTGATAAAGAGATTGAAGAAGCAGTGATTGATTCTGTTAAAAATGGCTTATCCTTTGGAGCTCCAACAACTTTAGAAACAGCACTTGCTAAAGAAGTGATTAGTATTGTTGATGGGATTGAAAAAATTCGTTTTGTTTCAAGTGGCACAGAAGCTACAATGAGCGCGATTCGTCTTGCTAGAGCCTACACAAAGAAAGAAGATATTATTAAATTTGAAGGTTGTTATCATGGGCATAGTGATGCGCTTTTAGTCTCTGCAGGAAGTGGTTTGGCTACCTTTGGTAACCCTAGTTCCCCGGGTGTGCCAAGTGATTTTACAAAGCATACGCTTGTAGCAACTTATAATGATTTAGAAAGTGTGGAATCTTGTATTGCATTAAGTAACTCTAAAGGCAGTGGCGTAGCGTGTATTATTATAGAGCCTATTGCTGGAAATATGGGGCTTGTGCCAAGTGATGTAGAATTTTTAGAAGGTTTAAGATTGCTTTGCGATAAACATGGAATCCTATTAATTTTAGATGAAGTGATGAGTGGTTTTAGAGCTTCTTTAAGCGGTTCGCAAAGTTTTTATAAAGTGCGTGGAGATTTAACAACTTTTGGCAAGGTGATTGGCGGGGGAATGCCTGTTGGTGCATTTGGTGGAAGTGATGATATTATGCAACTACTTTCTCCTAGCGGAGCGGTTTATCAAGCAGGAACACTAAGTGGCAATCCCGTAGCAATGCACGCTGGATTAGTTGCTTTACAAAAATTGCGCGCAAATCCTAAAATCTATCAATCTATGGAATCCCTAGCTTTGCAACTCACTAATGGGCTTAAAGCAATTTGCGATTCTTTTAAGATTCCATTACAAGTTTGTGTGCGCGGTAGTATGTTTGGATTCTTTTTTAATGAAAATCCTGTTAAAAACTTCCAAGATGCGCTAAAAAGTGATACAAAAATGTATGCAGCTTTTCATCAAGGAATGCTAAATTCGGGAGTATATTTCGCAGCTTCACAATTTGAAACGGGCTTTATTTGTGCCACAATGGATTCTAAACTTATTGATGAAGTTTTACAAAAGGCGCATGTGGTGTTATCAGAAATTAAGACTTATGGAATCTAAAATGGATTTTAAAGAAACAGACGCGACAAAAACTGATTCCAAACAAGAGCCAAAATACAAGGACGCTGTTTTAGCTTATTCTAATGCAACACTTGGAATCTCAATGGTCCTTGCAGTGCTTATAGGAGTTGGAATCGGATATGGATTAGAATCGCTTTTTAATGTGCGTTGGTTATTTTGGTTAGGGGTTGTTTGGGGAGTAAGTGCTGCAATTTTAAATGTTTATAAGGCTTATAGTCGTCAAAAAAAAGAACTTGATGAACTTGCAAAAGACCCAAAATACTCGCATTTAAAATATGATGATACCAAAGATTAGAATAGTTTTATTTGATTTACTACTCTGCGCTATGATTTGCATTAGCGTATGGATTGCGTTTGGGGCAAGATTCGCTTTAAATTTTTCTTTTGCACTTTTTTCATTTTTTCTTATTGTTTTGGGCGTTTTTTATACACAGAGAAAAAAGATTCTAAAACTCATTAATGGAGCTTCTAAAGAAGAATTAGAAGCACTTATGAGAACTTATCAAAGCAAGCAAGAAAGACTAGAAGAAGAGGAAGAAGAATTTTATTCTAATCAAACAATAGAAAATACAGAATCTCAAAATAATAGTGAAACCAAAGATTTTAGCTTGGAATTCAATCAGATTCCAAATCCACCGCAGAAGCAAGAAAAGATTTCACTAAAAAAGCGTAGATTTTGGGATAATTTTAGTGCGATAAACATAAAAAATGGGGCTAAAATGTTCTTTTTGCCTTTGCGTCTTTTAGCCTATGGAATCCTAATTATTGGAATCTTAATTTTAATACGCCATCAACTTTTTGACACACTTGCTTTTTTTAGTGGCTTAGTCTTTGCAAATCTTCTTATAGTTTTAGGAATTGTTTTTAGTGTATTTGGAGTGTAAAATTAATTTCTAGCCAAAAAAGGCTAGAAATCTTTTATATAGAGCCTTTCGCTAAGGCTTCTTTAGCGTATTTTTCACCAAGTTCAAAAGCTTTTTTATTGAGTTCTACAACTTTTGCTGGCACTTTGCTAATCATTGTATCAAAAACTAAATCTCTATCTACACATTTTGTAAGTGTAACCGTTACAGCAAGCGCAACAACAGATTGTGTAACAACATTTCCAACTTCATTTTTAGCAATGCTAATAATTGGAATCGGATAGATTTTAAAACGTTTTTTATCTGCATCACTTGGTGTTACAAGATTTGGCTCTACGACAATAATTGCACCCTCTTTTAAACCATCTTTAAATTGATTATAGCTAACTTGCGCAGTTGATAGCATATATTCTACTTCACCTTCATTAGCATAAGGATATAAAATCTCTTCCTTATCTAGCAAAATATCTACCTTTGTAGGTCCTCCACGCACTTGCGAAGTATAAGTTGCAGCTTTTACACCATAACCACCTGTTCGAATTTGTGCTTCTGCAAGAATTTCTCCTGCTAGCAAAACACCTTGACCACCTACACCTGTAAAACGGAGTTGCCTTCTCATTTTGCACCTCCTTTTTTAGCTTGCGCTTTTTCTTGCACTTGTCGATATGCCTTACAATATTCTATTTTATTTGTATCGTGATGTAAGATTCCAGTTGGATATTTTCCAATTTTTTCCTCATCACTTAATTCATCATATTTTTTCTTTGAGATAATTCTGCTATCAATCCATTTTAGCGTATCAATAGCTTCACCCATTTTATTTTTTCTACCTAAATTTACATGGCAGTTACTAAAAATATCAAAGAAAGCAAAGCCTTCGTGTGAGAAACCTTCTACTAAAACTTTTTCTAGTTTTTTAGGGTCAAGCACAGATTCACGTGCTACAAAACTTGAACCCGCAGCAATTGCTAAATTACAAGGGTCAAATTCTGGATCCACATTTCCATATTGTGCTGTTACAGTCCACATTCCTTTTGGAGTTGTTGGGGAAGTTTGTGAATTTGTAAGCCCATAAATGAAGTTATTAATTAAGACATAATTAATATCAATATTTCTACGGCAAGCATGGATTGTATGATTTCCACCAATTGCCAATCCATCACCATCACCACCCACAACAATCACTTTTTTTGTAGGGTTTGCAAGCTTAATCCCTGTTGCGTAGGCTAATGTTCTTCCGTGTGTCGTATGCACTGTGTTGCAATTTACATAAGAACTAACACGCCCACTACATCCGATTCCACTTACCAAACAAACATCATCCATATTCCAACCAAGTTTATCAATAGCACGGACAATTGCTTTTAAGATAACACCATCACCACAACCCCAACACCAAAGTGTTGGCATTTTATCCACTCTTAAATATTCATCGTAATTAAATGCCATCTTATAACTCCTTAATTTTATTAATAATCTCAATTGGAGACAATGGGCGTCCATTTGCCTTCGCTAGCAATGCAACATCTTTCTTCATGCTATGTTCTACTTCTTTGATATATTGTCCTTTATTTAGCTCTGCAACTAAAATTTTATCAAAGCGTTTTCCAAGTGCCGCTAACTCTTTTTTAGGAGAAGGCCAAAGTGTGATTGGTCTAAATAATCCAACTTTTTTGCCTTCTTCTCTTAGTCTATCCACTGCTTCTTTTGCACTTCTTGATGCTGAACCATAGGCAATTAGCAAAGTATCTGCGTCTGCAAGCTTATATTCTTCATAAGTAACAATTTCATCTTTTTTACTTAGAATCTTATTAAACAATCTATCAATTAGCTTCTGTGATAGCACAGCATCTTCTGTTGGGAAGCCTGTTGGTCCATGGTGTAATCCTGTAACATGATAACGATACCCTTTAAAGAAAGGATTTAACACAGCAGGAGCATCATCTGCAACATCATAAGGCTTATAAGAATTTTTATCTCCAGTGAATTCCTTACGATTAATAATAGACTTTTGCACTTCACTAAGGTCTGGAACAATCGCTTTTCCATGCATGTGCCCTAATGTCTCATCAAGAAGCAAGAATACAGGTGTCATAAATTTTTCTGCCAAATTAAATGCACGCACTGTTTCTGTATATGCCTCTTCTAAACTTCCTGGGCATAATGCAATAGATTGATAATCCCCATGTGTCGGGTTTGCAGCTTGTGCAATATCACCTTGCGCTACACGTGTTGGAAGACCAGTTGAAGGACCACCACGCATAACATTTACAATAACCAAAGGAACTTCTGCCATAAAACTAAGACCAATTTGCTCCGCTTTTAAAGAGATTCCCGGTCCTGAAGTTGCTGTCATTGATTTTACTCCACTCATAGAAGCACCAAGTGCTACAGAGATTCCACCAATTTCATCTTCCATTTGTATAAATGAACCATTCTCTTGTGGTAGCATTACACTCATTTCGTGTGCAACCTCACTAGAAGGCGTGATAGGATACCCACCAAAAAACTTACAGCCAGCATCAATTGCAGCATGTGCAACTAGCTCATTTCCGCTTGAAATTAATTCTCTACTCACTAATTACTCCTTATATAGCCATATAACCATTAGCTTTGATTGCTTCTGCTCTTTGTTTTGCTTCATCGGTTATTTTTGCAAATTTGAATTCTTTTCTATCTGCAACAGAAATTGCAAAATCTGGACAATGTAGCTCACAATCTTGGCATCCAATGCAACTTTCTGGATGGATAATTTCCACCATTTTTCCTAATACTCTATTCTCATCAAGGCGCATTGCTAGTGTTCCTGAAGGACATACAGATACACATAAATCACAAGCTTTACAACGATCTTCATTCACCCAAACAGGTGTATTATCTGGGGCTTTTAATAATCCCATTTTAACTCCTTAAATTTTCTAAACTTAAATCTATTTCACCTAAATTGCCTGCAACCATTGAAAGATTTTCTATTACTACGCCTCCTTGAAATAGATTTAAAAATATTCTTTTTTTAATGTATCAATCAAACTTTTAACAGATTGGATTGACTTATCAAATTGTGCTTTTTCTTCTGCATTAAGCTTAAGCTCTACAATGCGTTCAATTCCGTGGATTCCAAGTTCTACTGGGACACCACCCACAACATCATCATAGCCGTATTCTCCTTGCAATAACACAGAACAGGGCAGAATCTTATGGCTATCACTCATAATTGCTCGCACCATCTCTGCTGTTGCTCTAGCTGGAGCAAAATATGCAGAACCCTTTTTTAAGCAATTGACAATTTCAGCTCCTGCATTTTTGGTGCGCTCAATCACTTCATTAATTTCTTCTGCGCTTAAAAGTTCTGCTAATGGCACACCATTGACCATACAAAATCTTGCAAGAGGAACCATATCATCACCATGCCCACCCATTACTGGAGACATAATTTGACCAGGTGCGCATTGTAATTTTTCATAAATGAAACTTGCCATTCTTGCACTATCTAAAACGCCTGCCATTCCCAAAATCTGCTTTGAATTAAATCCAGTTTCTTTTAAAGCGGTATAAACCATTGCATCAAGCGGGTTTGTTACAAGCACAACAATCGCTTCTGGGGAATTTTCTTTAATATTTTTTGCAATTTCACTAATAACTTTTGCATTTGCTAAGAGCAAATCATTGCGACTCATTCCGGGCAATCTTGGAGAACCAGCAGCAATAACAATGACATCACAACCCTTTAAATCTTTAGGAGATGCAATAACACCAAGTTTTGTAAATTTTGGTCCCACGCAAGAAGCTTGAAACATATCAAGCAACATTCCTCTTGCTCTATCTTTATCTTTATCTTGTAAAACAATTTCATAAGGAGTCGTAGCAGACAGAATATAAGCCAAAGTTGAACCTACATTACCAGCACCAATGATTCCGACTTTTTTGACTCTCTCCATTGCATCCTTCCTTAAAAAATTAGAATTTTATAATGACAAAAAGCAAAGTTTTATTTAACTTTTTGCGTTAAACTTTGTTGAGATATTGTTAAGTATTTTTTCTTAAATTAATCTTATTTTTAAAGCTTTTAGCGATTCTTTTTGTTATTTTGAGAAATTATCAATATGTTCCTTATATGTTTTACTAAAAGAATGTACCCCATTTTTATTTCTTACAAAGTAGAGATAATCAACGTTTGCGGGAAATATTGCTGCTTGAATCGCCTTAAATCCTACACTTCCTACAGGAGCTTCTGGGATTCCATCATTACGATAAGTATTGTAACTAGTTGTATCATTTCGTATCATTTGGGGTGTTATTTTTGTGTGTGAATATTTTCCATAATTAAGAGAGCCATCCATTTGTAGGCGCATTTTCTTTTCTAGGCGATTCCGAATTACTGCTGATACCAGAGGCATTTCCTCTTCATTGGCGGATTCTTTTTGGATAATAGATGCAATAATCACATATCTAAACCATTGTTTTTCATCATATTCCCCTAAAAATTTAATCGCCCATTTTTTATGCTCACTTAGGGAAGTATTGACTAAATAATACATTAAATGGGAAGCACTAATGCCTTTTGGCACTTTATAGGTATTTGCCAAAATCACACCATCTGGCATAGGAGCATATTTTGCATAAGCTAAATGTAATGCGTTTTCATCTAAGTTTAACTTTGCGCTTATTTCTTTGATAAAGAAATACAAAGTTTCTCCCGGAATTAGCGTAATATCTTCTAAGACTGCTTTTGCAGTAGTAAGTTTATAGAGAAAATCTCCCTTGCTTAGAGTTGTTTCACCAATATCTAGCCACCCACTTTGTGGATAACCAAAAAATCGCACCAAATATTTATCCCCAGCGGTTAAATCAAAATTATTTGCTTGTAAATATGCTATAATTGTATTTGTTCCTCCTTTTGGCACATAAACAATACGACTAGACTGCATAGAAGTCTGCAAATAGAAACATAAAATGATTAAAAGAATAAAAATACCATCAACCAAGACATTAAAGCTTATCTTATTTCTTACATTTTTTATAGGTTTATTTATCACGCTTTATACCTTTTTACATACAGGAATTAAACTAGAGCGTTTTAGTTTAGTTGGCTCTCAAATTGAGGGATTCTACCTAAGATTAGATAAAAAACTCATTTTAGAAATCGAGTCCTTGCATTTAAAACATTTTGATTCTAATGATTCTGATAACAAACTTCCCATTTCTACGCAAGTAACTATTGCTAAAAATGTGCATTTTATCCTTCAATATTTTCAAAAAATTTCTATTAAAAATATTTATATTAAAGACTATCAAGCAAATTTATTTTATGATGGAGATAATTTTACGCTTAATCTTCCAGATTTGCATGCTAAATTAAATCTCATAGAAGAGACTTCTAAAGTCCTCATTAAAATTCACGATTTTTATCTTAAACCTTATGGAATTTACTTTCATGGTGAAGGTGTCTATGATTTAAGACGTCAAGAAATTGCTATAAATGGAAGCGTAGATGTTTTAAATAAAGAAAATTATTACTCTTATGTGCGTTTAAATTTAGAGATTTATAGCGATTTAAAGACCTTGAATATTAAAGGCTCTAGTAATATTTTTGGAGATATTAAATTTTTACGCTCTTTGCTCCCAGAAATTGAAAATAAACTTGTTGATGCATGGATTTTTGACAATTATAGCGTAGAGAGTGCGCAAATTAATGACTTATCTATCACAATTCCATTAAAGGGCAAACAAATCCTACAAGATTCCATAGATTCCTTATATGTTTTAGCAACTGCTAAGAATGCTGAAGTAATCTTTCACCCAAATCTACCTGCAGCCCATGCAAAATCTGTAAAATTATTATTTCAAAATAACGCACTAGAGTTTTATCCAGAATCTCCAACCTACCAACAATACTCTGCAAATGGAACAAAAGTAGCCTTAAGGAATATAGTTGGAAATACACCAAGTTTAGAGCTAAATTTAAACACTAACGCTCCTTTGGATTCCACAATTCAAGAGGTTTTACAAGCCTATCATATTATATTGCCTATCAAAGCAGCAAATGCCAATATTATCACAAATCTTTTTATTCATCTTGATTTAATGACTCACCAACTTAAAACAAAAGGAATCTTTAAATCCAAAGATTCTCAAGTCTTGCTTAGTGGAGTTCCTTTAAATTTTAAAGAGCTTAATGTCGAGCTTAATAACCATATTATCAAAGTAGAATCCCAAAATATCACTTATCAAAATATCTTACAAGGAGATTCTAATTTTATTATTAACACGGAAAATAAAAATATTAGTGGAGATATGCTTGTCCATTCTTTAATGTTAGTTCGACCTGATATTTTACAAATCTCTAATCATTCTTTGCCTTTTAGCGTAGATTTTAAAGACGAAAACTCTATTATTTTGACTTTACCAACGCTTACATTTAACGCTAAATTAAATGCACCTTATATTTTCGATGTAGAAAATTTAAGCCACTTTATTCCATTTTCTGAAATTCTACAAGAATATAAAGTTACTAATGGCGCATTAGAAGTCAATACGCAGGATTTTTTAGAATACCAAGCAAAAATTTCTGTAAATAGCGAACAAAATATATTGATAAATCAAAATGATAATGCACCAATTTCTAATATGAATCTCACTTTATTTTATAATCCCGATGGTTTTATTATAAGCAGTGATATTTTTGCACTTCAGAACTTACAAGGAAAGAAAAAAATAAACTTTAAAGATGTGAATCTAAATTTAAATAGCGAAAATTTTACAAGCACGAATCCAGACAATACAGAGATTCCGCTTATCGTAGAAGGAAGCAATACAAATTTAATCTTTAAAGATTATACAATTTTAAGTGATTATTTTAATTTTCACCTTTATGATGATACCATACAAGGCACATTAAAACATAAAAATGGAAATGCAGATATTTATAAACGTGGAACTTCTATCACACTTGATGCAAGGGAATTTGGTGATACATTCTTAAACACCATTGCACGCAAACATATTTTTAATAAAGGACGTTTTTTTATTAATGCAAACACCAATGAAAAAGGGATTATTGTTGGAGAAATGAAGTTGCTTAATACTTCTATAGATGAGCTTAATGTCTTGCAAAATCTAATGGCATTTATTGATACTATTCCCTCTTTATTAAGCTTTAAACTTCCGGGTTTTAACCAAGAAGGATATTATTTAGAAGATGGCAGTATTCATTTTGGTTTAAATGACCAATTTTTAGCGATTGATGCTTTAAATTTCAAAGGTTCTTCTATTGATATTAATGGACAAGGGATTATTCAACTAGAAAGCAAAAATATTGATTTTAATGCTGAACTTATTACAGCAAAAGCTTTAAGCGGAATCATCAATAAGATTCCACTTGTCAATTACATTGTGCTTGGTAAAAATGGCATAATCTCTACAAATTTTAAAATCAATGGAACAATTGATAACCCACAAATTAGCACACAAACTGCTCAAGATATTATCCTCTCTCCTTTTAATATCTTAAAACGCGTCATTACTTCACCTTTTGAAGTATTTACTAAGGATTAAAGTGGAAACAAAAAATAAAATCAAAAACCCAAAAAAAGCAACAAAAGCTGAAATTAAAGCCATTAAAGAACTCTTTTTAGAGCATTTCAAAGGTGCAAAAACTGAATTAATATTTTCTAATGATTTTGAGCTTTTAATTGCAGTAATGCTTTCAGCACAATGCACAGACAAACGCGTTAATCTCATAACACCAACGCTTTTTTCAAAATTTCCTAATCCGCAAGCTTTAAAAGAAGCAAATTTAGATTCCATTAAAGAATGTATTAAAACTTGCAGTTTTTTTAACAATAAAGCAAAGAATCTTAAAGCAATGGCAAAAGAAATTTGTGAAAAATATAACGGAGAGATTCCTTTGGATAGGGAGATTCTAAAAACTCTCCCGGGTGTTGGACAAAAAACTGCAAATGTTGTGCTAATAGAATCCAAAGAAGCAAATTTCATTGCCGTAGATACGCATGTCTTTCGCGTTTCTCATCGTTTGGGTTTAAGTTCTGCTAGCACGCCTCTTGCCACAGAAGATGACCTCACAAAAATTTTTAAAGACAACTTAGCAACTCTACACCAAGCAATGGTATTATTTGGACGTTACACTTGCAAGGCAGTAAATCCTAAATGTCAAGAATGTTTTTTAAACCACCTTTGCAAAAGCAAAACAACTTATCGTTGCAATTAATTACGAATCAACCCCATAAACTCTTCTCTTGTGCGATGATCGCTTTTAAAAAGTCCCCGAATTGCACTTGTTAACATAAGGCTATTTTGTTTTTCCACACCACGCATTACCATACACATATGTTTTGCTTCAGCAACGACCATTACACCTTTAGGTTGCAAGACTTCCATTAATGTATCTGCAATTTGCGCTGTCATCTTTTCTTGGATTTGCAAACGCCTAGAATACACCTCTACAAGACGTGCTAATTTTGAGATTCCAACAACTTTAGAATCAGGAATATATCCAATAGAGATTTTTCCAAAAAAGGGCAACATATGATGTTCGCAAACAGAGTAAAACTCAATATCTTTTAACACCACCATTTCATCGCAAGCTCCCTCAGTAAAAACAGTCCCTAATATTTCTTTAGGATTGCTCTTATAGCCACTATATAAATGTTCCCAACTCTTCACAACACGTTTTGGTGTATCCAAAAGTCCCTCACGATTCCTATCTTCCCCAATACAATCAAAAATAGAACGGATAAGTTCTTGAGCATTTTCTCCCATAGGATTCCTTATTGATTTAATAATGCTTTAATGCGATTTTCAATGCTAGGGTGTGTGCTAAATATTTCTGAATTTGAAAAAATATATAAAGCTTGTCGCGTAGGATTCCTATCACTTTGTGAAAAGTCTGATTGTGCATAACTTCCACTAATTTTTTGTAAAGCCTGAATCATTGGTTTGCTATCCCCCATTAAATACGCTGCTCCAGAATCCGCCATATATTCTCTTGAGCGGCTCAAAAACATTTGTAGCACAAGTGTTATGATAGGCAAAACAACCTGCAAACCAAGCAAAATCATACGCGCAATATTTGCACTTCTCTCACGTGAATCACCTAGAAACATATAGACGCCATAATTAACAGCCAAAAGCATAATATTACTTAGTATTCCAACCATTAAAGTTAATCGAATATCACCATGTCTAATATGGCTTAACTCATGTGCCATTACTGCTTTTTGCTCAGCATAGCTTAGATTCTGCACTAGGGTTGTGGTAAGCGTTATTAGAGAATTCTTCGCGTTCCATCCACTAGCAAAGGCATTCATATAAGGAGCTTCCATTAGATAAAGTTTTGGACGAAAAGGTAAATTTGCACTCTCAACGAGTTCATCTAGCATTTTTGTGAGATTCTTTTCTTGGGCATTTGTTTCATTTCCAGCTACGATTTCTTTATACTCACTTCCACTAAGTAAAATTTGCTTAAAATTATTAATGGTAAAAAATATTAAAACAAGAGCAACTCCTAACATAATCACTGTAACTAATGGAAACTTTAAACTAAGCAGCGCATAAAATCCATCGCTAAAAGTGTTAGCATCAACTCTAATAATATCTACAAGTAAGCCAATACATACAAAAATTAATACATAAACCACTATGACACAATTTGTCTTAAATTGATTTTCTCTTATTATCTTATCAAACATCTATTTCCTCCATAATCTCTCTGTGTGCTAGCTCACGCAATAAATTTGTCGCATATGCACCTTTTGGCAAGAAAAAACTAAGCTCACCTTGTGCTTCTTCTTTTTTATAAGAAAATTGTAAATCTTGTGGAAAAATCCAAGCATAGCGACGTTGCCCTACACTTTGAATCCTATTATCCAAAAATTTTTCTTCAAAAAACTCTGCGCATTTTTGACTTAATGCTGCCTTTTCTCCATTTAACAAACCCGTAGGTGCTATATCCTTTTTTAAAAAACGTGTCGATTCCTTTAGTAAATCTTTTTCCAAAAGAAAATGTTTCCCAAAAGGATAGTGGCAAAGTATATCTCCTTCTAATAATTTAAAAGGGTGATTTTGTGCTTTTAAAGCCGCACAATAAGTTTTATCTTCAAAAATTGTTGGAATCACATTTGATTGTAAATACAGCTCTAATGCTTTCTTGATTTCTTGAGTGCTAGCAATAATGTGTGAAATCTCAATGCGCAGTGATAACCAAGCGTTAAATAAATAACTCTGATATGCACTAATAAGAAAATTTCTTATCTTTTTATCACGAATATATTTTTTTTTCTCAATAATCTCTTTGCCTTGCAAATAATTCTTTCCATCTATGCCAAAACGTTGATAGCTAAAATAATTTGGAATCCCAAATTTTTCAATAGATTCTACAACTTGCTCTACCTTTTGTGCATTTAGTGGATTTAGCTTTTTAATACGGATAAAAAATTTATTACCCTTTAAATGTCCAATTTTAATTTTATTATTATGTAATGTGGATTCTAAAATTTTAATATCATTATGTGTAAAACTTTCTAACTTTATTTTTGTAGAAATAGGCAAGCTAATATGTTGGATTGTTAAAGCATTTTTATCTTTTAATCCTGCATAGCCAATATCTTTTTCTTTAATCCCAAGATGATTAGATAAGATTTTTAATAATTCAAATGTTGCAAGATTTTTTTTGCGGACTTTTAAAATAAGATGCATTCCTGAACCACAAAAAGGATAAAGAGGAACTTCTTCAACAACAAAGTCTCTAGGACTTTGTCTAAAATAAAATTCTATTGGGGAATGCGTATAAGCAAAAGTAAGATTCATTGTATTTAGAGAATTTTAGTGGCAACCACATCCACCGCCACCGCAACACCCTCCGCCGTCATGACTATGTTCTTGATAATGTAATCCACAACTTAGCTCTTTTTCTGTCGCTTCACGTGTTGCAAGAATTGCAACTGAAAAGTTCAGTGTTTTTCCAGCTAAAGGATGGTTATAATCTACAATTACCACATCATTATTGAAATCTTTTACTATAACTTGAACAGTTTCACCATTTTCCCCTTGACCAAAAAGCGTCATTCCTTGTTGTAAATCAATCCCAACAAATTGGTCGCGCGGAACTTCTTGTACGTAATCAGACTGATATTCACCATAAGCATTAACTGGAGCTATAATCACCTCTTTTTTATCACCAACTTGCATTTCAGCTACTGCTTCTTCTAAGCCTTTAATAATCTCTCCTGCACCCATAATAAATTCTAATGGCTTTCCACCAATATTAGAATCCAAAACATTATCTGTTCCATCTTCTTTAACAGAATATTCAATGCTTACAACTTGATTTTTATCAATCATTATCTTCTCCTATTTTATAGATTAAATTATTTAATAAGTTTTTTTGCTTCTTTAGCTTCATTAGATTTTGGATACAATGTAATTAAAGTCTCCAAAAAACGATTTGCATGTTCATTCTCTTTAAGAGACAAAAAAGATTTTGCACTATTTAACATAAGGCGCGGCATGTAATCTGCCTTATCATAACGTGTTGCACTGGTTTTATAATAATAAATTGCATCTTCGTAACGCTTTTGCTCAAATGCAATCTCACCAAGTAGATAATTCCCGCGAGCAGGTTTATAATTTCCCTTTACAGCAAACTGCAAATATTCATCAGCCAATCCATAATTTTTATCTTTATAAAACTGCTCTCCTTCTTGAAAAACATTCGCTAATGGTTTTTTCTTTAAATCCGATGTTTTTTGAGTTTCTTTTTTCGTTTGAGAGGAATTTTTAGAATCTACTTTTTGGTTTTCTTTATTGTTATTCTCTTTTTTATTTTCTGCATTAGCATCATTATTTTGTTGCGATAATGTTGTTTGCTCTACTATTTTTTGTGCATTTTCTGTTTCTTCACTTTTCTCTAATGGCAATTCTTCAATACTCTTAGCATTTAAAGAGGGCTGTTCTACTTTAATCTGTGTTGCATTATTTTCAACATTTGCAATCAACGCATTAATTGCTACATTTGTTTCATTACTTGTTGCATTTGTTTCCCTTGTTAGGCTTAATGTGCTATTTGCGGGAATATTTTGTGATTTTGCACTCTGCGAGGATTCCAATGCTACAATTTTTTCTTTCAATGCATTAATCTCTTCTTGCATTTGAGCATTTGTTTTCTTTATCAATGCCCCAAGAGAAGAAATGCTCTGCTTAATTTTTTCAATATTTTCATTTTGCAATGCAAAATTAGAATCTGTATGTTTTCTTATTTCAGTGATTGTCGCGTTGTTTTCACCTTTTAGCAGCTCTATTTTGCCAGCAACATCCTGCACTCTTTGAATCTGCCCTTCAAAAACACTTTTTAAACCTTCTTGAGATTCTTCTATGCTTTTTACCTGCGTAGAAAGATTAAAAAGTCTTTCATTAATAATTTGTAGTTCTGTTTTTTGTGGCATAGTGCCACCTGCATTAAATGCAGACGGCTCTTGAGCAAAAACTAAACTTGCTACAACTAAACTTGAGGCAAATAACTTTTGCAATGAAACAACCCTAAAAAAACAGCTTATTATGGTAACATTTTAAATGTTACTTTTCTATTTTCAGCCCAACATTCCTTTGTTTTTGCTGTACAAGTAGGTTTGCTCTCACCATAGCTTACTAAAACAGTTTTGTTCTCATCAACACCTTTTGCGACAAGTGCATCTTTGACAGCAACTGCTCTTTTTAATCCCAAAGCATAATTATATTCGTCAGTTCCCCACTCATCAGTATTTCCTTCAATTCTAACATTTAATGTGCCTGCAGAAATAGAAGATAAGATTCTTGCATCTCTTTCCACTACTGATTGCATATCTGAACGCACTATAAATTGGTCAAAATCAAAAAATACATTACTCAAACCATTTTCTACATAGTTGATTCTCTCTTCAAGGCTTACAAAATTGTCTCTATTATAATCATAGCCACTACCATCACTATAATATCTGTTATTTTGAGCATTTGAATCAGATTCTACGCCACTTTTTTGGCTACAACCTGTCACTAATAATACAGCTGCTAATGAACCTAAAACTAGAAACTTTTTCATTTCTTCTCCCTAATTTTTTTTTAAAAAACATAACATTATACCAAAAAAAATATTTTTTGCAAAAATTTCTTATTTCTTTACCAATCCATTGATTGAATTACTTCACCTTTTAAAGGAAAAAGTAATGTTTTATTGTAATTTAAACGAATAATTCCAAGCGCACTTTGATTTGCTTCATGTTTAATATACATAATTGTTTCTCCATCTTTTGCAAAGCGTGGTAATTGATTAACTCCATTTGCGCTTAAGCGTCGAATAAAATCACTTTTTGTAGATACAAGATAAAGATTAAAAGTATTTCGACTAAACTCGCTGCTACTTTCACGGCTAGAATATACAATATAATTTCCATGTGCATTTGCTGCATTATTATTGCGACCATGGAATACCATTTGCTCCACTTTTCCAGAAGTTTCTCCACTAATTGGGATTGCAAATACATTAGGATAACCTAAACGATCCGAGATAAACATCACGCGTTCTTCATTATCAATAAAATTACCGCTGACATCAATTCCGCTATATTTTGTTAAACGCGTTAATGACCCACTTGTTACATCATATATAAAAATATCAGGTTGTTCGCTTGGTGCCATTGTAAGTAGAATCTTATTGCCATCATTGCTGACATCAGAAGCAATAAGCATGCCATTACTATCAAACATTTTTTTATTTTGCCCTGTTGTTAAATCAAACATAAACAATGTCGGTTTATCGAGATACTTCGTGTAATAAAATGCAGTTTGTTCATTATTTGCCCATTTTGGAAAAATATTTAAACCTCCTCCCAACACTTTCTTTTTATAGGTTAGCGTATAATCACTCATTAAAATTTCACTTTCTCCGGGTTTTGTATAATATGACAAAACCACCATTCTTTCCATCCAATCTACACTCGGAGCTTTTATATAAGCATTAATATCAATTGCCATCCTATGAGCTAAAAAAGGATAAATTTCCTGTTGAGCACCCCTATATTCTTTACTTAGCGCAACTAAACCAGAATTCGCATCATAGAGTTGTAATTTTGCAACAATACTCTCACCTTTCTTTTCTGCTTTAATACGTGCAACTAAATCAACTTTATTTTTGCGATACTCATCAAAATTGACAAGCATTTCACTAGAAATAACATCTTTTGCCTCATCTACTGCAAAATGCCCAGTAACTTTCAAATCTGCAATTAACATCTTAAAAATTCTTTGGCTAAACTCACGCTCTGAATAATTGCCACCCGCATTTTGAACTAAGATATTAGGAAGATTTCCAAACTTCTTTACAACCTCCAAAGTAGCATCAATTTGATTTGCAGAAGCAAACCCACAAAAACACAATAATACAAAAACAATCTTTTTCATTTTTACACCTCAGTTTTAAAAGTTACCATAATTTTAGTACTATTTCCACCTTCATAAGGAGGAAATTCTTGAGAGCGCATTATATCTAAAAAGCTACTCAAAGCGTTATCAAATTCTAAATCTCCTGATTTCTTAACAATTACATAAGAAAACCTTCCTTGTGCATCAATAGTAATTGCTACTTCTGCAAAATGCTCTCTACTTGTCCGCATAGGATTCCAATTTTGAGCTAAAATTTCATGCACTTTCGCATAAAACGCATCATATTCTCCTTTTGGGGTAGTAAAACTTAATGTTTTTTGCGTATCTAAATTTGCCATAATTTTTTCTAGCTCATCAGCAAGATTTTCATTTTGCGCACTCTTTTTCGCCTTTTTATTTTTAGCAATTTTATCATTTTGGCTAGGTGGTTTTGTAGATTTCACTGGCACTTTAGATTCTACTTGCTTAAATAAATCATTAATACCAGCCCCAGCATTTGGACTCACAGAAGCACTTTCTTTTTTGATGGGAATATCTTTTACTTTTTTCTCCACACGCTTTTGTGTAACCTTAATTTGATTTTTTGGTTGAGATTCTTCTATTAAAGAGATATTAAAAGTCGTTTCTTTATAAGTTGTATAAGCTTTTGGAGTATCATTGATTTCATAAAAACGCCAAAGTAACAATACAATGATTGAAGCATAACAAAAAACAGAGAGACCGCCACTTGTAAAAAATAAAATGATTTTAGCCATCGGTAACGAGTGAAACCCTTGAAAATCCGCTTTGTTTCGCAATCCTTAAAATATAGATTACATCATCATATTTTAAGTTTTTATCTGCTCTAATATATACTTGTGTATCTTTATCATAAGCATTTGCAAAAACGACAAATGCGTCAGGAAAACTATCAAATGTTAAAATATCATCTTTAAGATAAATATTGCGTTTTAAATCTACTCGAATCTCTATCTTTGAATCCTCTTGCATTTTTGTGCTTTTAGAACCTTGTGGCAAAGCAATTTCTTCTTGATAAACAATTACTGGTGCTGTTACCATTAAAATTGCTAATAACACAAGCATAATATCTACTAAAGGAGTGATATTTAATTCTGGAGTTTCATCCCAATTATAATGTGATTTCAAAATAAAACTCCAAATTTTAAGTAGCAGACTTTGGAGAAATTAAGACATTAATTTGTAATTGCAAATAAGTATTAAGCTCAAAGACTTTGCGTTTTAAAAACAAATTAAAAGAATAGGCTGGAATAGCCGTTAAGATTCCAGCTGCAGTTGCAACAAGTGCTTTTGAAATTACTGGAGCAATAACATCTAAGGTTGCTTTTGAATTTTCACCAAGTTTAGAAAAAGCTTCCAAAATTTCAACAACTGTTCCAAACAATCCAATAAAAGGAGCTGTTGAAGCAACAATAGCCAAAAATGTTAAACCAATTGTAGCGTCTTTAATTGCCTTATCTAGCGCATATTGCAACATAGGTTCTGTTAGTCTTTTGTCAATTCCAATTAAATTTGCACCAAGCAACGAGCTTTTAGGTAGAGCATTGCGACCGCCAAGCAATGTCTCAAGACATTTCTTTTCCCCTGATATAATCATTGAAATTGAAAAATAACGGTATATAAAAATCCAAAGGATCAAAATGAAATATAAAGAAAGCCAAGCTAATACAACTACGGTTGTGATTCCGTAGTTGCCTAGTAGTGTCAAGAGACTCACAATACACTCTTTGCAGCATTCTCAATACGAGAAACTACCATAGAAACAGCAATATTATTATCTGTTGATTCTTCAAGTAATTGTTTTGCATTAGCAATAGCTTGCGCAATCTCACTCTCATTATCACCATTAATATCCACTGCACCTTCTGCTAAAACATCTACGCTTCTCTCATCAACTTTTGCATGCCCCCAGTTAATAGCAACAATTTCTCTTTTCCCATCAACTTTCTCGATTTCAATCACACCAGCATGTAATGTTGTTACAATTCCGACATGCCCAGGAAGGACTCCAAATTCACCTTCACTTCCCGGAAGGGTAACACTCTTTACGTCATTAGAAAAAATCTTGCCTTCTGGAGTTACAATATCTAATTTTAAGGTTTCCATCAAAGTTCCTTATGCGTTAACTTTCATTTTCTCCGCTTTTTCAAGAACCTCATTAATATTTCCTACCATATAGAAAGCATTTTCTGGAATATGGTCATATTTACCCTCTAAGATTCCTTTAAAGCCCTCTAAAGTCTCTTGCAATGTTACATATTTCCCAGGACTTCCTGTAAAGACTTCTGCAACGAAGAATGGTTGAGATAAGAATTTTTCAATCTTTCTTGCTCTTTCAACGACTTTTTTATCTTCCTCTGAAAGTTCATCCATACCCAAAATTGCAATAATATCTTGTAAATCTTTATATTTTTGAAGCACTTGCTGCACACTTGTAGCAACCTTATAGTGTTCTTCTCCTACAACTTGCGGATCTAAGATTCTTGAAGTAGAATCCAATGGATCCACAGCTGGATAAATACCTTTTTCTGCAATCTTTCTATTTAATACCGTTGTTGCATCAAGGTGAGCAAAAACAGAAGCAGGAGCAGGGTCTGTTAAGTCATCTGCAGGAACATAAACTGCTTGAACAGAAGTAATAGAACCTTTCTTTGTAGAAGTAATTCTCTCTTGAAGCTTTCCCATCTCACTTGCCAATGTTGGTTGATAACCTACAGCGGATGGAATCCTACCAAGAAGTGCTGACATTTCTGCTCCAGATTGTGCATATCTGAAAATATTATCAATAAACATTAGAACGTCCAAGCCTTTTTCATCGCGGAAATACTCTGCCATTGTAAGTCCTGTAAATGCGATTCTATTTCTTGCCCCAGGTGGTTCATTCATTTGTCCATAGCATAGGGCAACTTTATCTAAAACCCCTGATTCTTTCATTTCATGATAAAGGTCATTCCCTTCACGCGTTCTCTCACCAACACCTGCAAATACAGAGTAACCACTATGTTTAAATGCAACATTATGGATAAGCTCCATAATAACAACTGTCTTACCAACTCCAGCACCACCAAATAGACCAACTTTACCTCCTTTTGAGTAAGGAGCTAGTAAATCTACAACTTTAATTCCTGTTTCAAACATTTCTGTTTTTGTGCTTTGGTTTTCAAAAGTTGGCGCACTTCTGTGTATAGACCATTTTTCGGGATTATTAAGTGCTTCACCGCCATCAATAATATCCCCAGTAACGTTAAAGATTCTTCCTAAAACTTGCTCCCCTACTGGAACTGTAATAGAATTTCCTCTAGCACTTACCTTTTCACCTCTTGTAAGACCTTCTGTCATATCCATAGCAATCGCACGCACACGATTATCGCCAATATGCGCAGCAACCTCTAAAACCAACTTATGGCTTTGTCCATCAACTTCAAAATCAATATCTAAAGCTTCATTAATAGCTGGTAGATATGATTCAAAATCAACATCAACCACAGGACCCATTACTTGAATGATTTTTCCTACCATATTTTCTGACATTATAATATACTCCTTATTTCATTGACTCAACGCCGGTATTAATTTCTACCAATTCTGTTGTAATAGCCTCTTGACGTGCCTTATTATAAGCAATTGTTAAATTCTTTGCTAACTCGCCTGCATTACTTGTCGCAGCATCCATTGCCTGCATTCTAGCACTATGCTCCGCCGCTAAAGAATCCACAAGAGCATAATACATACTAAACTCAACATATTTTTTTGCAAGTTCATTTAAAATCTCACCCTCTTGTTCATTTGGTTCTACTTCTAATACAGAAGCGCACTCTTCAGAGAGTGTAATACTTTCAATAGGTAAAAGCTGAGAAACTTTCATTTCTTGAGCAATCATATTTTTAAACCCATTATGCACCAAAATTACTTTAGAAGTTATTCCATTTAAATAATCTGCAACAGCTTTATTGATGAATTCTGCAGCATTTGCATATTGAGGTGTTGCACTTAAACCAACAACGCTATCAAGCACTTCTATTTCATTGAATTTATAATATTCAACAGCTTTTTTGCCAATAACACGCAAACGCACTTTCATATTTTTTTCTTTTTGTTCAGCAATGATACGATTAACCTCTTTAATTGTATTGATATTGAAACCTCCACAAAGTCCTTTATCTGCTGTAACCAAAACAATATCAATAAGCTTAGAATCCTTATTCCCTGTATTAAAATAAGGATTATCTTGCACATTTTCACCGCTTGCAACTTTTGCTTTAATCTCTTCTAAAACTTCTACAATCTTTCCTGCATACATTCTAGAACGTTTAGCCATTTCTTCGGCTTTTTTGAGTTTAGATGTAGATACAAGCTTCATTGCACGTGTCGTTTTTTGCGTGTTTAAAACACTTGAAATCTGTTTTCTAATATCCTTCAGGTTGTTTCCCATAACAACTCCCTACTTTTATACGGCAAAACTAGATTTAAATTCTTCTAACGCTTTGCAAAGTGTTTCTTCAATATCTTTATCCAACATTTTTTTAGAACGAATATCTTCAAATATCTGTGGATATTTCGCTTCCAAAAATGGATATAGATCAGCCTCAAATTTCGTAATATTAGCAACAGCTATATCATCCATATATCCTCTAGCACCTGCAAAAATAATTACAACTTGGCGTTCAATGGGTAATGGAGAATATGGTGGCTGCTTAAGAATCTCAACCATTCTTTGCCCTCTATCCAATTGTTTTCTACTTGATTCATCTAAGTCAGATGCAAATTGCGCAAAAGCCTGTAATTCACGATATTGTGCTAAGTCAAGTCTTAGAGTTCCTGAAACTTGCTTGGTTGCTTTAATCTGTGCAGCACCACCTACACGAGATACAGATAAACCAACATTAATTGCAGGACGAATTCCAGAGTTAAATAAATCTGTTTCTAAGAAAATTTGACCATCTGTAATAGAAATAACATTTGTTGGAATATATGCTGCCACATCGCCTGCTTGTGTTTCAATGATAGGTAATGCTGTCAAAGAACCTGCTCCTAATTCATCACTAACTTTTGCAGCTCTTTCTAGCAATCTTGAGTGTAGATAGAATACATCACCAGGGAATGCTTCACGTCCTGGAGGGCGTCTAAGAATCAAAGACATTTCACGATATGCTACTGCGTGCTTACTTAAATCATCATATACAATAAGCGCGTGTCTTCCATTGTCCCTAAAGTATTCTCCCATTGTTACGCCCGCGTAAGGTGCTAGATATTGCATTGCAGCAGAATCAGAAGCTGGAGCATTGACAATGATTGTATATTCCATTGCACCATGTTCTTCAAGTTTTCTCACTACTTGTGCAACTGTGGATTCTTTTTGTCCGATTGCTACATAGATACAAACAACATCTTGTCCTTTTTGATTGATAATTGTATCAATTGCCACTGTTGTTTTTCCTGTTTGCCTATCGCCAATAATTAATTCTCTTTGTCCTCTACCAATTGGCACAAGTGCATCTATAGCTTTTAAACCTGTTTGAAGTGGCTCATGCACAGATTTTCTAGCCATAATTCCCGGTGCTTTTTCTTCCATAAAACGATATTCTTTTGCTTCAACTGCACC
Organism: Helicobacter sp. MIT 11-5569; assembly: GCF_000765695.2. GTDB lineage: Bacteria > Campylobacterota > Campylobacteria > Campylobacterales > Helicobacteraceae > Helicobacter_D. Next base: position 164,177 of record NZ_JRPB02000001.1, on the reverse strand, counting down.
CTTACCATCAATTGGATCACCAAGTGCATTCACAACGCGCCCCATCATTCTATCGCCAACTGGCACACGCAAAAGTTTTCCTAGACGCTTTACTGAAGTGCCTTCCTTAATTTCTTTTCCAGCACCTAAAACAACAACACCGACACTGCCTTCTTCTAAGCTAGATGCAAGACCTTTATCGCCTGTATCAAACTCAACCATCTCATAATTCATTGCATTTTTAAGCCCATAAACCTTTGCAACACCATCTGCATACGCGACAACTTTCCCTGTCTGCGCAATATCTAAATCAAGTTCAAAATTATCAATTCTTTCTTTGATGATAGAACTAATTTCATCTGCTTGTAACTTTGCTACCACTGCTACTCCTTATCTAAAATTAAAATGCTTTTAAAATATGATTTCTCAAGTCATTAATAAATTTCTCTTGAGAAAAAGAAACTTCCACACCCAAATCTTCTACAACAAGTTTAATCCCAGCATTTTCCACAACTTGCTGTTTTAATAAAAGATTTACACCGAGCTTTTTGCTAAATTTACTCTCAATTTCTTGGAGCATAGAATCTTCATAGCTGTCATTAACAATTAGTTTTGCAATATATTCTTTGTTTAAAGCCGCTAAATGAGAAGACAATTCTCTATGAAGCTCCTCAAACAAATCTAATCGCTTATGCTCTGCTAACACTTTAACAAAATTTACAAATTTTGCACTTGCCGTATTATCCAAAATACCTTTTAGAATAAAATCCACTTTCTGTGTTGAAGTAACATAAGGAGATTCTATAATATCTCTAAATTTTGGAATCGAATTTGCGACTGCCAATTTTTCAAGCAGAGCCACAATCTCTTCAAGTTCTTTTTGAGGTAAAGAAAAAGCCAATGCCTTTACATAACGCTTTGCAATTAAATCTTTCATTTACGCCGCCTTTTTTAATAAAGATTGTGCTAAGACATCTTTGCTTAAAGCCACAGAATCTTTATTTAAGAATTCAGATAAAATCTCATCAATAATAAGTTTTTCAGCCTTCCTTTGCTCAAATGCAATATGGTCATTGTATTGACGAACAAGATTCTCAATCTCAATTTTTGTAGTTTCTTCAACTTTTTGTGTAATAATTACAGACTCTTTATGTGCCGTTTCTACAATGTCGCGTGCAGTTTTCTTGGCATCTTCAAGACTATTTAAAGCTTTTTCTTTTGCTTTCTTGGAATCTTGCAATTTCTCCTGAATTTTTGCTAAAGAATTTGCAATTTCATCTCTACGTGCCTTAAAAATATTTTTAATAGCGTCTGCTGCAAAATAATATACAAGAGCAAAGAAAATCACAAAATTGATTGTTCTCTCAATAATATCATAGTCAGCACTTTCTCCGCTAGCAGCAAAAAGTATAGCTGGAGAAAACACTAATGATAAAAAATAAATTTTCTTATTCACTTCATCCTCCTTAAAGTTTTTTAAGTTTAGCTTGCAAGCTCTCTTTAAAGAGTGGAATCTCGGAATTTAAAGATGCTTTTAATCTTGCCTTTTCGTCTTCTAATTCCGACATAAACATACTGTATTTTTGCGCTAATTCTTCTTTTTTTTGAGAGATTTTTATTTCTGCAGTTTGTTTTGCGCTATCGTGAGCCTTATTTTTGATTAAGGCTGCTTCTTCCTTAGCTTTTTGCAAAATATCATTCGCTTCCTTTTTTAAGGCTCTAATATCTGCAGTATTGCCATCAATCCCTTCGCTATCTTTTCTAATTGATGCATCACGTGTATCCATAAATCCTAATAAAGGCTTATAAAGCATACGATTTAATAAATACATCAATATAAGAAAAATAACAAAAACTAACGCCATTACCCAAGGAGTTGGGATAATAGTCATTTGCACTCCTTTCTTTAATTTTCTAAAATGCCTTTTATTCTATCACGACTTTTTCTAAGTTTTTCTTAAAAAGTTCATATTGGTAAAATTTTACTAAACTTTTTCACCTCCTCGTCGTTACTAAACTCTACAATTAACCGATTTTTTTTAATATCCGCCAAAATTCCATTATTTTTTAATATTTGACAACAAGTATTTAAAATGGTTTCAGAGTTTTTACTAAGATTTTTCTGTTTGGTATCTTGTAAAGATTTTGGAAGAATTTTAGAATCCTTAGAATCTTTAAAACTTTTAACAATTTTTTCTGTTGCATGCACGCTTAACTTTTGTCCTACAATAGAACTTGCAATGAGATTCTGTTTTTCTTGCGGCAACGCAACTAAAATCTTAGCATGCCCTTGAGAAATTTTATTTGCCAACACCAACTCTTGAACTTCTTGGCTAAGATCAAGCAAACGCAATGTATTTGTAATCTGTGCGCGAGACTTTGAAAGGCGTTTTGCCACCTCTTCATGTGTGATACCATAATCTTCAATCAACTCTTTATAAGAATGCGCTAAGTCAATAGGATTAAGATCTTCACGTTGGATATTTTCAATTAATGCTAATTCTCGCAATTTATCTGTTTGAACATCAACAATAATTGCTTTTATGCTCTCTTTTTTAGCAAGTTTGCTTGCGCGCAAACGGCGCTCACCAGCAATAAGATAATAAAAATCTGTATCTTTGCTATCTTCATAAACTAAAATAGGTTGTAATAATCCATGCTCTTCAATAGAAGCCGCAAGTTCTCTTAGAGCATCATCATCAAAAATTTTACGTGGTTGCAATGGGTTAGGCTTAATTTTGTCTAAGTCAATTTCTACGACAAGCCCAGAAGTATCATTCAAATCATTTTGATATGCTTCTTCCACTTCGCCAAGTATTGCTTCTAATCCTCTCCCTAAACCTGCTTTCTTCTTTGCCATTAAGCTCTCTTTAAAATTGCGCGTGCAAGATTTTGATAAGCCATATTTCCTTGCGAGCGCACATCATATAAAACCACAGGCTTGCCAAAGCTTGGGGATTCTGCGAGTTTAATATTTCGCGGAATCGCAATAGCTGTTTTTGATGTTGCTTCTTTAATCAGTTGTCCATCAAAATGCTGCACCAAATCCGCATACACTTGTCTTGAAAGATTATTTTGCGCACTATACATTGTTGGCAACAAGCCTTTAATTTCTAAAGACGGATTAATCTCTTTACGTAAAATTTTAATCGTATTTAAGAGCTGCGCTAAACCTTCAAGAGCAAAAAATTCACACTGAATTGGAATAATTACAGAATTTGAAGCAGAAAGCGCATTGATTGTAAGAGGTCCAAGTGCAGGCGGAGAATCAATCACTACATAATCATATAAATCTAAAACATCTTCAATTTTCTTTTTTAAAATTAATTCACGCCCATTACGTTTGTGGTTATAAAATTCTTTTTCTATACCTACTAAACCAATATTTGAAGGTGCTAGATGTAAAGTTGGAATTGCAGTTTTTTGAATAATTTGAGATAATTTCTTCGTCCCAATTAATACATGATAAATATTAAATTCAATGCTATTGCGATGAAATCCTAAACTCGTTGTCGCATTAGCTTGCGGGTCTGCATCAATTAATAAAACCTTCTTTTCCTCCACTGCAAGAGAAGCAGCAAGATTTACTGCCGTTGTTGTTTTTCCTACCCCACCCTTTTGATTTGCGATACAAATCACTTCACACATTCTTTCACTCCACTATCTTAAATTGTAAATTTTTTCATTTCCAATCAAAATCGCACCATCATCACACAATATTGCATTACGCATTTCCACAATTTTGCCATTATGATGGAATCCATAGTTGAAATTATTTGAGAATTCTAACGCATATTTACTAAAAATTTGCTTCCAACTAAACTTTTTTCTTTCATTTTCCAAAATTTTTATCAAAGATTCCAAAATTTCTTGTTTTGAGATTTGCACTTTCACAGCACCAAAATGTGCATTATCCACTTTTAGATTAATTCCAATTCCAACTACTAGATTTTCTTGTATCTTTGCGCAAAGGATTCCACCTGTTTTTTTATCTTCTATATATAAATCATTAGGCCATTTTAGCCATACTTCCGCACCATTTTGATTAAGAATTTCTTTAAAAATATATCCCATATAAATAGACGCCGACTCTAATGGTAAATCTTGTGGTAACATAGAACATGGAATCGCAAAGGAAAAATATAATCCTTCTTGCACATTCTCCCATGTATTGCCCCGACTTCCTATACCACCACTTTGTGCATTAGCTACCACCATCACAGGTGTTTTTAAGATTCCTTTACGCAAACTCTCTATCAAATATAATTGGGTAGATTCTATACAATCAAATTTTAAAATTTGCATTATTCTAAAATATCTCCCACTTTTAAACGTTTTCCTTGTGCATATTCATAAGCACCCATTGCTTTTTTAGAAGGAACTTGCAAAGTTTCAATCCATACACTTCCCTTCTGACACCCAACTTTAATACCACACTTTGCAATCTCTAAAATCTCTCCTTTTTTGTAGCTTCCTTCTTCTAAATCTAATCGTAGAATCTTTAATTTTAAACCACTTGTTAAATAAATCTCTGGCCAACCGCTATATGCCAATGCCTTTTTTTGCAGAGTTTTAGCATTATCAAACTCTACAAGACCAAATTCTTTTTTAATCTTTTTGCAATAGCTGCTATCTGCATGATTTTGCTCTAAAGGCTTGACAAATTTTAAACGCTCTAAATATTCCAAAGTTAGTTGTGCTGCTATTTTTGCTAACTCTTCAAAAAGCACAGAAGCATTTTGCCCTACATTTTTAATGACTTTAAACCCCAAAATATCACCACAATCTAAACCTTCTTGCATCAACATCACACTTACACCAAAATACGATTCTGCTTCTAAAATACTTTGTTGAATTGGGCTTGCTCCACGAAATTTTGGCAAAATAGAAGCATGCAGATTTACACAAGGCGCAATCTCTAAAATAGCCTTTGGTAGAATCTTTCCAAATGCCGCAACAATAATCCTATCAGGCTTCAGTGCTTTTAACTGCATAACAAAATTTTCATCTAAGCTTTCTGGTTGAAATATTGGAATCTTAGAATCTTTAAGTTGTAATAATTCCTTTGTTGCTGGTGCTTTTAACTGCATATCACGCCCCGCTCTTTTATCACCTTGACAAACAAGCGCGCAAACTTCATGTTTTTGTAATAAAGATTCCAAAATCACCGCTGCATAATCTGGCGTTCCCATGAAAATAATTCGCATCATTTATCCTAAAAAATTATAGAAATAAATACTCTACCCGGCAATCGCAAAAATTTCAGTGGAATCTTTAGCATTGTCTTGATAGCTTTGGACTGCATAATTACGTAAAAAAGGGTCTTGTTTTTGATTTTGTTCTTCAAAATCTCTAAAATCGGTTTCTTGTGATACGGATTCCTTGTCTTGTTCTTTAAAATTATCTTGAGATTCTTCTTGTTTTTTTAGAGCTTCTTCAACTTCTTTTGCTTTTTCGCTTGCTTGCTCACTTCTAGCAGAACTTTCCATTTGTGCCGCACTTGCTGCAACTTTATAATCTTGCGGACTAGGATCAGAAGGAGCCATTGCTGCTGCGACAATTTGACGCGCATTTTGAATCGTCTCTTCTGGTGTTCTACCCTCTTTCATAGCAATAGGAACTTCACCTGCTGTGGCATACATCTTTCCATCTGGACCACGCGTATAACTAAAAGAAGCACCACCAGTTACAACTCCGGCTCCCGCTGCAATATGCGCAGCTTCGTGTGCGCGGACATTTCTGTCAATACTTTCTAACTCTCTTATGTATTGCTCATCTTTGGGCTCTAGAGGTTCTCCATTTGGTGCTGTTTTTTCTGATGTTGATTCTGTGTTTTCTGTATTTTTAGAATCAATTTCTTCAGAATTTTGAACTTTGGAATCTTTTGTGGAATCCGAAAAAGAAGTTTTACTATCCGCAACATTCTGATTTTGATACAGGTAACTATTTTGCAAGTAACTATTTTGTAAGATAGACATAGAACTATTAATCTGCATTACAATCCCTTATATCTTGTATTTAAAAGTATTATACTAAAAAGAAACTAAAAGAATGATTTTTTATTTGCTTTTTTTAAAAGTTTAAAATATAATTGCACTCGCCCTTTTTGAGACTTGTGCAATGGGCTTTTTGGATAATGCTTCAGGGTGGGAACACAGCAGAGCCTCTAAAAAGTTTGTGTGCCGCAAGTATCTTAAAAAGGGTGCTTAACTACTGAACTCCTAGTATTTAACTTGCGGATTAACAATGATAAAAAAAGCTACCATAGATACATTTTTACAAATGGACTTCTCCCATATTATTGATGTGCGTTCTCCTAGAGAGTATGCAGAATCGCATATTCCAAATGCTATAAATTGCGCTGTTTTAAATGATGAAGAATTTGAACGCATTGGCACTTTATATAAACAAAATTCTTTTAATGCCAAAGTCTTGGGTGCGAGTTTTGTAAGTGCAAATATTTCTAAACATCTTTTAGATTTACAAGATAAAATCACTCCCAAAAAACCTATTGGAATCCATTGCGCACGCGGAGGTATGCGCAGCCAATCTTTTTTTACCGTGCTTAGCTCTATTGGCTATCAAGCAATTTTGCTAGAAGGTGGCTATAAATCTTACCGCAAAGAAGTAATCCGCTATTTACAATCCCCTCTCCCTCATCGTTTTATCACACTTGTCGGGCAAACAGGAAGTGGAAAAAGTGAAATTATTTCTTCTTATAAAAATGCTTTAGATTTAGAAAGAATCGCAAAACATTTAGGCTCAAGCTTTGGAGCAATTTATGGATTACAGCCTAGTGTTAAAAGTTTTCAAAATCTGCTTTTTACAAAACTTAAAAATTTAGAAAATACTCCTTTTGTATTAATAGAAGGAGAAAGCAAGAGAATTGGGAATCTTATTTTACCTAGCGTGTTGTATTCTACTTACCAAAAAGCCCCAAAGATTCTTATTCAAACCCCTCTTGAAATGCGCATTAAAAGAATTACAGAGCAATATGGTAAAATCTCACCTATATTTTTTGAAAATGCAATGCAAAAAATCGCACCTTTTATGAAAAAGGAATTTTGGCAAAATGCAAAAGACGCATTTAACCGCGGGGATTTAGAGAGTGTAGCTGAGATTTTACTTGTAGAATATTATGATAAAGTCTATAAAAAGGAATCCTATATCTACACAATTCCCTACCAAACTCTAAATCAAGTGCATGCCGCAATTGATGATTTTGCAATGCAATATTACGCATAAAGGAAAATTTTGGATACTTATACATATAGCGAACTTTTAAAAGAATTAAAAATTAAATGCGACAATATCACAAAAATTATGCAACCAGACTCCCTAAAAGTGCGTATTGATGAAATTTCAGCACTCGAGCAAACAAAGGAATTTTGGGAAGATGCAAAAAAAGCTGGAGAATTACAAAAAGAAAAAAAGCGTTGTGAAAGACAACTAGAAAAATATAATAATGCCAAACAAGCCTTAGATGACGCGTATGAACTTTTTGAACTCTCAAGTGATGATAATGAAAGCCTTGAAGCACTTTTTGCAGAATCTGATGAGCTAGAACACACCATCAAAAACGCAGAAATAGAAGTAATGCTCAATGATACTTTAGATTCTAATAATGCAATTTTCACAATCACTCCCGGAGCTGGGGGAACAGAATCGCAAGATTGGGCAAGTATGCTGTATAGAATGTATTTACGATGGGCAGAGCGCAAAGGCTTTAAAGTGGAATTGCTAGATTATCAAGAAGGCGATGAAGCAGGGATTAAAGATGCAAGCTTCATTATTAAAGGGGAAAATGCTTATGGTTATGCAAAAGCTGAAAATGGAGTGCATCGCCTTGTAAGAATCTCTCCATTTGACGCAAACGCTAAACGCCATACTAGCTTTAGTTCCGTGCAAGTTAGCCCAGAAATTGATGATGAAATTAATATTGAAATTGATGAAAAAGATTTAAACATTGATACTTATCGCGCTAGTGGCGCAGGCGGACAGCATGTCAATAAAACAGAATCTGCGGTGCGCATTACGCATAAGCCAAGCGGAATCGTGGTGCAATGCCAAAATGATAGAAGCCAACATAAAAATAAAGCGAGTGCGCTTAAAATGTTAAAATCTAAACTTTATGAATTAGAACGTTTAAAACGTGAAGAACAAACAAATAACACAGATAAAGGCGATAATGGTTGGGGGCATCAGATTAGAAGTTATGTTTTAACTCCTTATCAACAAGTCAAAGATTTGCGCTCCAACATCGCCTATACCAATGTAGATGCAATCTTAGATGGTGATATTGATGCAATCTTAGAAGGCGTATTAATCCATATTAGCACGCAAAATACAACATCTAACTAAAAATTATCTTCAAACCAGCCGGCAATTTCACTGCGAATAGTTTGATGTAGAACAATGCCAGCAAGAAAATCATCTTGTTTTGCTTTTTTTAGCAAGCTTACTAAACCATTGCGAAATTTACTTAAATAAGGGTGGTCAATTTGCATAGGGTCGCCCAAAAACACAATCCTAGAATCCTCCGCCATTCTTGTTCCAATTAGTTTTATAGTCGCATTTGAAGCATTTTGCGCTTCATCAAAAATCACAAATTTTTTTGCAATACTTACTCCACGCGCATGCGCAATATCCATCACTTCAATATTATGTTTGGCAATAAAATATTCTGTTGCTTCTTTGCTCTCAATACTATTTGCTTCGCCACGATATTCAATGCGCTTTGCTAGCGATTCCTTTTGCATTTTAGTAATCATAAAATTAATCGCGCTAAAAAGCGGATACATAAAGTAATTTAGCTTTTGACTCTCATCGCCTTTGCGGAATCCAAGCTCTGCTTCTTTGTCGTTTGCTGTTACGGTATTGCGTAAATACACGATTCCACTAACCACACCCTTTTTTAGCAAATGTAATCCCGCTTGTAATGCAATAAGAGTTTTTCCACTACCTGTTGCACCACTACAAATTGTGATTTTATTTTTTGGGTGTGTAAGAAGCGCGTAGAGAAACTTTTGCTCCAAATTCATAGGCTTAACATAAAAAACATATTCTTCCAAAAGTGCGTCAAAATCTAACTTTTCAAAAGTATTATCAAGTTTGATTCCATAATGCTTTTTTCCTGTTTGATAAAGACTACTTTCTGTGTTATCTAGCTCATCAATTGCAATTAAACTCCAATTTTTAAGACCACTAAAGTCTTTTTCTTTCTCAACATTTGCCTTAATAGCATTTTTATGCACACTAAAATGGCTTAAAAAATCAATATCTTGTGGATTTTCAATGCGGTCGCGCATTAAAGATTGTGATTGCACACTTAAAGAAAGCGCATAAACCTTTAAAGAAATATCATTTGTCAGCAAAACAAGATTATAATCTTTGGCAATTTCTAAAATACGCGCATCATTTAGCCCATAATCTTGGAATTTTGTTTTATAAATAGGACGATGGATAATTTGCAAGGGGATTTGCTGATGATTTGCATTAAAGAATAATGTATGGATTTTATCATTTTCCAATGCCTTAAAATCCGACACACAAGCACAATCACTTAGAATATTTCTAAAAAATTCTCTTGCAAAGAATCCTGTTTCGTTGTTAAAATCCTTTTTCTTATCTAGCTCACTTAATGTAACATCACAAATGAAGATTGCATTTTCACCATTTTGGTGGAGAAAAAAGAGATTCTCCACATCATCTAAGATGATTGAAGTATCAATAAGATAAGATTTTTTCACCTATTGACAGCCCTCACATTCAATGCTTCTATCCATTGTATCTGTTGAAGATTCTGCTTCTATGCTTTGTGAGCGCAGATAATAAGTCGATTTTAATCCCAATTTCCAAGCAAGCATATAGATTTCATTGAGGTATTTTCCACTTGCAAGATTTAGAGTCATAAAAATATTTGTGCTTTGTCCTTGGTCAATCCATTTTTGGCGCACCGCAGCTGCTTTTACAAGTGAGCGTTGGTCAATCTCATAAGCAGAAGTGTAGTAATTCCAATTCTCCAAACTTAAATTTGGAGCAACTACTGGAATCAATCCGCTTAGATTTTCTTCAAACCATTTGCGTTTATAAATAGGCTCAATAGTTTGCGTTGTGCCAACAAGAATAGAAATAGAGCTTGTCGGAGCAATTGCCATTAAATAACCATTGCGCATTCCTTTAGTTTTCACTTCTTCGCGCAATGTGTTCCAATCATAATCATACGCAAACAATCCACCACGATCCACTAAAGCTTTTGCTTCGTTGTTGGCTTTATCAATCGGAAAGATTCCTTTTGACCATTCAGAGCCCACAAAATCATTATAAACACCTTTTTCTTGCGCTAAATCACAACTTGCTTTAATTGCATTGTAGCTAACAGATTCCATAATCGCATCAATTTTTTCAAAATGTTGATTACTTCCCCATTCAATACGAGATTCTGCAAGCATTTGCGCTTCACCCATTACCCCTAAACCAATAGCACGATTATCAAGATTTGTTACTTTTACCTTACGATTTGGATAAAAGTTTAAATCAATCACATTATCAAGCATTCGGATTGCAATAGGAACTACGCGCTCAATATCCTCTTTTGTGTGGATTTTAGAAAGATTAATAGACGCCAAATTACACACTGCTGTTTTTCCGTCTTTGGATTCTCTTTGTGCGATAAAGACTTTTTTGCCCCTAATGCTATCTGTAGAAGTGATTTTATTAGAAAGCTTTTCTACACCACAATCTGTAATAATAGGCTGATACTCTGGATAATCTTCAATCGTGCCATCTTCAAATTCTACGCGGATAAAAGAAGTGTTTGGCTCTGTATTTTGAAAAATCTCTGTGCAAAGATTTGAGCTTCTAATAATCCCTGAATGTGCATTTGGATTTGCGCGATTTGCATTATCTTTAAAGCACAAGAAAGGAGAACCAATTTCAAAATAACTTGTTAGAATCCTTTTCCATAACTCTTTTGCTTTTATCGTCTCTCTAGTAATGCTAGAATCTTGCTCATATTCTATATATCGCGCTTCAAAAGCTTCACCATAAAGATTTGTCAAATCCGAACACGCAAGTGAGTCAAATAAACTCCATAAGCCATCTTCGCTAACTCTTTTCATAAATAAATCTGGAATCCAAAGCGCAGGGAATAAATCATGCGTTCTGCGTCTTTCTTCTCCGCTATTTTTCTTAATATCCACAAAATCAAAAATATCACTATGCCATGGTTCTAAATACACAGAAATTGCACCTTTTCTAGTGCCTAGCTGATCCACTGCAATTGCAATATCATTTGTAATTTTCAAAAATGGAATCACACCACCTGCTGCATTTTTATGCCCATCAATAAAACTTCCTAAACCTCTAATTTTGGAGAAATCCCAACCGATTCCGCCACCATATTTGCTTAAAAGTGCCATTTCTTTATAAGAATCAAAAATCCCTTCAATGCTATCTGGAGTGCTTCCTACATAACAAGAGCTTAGTTGATGACGTGGAGTTCTTGCGTTTGAAAGCGTAGGCGTTGCAACCATCACTTCAAATTTTGAAAGCAAATCATAAAACTGCTCTGCCCAATAATTAGGGTCTTTTTCATTTTGCGCTAAAAACATTGAGATTCCCATAAACATATGTTGGGGTAATTCAATAGGATTCCCTTGCTTGTCTTTTAACAAATAGCGGTCATAAAGCGTTTTAACCCCAAGATAATTAAACTGCAAATCCCTTTCTTTGACAATTTTTTTATCCAATCGCTCCAAATTAAACTTTTCTTTCATTCCTTTGATAATGCGATTCTCATTTTCGCCTAATTCCAAATACTCACGCAAAGTTTTGTAACCATTAAAACCATTAACACGATGATAAAGGTCATAAAGAAAAAGTCTTGCTGCGACAAAAGTCCAATTTGGACAATCAATGTCAATCTTATCTACTGCTGTTTTAATAAGTGTTTGCTGGATTTCTTGCGTTGTGATTTTATCGCGGAATTGTAATTTTGCATCGACTTCTAATTCACTTTGAGAAACTCCCTCTAGCCCTGCAACAGAATCGCGCGTATATTTTTGGATTTTTGTTACATCAAGAGGCTCAATTCGTCCATTTCTTTTAATAACGGTTAGCACAGACTCCTCCTTTTATTTGCTTTTTCTTTTTCTTTGTGTTGGGTCAAGCACCTTTTTGCGGATTCTAATATTTTTTGGAGTAACTTCTAAGATTTCATCTTCTTCAATCCACTCCAATGCGCGCTCTAAGTTCAAATCACGCGGAGGAGTTAGCTTGATTGCATCATCACTTCCGCTTGCACGCATATTTGTTAAATGCTTTGCTTTAACAGGATTTACATCCAAATCATTTTCTCTACTATGCTCACCAATTATCATTCCTACATACACCTTTGTTTGCGGTGAAATAAACAAAACCCCTCTTTCTTGGATATTTCCTAATGAAAAAGGTGTTGTTTCTCCATTCTCCATTGAAATTAATGCACCATTGCTTCTTGTTTCTACACTTCCGCTAAAAGGGCGAAACTCTAAAAAGCTATTGTTCATTACGCCTTCACCTTTTGTATCGGTCAAAAACTCACTACGATAGCCAATAAGCCCACGCGCTGGAATCTCAAATTCCAATCTTGTATAACCTTCACCCATAGGATTCATCGCTTTTAACTCTGCTTTTCTGCGCCCTAGCTTTTCAATCACGCTTCCAGAATAATCTTGTGGCGTATCCACAACTAGCGATTCAAAAGGTTCGCATTTTTGCCCATCAATTTCTTTAACAATCACTTCAGGACGAGAAATACTAAACTCATAATCCTCACGGCGTAAATTTTCTGCCAGAATCGTAATTTGCAACTCTCCTCTACCGCTTACTTTAAACTTCCCTTCGCCAAGCTCTTCGACTTTCATTGCAATGTTTGTTTGCATTTCTTTCTCTAATCGCTCTTTAAGCTTGTTTGCAGTTACATGCTTACCTTCTAGTCCCGCAAATGGAGAATCATTTACCGCAAAATTTACACTCATTGTAGGTTCTTCTAAGTGCATAGGGTCAAGTGGAATCGGATTGTTAGGATCTACAATAGAATCTCCAACATTAATAGAATGGAATCCTGCTAGAGCGACAATATCTCCTGCTTGTGCTTCATCAATTTCCGTTCTTGCCAGCCCATAAAATCCGATAAGTTTGGTGATTTTTCCTGTAACTTTCTCGCCATTACTTTTAGCAAGCATTACATTTTCACCCTTTCTAATCTTACCATTAAAGATTCTAGCGATTCCAATTTTTCCTACATAATTATCATAATCTAATGTAAAAATCTGCACTTGTAGAGGATTATCCTTATTTCCACTAGGTAGCGGAACATGCTCTAAAATCGCATCAAAAAGTGGTTCAAGATTCTTTTTCTCATCATCTAATTCTTTAATCGCATAGCCATCACGCGCAGCAGCATAAACAATAGGAAAATCTAATTGTTCTTCATTTGCTCCCATTGCAGAAAATAAATCAAAAACTTCATCAATCACGCGGTCAGGTTGGGCAGCAGGCTTGTCAATTTTATTAACCACCACAATAGGACAGATTCCAAAACCAAGTGCTTTTTTGACGACAAATTTTGTTTGTGGCATGACGCCTTCTTGTGCATCTACAAGCAATAATACGCCATCAACCATTTTTAGCACGCGCTCTACTTCTCCGCCAAAATCAGCGTGTCCGGGAGTGTCAATAATATTAATCTTCGTCCCTTTGTAATTAATCGCTGTATTTTTGGATAGAATCGTAATTCCTCGTTCTTTTTCAATATCATTGCTATCCATCACACGTTCATCAACTTGTTCATGGCTTGCAAATGTTCCTGATTGTCTAAGCAAGCCATCAACAAGCGTTGTTTTTCCATGATCAACATGCGCAATAACCGCAATATTTCTAATTTCTTGCATACATTTCCTTAACGATAAAAATAAAAACAATAGCGTGGATTCTATCTAAATCAAACTTAAAAACTTGCATTTTTATTACGCTAATATTACACCTAAAATTACAATATTTACTCTATATAATCTTTTTCTAAAAATGCGTGCAATTTATTGTATTCTCCGCGCTCTAAAAAGCGCACTTTTTGCATGGGTAGATTATTGAGTTGCACAAACCCATAAGCAATACGCTTAAGGTCTAAAACTTCAAGCCCAAAGTGTGCAAAAAACCTTCTAAGCTCTCGATTTTTTCCTTCTTTAATAATAACTTTGATTTTTGAATATTTTTCTGTATTTTTGATACAAGTATATCCCACAAAGGGCGCAAACTGCATTGCTTTAATCTTGCTCTTATTATGCCCCCCAGCACTTGCATCTTTTAGTGTGATTCCACTTTCCATTGCATCAAAAACACTTTCTTTAATAAAACCAGAAAGCTTAAGCAAATAAACACGCTCTAACGCACTTTCCATTAATGCACGCACAACTTTAACATTATCACTAAGCAGCAAAAGACCTTCACTTGCAAAATCTAATCTTCCAACAGGCTTAAAATGTGAAAATCGTTTAGGTAAAGAATCATAAATCACTTTACGTCCTCTATCATCATGCTTACTAACAATCTCACCTTTTGGTTTATTATAGACAATTACCGTATATCCTTCTTGCTTTCTTAAAAGTTTTCCATTGAGATAAACTTTTGTATTTTTATCAACTTGATAAGAAAAATCAAGCACAACTTCTTTGTTGATTGTAATCCTACCTTCTTTAATTAGCTTATCTGCTTCTCTTCTTGAGTATTTTGAATGGTGTGCTATAAATTGATTAAGGCGCATTTTACTTCTTAAATTGGAATTTTTGTGTTTTTAAAAACATTTTTAACACTTCTTTATGGCGTCCTTGCAAAATCAACCAAAAACCATTATTCTCTTGCTCTAAACTTCCCCCACAAGAAAACTTTTTCTTCGCTGTTTTTAGAATCTCTTGCATTGCTTCTTTTTCTTCAAAAAAGATTCCACAACGTGTAATATCTTTTCCCTTTGCCTTTTCTTCATTGATTCCTAAAAAATAACTATTACGCTCTTTGACTTCCCCTACTTTAGAGCAAACACAAACACTCTTTAACTCTCCGCATTTCTTACATAAAGAATCAATCCCATCTGCAAACTTTGCCCCTATATCAAACAAAGCTAATTTCTCCATTGCAGCTCACTTAATGCAGTTTTAATCTCACTATGCACCCTAAATCCACTTACCATTTCTAGTTCTTGTGTTTGCGTCCTAAATAAAATCCTAAGCTCGCGCTTTCCAGAGTGAATCAATGCGTATTCTCTAAGCTTTTGCAAACTTTGGCTTTGTGTATTAGAATCTAATAACACAAGCAAAGGGTCGCTAATATCAGCTTTTTCAATCGCAAAATTTATCGTTTCTTTTTTGGCTTCTTTTAGAGTTAAAATCTTCTCTGCCTTAAGCTTCTTTGTCTCATTTTGTTCTTGCACTTGGCATTTTATAGCGATTGGAGTCTCTTTATCTAATGCTTCAATTTGAATCAGCATTTGCTCAAAAATTGCAAACTCCACACTTCCATGCAAATCTTGAATCTTAAGCATTCCATAACGTTTTCCTGCTTTTGAAAATTTTACAATCACATCTTCAATACGTCCCAAAATTAGAATCTTACTATTTTCTGATAAATTTTCAATTTGATTGCTAGGTGTGTAATTAATCTCTTTAAAAGATTCTTTATACGCATCTAATGGGTGTCCAGAAGCATAGAATCCTAAACTTTCTTTTTCAAATTCTAAAATCTCTTTTTGACTATATTCCCCTAAATCTTGCAAATCTAGTTGCACGCGCGTCATCTCTTCATCTTCGCCAAATAATGACCCCATGGCTTCTTTTTGTGCGTTTTGAGAATTTTTCGCTGCTTCTGTTAAATCCTCAACTTGTTCCAACAAAGATTTACGCGTATAGCCCATTCCATCAAGCGCACCACTTTTTATAAAAGATTCTAATGCTTTTTTATTGACTTTAGTGGGATTAATGCGTTTTAAGAAGTCTTCTAAACTCTTAAATGCGCCATTTTGTTTGCGCTCTTCTAAGATAATATTAATCGCTGCTTCTCCAGCACCCTTAATTGCCCCAAGACCAAAAAGAATGCAAGACTCTCCATTAACTTCAGCAACACTAAATTCTAATTCTGATTTTTGAAGATTTGGCGGAAGCACTTTAATCCCCATTTGATTAACTTCTTCAATATATTCTACAATCTTATCTGTATCGTTTTTTTCTGAAGTTAGCAATGCTGCCATAAACTCTCTTGGATAATACGTCTTTAAATACGCTGTTTCAAAAGTAAGCATTGCATAAGCCGCTGAATGTGATTTGTTAAATCCATATCCAGCAAATTTTACAATCAATTCCCAAAGTTCTTCTGCCTTTTTTCTATCAAAGCCCTGCGCAACTGCTCCATCAGCAAACTTACTTTTATTATCCGCCATAATTTGCGCATCTTTTTTACCCATTGCACGGCGGATTAAATCTGCCCCGCCTAAAGAAAATCCACCGATTCTTTGCACAATTTGCATCACTTGTTCTTGATAAACAATCGTTCCGTAAGTGGGGCGCAAAATAGGCTCTAATTCTGCAAACATATACACAATAGGTTCTTTTCCATGTTTTCTATTAATAAAATCATCAACCATTCCAGATTCCAAAGGACCCGGACGCCCTAACGCAATAGTTGCAATAATATCTTCAAAGGTGCTTGGACGCATTCTTTTGTTAATCCCTTGAAACATACTAGATTCTATTTGAAAAACACCTAATGTATTTCCACTTTGCAAAGTTTCATAGACTTTTTTGTCATTGACATCAATACTTAAAAAATCAATTCTTTTACCACAACGTTTTTCAATCAAATTTAACGCATCATCAACAACAGTGAGTGTTTTTAAACCCAAAAAGTCAAACTTAATCAAATCCACATCTTCAAGATATTTCATCGAATATTGTGTTGCAATGATTCCATCACGTTGAGAGCGATAAAGGGGAGCTTTGTGCCATAATTCTTGTGTCGAATCAATCACAACAGCAGCAGCATGTGTCCCGGGATTCCGCTTTGTTCCTTCTAAAATTAATGCAAATTCCCAAACTTTTTTAGCTAAAGGATTACTTGCAATAAGCTCTGCAATCTTTGGTTCTTTATTATAGGCATCTTCTAATGTAATTTCTAATTCTTTGGGAATTAGTTTTGCAAAATTATCCGCATCATTATAAGGCATACCCATTACACGCGCAACATCTCTAATTACCGCTTTTGCTTTCATCATACCAAACGTAATAACTTGCGCAACATTATGCCGCCCATACTTGTCTGTTACATAATCTAAAATTTCCCCGCGCCTACTTTGACAAAAGTCCATATCAATATCAGGCATACTTACGCGCTCTGGATTTAAGAATCGCTCAAAGAGTAAATCATATTTTAAAGGGTCAATATTTGTAATTTCTAAACAAAAAGCAACCAAACTTCCAGCAGCACTTCCACGACCGGGACCAACAGGGATTCCACGCTCTTTTGCTGCGCGCACAAAATCCCAAACAATGAGCATATAGCCCGGAAATTTCATAGAGTTAATAATTTCTATTTCTCTCTCTAAACGTTCTTTGTATTTTGTATGCTCTTCTTTTGGAATCCTTACAAGACGTTTCTCTAAGCCTTCTCTACATTTGTATGCAAAATACTCACTATCTTGTGTAAAATCTAGCCCTTCAGTCTTTGCATATTCTTGCGTAAATTTAAAGCTAGGTGGTGTTGGGTTTCCTAAATGCAATTCTAAATTACATTTATCTGCAATCTCTTGTGTATTTGCCAATGCTTCTGGCAAATCTGCATAAAGTTCCGCCATTTGTGTGGGAGTTTTAATATAAAATTCCTGCACTGTATGGCGCATACGATTCTGGTCGTTAAATTCCTTGCCAAAACCAATACAAAATGCAACTTCTTGCGCAGAAGAATCGCTTTGCTTCGTGTAATGCGTATCATTAGTTGCAATAATTTTAATTCCCGTTTCTTGTGATAGTTTTAAGAGTTGATTATCAATAAACTGCTGCTCTTCAATCCCATGACGCATAAGCTCTAAATAAAAATCTTCACCAAAAATTTCTTTATATTCTAGTGCGACTTCTTTTGCTCTCTCATAACCTTTGCGTCCTTTATTATCATCTTTTTTAAGATTCAAATGCCATTGCACTTCACCATTTAAACACGCGCTACTACAAATTAGCCCTTCGCTATGCTCTCTTAGCATTTTTTTACTAATGCGTGGTTTCATATGGAATCCATAAAGACAAGCTTGCGAGCTTAGATACATTAAGTTTTTATAACCTTCTAAATTCTTTGCATATAAGCACAAATGAAAGCGTTGATTATTCTTATCGCTAATTTCTTCTGCATTATGCAAATATGCCTCCATTCCTAAAATGGGTTTAATCCCTTCTGCTTTCATTGCTTTATAAAACTCAATCGCACCAAACATATTGCCATGGTCAGTTACTGCCACACTATCCATGCCATATTCTTTAATCTTTTTTGCCAAAACTTTAATTTTATTTAGCCCATCAAGCAAAGAATATTCTGTATGTAAATGCAAATGTGTAAATTTAGGTGTTTGACTCATTATAAACCTTTCAAAATTTTCAAAACTTCTAACTTCTCTTAAGATTCTCCGCGCAAGACTTTTAACTCTTGATTAATTTTTAAGAGTTTTTGCTCTTGTTCTATTAACGCATTTTTATTACTTTCAAGCACTTCTTTAGGTGCATTTGCGACAAACTTTTCGTTCTTTAACATATTTTCTAGCTTGTCAATTTCTTTTTGTGTCTTTTGAGCTTGCTTCTCTAAGCGCGCAATAATAGATGATAAATCAATATCAGCAATTGGCAAATACACTTCTAGTTTTTCTGTAATATCTACAATACAATTTGGAACTTTTTGGCTAACAATCTCCAAAGATTCCACTTTTGCAAGCTTACACACATAGCTAGTAAATAAATTTTGCATTGATTGTGGAATCTTGACATTTACATAAGCCTTAGCAATTTTTTGGTTTGCCAAATCAATTGTCGCTTTTGCGCGGCGCAAAGCCACAATGGAATCTACAATCAATCCAAAAGTCGCAAAATTTTCTGCATTTGCATAGCTAAAATTTGGATAAGGACGCACCATAACAGAACCACTTTCTTCTAAAGCTGTGCCATCTAATCTGTGCCATAAATAATCACTAATAAAAGGCATATAAGGGTGCAATAACAGCAAGGATTCCTTAAATATTGCGCCAAGCTCAACAATAGAATCTTTATCTGCTTTGCTAAGTTCAATCCCCCAATCGCAAAATTCTCCCCATAAAAAGCGATAAAGTGTATTTGCTCCATCATTGAAGCGATAAGATTCCAAATGCTCACGCACTTCTAAAATCGTTTGACTTAAAAGCTCTGCAAAATACTTTCCAAGAGCAGTTTTTGGCTTTCCTAAGTCTTCTAAATTTGGGAATTTTTCAGCATTAAGCAATAAAAAATTTGTCGCATTATAAAGCTTATTTGTGAAGTTTTTAGACACTTCAAGCTGCTTTGGAGCAAGTTTTACATCACGTCCTTGCGCACAAAGAATCGCCAAAGTAAAGCGCAAAACATCTGCACTATATTCTTCAATTTTTTCTAGCGGGTCAATCACATTGCCTTTAGATTTGCTCATTTTGTTACCAAATTCATCTCTAACAAGTGCATGCAAATAAATATCTGGATAAGGAAGCTCTCCTAAGAAATGTTCGCCCATCATCAACATTCTAGCGACCCAAAAAAATAAAATATCAAAGCCTGTAATGAGCAAGGAATTTGGATAAAACTCCTTCATATCGCTAGTTTGCCAAGTTTCCCCTTCACCCCATTTGCCATTTAGGAATCCAAGCGTTGAAAAGGGCCAAAGCGCAGAGCTAAACCAAGTATCTAATACATCTGGGTCTTGTGTGATTGCGCTACTTCCACATTTTTGGCAAGCTTTTGGGGATTCCACACTTGCAAACTGCCCTCCGCAAGTCTCACAATAATACACTGGAATCTGATGTCCCCACCAAAGCTGGCGTGAAATACACCAATCGCGTAATTCTCTCATCCACGCATTATAATTATTTTTCCATTGTGTCGGGAAGAAATTACTTGCATTTGCATTGATTTTTTCAATCGCTTTTTGTGCAACTTCTTTTTTCAAAAACCACTGCTTAGAAATATAAGGTTCTACGACATTACCACAACGATAGCAATGCCCTACTTGGTTTTTGTAATCCTCAATTTTTTCCACAAAGCCTAGCGATTCTAATTTTTCTATGATTTTAGCACGCGCTTCTAATCTCTCTAATCCGCAAAATTCTCCTGCATTTGCATTTAAGATTCCATGTTTATCAAAAATTACAATCTGTTCTAAATTGTGCCGCTTGCCCACTTCATAGTCGTTAGTATCGTGTGCTGGTGTTACTTTAACCGCTCCTGTCCCAAACTCCATATCTACATGAGAATCAGCAATAATTGGAATCTCGCGCTCTAAAAGTGGCAACACAACATTTTTACCCACAAGGTGTTTAAAGCGCGAATCTTCGGGATTTACCATTACAGCAGTATCGCCGAAGTAAGTTTCTGGACGCGTAGTTGCCACAATGATATAATCTTTGGAATCCTTTAAAAAGTAGCGTAAGTAATAAAGTTTGCCATTATTTTCTTTGTATTCTACTTCAATATCTGATAATGCGCCATCGTGTGTGCACCAATTAACTAAATATTCTCCTTGTATAATTAAACCCTCATCATAGAGTTTTACAAAGGCTTCTTTGACGGCATTTTGCAAGCCTTCATCCATTGTAAAGCGCGTCCTACTCCAAGCAGGTGAGCTACCAAGTTTGCGCATTTGATTAAGAATCATTCCCCCGCTTTTTTCTTTCCATTCCCACACTTTTTGCACAAAAGCTTCGCGTCCTATCTCTTCTTTTTTGATACCTTGTGCTAAGAGTTGCTTCTCTACGACATTTTGCGTTGCGATTCCCGCATGGTCAAGTCCGGGTTGCCAAAGTGTCTTATATCCGTCCATTCTTTTAAAGCGTGTGATAACATCAATCAATGTATGGTTTAATGCATGTCCAATATGTAAGCTTCCTGTTACATTTGGTGGGGGAAGCATAATACAAAAGTTTTTACCTTCTTTTTGAATCTTTTGATTGCCATTAACTTCAAAATATCCTGCGTTTTCACAAAAATTATAATAGCTTTCTTCAATTACTTTTGGATTATAAGTATTAACTGTTTTTTGTTCTTGAGTTATCTCACGCATAAAAGCCCTTTAAATAGCAAATTGGGTGCAAATTTTAAAATTGGAATAGTTTTTGCTAGTTTGCTAAGTATGAATTTTAATTTCAGAATTCTACCAAAAAATCATAATTCTTTAAAATCTATTTTTCACAAGGAAGTTTATTAAGAATAGGTGTTAAAGTAGAAACTTTATGGTAAAATTCAATCATACCAAAAGACAAAAGGAGCGTGTTATGAAAAGTGAAAAGTTTCAAGTAAAGTCCCCAATTTTAGGATTTGAAAATGTCAATGAAGTGAGTTTTGCTGAAGTAGATGATGGCGCATTAGCATTTTTATCAATGGAAGGAAGCACGGAGTTATTACTAATTAACCCTTACAAAGTGCGTGAGTATTCTTTTGAAGTGCCAACAGCAATCCAAACATTGCTTGATATGAAATCAAATTCTAATGTAAAAGTATTCTGTGTATTTGTGCGCGAAAAAGAAGCAGAAGTGCGCATTAATTTTTTAGCACCTATTATTTTAAATTGCGATAACAATACACTTGCCCAAGTTGTGTTAAATATCAAAGATTATCCAAATTTTGGTGTTGCAGAATCTATTAAAAATTATATTAAAGCATAGCTTGATTGCCCTTATCCAATCTTAACTCCCAACAAAAAGAAGCTTGTCAAGCTCCAAGTGGGCATAATCTAATCATCGCTTCTGCAGGAACTGGCAAGACTTCTACGATTGTTGGGAGAATCTCTTTTTTACTACAAAATGGAATCTCGCCCCATGAGATTTTACTCTTAACATTCACAAACAAAGCTGCTGCAGAAATGTTATCACGTTTAAACACTAAGTTTGATACAAAAATTATCAAAGAAATTGAAGCGGGTACTTTCCACGCAGTAGCTTATCGGTATCTAAAGGCTAAAGATTCTATTATTTTAAAGCAACCTAGAGAGCTTAAGGTTTTGTTTAAAAGTCTTTATGATAGACGTGTTTTTTTAAACCATTCAGAAATTACTCCCTATGGAGCAAATTACCTTTATGATTTATTTTCTCTCTATTTTAATGCAACAACTTCAGAAGATTTTACAGGTTGGTTGGAGCGCAAAAACCCTCAACAACTTGAATATGCAGAGATTTATTTAGATATTTGGGAAGAATTTAAAGCTTTAAAAGAAGAATACCATTATGTCGATTATAATGATTTACTTTTAAATTACAAGGCAAATTTGCTAAAACAAACACAATCGCCTTTTAAAGAAGTTTTAGTCGATGAATATCAAGATACAAATCCTTTGCAAGATTCCATTTTGCAAGCCCTTAACCCACCTTCTATTTTTTGTGTAGGCGATTATGACCAAAGCATTTACGCGTTTAATGGAGCAGATATTAGTATTATAGGCAGTTTTAAAGAACGCTATCCTGAAGGGAAAATTTATAGTTTAACCAAAAACTATCGCTCCACAGAACCAATTTTAAACCTTGCAAATCGTGTAATTGAAAAAAATCCGCGCATTTACCCTAAAAAACTTGAAGTTATTAAAACACAAAATTTTGGAAACCCTGCACTTCTTGTCTATGAAGAGTTGTTTTTACAATACGCCGGAATCGCAAACAAAATCAAACTTTCAAATCGCCCTTATCAAGAAATTGCGGTGATTTTTCGCAATAATTCTAGTGCTGATGGCATTGAAGCAAGTTTGCGTGAGATTGGGATTCCGACTAAGCGCAAAGGTGGTGTAAGTTTTTTTGATTCCAAAGAAGTGGTTTATATGTTAAATCTTTGCACTTTACTCTTTAATCCTAAAGATATGATGGCTTTTATTCACATATTAAGCCACACAAAAGGAATCGGAAATGCAGTCGCAAAAGATATTTATGAAGCCTTACTGCTTTTGGGGAAAGGGAACTTAGCACAAGGGATTTTATATCCCGACAAAAGCATAAAAGAACCTTATAAAAAAGGCATACGAAACACACAATTAGGGCTTTTTGATGATTTTATAGAATTTAGCAATACCGCACAATTTCACGCTCTACCCTTAGAAGAAGGATTTAAAAACAATGCCATTTTAAGCCACCCAAAACTTACCAAAGATGGTGCTGAATTTTTAAATGCTCTGTATTGCTTTTTTAAATTCTTTAATCCTTATGACAAGCCTTATTATTTAATTACAAAAATCCAAACTTTGCCAATTTTTCAAATCGTTGCTCAAAAACTCGCAAAGGAACGCTCCATCACAAAAGAAGGTGTTATTTTAGAAGAAAAACGTTTGGAATCTTTAGAGAAAATCAACAGAAAAATGTCGCTTTTAAAAGATTTATCAACACATTATGATGATATTGGACGCTTTTTAAATGCAATGGTGCTAGGCTCAAGCGAAATGAGTGAAGGCGAAGGCGTTAATTTGCTAAGTATTCACGCAAGCAAAGGATTAGAATTTAGCGAAGTTTATCTTGTAGATTTAATGGAAGGAAGATTTCCAAACAAAAAACTTATGCAGCAAGGCGGAAGTTTAGAAGAAGAGCGCAGGTTATTTTATGTCGCTGTTACACGTGCAAAAGAAGTTTTATATTTGAGTTATGCCAAAAAGGACGCATTAAAAAATATTCCCTATGAAGGGTCTATTTTTCTTTATGAAGCAGGACTTTTAAGGAGCTATCTTACTTAATTACCAAACAGAATCCAAATTTAACTTAATAAATCTCCAGCAACTCAAAATCTTTCAACACAGTTTTTTTAGGCACATAAGGAGCTGCGAACTCATTTCCTATTTGATAAATCGGTAAAAACTTAAAGTCATGCGCAACAGAATCCTCACCATAAGCATAAAAATCCTTTTGGGGATTCTGATTCTGCTCTTTTATCGCTTTGTGTTCTTTCTGTGCTTTTGGAAGATCTAGTGCTACACGCTGCATATCTTTTTTCTTAAAATAAGATTCCAACTCCTTAACGCGCCAAGCTATTTCTTGATAATACTTTTCAGCTTGTGTATTTGCAGTGGAGCTTTTTTTCCAGCTATAACCTTTATTATAAGATTTTACAATATTTTTCCAATTTCCTTGATGTTCTTTTTGCCAAAATTTTAACTCTAAAATTGCAATCTTTGCGGCAAATTCATCATCATCGACAAGCATTGCTCCGACCATATTTTGTGTAAAACCATTTTGTTTTAATTGTGGATAACGGTTAATTACACCCGGAATATAAGCGTGAAAATTCCCAGCACTTGGGTCTTGAAAATTCATTTTATACTCTCCAGCACAAGACTCTTTCCATGCAATTGCTGCAAGTGTTAGTCCAAATCCTTCGCTCTCCCCAGCAAGATAAGAACGCAATAATACCTCCTTTTGTTCTTTGGAAAACTGCGCTAAAGGAACGCAAGCGTTTTTAAAATCTACTTTTGGTGCAGCAAATACAACTCCACAAAATAGCAATAAACTTAAAACAATCCTTTGCATAACAACTCCTTATTTAGAAATGTTATAGCAATTTTTGTTCCTAAATTTATGCACTCAATTCTAGTTTAAACGCAGCAATTACACCTTGTTTATCTTTGCGATTCTCTAAAGTTATCTCTCCGCCGAGTTCCTCTGCAGCTTTTTTTGCTAGAAACAATCCAAGCCCTATTCCTTCTTGGTTACCCACTTTTTCAAAAGGGGCAAAAATATCTGAATCTGCTTTGATTCCCTCTCCTTCATCTAAGACTTCTATTTCTAAGATTCCATTTTTTACAAAACTCTTTAAACACACGGCTTTATCTTTTGGAGTAAATTTAAAGGCATTTTGTAAAAAATTCTGAAGAATTAGTCGCAATAATGCAGGTTTTATTAAAATTTCTAAACCTTCTGTTTGAAGCACGTATTCAAACTTCCTATCTTTACTTAAAAGTGTGAAATCTTTTATAAGATTTTCTAATTCTCTTTGTATATTGATGAGTTGCGCGCATTCTGTTTTATCGCTATTTTGTATCAAATTAAATAACGCTTTAATGCTTGTTTGCGCCACATTAACACTTTGGATATTTTCTTTTAAAGCATTAATATACGCTTCACTTTCCCTAGCCTTTAGCAAAGTAACTTCACATCTTGTTTTAATCACTGCTAAGGGTGTTTTTAACTCATGTGCGATTCCGCTATAAAGCTGCTTTTTTGCTTGATAATATGCTTCAACACGCTCAAAGAATCCCTTAAATGCTAATACCAAAGGTTTCTGTAAAGATTGTTCTAAGAATTTCTGATTTGGATTTGCAAATTTGTTTAATTCATCGACTTTAAGAGTATTTAAAAATATAATTAATTCTCTAATAAGTTTATCTTCATTTCTTCTGTTTTGCCAAACAAGCAACACTGCCATTATCCATATCGTAAAATTTAAAACAACTAAACTTAATGCTAAAAACCTTAAAAGCTTAACTTCTTGTGTAATATCCTGCGTGATTTGCAATCCTGTATCCTTAAAAGGAATTTGCAAGATATATTCTATACGATTTGTATGAATCTGTTTTTCAAAATTAGCTGTTGTAATTTTAGAATCTAAAACTATTGCGCCATTTAGAGATGTGTCAGTGGGATATTTTTTAGAAATTTCTTGTAGTTTGGATTCTATATTTTGATAGGTTGTTGTATAAACAAAAAAATAAAAAAGTGTAGAAAAAACCGCCACAAGGGCGATAAAAATGTAGATGAACCACTTTTGCAAAGCGTTCTCTTAAATACCTTTTGGATAGCAGAATCTATAACCTCTGCGTCTTACAGTTTCAATTGTAGCGATATTTAAAGGCTTGTCCATTTTTTGACGGATTTGGTTGATTGCTACTTCAATGACATTTGGAGTAACAAGCTCTGGTTCTTCCCAAATCGCGTCTAATAATTGTTCCTTAGAAACAATTTGGTCTCTATGGCGAGCAAGATGCGTTAATACTTCAAATGGCTTTCCTTTAAGCTCAATCTCTTGTCCTTTATAAGTAATTTTCTCTTCATCAGGATTAATGACTAAATCTTCAATTTCGATGAGATTTGTTCCACCAAAACGCAAGCGCGCTTCGATTCTAGCCACTAAAACGCTAAAATCAAAAGGTTTTGCTAAAAAATCATCAGCCCCAGCCCTTAATGCTTCCACTTCACTTTGCGCATCATCTTTTGCAGAAATTACTACAACTGCTGTGCGCGGAGATTTGCTTTTAACTTGATTAATAATCTCCAATCCACTTCCATCTGGCAACATCCAATCAGCAAGCACCAAATCATAATTACGAATACTAATATAATACTCACCATCTTTTAGATTTTCAGCAACATCAGTTTGATAGTTAAACTCATTTAACCCTTCTGTAATAGTCTTATTAAGGCTTATCTCATCTTCAATAATTAAGATTCTCATCTCTTCTATCCTTACGATAAATTTAAAAATTTTCGGAATTATAT
This sequence comes from Helicobacter sp. MIT 11-5569, assembly GCF_000765695.2. Classification (GTDB taxonomy): domain Bacteria; phylum Campylobacterota; class Campylobacteria; order Campylobacterales; family Helicobacteraceae; genus Helicobacter_D. The sequence goes on along the minus strand of NZ_JRPB02000001.1, from coordinate 137,455 downwards.
CATAATTTTAGCTATTTTTAAACAAATTTTTATGAAAAATTAAAAAAATAATAAGAATTTTTTAATATTTGAAGCAATAATTTAAATAAATATCTTTAACCTAAGGATTCCATAAGTGGAATCCTTCAAGCTAAATACGGCGTTGTTTTAAAACATCAGCAATTAAAAAAGAAAGTTCAATAGCTTGACTTGCATTCAAACGCGGGTCGCATTGTGTGTTGTAATTACAGCCTAAGTTTTCTTCGGTAATTGCCTGCATTCCGCCCACACATTCTGTTACATCTTCACCTGTCATTTCTAAATGCACACCACCAGCATAAGTGCCAACACTTCTATGAATCTCAAAGAATGCTTTCACTTCATTTAAAATATTATCAAAAGAACGGGTTTTATAGCCACTGCTTGCTTTTGTTGTATTACCATGCATTGGATCAATACTCCAAACAATTTCTCTACCTTCACTTTTTACAGATTCCAGAAGCTTTGGAAGCTTCTCTACAATTACATTTGCTCCCATTCTAATAATAAAATTTAAACGCCCTGCTTCATTGTTTGGATTTAGAATCTCACAAATTCCTAAAATATCCTCTTTTGTGGCATTAGGTCCAATTTTCACCCCTAAAGGATTTCCAACTCCACGCAAAAATTCCAAATGCGCACCATCTAAATTACGCGTGCGCTCTCCAATCCAAAGCATATGTGCTGAACAATCATACCACTCCCCAGTTAAATGATCTTTACGCGTTAATGCTTCTTCATAATTTAAAAGCAAGGCTTCATGAGAAGTAAAAAACTCTGTTTCATGCAATGTTGGTGTATTTTGTGCTGTAATTCCACACGCTTCCATAAATGCTAAAGCTTGTGTAATCTTATCTGCCATTTCACAAAATCGCTCACTTTGTGCGCTATTAACGAAATCTAAATTCCATTTCTGCACTTGATTTAAATCCGCTAAACCACCTTGTGCAAAGGCTCGGATTAGATTTAATGTTGCAGCAGATTGATGATAGGCATGTAAGATTCTATTTGGGTCTGCTTCTCTAGCTTCAGCATTAAATTCTATTCCATTAATAATATCGCCACGATAACTTGGCAACGTGATTCCATTAATCGTTTCTGTATCGCTACTTCTAGGCTTTGCAAACTGCCCTGCCAATCGCCCAACCTTTACAATCGGGCAAGCACCAGCATAAGTCAAAACTACTGCCATTTGCAGAATAACTTTAAATAAATCTCTGATTCTTACTGCATTAAAATCCGAAAAACTCTCTGCGCAATCTCCACCTTGTAGCAAAAAGGCTTCTCCGCGAGAAACCTTCGCTAAATGTGCCTTTAGCGTTCTTGCTTCTCCAGCAAACACCAAAGGAGGAAGTTTGCTAAGTTGCTCTTGTGCCTTATTTAGTGCTTCTAAATCCTTATATGTAGGCTGTTGTAAGGCAGTTTTATCACGCCAACTTTTGAGATTCCAGTTTTTTACCTGCATTAAATGTCCTAATTCTTTAAATTAAGCCTAGCATTTTATCACACAAAAAATAAAATCACTCTTACCGCAAACCTTATTTACCCAAATATACTTGTCTAGGGCGCGTAATTCTTGCATGAGGATTTTTAATATGTTCCATTACTTGCGCACACCAACCGGGCATTCTTCCAATAACAAACATTGGGGTAAATAACTGCACAGGAATCTTAAGTGCTGTTAAGATGATTCCACTATAAAAATCAACATTAGGATATAAATTTCTTTCTTTGAAATAATCATCACTTAGAGCAACTTCTTCTAATTTTTCTGCAATCTCACTGAAGCACGCATTCATTTTAATGCCTTTTTTATCAAGTTCATCTTTTAAGGATTTAATTGCTCTTGCACGAGGATCATAACTCTTATATACACGGTGTCCAAAGCCCATTAATCTAAAAGGATCATTTTTATCTTTTGCTTTTGCGACAAATTTATCTACATTTTTAACATCGCCAATTTCTGCAAGTTGCACTAAAACCTTTTCATTTGCTCCACCATGTGCTGGACCCCAAAGCGCATTAATACCAGCAGAAATTGCCGCATAGGGATGCACGCCAGTTGAAGCAACATTACGCACTGTTGTCGTAGAAGCATTTTGTCCATGGTCAGCATGCAGTATAAAGATTTTATCAAGTGCTTCAACTTCCAATGGAGTAATTTCCTCCTCTCCTTTGAGAGTGTATTTTAACTTTCCTCCAGGATATGCACGCAACATATAAAGGAAATTTTCTACATAACTTCTACTAATATCAGGATAAATAAAAGGAGCTCCAATAGAATTACGATAAGAAAATGCAACTAAAGTCGTAATTTTTGCAATAATTCTACGTGCCATTATTTGATAGTCATTTTCTTCTTCCATTTCATTATGGTCAAAATGAAATGTTGAAAGTGCTGCAACAGCAGAACTTAAATTTGCCATTGGATGCCCTCCATCGGGAAAAGCACTAAAAATATTGATTAACCCTTCATGTAAAAATCCACGATGGCGTAACTCTAAATCAAATTCCTTGGATTCTGTTTCATTTTTTGGTGCTTCCCCAGTGATTAAAAGCTTTGCAACATCTGTAAAATGGTATTTCTCCACAACTTCTTCAATCGGCAATCCTTTATATAACAAACGCCCATTTTTTCCATCTACATAGCTTATTGTAGATTCACAACCCGCAGTAGAACCATAGCCCGGGTCATAAGAAAAAATATTTGTGCGTTCAAATAATTTACTAAAATCAACTGCCTTTGGTCCTCTTGTGCAGTCAATCAAATCAAAATCAAATTTTTCGCCTGTTTCATTATTAATCAGCGTAATTGTTCCCATACTTGACTCCTTAAATAATTTGAATTGAGTCCTATTTTAACGCACTTTTTTAAAATAAGTCAAAAAATATTTAAATTTTTATGGAAACTTTCTAGCATTTTGACAATTTTACACATTTTTAATGATAAACAATATCAATATCACTACTAGGGTTAAATTCGAAAATTCCTTCGTCAATCTTGCTATTTACAACAATCTTAGAAAAAATAATCTCCACTTTATTTTCCAAACTATCGCTAAAATAGATTTTCTTTAAGATTCCACTTTCTGAAACCAATGTGTATTTTTGCTCTAAAATCACCGCTTCATAATAATCATCTTTTATTTTTTTTGCTTGTTTTAATAGACCTAAAAAATCCATATTTTCTTGAAGTTGTGCAAAAATTGCTTGTTTTAACTTCGGTTCAAAAATTATCATTGCTCCATTATCGATATAAATTTCTTTTGGAATAGGATTATCATACTTCCAAAGAACGCTAGAAGGAGCTAAAGCCTTAATTGTTCCTGTATATTTTAAAACACTTCCTTTATCTTCGCTAGAATACACATTTTGTTCAAAATTTGCACTAAAGCTTTGAATTTTTTGTAAATCCTTTGCTTCTACTACAATACCAAAAATCGACACTGCGATTCCGATTTTTAAAAATTTTAAAAAAACCTTAATACTTTTCATTAAAAAACCCTTAATGTTTCGCATCTTTATGCAAAAAATATAACCCAATAGCAAGCGATAAAATAGAAATTGCAAAGAAAAGCATATCTTGTGTTGTCTTCATTCCCATATTTAGCACTTTTGAAAAGAATGCAACAATGAGTGCCATAACAATGACTTTTGCCAATTTATCTTTAAGTTGGTCTAGCGTGTGAATCTCTAGCACTTTAGATTGATTTTCATCTTTTACTTCAATTTTTGCAATAAACAACTCATATAAACCAAAAGCAAAGATTAGCAACACCACAGCAATAAGATACAAATCAATCGCCATAATAATGGAATTTAATAAAATATTATGAATATCTACCCCTTCTCCTAATGCACCAACATAATATAAATAAGTTTGCTTTGCTGCTTTTATAATATCTATACTTGCTACGACAAATAACAAAATAGAGCCTACTAGAGATAAAAGCACGGCTAGAATAATAAATAATCGTGCATTCCACATTAATTTTTCAAACAAAACTCTCAAAAAAGATTCCTTAGCGACAAAATTATGCAGAATTATAACTCATCTTTTAAACAATTATTTCACACTTAGGCATAAATATTTCAACTCCATATATTCTTCTATTCCGTATTTCGACCCTTCTCTTCCTAGCCCACTATGTTTAATCCCGCCAAATGGAGCAACTTCATTAGAGATTAACCCTGTATTAATCCCAACCATACCATATTCTAAGGATTCTGCAACACGCCACTGTCGCTTATAATCTTGCGTGAAAAAATATGCAGCCAATCCAAATTCTGTCGCATTTGCCATAGCAATCGCTTCTTCTTCTGTATCAAACTTAAAAATCGGTGCTAATGGTCCAAAAGTTTCTTCTTTTGCTACAAGCATACTAGGTGTTACATCACAAATTAGCGTTGGTTCAAAATAAGTCCCACCAAGCTTATGTTCTTTACCCCCACTTAATAATCTCGCACCTTTACTTAAAGCATCTTCAATATGCTCTTTGACTTTTAAAACAGCACTTTTATGGATTAATGGTCCTTGATTCACCCCTTCTTCTAACCCATTACCAACTTTAAGTGTTTGCATTTCTTTTTGTAGAATCTCACATAAGCGCGTATAGATTCCACTTTGTGCATAAATACGATTTGCACAGACGCAAGTTTGTCCGCTATTACGAAACTTTGAAGCCATAATACCTTGCACTGCTTCTTCCAAATTCGCATCATCAAAGACAATAAAAGGTGCATTACCCCCAAGTTCCATACTCAACTTTTTAACCGTCTTAGCGCACTTTGCATATAATTGCGCGCCAACTTCAGTAGAACCCGTAAAGCTTAATTTACGAATCATTTCACTTTCACAAAATACATCACTGATTGTATTAGAATCTCCATTGACTATCATAAATACATCTTTTGGGATTCCAGCTTTTTGAGCTAACAACTCTAAAGCATATGCACTTAAGGGAGTTTTCGAAGCAGATTTAACAAGAATCGCACACCCACTAGCAAGAGCAGGAGCAATTTTGCGCGTAAGCATTGCAGAGGGAAAATTCCAAGGGGTGATTGCAGCACAAACTCCAATAGGTTGTTTAAGCGTCATAATCTTTTGGTCTTTGACTTTAGATTCCATAATATCCCCGCAAACCTTTCTAGCTTCTTGCGCAAACCATTTAATAAAAGATGCTGCATAAAGAATTTCTCCCCTAGATTCAGCAAGCGGTTTTCCCTGCTCTTTTGTCATAATTTCTGCCAAAGCTTCTTTATATTCTAGCATTAATACAAAAAAGCGCATTAATCTATCACTGCGCTCCTCTGCTAAAATATTTGCCCATTGTTTTTGTGCTTTATATGCTTTTAGAATTTTCTCTTCTAGCTCTTGTGCATTTGTTTTTTTTACATAGGCTAGAATCTCTCCTGTTGCAGGATTTATAACCTCTATTGCCTCTGGAATCTGTGTTTTTGAAATATCTTGATGTGCAAATAAATCCATAAATATCCCTTTGTTTTTTGAAAATTATGTAACTTTATCTTTAACTTTTTGTTTAAAAACTAAAATTTTTGCTATTTATTTGCAAAATTTGTATAAAATATGCACAGATTAAGGAGATATTTATGCGTTACTTGATGATTCTTTTAATTAGTCTTTGTTTTTATTCTTGTGCTTCCACAGATTATACAAACCGTTCTCAACTTATGCTTTTAAACAGCAAAGAAGAAGTGGCTTTGGGTGAGCAAAGTGCTAAGGAAATCCTGCGTAATGCAGAAATTAGCAATAATGCAACACAAACAAAAATGATAGAGCGCGTAGGGACTAAAATCGCTAATGTTGCAAATCGTCCAGATTTTCAATGGGAATTTTATCTTTTACAAAGCGAACAAATTAATGCGTTTTGCTTGCCCGGCGGCAAAGTATTTGTTTATACAGGCATAATGGATATGGTTGCAAATGATGATGAATTAGCTGTAATCTTATCCCATGAAATTGCCCACACAATTTTACGCCATGGCGCAGAGCGTATGAGCATGCAAAATCTCCAGCAAATTGGAGGCAGTATTCTAGGGCTTGTTGTGCAATCACAAATTCCAGAATATGCTTCACTTTTTAATCAAGCTTATAATGTAGGAAGCAATGTTGGCGTAATGCTTCCCTTTAGCCGTTCCCATGAATTAGAAGCTGATGAAGTTGGAATCGCACTTATGCAAAAAGCAGGATATGATGCACAAGCTGCAATTGCTTTTTGGCAAAAAATGGCACAAGGCAGTAAAAACTCTTCGGATTTTTTCTCCACACACCCTAGTGATACGAAACGCATAAAAGCAATCCAAGAAATTTTACAAAAACAAAACTAAAACACAATCGTTTTATTATTGTAAGTAAAAATCTTCTCTTCTAAAGCTAGATTTAGTGCCTTAGCAAGCACAATTTTTTCTACATCTCTTCCACTTTTTTGCATATCTTTCCAACTCATTGCGTGATTAACTTTTGTAATATCTTGATAGATAATTGGTCCTTCATCTAATGCGTTATTGACAAAATGCGCTGTCGCACCAATGATTTTTACACCGCGCTCATATGCTTGTTTGTAAGGGTTTGCTCCGATAAATGCAGGCAAAAAGCTGTGATGGATATTAATAATTTTACCCTCAAACTCTTCTACAAATTTAGGACTTAAGATTCTCATATATTTTGCAAGCACGATATAATCACAAGGAAATTTTCTTAATGCTTCTAACACTTTTTCTTCATGTTCCTCTCTTGTGAGATTTTCACTAGAAACACATATAAAGGGCAAATCAAACTTTTGACACAATGGCTTTAAAGAATCATAATTTGAAATTATTGCTAAAATATCCGCATTTAGCTCTCCACTATCATAGCGAATGAGTAAATCTCCTAAGCAGTGGTTTTCTTTGGTGCATAAAATCACAATTTTTCTACGCTTTGCTTCAAAAATCTCAACTTGAGCTTCTTTAGACAAGAGTTTTAAAATCTCTGCTTTTAAAATATCAATATCACATTCTCCTAACATTTCTGAACGCATAAAGAAGAGATTATTCTCCATATCCACAAACTCATCGTTTGTTAAAATATTTAAATTAAAATCAAAAATCACACGCGTAATTTCTGCAATCAAACCTTTCTTATCAGGAGTTTGAATTTTTAGTATGATATTCATACACTTCCCTTTGCAAATACTTTAGAAAATTGTTCTAATCCCTTTACGATTCCATTTTGAATCCCTAGCGCAATCTTTTCACCAAATATTTTTTCTAAATACACTTCAATTTTATCTTTTTCTTTTTTTAGCCATTTTGGCTCTAAAACATTTGCCTTTTCAAATAGCAGTATTTGCGCATCATAAATGCTTCCCACTCTATCCACTAGCCCTAATTCTAAAGCCCCCTTAGCACTTAGGATTCTACCTTGCCCAAAGTTTGGCTCTTGTGCTACATCTAGCTTTCTAGCATTAGCAACTTCTTCTACAAACATCCAATATTGCTCTTGCACCAAATCTTCTAGCATTTGTTCTTCATCTTTATTCCAAGGGCGCATTAACGTTCCAGCTTCTTTATAGATTCCAGCTTTAATTGTTTGTGGCTTGATTCCTAATTTATCAGCTAGTTCGCTAATATCTGCTCCATTAATAATCACACCAATAGAACCCAAAAGCGCACCACGATTTGCCACAATAGAATCCGCCCAAACACCCGCTAGATAACTACCACTTGCCATAGAACCTTGCGCATAGACAATCACAGGAATCTTTGCATTAAGCCTTTTAATCGCTTCAGAGATTTCAATACTTGGGGCAATCGCTCCTCCGGGAGAATCAATCACAAGCAAGATTCCTTTTAATTTTGGATTCTCCTCAAGCAATTCTAACTCTTGCAAAAATGTATCACTTTGCAAAATTGTCCCATATAAATCAATCCTAGCAAGATTTGCTTCTTCTAAAATTGTTTCTTGTTTTGGCATAAAAATCAGCACTAAAACCAACAAAAAAACTAAAGCCTTTAAATGCTTCCCAATAAATTCTAAAGGTTTGACAAAAAAATCTACAAATCGCACAAAACACCTTGTCAAAGAAAAAATAAAGGTGAAATTATAGCATAGTCAAAAATATTAAGTGTAAATTTGCTAAGATTTTGCCTCTAAATTGATTTTTGAAGGTTTAAATTTTATGGACGCTATGCAAAAGATTCGCAACTTCTCTATTATTGCACACATTGACCATGGAAAATCCACTCTCGCAGACTGCTTAATCCAAGCTTGCGGTGCAATTAGTGCGCGCGAAATGAGTGCGCAGGTTATGGACACAATGGAGATTGAAAAAGAACGTGGAATCACAATCAAAGCCCAAAGCGTGCGTCTAAACTACCATTATAAAGGTGAAAATTATATTTTAAACCTTATTGATACTCCCGGTCATGTGGATTTTAGCTATGAAGTCTCCCGCTCTCTTGCAAGCTGCGAAGGCGCATTGCTTGTTGTAGATGCAAGTCAAGGCGTGGAAGCCCAAACGATTGCAAATGTGTATATCGCACTAGATAATAACCTTGAAATTATCCCTGTTTTAAATAAAATTGATTTGCCTGCTGCAAATGTTGAGCGCGTAACGCACGAGATTGAGCAAACTATCGGGCTAGATTGCGCAAATGCTCTACAAGTGAGCGCAAAGGCAAATATTGGAATCACAGAATTGCTCAATGCGATTGTAGAGAGAGTCCCTGCGCCAAGCGGCGATGTAAATGCTCCAACAAAGGCGTTAATTTATGATTCGTGGTTTGATAATTATTTGGGCGCACTTGCGCTTGTGCGCGTCATAGATGGCAATATCTCCGTAGGGCAGAATCTCTATATTATGGGAAGTGGCAAGAATCACGAAGTTTTAGGGCTGATGTATCCCCACCCATTGCGTCAAGAAAAAACAAAAATCATTCGCAGCGGAGAGATTGGAATCGTAATTTTAGGGCTTAAAAATGTAACAGATATTGCAGTAGGCGATACGATGACAGATTTTAAAGTGCGCACAAAAGAGCCTGTTGCAGGGTTTGAACCTGCTAAACCTTTTGTATTTGCTGGAATCTATCCGATTGATACCGATAAATTTGAAGATTTGCGCGATGCGCTAGATAAATTAAAACTTAATGATTCTAGTTTGACTTATGAGCCTGAAACTTCTGTTGCGCTAGGTTTTGGATTCCGTATCGGGTTTTTGGGGCTTTTGCATATGGAAGTGATTAAAGAGCGGTTAGAGAGAGAATTTGGACTTGATTTAATCGCTACTGCGCCAACTGTGGTTTATGAGGTGATTCAAACTGACGGAGAAGTTGTTTGGATTCAAAACCCAAGCGAACTACCGCCAGAACAAAAAATTGCAAAAATCAAAGAACCTTATGTGCGTGCGACAATCATCGTCCCTAGCGAGTTTTTGGGTAATATCATCACGCTTTTAAACAAAAGACGCGGAATCCAAAAAAAAATGGAATATTTGCAAGAAACACGCGTTTTATTAGAATATTGGATTCCAACAAATGAAATTGTTATGGATTTTTATGACAAACTAAAATCCTGCACAAAAGGCTACGCAAGCTTTGATTATGAGCCAATTAGCTATCAAGAAGGCGATTTGGTAAAATTAGATATTCGCGTGGCAAATGAAGTTGTCGATGCACTTAGTATCATTGTGCCAAAATCTAAAGCTTATGAGCGTGGCAAAGAGCTAGTAGAAGCTATGAAAGAGATTATTCCTAGACAGCTTTTTGAAGTCGCTATTCAAGCAAGTATCGGCAATAAAATCATCGCGAGAGAAACCGTCAAATCTATGGGCAAAAATGTTACTGCAAAGTGTTATGGTGGGGATATTACGCGTAAGAGAAAATTACTTGAAAAGCAAAAAGAAGGCAAAAAGCGTATGAAAGCAATCGGCAAGGTTGCATTACCACAAGAAGCCTTTTTAGCGGTTTTGAAGATTGATTAACTCCAAACAAATAATGCAAAAATAATTAGCATAAATACAGAAAAAACGCCAAGCCAAAACCCAGCTTTTACCATCTCGCTTTGTTTAATATGACCCGTTCCAAACACGATTGCATTTGGCGGAGTTGCTACGGGAAGCATAAAGGCACAACTCGCTCCAAATCCAATAACTAAAGTTAAAATAGAATCAGGCATATTCAGTGCAGCACTCAAAGATGCAAAAATAGGAATCAAAAGGCTTGCACTTGCTGTATTGCTTGTAAATTCTGTGAGCAAAATAATAAAAATAGCCAAAGCAGCAATAACTAATATCCAACTCCCAATCCCTAAAACATTAACACCAAATTCCCCCATTCCAAGTGCTTTTGCAATAGTATTTGCCATTATAGCACCTGCTCCAGAATCCTTAATGATTCCACCAAGTGCTAGCCCTCCACCAAATAAAAATAAAACTCCCCAATCTGTGTTTTTTTGGATTTCTTTCCAAGACGCAGTGCCACTTAACCCAATAACCACAGCACCGATAAGCGCAATCATCGCATCAATATCTTGAATACCACCCAACCAAACATTAATTTTACTACTAAAAATCCACGCAATCGCCATTCCTAAGAAAATAAAAATCGTCAGTGTTTTATGGAGATTCCATTCCATTTTTTCAAATTGCATAGAAAAACGCTCATCTAAATTTGGCTTTGTAACAAGATATAAAATAAATAAACAACTAGGAAACATTACTAACATAAAAGGGATTCCAAGCTTCATCCACTCCAAAAACCCAATGCCAAGTGATGAAGCTGCAATCGCATTTGGAGGGCTACCAACCAATGTCCCAAACCCCCCAATACTAGCACTATATGCGATTCCTAGCAAAACAAAAACAAATGTCCTCCTGTCTTCTTGCGCGCTAAGATTACTTAAGATTCCAAGCCCAAGAGGTAGCATAATAGCAGCAGTGGCAGTATTGCTAATCCACATTGAAAGCATTGCAGTTACAGCAAACAGCATAAAAACAGCGACTTTCACTCTACCTTTTGCTAGAATAATGAGTTTTTGCGCAATTAGCTTATCAAGCTCTTGCATATGCAAAGCAGTAGCAAGTGCAAATCCACCAAAGAATAAAAAGATAATTGGATTTGCAAAAGTGCTAAGTGCTGCATTTGTATCTTGCAAACCTAAAAGAATCGATAAAACCGGAACCAAAAGTGCCGTTAAACTTACGTGCATAGCTTCTGTTAGCCATAAGATTCCAACAAAAACCAAAAGGCAAATTCCTAAATTTTCATTGCGCGAATAAGGCAAAAGATAATAAAGAATCGCAAATAAGCAAATATCTAAGACTAAAATTATTAAAGCGCGCTTAAGTATAAAATCTCTCTGCATCATCTCACTTTACCTTCATTCTTAAAAACTTTTCACTTTTATTTAGCACAATTAAAAAACATAAATCACTGTAACAATCGTCAAGATTCCTGTTACAAACACAAATGTATCCAAAAATTTATTTTGAAATTTCTTTAACTTTGAAACCATATAAATCGCCACAATAGGCATTATAAATAAGATTGCCGCAATGATTGGACCACCTAAGTTTTCAATAAACCCTAAAACGCTAGGATTATAAAAAGCAACAAATAGCATTACAACATACATAACAAGACCGCTAAAAAAGCGAATAAGCTTTAAATTAGGTTCTTTATCGCCAAAAAGTTTGCAAGCTTTTCTAACAACCCCATACGCACCTTCTCTTGCTCCAAAATAATGCCCAAAAAATGAACTTGAAATTGCTAAAAATGCGATAATAGGGCTACTATACACAATCCAAGGATTCTCAAATTTATTTGCAAAAAACGAAAGAATCGGAATATTTTGCGCTCTTGCGTCTGCTAATTCTTCTGGATTTAAAGACAACACGCAAGAAATCACAAAAAACATCACAAAAACAAGCAACATACTAGAAGTTGCAAACAAAATTTCACTTGTTTTTTTCTCATAGATTGTTGCATATTCTTTTTTTACATTTAAAGAAAAAGTAGAAATTGCCGGAGAGTGGTTAAAAGAAAAAACCAAAACAGGAAGCGTTAGCCAAATGATTGTCAAAAATTCTTTTACATTTGGAATCGCGACAAAATCAAAAGACCAATGCGGAATCAAATATAAAGAAAAGGCAAACAAGATAATACAAAGCGGATAAACTAGCCATTCACAAATTTTTGTAATAATCTCTTCACTAAATAGCATAATCACCATAAAAGCACTAACTAAAACAAATACAAGAATCGCACGATAAAAAGGAAAAAGTGCAATAATCTTTTTACCATTAACATCTTTAATCTGATAAATGCTATTTAGCCATTGTGCAAATGCACCATCTACATTTAAAAGGGGCAAAAGTTGGTTATAAATAAAATTTTCAAAAGTATTTGTGATTCCAACACAATACGCAAGACAAATAGGAAAGATAGCAAAAAAATACAAAATTGCGATAAAAAGGCTAACTTTTCGCCCAAAATACTCTTCTGCTGCATAAGTAATATCTTTATCATTTCCACTTGCCTGCAAGACAAAGCGGCTTAATGCCCTATGGCTTAAAAACACCATAGGAAAAATAATAAATGCCATGACCAAAACAGGAAAAACTCCCCCAGAGCCTGCTTTAATAGGCAAATACAAAATCCCAGCTCCAACTGCTGTGCCAAAAAGTGATAACATCCAGCGCGTATCAAATTGTGTCCATTTTAAACTTTTCATCACCATTCCCAAAATTAAATTTTAGCATTGTAACACACTTGATTTAAAGCAAAGCTATGTGAAAACTCTAAACCATCAAGTTATAGTATAATTAGTTTAATTTAATATCAAAAAACAAACTAAAAATTTTAATATTAGCATTAGGAAACAACAATGAACGCTAACGAGTTCCAACCTATCATCAATTTCATTTGGAGTGTTGCAGATGATTTGCTCCGCGATGTTTATGTCAAAGGCAAATATCGCGATGTAATCTTGCCTATGACCTTGCTTAGAAGAATAGATGTCCTCTTAGAACCCACAAAAGACAAAGTGATAAAAACTTACAACACCTACAAAGACAAGCTAGGAAATTTAGATTCCATACTTAGTGGCAAAAATGGTAGCAATATGGGATTCTACAATTATTCCAACTTCACACTAGAAAGCCTTTTAAGTGACCCTAAAAACATAAGAATAAATTTTGAAAACTACCTTGATTCTTTTAGCGAAAACATCAAAGACATTTTTGCAAAATTCAAATTCAAAAACCAGCTTGATACCCTAGAAGACGCAAATATTCTCTTTGGCGTGATAGAGAGATTCTGCTCCCCTAAAATCAACCTTTCAATCAATCCTATTTTGGATAAAGAAGGCAATGTTATTCATAAAGGGCTTAGCAATCTTGGTATGGGCTATGTCTTTGAAGAGCTAATCCGCAGATTCAATGAAGAAAACAATGAAGAAGCAGGCGAACACTTCACACCACGAGAGATTATAGAGCTTATGACACATCTTTTATTTTTACCCCTAAAAGAGCAAATCAAGCAAGGCACTTTTCTCATCTATGATAATGCTTGCGGGAGTGGCGGAATGCTCACAGAATCCAAAGAATTTATCACAGACCCGCAAGGCTTGATTAAATCACAAGCAACAATTCATCTCTATGGACAAGAGATAAACCCAGAAACTTACGCGATTTGCAAAGCTGATATGCTAATAAAAGGTGAAAATCCCGACAATATCAAATACGGCTCAACACTAAGTGATGATAAGTTAGGGCATTTAAAATTTGATTTTATGCTTACAAATCCTCCTTATGGCAAATCATGGGAAAATGACCAAAAAATACTAAACATTGACAAGAAAAGCTCAAAAACAAGTTGCGCCGACCCGCGATTCCAAATCGGTATCACAAGCAAAAGTGATGGGCAAATGATGTTTTTGCTAAACATGCTCTCAAAAATGAAATTTGATACCCCCTTAGGTTCGCGCATAGCTAGCGTGCATAATGGAAGCTCACTTTTTAATAGTGATAGCGGTATGGTGGCAATTAGAAAGCACATTATAGAAAACGACTTTTTAGAAGCCATTGTCGCCTTGCCAACAAATATGTTTTATAACACCGCAATCCCTACTTTTATTTGGATTATCACAAACAAAAAGAAAGAAAAGGGCAAAATAAAGCTTATCAACGCCACAAGCGATTCCTACTACACTAAAATGAAAAAATCTCTTGGCTCAAAGCAAAATGAAATGCAAAAATCCCACATAGAGGCAATTACTGATTTATTTTTGGGCAATACTTCTTGCAAAGATTGCAAAATCTTTGATAATGCAGAATTTGGCTATACCAAAATCGTAATAGAAAGACCAAAAAGCACGCAATCCCTAAAAGATGATGAAAAGTTTGCAAAGCTTTCAAATAAAGAAAAAATTTTAGAAAAACTCCAAAATTTAGAGCAAAACCCTAGAAATTTCAAAGATAGAAAAGAATTTTTTGATTTTCTAGGCATAAAGCTTAAAAAGAGCGAAGAAAACCTTTTAATAGATTCTGATAAAACTAACAACACAGAAAAAATCCCGCTTAAAGTAGAGATTCAAAGCTACTATGAAAATGAAGTCAAGCCCTATGTGCCAAACTCTTGGATAGCGTGGGAAAGCGCGGAAATAGGCTATGAAATCCTTTTTAACAAATACTTCTACACCTACACTCCACCAAGAAGCCTAAATGAGATAGATAAAGACTTGCAAGAATTAGAATCCCAAATACAGAATCTTTTAAAAGAGATTATGCAATGAGAGAATTTAAAGATAGTGGTATAGAGTGGTTGGGGGAGATTCCAAAGGAGTGGGGTTTAGTCAGAGGAGCTTTTATTTTTTCAAATAAAAAGATTCTAAATTCTACTTTGCAGTGTCAAGAAAGACTTTCTTTAACTATGGAAGGTGTAATTGAAAGAAATATTGATGATAATAATGGCTTAAATCCATTAGACTTTAGAACATACCAAATTTTTCAGCAAGATGACTTGGTTTTCAAACTTATAGATTTAGATAATATTAAAACAAGTCGTGTGGGATATGTGCATAAAATTGGAATTATGAGTTCAGCTTATATTAGGTTAATTCCAGCGAAAAATATTTTTTCAAAATATTTTTACTATCAATATTTTGATATGTATTTAAAACATATTTTTAATTATTTGGGTACAGGAGTCCGCTCAACTCTAAATTGTGATGAATTACTTAATATTAAAGTTGTTTATCCACCCCTAAAAGAACAAGAGCAAATCGCGGAATTTTTAGATAAAAAATGCGAAAAAATTTCAAATTTCATAGACAAAAAGCAAAAGCTCATCACACTTTTAGAAGAGAAAAAACAAGCCCTAATCAATGAAGCAGTAACAAAAGGACTAGACAAAAGAGCAGAACTTAAAGACAGCGGCATAAAATATCTAGGCAAAATCCCAAAACATTGGGAAGTTAGGAAGTTAAAATTTGTAATATCAACAAATATAGGATTAGTCTATGTTCCAGAAGAAATTGTCAATAACAAAAATGAGGGGTATCCAGTTTTGCGCGCAAATAATATTCAAAATGGTAAAATAAATTATCAAGATTTAATTTATGTCAATTCTAAACAGATTAGAGAAAAGCAAGTTGCGTTGATTGGGGATTTGCTAATGTGCGTGCGAAATGGAAGTGATAATCTTTTAGGGAAAACAGCTAAAATAATGGATAATGATTTATCATTTGGTGCTTTTACTGCTATTATAAGAAGTCGGTTTAATGATTATCTCTATTGGATTTTTCAAACAGATTTACTTAAGAAATCCATTACCAATTTTTCTATGGCTATAGGAATTGGACAAATTTCTCAAGATGATATTAAAAATTTTACAGTTCCATTCCCACCTTTACAAGAGCAAAAAGAAATCGCACAATTTTTAGATTCTAAAATTGCCAAAATTGATACAATTATAGAAAAAACCAAAAAGCAAATAGAGCTTATCAAAGAATACAAAACCACACTTATATCCCAAGCCATCTGCGGAAGAATAAATTTATAGAAAAGAGGTAGTTATGAATAAAGAATCTTTGGATATTGAAAAACAAAATTTGCAAATTCATTATTATTTTAATGATGAATCGCATTCTATGAATGCCCATATCCGTAACGCTATGGAAAAAGAGCTTTTAAGTTTTATTAGTGAATTAGGAACACTATTAAATCTTGAAATTAAAATAGAAAGCAAGGCTAGGGAAGAAGGAGGGCTGATAGATGACTTTATTATAATAATCAATTCAATTTACCCAATAGCTATCGCATTCTTTTTTAAAGAAGCTTTCAATAAAATCGCAATTCATTACCTTACGGGAGGATATAAAAGAAATAAATTAGATAATCTCTTAAAAGAAGAACAAATCAGAGAATTAAAACTTAAAAATGATGATTTCTCTAAAATTATAGAGAAACTTCAAGAACCTGAACAAAATTCAAAAATCAGAAGAATATTATCGAACTTTTATAAAAAAGCAAAAAATTATGAAAAGATTAAACAAGTCGGGTATCAAACTAATACAAACGAAGTAATTGTTCTGCGAAATGATTTTAATTCTTTTATTGTTGGAGAAAATAAAGATACAGATATTATTGAAGATGCAAAAATTGAAATTATATCTCCTGTGTTAAAAGAGGGTAGATTTAAATGGAAAGGAATTTATAATAAAGAAAAGATAGATTTTAGTATGGGTGATAGTGGCTTTAAAAGAGATGTGATTAATCAAAAATATAATTTTATTAATGGCACAATTATTACTTGTCAATTAGAAATTTGTAGAACTTTTGATGATTGCGGGGAAGAAATCAGAATATCACATCGGGTAAAGAAGGTTTATGATGTAGAGAAAAATAATAATATCCAAATAACAAAACAAGGCATAAAAAGAAAAAAACAAAAATATAATGGACCAAGCCTATTTGATTTAATAGAAGACAACAATAAGGACTAACAATGTCAAACTACCAAGAAAAAGACTTAGAAAGCTTTATAGAAGAATATTTACTCTCTAAAAATGGTTATATCAAAAGAGTAAGCGGGGATTATGATAAGAATCTATGCTTAGATAAAGAGCTTTTTATAAGCTTTATAGAATCCACACAAAGCGAAAAATTAGAAGAGATTAAAAAGCGTTTGGGAGAGAATTATAAAGAGGAATTTTTTAAAAAAGTTTCAATCCAAATCAAAGAAAAAGGCATAGTCAAAGCCTTGCAAACTTGTGTAGAAGTTAAAGGAATAAAAATTTTCTTAGCTTACGCAAAGCCAAATACGAATTTTAATCAACAAAGTGAGCAAAACTACAATCACAACACCCTTTCAATCATTCGCCAACTTTATTTTAGCCAACAAAGCAAGGATTCCATAGATATAGTGCTTTTTCTAAATGGAATCCCACTTGTTACAATTGAGCTAAAAAATCCTTTTACACATCAAAATGTTTATGACGCAATCAAACAATACAAAACAGATAGAAACCCAAGAGAACCCCTTTTAAATCGCTGTATTGTGTATTTTGCGCTTGATAGTGATTTAAGCTTTATGACAACCAAACTTGAAGGAGAAAAAACCTACTTTTTGCCTTTTAATCGTGGGTTAAATAATGGAAGCGGAGAAATAGGGCTAAGTAATGGTGCAGGGAATCCGCTAAGTGAGGGCATAAAAACTGCTTATATGTGGGAGAAAATTTTTACCAAAGCAACTTTAATAAATCTTATTTTTAATTTTGTGCAAATTATTAAGAAAAATGATAAAGAAGTAATTATCTTCCCTAGATTTCACCAATTTGATTTAATAGAAAAGCTACTTTTAGACGCAAAAGAAAATGGCGTGGGGCAACGCTATCTTATAGAGCATAGCGCAGGAAGTGGCAAAAGCAATTCTATTGCATGGCTTGCGCATAATCTTGTAAGTTTGCATAGATTAGAAAATGGCAAAATGCAAAATATCTTTGATACTATCATTGTCGTAACTGATAGAAAAGCCCTAGATAGTCAAATAAGAGAAAATGTGCAATCTTTTTCACAAGATAAGAATCTCGTTGAAGCCATAACGCAAGGGAGCAGACAACTAAGAAACGCCCTAGAAGAAGGTAAGAAAATCATCATTACAACGATTCAAAAATTCCCTTATATTTTAGATGAAATCACACAGCTTAAAGCTAAAACCTTTGCGATTCTCATTGATGAGGCACATTCTAGCCAAAGTGGAAGCAATGCACAAAAACTAGGGGAAGTTATTAGAGATAAAGACGAATCCCAAAACGAGGAATCCCAAGAAAATACAGAAACTACAATAGAAGATGAAATTACAGAAATTATAAAAAATAAAAAGCTCCAACCCAATGCTTCCTATTTTGCTTTTACTGCCACGCCTAAACCAACAACCTTAGAGCTTTTTGGCACAGCTTGTGAAATACAAAACACTAAGAAATTTATCCCCTTTCATCTCTACCCAATGAAACAAGCTATTGAAGAGGGATTTATCCTTGATGTGTTGCAAGGATACACGACTTATAAAAGCTATTATAGAATCCTATCGCGCATAGAAGAGAATCCGCTTTATGACAAGAAAAAGGCTAATGCTAAACTAAAAGCCTATGTTGTTAGCAATGTTGAAACTATTAAGAAAAAATCTAGCATTATGATAGAGCATTTTTTCAATAAAACTTTTAGAAAAATTAATGGAAAAGCAAAAGCAATGGTGGTTACAAGTTCAAGGAAAAATGCCATAAATTATTACTTTGCTTTTAGGGAATATTTAAGGGCAAATTATCCAAACTTTAAAGCTATTGTGGCATTTTCTGGGGAAGTGGCTTTAAATGGGGAAACTTATAGCGAAAGTGGGTTAAATGGCTTTGGGGAAAGTGTTTTAAAAAAGGAATTTAAAAAAGATGAGTATAAATTCTTAATTGTCGCAGAAAAGTATCAAACCGGTTTTGATGAGCCACTTTTGCATACAATGTATGTAGATAAAGCTTTAAGCGGCGTCAATGCAGTGCAAACTCTCTCACGACTAAATAGAACCTGCCCAAACAAAGAAGATACTTGCGTGATTGATTTTGTAAATACACATGAAGATATTGCCAAAGCTTTTGAGCCTTTTTATGAGCAAACTTATTTAGGTGAAGCAACCGAAGATGAGCAAATCTTTACCCTTAAAACAAATCTAGCAGAATATGGAATCTACACTCAAGATGAAATAGATTCCTTTGTCAAAGCAATTTTAAACAGAGAAAAAGAAGATATTATCCACCCTAAGCTTGATATTATGGTGGGGCGTTTTAATGGGAAGCAAGAAGATGAAAGAAAAGAATTTTACACTAAGGCAAAAACTTATCTTAAAGCCTATTCTTTTCTTGTGCAAATTTTGCCCTATGAAGATATAGAGCTTGAAAAACTTTATATCTTATTAAAAAAGCTAGTTACTAAGCTTGCTCCTCCAAATGCTGATGATTTTGCAAAAGATATATTAAAAAATATAGATTTTGATAGCTTTCGTGTGCAGCTTGATAAAAGTCAAAATATCATCCTTAAAGCAAATGGCGAGTTAAAACCTTCCCAAGCAGATGGTTCAAGCGCAACTCCACAAACAGAGCTAGAAGAGCTTTCAAGTATTGTAAAAGAATTTAATGAAAAATTTGGAATGGATTTTGAAGAAAGAGACAAGATAGTTAAAGATTTGCACAATATCAAAAACACTATGGCAAAAGATGAGAGAATCTTAAATTCTTTAAAAAATTCTGATAGGCAAAATTTGCGCATAGAATTTGAAACAATTTTGCAGGAAAAATTCCAAGATATTATAGAAGAAAATTTCGCACTTTTTCAACAATTTAATGATGATAACGCATTTAAAAATAGAATCACACAAACAATGTTTGAAATGGTTTGCTCTAATACAAAATCACACAATCTTCTATAATATTTCTACTCACAAATACTTCTAGGTATTTATGCGTGCGATTCTAAAAGCTCAATAGCGTGTTTTGAAGATTTTTCAATATCTCCAAATGTATTGATGATAGATTCCACATTTTCTTTTGTCAAAGTATGGCTAAGTTTATCTAACGCAGAATTTGTATCTGCAAGCAAGGCTTGTTTTGTTTGATTTAACCCTTCAATATCTAATTGTCCGATTCTTAGTAATGTTTTTTCATTATCTAAATACTTAGAAATAGGATTAATGGCATTAAAATCGCAAGTTTCCTTTCTTAGATTAAAACTTAGATATAAATTTGATTTATACACAATGTGTTCTAGCTTAGAAATACTCAATAACAAGCGCGAAGATAGTTTATCAAAGACTTCTTGAAGCGTGATTGTTGTTTGCTCCATTTTTCCAAATATCTCACTAAAATTTGCAATATTGCTTTGCGTAGAGTTTGCATAATCAGAAATTTGAGAAAAATTGTCTTGAATCTCGGCAATTTCTTGTTGCATATTTTGCACTACCATTGAGATTCCATTAGTTGCCTTGTGCGTCTTTTCTGCAAGCTGGCGCACTTCATCAGCAACAACAGCAAACCCTCTTCCGTGCTCTCCTGCTCTTGCTGCTTCAATGCTTGCATTTAAGGCAAGTAAATTTGTTTGGTTAGCAATATCGGCAATAATCTCAACAACAGAATGAATATCTTTTGATTTTTGAGTAAAGCTCTCTATGGTGGCTAGATTTTCATTAATAATCACCATTAATGTATCAATGGATTCGTTAATACTTGCTACATCTCTTTGAGAATCCTTAGCACTTGTTGTAATATTTGTAACATTGTCATTTACAATATCAAGCTGCTGCATATCTCCATCTAAATCTGATGAAATTTTTGTTAAATTTTCATTTTGGCTACCCAAGCTCAAATCAAGAAGAGATTTAGCAAGCGCATTTTGAATATTTTCTTTTGCATTCTCTTCAATTTTTAGTAATGCTGCATTAATATTATTAATATTTTGAATAAAATCACCCTTTAAGCCTTGTGCATAAGCTAGACGATAATATTTTCCTTGTTGAGAAGAATGGACTGCGGTGCTAATTTCTCGCATAAAAGCTTCTAAATTATCCGCCACATTATTTAGATTATTTGCCATTGTGCAAAGGTCTGCATCACCTTCAATCCATAAAACACGCTTTTCAAATATTCCTTTTTGATAAAAATTTGTAACATTCAGCATTTTTTGAATAAACTCTTCACGCTTTTTAAATTTTAAGAATCCCAAAATCAAAGAAGTCATAATTAAAACATAAAAGACTAAATGCGCACTAAAGTTTTGTAAAAGAATTTCAACAACAAAACCAATAACACTAAGTGCGATTCCAATCATTAAAAAAATTTTCATCTATAACCCCCTACTTTTCCTTGTGATTGAAGGTCAATAATTAATTTGTCCCAAGTTGTATTGTTTTGCTCTAAATAATCTAATACAAATTTTACACTTGCATCTAACCCATGCTCTTTTTCAATGAGCAATAATTGCTTATAAATTTCTATCATTGCTTCGATTCCAGCTTTGCTCGCACGACGACGCACAGAATAATACCCAATCACTTGTCCATTTTCATCATAAGAAGGAGTTACATTCGTAAAAACCCAATATGTTTGACGCTTTTTAGAAAGATTGCACACAAATGCAAAAAATTCTTGCTTTGCCTCTATTGTATCCCACAAAAGTTTAAAAGCAGCGCGTGGCATAAAAGGATGACGCACAATACTATGAGGTTTGCCTAAAAACTCTTTTTCACTATAAACAACATATTTAATAAAATCAAGATTCCCATAAGTTATTTTGCCTTTTAAATCTGTTTTGGAAGTAATTAAAGTATCATCATTTAAAAAAACTTCATTTTTAAGAAGGTTCAAGAGAGATTCCATATTTTTTCCTTAAGAAAAATATAAAAATAATGCTAAAATAATAATTATTACTAAAAATTTATAAGAATCACATAAAGACAGCTGTAAAATTTTCTAAATTTAATAATGATTAAATAAAATAACTTCAAGTCAAAACCAAAAAACAAATTTTTCAAGCCTGAATAATATAAAAAGAATAAAAATGCAATTAGTAAATTTTAAGTTTTGCTTAGATAGAATGCACTTAATTAAGGTTGTTTTAAAAAACTTTAAAGATTAAAGAATGAAAGTCGCACTCATACAATTCACACCAGAATCCTACCAAAGAGAAGAAAATTTAGATAAATCCTTGAATCTCGCCTCAAAAGCTGTAGAAAAAGGTGCAAAAATCATCGTTTTACCCGAACTTTTTGATAGCGGATATTGCGTTGAGGATAAAGATTCTAAATTTGGGCTTGATTTTGCATTTTTCCAAAAAGCCATAAAAAACAAAAGACTAAAAGAACTTTCTTCAAAATACCCTACACTTCATCGTTTGTATGAATTTGCAAAAACGCATTCTATTCACATCATTACTTCAAGTATCGAAAAAGATAAAAATAAGTTTTACGATAGTGCTTATATTATTAATAAAGAAGGCTTGGTAGGCAAATACCGCAAAATTTACCTTTGGGGTAATGAAAAAAAGCGATTCCAAAGGGGCAAAGATTATCCTATCTTTAAACTCAAAATCGACAAAGAAATCATCAAAGTCGGTTTAGGTATTTGCTATGAAATAGGCTTTGGCGAGGGGGCGAGATTCTTATCTTTAAAAGGAGCGCAGATTCTTATTTATCCCGCAGCTTTTGGCAAGGCAAGAAATTATGTGTGGGATTTAGCAAGTAGAGCAAGAGCCTTAGAAAATGGCGTTTTTGTCTTAGCGAATAATCGAAGTGGGTCTGAAGTCTCTAAGCTTAATGGCGAGACTTTAGAATTTGCAGCAAATTCAAGAATCATTAATCCAAAAGGAGAGATTCTCACTCAAGCTTTACAAGATGAAGAAGTCATTGTGGCGGATTTAAATCTTGCAGAAGTTACATCGCAAAGAGAGGCTTTGCCTTATTTAAAAGATTTAAATGTAAAGCTCAATCAAAAAGTTCTAAAAGAGCTTTTATCTTAACACAAGGAGAATAAAATGGCAAAAGAAATTTTAGTTGCTTATGGCGTTGATATTGATGCAGTTGCAGGTTGGCTTGGAAGCTATGGCGGGGAAGATTCTCCTGATGATATTTCACGAGGACTTTTTGCGGGTGAAGTAGGGATTCCTAGACTTTTAAATTTATTTAAAAAATACAATCTTCCAGCGACTTGGTTTGCACCCGGACATTCTATTGAGACTTTCCCTGAGCAAATGAAAATGATTGTAGATGCAGGGCATGAGATTGGTGCGCATGGCTATTCCCATGAGAATCCTATAGCAATGACACCTAAGCAAGAAGAAGATGTACTTGTCAAAAGTATAGAGCTGATTAAAGATTTAACAGGTAAAAAACCAAATGGTTATGTTGCTCCATGGTGGGAGTTTTCTAATGTAACAAATGAGCTTTTGCTAAAGCATGAAATTAAATACGACCACTCTTTAATGCACAATGACTTCACACCTTATTATGTGCGTGTGGGCGATAGCTGGACAAAAATTGATTATAGAGCTCAAGCAAAGGATTGGATGAAGCCTTTAGTAAGAGGGCATGAAACAGATTTAGTAGAGATTCCTGCAAACTGGTATTTAGATGATTTACCACCAATGATGTTTATCAAAAAATCTCCTAATAGCTTTGGATTCATTTCCCCAAGAGATATAGGGCAAATGTGGATAGACCAATTTGATTGGGTTTATCGTGAAATGGATTATGCGGTTTTTGCGATGACAATACACCCTGATGTAAGCGCAAGACCACAAGTTTTACTTATGCATGAACGCATTATTGAGCATATCAACAGCAAAGAAAATGTGCGTTGGGTAAATTTCAATGAAATTGCAGACGACTTCCTTAAAAGATGTCCAAGAAAAAAGTAAATATTAAAAATCAAAGGGCTATTTTAGCCCTTTAGTAAGGTTTATTATGTGTGTTTTATGCGGAGAAATGCTAAGCGTTTTGCATTGGAGTGATGCGCACTTTAAAGAAGAAAGCTCTGTTATTGTAGCAGGAGAGAATCAAAGAGAGAGAATGCGCTTAAGGCTTAAAAAAGTCGCAATCATCAATGATATTTTAGAGTTTTATGGGCTAAATCTCAAAGATTGGCAAGGAAGCAAATATCTCCTAAGCAACAAAAAAGGCGGTTTTGTGATTGTTAATGACCTTGGAGATTTATGGATTAAAGCAAGTGAGCTTGAAGGATTCTCACTTGATGCTATTGATGAAAACCTCCTTGATTTTCTAAACACAAAAAATGCCAGCTAAAATTCCTATCCATATCATCACAGGTTTTTTAGGAAGCGGTAAAACTACTTTTTTAAAAGAACTCTTACAAGATAAGAAAAATGCAAATATTGCTGTTGTAGTCAATGAGCTTGGAGAAATTTCTCTTGATGATATGCTTATCCAAACTGAATTTGTCAAAGAAAAAACAATTATGCTTAATGCTGGCTGTATGTGCTGCAACAAAAGAGAGGATTTAAGCATAAAGTTTAAAGAACTCCTTAATAAATATGAGCAAAAAAACCAAAAATTAGAGAGAATCCTAATAGAAACCACAGGCATTGCAAATCCCGCACCTATTATTTTTACCTTTTTAAGTGATATATTTTTATCAAATCATTTTGAAGTTTTTAATATCATCACTTGCATTGACGCTCTTAGCGGACTTTCACATATTCAAAATAACCAAGAAGCGTATAATCAAATCATTAGCGCAGATTGTATTTTACTCACAAAAACAGATTTAAACCACGATATAAGCCCCTTAAAAACAAAAATAGATTCCATTCATCAAGGCATAGATTTTATTGACAAAAAGGATTTTAGTTTTGAAAATCTCACAAATATAAAAAGCCAAAATTTGACTGCGATTCCTAATGAAACTTCTCATACAAGCGAGATTGACTCACTCTGCCTTTCTTTTGATGAAAGCTTAGATTGGAGTATTTTTAGCATTTGGCTTAGCATGCTTTTGCACCGCTATGGAGAGCAGATTCTAAGGGTAAAGGGGCTTTTAGATGTGGGAGAAGATTATCTTGTAAATCTCAATGGTGTGGGACATCTTATCTACCCAACCACTCATACTAAAACACGAGGAAAAGGCTCAAAGCTAGTAATTATCGCAAAAAATCTAGACCTCAAACGCATTGCTAAATCTTTAGAATCTTTTTTGAATCTTTCTGCAAGATACACGCAATATTAATTAGAATTTCTTTTTATTAACATCATCAAGAATATCTTGAGCGACTTTATCTACTCTCTCGCTAATCTCAAAACTTGCATTAGCGATTCCAACATTTTCTTGTGTAACAGCGTCCAAATGAGAAACAGCTTCATTGATTTGGGTAACTCCTGCAGTTTGCTCTTTAATAGATTCTCCCATATCATTAACACTTTGCACTAAGAGATTCGTATTTGCTTCAATCTCTCCTAGAGATTTTTGCGTGCGCTCTGCTAGTTTTCTAACTTCATCAGCAACAACTGCAAAGCCTCTTCCATGCTCTCCTGCTCTTGCTGCTTCAATAGCTGCATTTAATGCTAAAAGGTTTGTTTGGTCGGCAATATCTCTAATGATTCCAATGACATTTTTAATATCTTCACTTTGTCGCACTACATCTTCTGTTTTGCTGCTCACATTTTGCATAGAAGCAGTAATCTCTTCTACCGCTTGTGCAGTTTTGTCTAAGCTAGCTGCTTGAGAATTTGTTAAATTTGTGAGATTTGATACTGCCTCAGCAAGAGATTTTGACTCCATAGAGAGAGATTGTGCAAATTCAGAACTTGCGCGAAGCATTTTTCTAATTTCTTCTCCTAGAGTATTTGTTACCACCTCTACTCTTCCATGCGCATCTTTTACTTCTGTGGTGAAGTCAAGCTTGGTATAAGAATCAAAGACGCGTGAAATTTCGTTTGTATCTGAACCTATTTTAGATTGTAAATCATCTAAAAGATGGTTGAGCACATTTTTTAATTCATTAAGCTTTGGACTATGAGGAGTTTCTGTAATTCTTGCAGTAAAATCCCCAGATTCTATTGTTTTTGCAGTTTGGACAGATTGTTCGACTGCTTTAGAATCTTGCTCTAATCCTTTTTGTGTTTTTTCTACATTAAAATTAATAGCAGCTGCCATTTGCCCAAATTCGTCTTTGGTTTTAATTGCAATAGGTTTTGGAGCTGTTTTAACTTCAAAATTAAGGAAGCTAAAAAATGCTTTTAAGCCTTGTGTGATAGTTGCTAAAGGATGCAACATAATATTAACCACTATATAAAGAATCGCACTTGCAATCAGAGCAAATAAGATTCCTAAGCCTATTTGCACATATCCTGCTTTGATAATTGGTGCTTCAATCTCTTTGATAGTTTCTAAACTACACAAAGTAAAATCGGCAAATTCTGGATGCGAAACAGATTTGCATTGTGCGATTTTCTCAACCCCATTTTCTAGAATTGTAAAAGGTTCAAAATCTCCTGTTTTATGGCTCATTGCATCAATTTCATCAAAGAATTTATCTTTTTTCAAAATATATGATTTTTCAGTAGCAATAAATGGAATATTTTGAGAGTCAAGCGCGAAAAGATTTATATCATTTTGCTCTTTAAGGGCATCAAAATACTGCTGTAAGTTTTCAAGGAAAATATCTATACCAACCACCCCTATAAGTTTTCCATTTTTCACAATAGGATAACTATAAGTAAAGTTTGGTTTCCCTGTGATAGAATCGCTATAAATCTCGGTTTGGTAAAATCCATTCTTTTTAACTGCTTCTATAAACCAACCGCGTTGATTTGCTTGATAACCAGTATTGTCATAATCCCCACCGCGGAAACGATAAATTTGTCCTGCTTCATCTGTTAAATGGTTGCTTTCAATCATTGTTCCATTTGCCAAACCTAAATAAGTCGCATATATTCCAGCAGTATCTTTATGTAGTTTAAGAAAATCCCCTATATGTTGAGCAATAAGCTCTCTTGAAGCAAGCTGGCTATCTGGCAAAGAATTAATCTTATCCACCAAAGCAAGAACAGCTTTTTTCATCTGCTCATTGTTGATGCCAATAACCATCTCAACAACTCTTAACTCCTTTGCTTGGTTTTCTGTTGCAGTTTTCATTGATTCTTGCTTGTTAAGTGTTATAGAAACGGTGCTTAACAAAACCATAGCAATTATAGAAATAATGCTTACAAGCAGTGCGACTTTAATCTTTACACTCATGATTTTCCTCCCTAAAAATAATCAACGCTATTAAGATGACACAGAAATAAACTTAGAATTATATCTAAATATTGCTGCTTAAGTAAATGTATTTTTTAGGGTCTGCAAAATTTATTCACCTAAATCTCTATCCTTGTTTTGAAGCCAAAAACACAATGAAGTTAATATTTTATGATAGAATATTTCATTACTGCATTAAATTATTGAGGGAAAAAATATCATGTCAGATAAAAGCAAAATTCTAGGATTTGATATTGGGATTACAAGCATTGGTTGGGCTTATGTTGAGGGTGAAGAACTCATTGATTGTGGGGTGAGAATCTTCACTAAAGCAGAAAATCCTAAAACAAAAGAATCTTTGGCGTTACCTAGAAGAGAAGCACGAGGGGTTAGGCGGAGATTAGCACGAAGAAAAGGCAGGCTTAATGCGATTAAACAGCTGATATGCAAAGAATTTGGGTTAAATTATCAAGATTATATAGCACAAGATGGGGAACTACCTAAGGCTTATGCAGGAAAGCTTATAAATCCTTATGAACTAAGGTCTAAAGCATTAAGAGAGAAGCTAGAAAAAGAAGAATTAGCAAGGGTGATTTTGCATATTGCTAAACATCGTGGGTATGGAAATAAACACGCCAAAGAAACTGATGATGCAGAATCGGGAAAAATTAAAAAAGCTATTTCAAATAATGAAAAAATATTAAATGAAAAGGGTTACCAAAGTGCAGGAGAATATCTTTATCAAGAATTTTTTCAAAAAGAAAGATTGCAAGAAGAGAAAAAAGGTAACAATACTACAAAAGAATTTAAAAATGTGCGTAATAAGGCAGGAGATTATGAACACTGCATCGCACAAACCCAAATGCAAAATGAGCTTAGATTAATTTTTGAAAAACAAAGAGAATTTGGGTTAAATTTTAGTGAAGAATTTAAAAAGAAGGTATTAGAAACCGCCTTTTTTCAAAGACCTTTAAAAGATTTTAGCGACAAAATAGGTGATTGCACCTTTATAGAAGGAGCGAAACGCGCCCCCAAAGATTCTCTAAGCGCGATAGAGTTTGTTGCTTTAGGTCGCATTATTAATACATTAAAAAATTTACAAAACACTAGCGGTGAAGTTTATAGTAGAGATAAAATTAATGAAATTTTACAAATCGTGCTAGATAAAGGCGAGATAAGCTATAAAAAGCTAAGAGAGATTTTAGATATAGAATCTAGTGTTCGTTTTAAAGATTCTAAACTTGATTATACAAAAGAGCTTAAAGAAGCTGAAAAAACTAAACTTTTTGAATCAAAAAACTTGCAAAAATTTAAAAAGGCTTTGGGTAGCTTTGAGGGAATTTCTCGCGAAATTTTAGATTCTATTGCAAAAGAAATTATGATAACTAAGGACAAAGAAAAACTTGCAAAAGAATTGAAAAAATTCCCGCTTGATGAAACACAAATACAGAATCTAAGCAATCTTTCATTCTCTCAAACAATTAATCTAAGCCTTGAAGCATTGAGTCAAATTTTACCTTTTATGCGTGGAGAAAGAGAAGACAAGTGCTTGCGTTATGATGAGGCAGTGGAAAAAGCGGGATTAAAAGAAGTAGCAAAAAATAAATCTAAAGATGATTTTCTCCCTCCTCTTGAAAATTATGAGCCTTATCTTGCCAATCCTGTTGTCGCAAGGGCATTAAGTGAGTATCGCAAGGTGTTAAATGCACTTTTAAGAAAATATGGCAAGATGCACAAGATTCATATAGAATTTACGCGTGAAGTTGGTAAAAGTAAGGAAGAGCGAAATAAAATTGAAAAAGAGCAAAAAGAAAATTTTGCTAAAAATCAAGAGGCACAAAAGCAATGTGAGATTCTAGGATTACCAATTAATGGTGCAAATATTCTTAAAATGAAGCTTTGGAGAGAGCAGCAAGAATCTTGTGTGTATAGTGGAAAAGAGATTGCAATAGATGATTTAAAAAATCCTGCTATTTTACAAGTTGATCATATTTATCCTTATTCACGAAGTTTCGATGATAGCTATAATAATAAAGTGCTTGTTTTTAGCAAAGAAAACCAAAATAAGCTCAACAAAACACCTTTTGAAGCTTTTGGCGAAAATAAAGACAAATGGGAAAAAATCTTAAGTCTTGCAAGTAAGCTTCCAAAGCCAAAACGGCAGAGAATCTATAATATGCAGTTTAAAGATAAAGAGCAAGGATTCCTTACGCGAAATATCAATGATACGGGCTATATCGCAAGACTTGTTAGCCAATGGACAAAAAATTGTCTAAGTTTTGAGAAGTTAAGCGAAGATGAAGTAAGCATTGCAGGAGAAAAAGGAAGTAAAGTGCATGTGGAAGTCATAAGCGGGAGTTTAACCGCTATGCTTAGACATTATTGGGGATTAGGAGATAAAAATCGTGATAATCACCTCCACCACGCAGTTGATGCGATAATTATCGCTTATAGTAATGAAAAAGTTATTAAGGCATTTTCAGATTATAAAAAACACAGAGAACAAAATAAGGCAAAGTTTTATGCGAAAGAAATTGCAGAATCTGAATATAAAAAACAAAAAGTATTCTTTGAGCCAACGAATCATTTTAGGCAAAAGGTTTTGGAAAAAATAGATTCTATCTTTGTTTCTAAACCTCCACGTAAAAGAGCAAGGGGAGCTTTGCATGAAGAAACATTTTACTCCTTTGAAAGATTATGCAATGATAAAGAATATGCTAAAAAAGAAAAAATGGATTATGGTGGGAAAGCGGGTATCCAAAAGGCAATAGCATTAGGAAAAATCCGCCAAGTTGGCACAAAAATTGTGAGTAATGGAACAATGGTGCGTGTGGATATTTTTCAACACAAAAGCAATGGTAAATTCTATGGTGTGCCAATTTATACAATGGACTTTGCCTTAGGAGTGCTGCCTAATAAAGCAGTAGTAAGTGGTAAAGATAAACAAGGAGTGATTAAAGATTGGCTTGAAATGGATTCTAACTATGAATTTTGCTTTAGTCTTTTTAAAGATGATTTGATTTTAGTGCAGAAAAAGGAAATGGAAAAGGCGGAGTTGTGTTATTACACAGATTTTAATTCTAACACAGCAGGAATAAAGTTTGAAAAACACAATAATTTGTATGTAAATTTAAACGAAAATGAACGCAAGCTATTTACCAGCAAAGAAGTTGTTAAGGGGGGCAAGAAAAATGTATGGAAAGATAAAACACCCAAAGAAATAGAGCAACTAGAAAAAAATAGAAAAATTATAGGTGGATTTGTAACAATAGAAGATTTAAAAACTTTTGAAAAATACCAAGTCTCACCCTTAGGTGAAGTGCAAAAGGCAGATTTTGCACCGCGTCAAGCTATCACCCTAAAATCTAGCCCAAAACATAGAATTAATAAATAAGATGTTTGATTCTGCTTTTCGCACACTTTTTCTAAGCACGCCCGCAAAGCTTAGTTTGCTTGATAATCATCTGTGTATTGCACAAGATAAAAAGGATAAGGTGAAGATTCCACTATCTGATATTTTGTGCCTTATTTTAGAATCTCCACAAATCACGCTCACAAATGCCTTGCTTAATGCACTAGCTCTTCATAAAATCATCTTTTATACTTGCGATAATGCGCATTTGCCTAGTGGAATATTTATGCCATTTTTGGGGCATTATAGAAGTTTAAGTGTCTTGCAAACTCAAATTGCACTTAAAAAGCAAAGAAAAGCTGTGCTGTGGCAGCAAATCATAAAGGCAAAAATCACTAATCAAGCGGCTTTATTGCAAATGTGTGGCAAGAATCAATGGCAGAATTTGGAGTATTTAGCTAAAAGTGTAAATCTAGCAGATAGCGCAAATAACGAAGCAAAAGCAGCGGCAATTTATTTTAAAGCACTTTTTGGGGCAGATTTTAGTCGCAAAATACAAATTTTTGAAGATAGCAAAATAGGAACGATAAATGCTACACTCAATTATGGTTATGCGATTGTTAGAGGAATGATAGTTAGAAGCCTTTGTGCAAGTGGGCTAAATCCGGCACTTGGGATTTTTCATGCTAATCAATTTAATGCTTTTAATCTCGCTGATGATATGATAGAACCTTATAGAATCTTTGTAGATTCTATGGTTGTGCAAATGTGTGAGTGTGGAGAGTTAGAAGAGGAATTTAAACTTGAGCATCGTCTTAACCTAGCAAATATTTTAAATATAGCAGTGAAGACAGAGGATAAACTCTATCCACTTAGTCGCGCAATCATCGTCAGTGTGCAAAGCTTAGTGCGGTGTATAGAGGAAGAATCTAAACTCAAACTTCCGCTATTTTGCAAGGATAAATCAAATGGAAGAGAAATTTATGAGAGTGCTAGTGATGTTTGATATGCCTACAATAAATAAAGAAGATAGGAAAAATTATACAAGATTTCGCAAACGGCTCATTAAAGCAGGCTTTATGATGTTGCAATATAGTGTTTATATGCGAATCTGCAAAGGCATAGCAAGTGCAAATAATCATTTAGATAAAGTGGGTTTGATGATACCACCTAAAGGGCATATTAGAGGGTTAATCTTGACAGAAAAGCAGTTTGATAATATGCGATTATTGCTTGGAAAGCCAAGTAAAAATGAAAAGGTAAATAAACCAAGACAACTCACACTTTTTTAGATTCTAAATTTTGTTATGATAAAAAATTTGCAAGAAATTTGTTGTTAAATTATCTTATCAAGGTTATTGTATTTTGTAGAAAAGGAAATTATAAAATCGGTTTTAAGGGATTGTAACCCTGCAGAGACCGAAAACTCCTTATTTTAGCCACTTATTAAATTCTTTGATTGGAATTATAAATTCATTTTCCTTAAATACCTATTTAGGATATTTAAGCCTTTTTAAAACCTCTCAAAATTCGTAAATACACCATTTTAATGAGGTGTATTTTATCATAAAAGAATTTAAAAAGTGGCTAAAACAGTAGAATCAATATCCAAGATTGCTGATTTATTTTATCATAAAAGAATTTAAAAAGTGGCTAAAACCATTTAGGATATTATTATTTTTTCCTAAATATTTTATCATAAAAGAATTTAAAAAGTGGCTAAAACTTCTATTAAACCCATAATGCTTTCATTTCAATTTTATCATAAAAGAATTTAAAAAGTGGCTAAAACACTCATAAGTTTTATTTACCAAAACTTTATATTTTATCATAAAAGAATTTAAAAAGTGGCTAAAACTTCTATTAAACCCATAATGCTTTCATTTCAATTTTATCATAAAAGAATTTAAAAAGTGGCTAAAACACTCATAAGTTTTATTTACCAAAACTTTATATTTTATCATAAAAGAATTTAAAAAGTGGCTAAAACTTTCTTGTGTTCCCGCAACTTTTGCTTTAAATTTTATCATAAAAGAATTTAAAAAGTGGCTAAAACTGTTGAAGTGGAAGTCTATATCTCTGATGAATTTTATCATAAAAGAATTTAAAAAGTGGCTAAAACTACCAAAGGAGATTTACTAATATAATATTTATTTTATCATAAAAGAATTTAAAAAGTGGCTAAAACACGCAAAATAAGCACTTTGCCTTGCCCTTGAATTTTATCATAAAAGAATTTAAAAAGTGGCTAAAACAGTGTATGATAGGTTTGTTTTAACTCCTTAATTTTATCATAAAAGAATTTAAAAAGTGGCTAAAACCTGTATTGTTTGAAATTGCGCACATCAAAAAATTTTATCATAAAAGAATTTAAAAAGTGGCTAAAACATCTGATAGCAATTTATGCCTATATAAAGATTTTATCATAAAAGAATTTAAAAAGTGGCTAAAACTACTTTATCCCACATACTCATTTTTTGCGCATTTTATCATAAAAGAATTTAAAAAGTGGCTAAAACCAAAAATGTTTTTCTTTTCTCTTAGAATAAATTTTATCATAAAAGAATTTAAAAAGTGGCTAAAACAAAACAAACGAAGATAATATTAGAAAAAATGTTCTTAGCTTTTTAATAAACTCTACAACTTTAAAATGCTTGTGCTATAATCATACCTATAAACTTTAAAGGAGAAACAATGATTATAATTCCAGCAAGACTTAAATCAACCCGTTTTCCAAATAAAGTTTTAGAGCAAATTGATGGAATCCCTATGGTAATACGCACTGCAAATCTCGCAAAAAAAATCGATGATGTTGTCGTGGCGTGTGATGAACCCATAATCGCAGATGTTTGCGCACACTATAAGATAAATTCCATCCTAACAAGCAACACGCACGAAAGCGGAACAGATAGAATCGCAGAATGCGCTAGAATCTTGCGCCTTAAAGATTCTGAAATTGTGATTAACCTGCAAGCTGATGAGCCATTTTTAGAAGAAGAAGTGATTAAAACGCTAAAAACTCTCATGGAGCAAAATACTAAAAATGGTGTGATTCCATTTATGGGAAGTTGCGCAAAAGTGATTAGCAAAGATGATGCAGAGAATCCAAACCTTGTTAAAGTTGTGCTAAATGCAAACAACGAAGCAATTTATTTTTCACGCTCTAAGATTCCTTATAATAGAGACAATTTAGAATCCGTAACCTACTATGGACATATAGGAATTTACGCATTTAGCGCAAAAAGTTTGCAAGAATTTTGTAGCCTACCAAAATCCACTTTGGAATCCATTGAGAAGCTTGAGCAACTCCGCGCATTAGAAAATGGAAAAACTATTGTAATGGCAAAAGTGAAATCACAATCTTTTGGTATTGACACACAAGAAGATTTACAAAATGCGTTAAAATTCTTTTGCAAATGATCGCAAAGTCTTTATTTTATTTTTTATTGAGTGCTATTTTTGAAGTTTGAGGGGGCTATTTAGTATGGATCTGGCTCAAAGAAGGCAAAAGTGTATCACTTGGTATCATAGGTATGTTACTTTTAGCTTTCTATGGGATTATAGCTACTCTACAAGTGCAAGGTTTTGGACGCGTTTATGCTGCTTATGGGGGAGTTTTTGTAGTATTTTCTATCCTTTTGGCATGCTATTTTGATGGATTCAAGCCGGATTTATGGGATTTTTTAGGTGCAATTTTAATTTGTGCGGGTGTATATTTTATTATGTTTGCGCCACGCAATACTTAAAAATAATCTAAGCATTTTTAGAGTAAAAGCTAAGCGCAATTTGTAATTTTGCAACAAATAAACAAATATTATTATTTTTCATCTTTTTAGAAAGGATAAACAATATGGAAAAGTCTAACAAAAGGGTGTATTTAGACAATAACGCCACAACAATGCTAGACCCAAAAGCAAAAGAAAAAATGGATGCTTATTTTTGTGAAAAATATGGGAATCCTAACTCTTTGCATAGCTTTGGCACAGAAACACATCCAGCAATTAGAGAGTCTTTTGAATATTTATATGAAGGCATTAATGCGCGTGATGAAGATGATATTATCATCACTTCTTGTGCGACAGAGAGCAATAACTGGGTGCTAAAGGGAGTGTATTTTGATATTTTGCGCTTTGGAGAAAAGAATCATATTATCACCACAGAAGTAGAACACCCAGCAATCCTTGCTACCTGTCGTTTTTTAGAAGAGCTTGGAGTTAATGTTACTTATCTTCCCATTGGAGAAAATGGAACACTTAATGTTGCAGAGCTTGAAGCAGCAATCACTGACAAAACTGCGCTTGTTAGCATAATGTGGGCGAACAACGAAACAGGAATCATTTTTCCTATTGAAGAAATTGGCGCAATCTGCAAAAAACATGGAATCTTATTCCACACAGACGCTGTGCAAGCCATTGGCAAGATTCCAGTAGATGTGCAAAAATGCAATATTGACTTACTTAGCTTTAGTGCGCATAAATTTCATGGACCAAAGGGAATTGGTGGCTTATATATCAAAAAAGGCGTTAATCTCTCTCCGCTATTTCACGGGGGTGAGCATATGGGCGGACGCCGTAGCGGGACTTTAAATGTGCCTTATATTATCGCAATGGGTGAGGCAATGCGTCAAGCAACGCTATATTTGGATTTTGAACGCAATAATGTAAAAAGATTACGTGATAAATTAGAGGACGCTTTGTTGGGGATTCCAGATACTTTTGTCGTAGGGAATCGTGAGATTAGAGTTCCAAATACGATTCTTGTTAGTATCCGCGGCGTTGAGGGTGAAGCAATGCTTTGGGATTTAAACAAATATGGAATCGCATGTTCTACAGGAAGTGCTTGTGCGAGTGAAGACTTAGAAGCAAATCCGGTTATGAGCGCGATTGGAGCGGATAAAGAGCTAGCACACACAGCAGTTAGAATCTCTTTAAGCCGTTTTACGACAGAAGAAGAGATTGATTATACGATTGATGTTTTCAAAAAATCTATTGAGCGTTTGCGCTCTATTTCAAGTAGTTATTAAGATTTAACAAAGGAAATATAATGGCAAAAAATGAATTATTAGGTGGTGCGTTATGGGACGCATATTCCAAAAAAGTTAGCGAAAGAATGGATAATCCTACACATTTAGGGGTTATCACACAAGAAGAGGCAGATAAAAGGGGCTTAAAACTCATTGTCGCAGATTATGGTGCAGAAGCTTGCGGGGATGCAGTAAGATTATATTGGCTTGTAGATAGCAATGATATTATTGTAGATGCTAAGTTTAAGAGTTTTGGATGTGGGACTGCGATTGCAAGTAGTGATATGATGGTGGAGCTTTGTCTTGGCAAAAAAGTGCAAGAAGCGGTGAAAATTACAAATATTGATGTAGAAAAAGCTTTGCGTGATGACCCAGATACTCCAGCAGTTCCAGGACAAAAAATGCACTGCTCTGTTATGGCTTATGATGTGATTAAAAAAGCAGCTGCACTTTATCTAGGAAAGAATCCCGAAGATTTTGAAGATGAAATTATCGTTTGTGAATGCGCTAGAGTTAGCTTAGGAACGCTTAAAGAAGTGATTAAGCTTAATGATTTAAAAAGTGTAGAAGAAATTACAGAATACACAAAAGCAGGTGCATTTTGTAAAAGTTGTATTAAGCCCGGCGGACACGAAGAGAGAGAATATTATTTGGTAGATATTCTAAAAGAAGTGCGCGCAGAAATGGAAGAAGAATCCCTAAAGGCAAAAGCAGATGCGCAAATCCATGGGGATCTAAAATTTACAGAAATGACAACAGTGCAAAAAATTAAGGCAATTGAAAATACAATTGATGAAAAAATCCGCCCTATGCTAATGATGGATGGCGGAAATATGGAAATTATTGATTTGAAAAATGGAAGCGATGGCTATACAGATGTTTATATCCGCTATTTAGGAGCTTGCAGCGGGTGTGCTAGCAGTGCCACAGGCACTCTTTTTGCCATTGAATCTGTCTTGCAAGAAAATTTAGATTCTAGTATCCGCGTCTTTCCTGTATAAGTAAATACAATACATTTAAATGTGTGGATTCTAAATTTATGGAATCCACGCAAAAATTAATCTCGCGTAATTTTAAGAGTTAGTGTAAAAAATTAATCTGGAATGTTTTTTGCTTTTAAAGTGATAATATTTCATTAAAAGGTGTTCTTATGCTTCCTCTATTAGAAGTCAAAACCGTTAATAAAAAGTCTGCATTAAATAATACTTCTGCACCAATATCAGTAGAAAATCCACAAGGAGAAGGTTTTGCAGAGATTTTTAATGCCCTAACCCAAACTTCAAATACACCTAAAAATGCTAAAAATATAAAATCTAATGTCAATTCTAAAACAACAAAACAAGAAGCAGCACTAACACCCAACAAACAGCCTAGTAATTTTCTAAAAAGCCTAGATGAAAAATACAATCTTACAAAAGATTTTAAAAAACAAAATCTTACAAATTTAACTAGTGCTAAGGATTTGTTAGAATTTTCAAAATCCCAAAAACAAGAAAAAACCCTAAAGGATTTAGGCGAAGTTGCAAAAAGCTTACAACTCAATCTAAAAAAGATTTCCGCAGAAACCCAAACACAAAACCCTAATAAAAAGATAGCTGATTTAAATAATTCTAAAGCAACATTGCAAATTCAAAATCTTTTAGACAAAGATTCAAGTCAAACAAAACTTCAGACTAAAAACACGCACAATGCGAAAGATTCTTCACTTCTAAGTGCAATTTTGCAAGATAAAAGTCTAGTTTCTGATAAAGAAACAAAAGAGGAGAACTCTAAAGAAAAGTTAGAATCTCAAAATGAGAAAGTTGCACAGAAAAATACAAAAGAGATTCCAGAATCTCAAAATAAAATACAATTGCAAGAACCAAAAAATAAAGCACCTAATCCTTTAGAATCTCAAGAACCAAAAAATGTTTTAGATAAATCTGACAATAAAGTTAGTCCTAAAGAAAAGTTAGAATCTCAAAATGAGAAAGTTGCACAGAAAAATACAAAAGAGATTCCAGAATCTCAAAATAAAATACAATTGCAAGAACCAAAAAATAAAGCACCTAATCCTTTAGAATCTCAAGAACCAAAAAATGTTTTAGATAAATCTGACAATAAAGTTAGTCCTAAAGAAAAGTTAGAATCTCAAAATGAGAAAGTTGCACAGAAAAATACAAAAGAGATTCCAGAATCTCAAAATAAAATACAATTGCAAGAACCAAAAAATAAAGCACCTAATCCTTTAGAATCTCAAGAACAGCAAAAAAGCCCCAAAAAAGAATCTAGGTTGGAAACTAAGGCAAAAGAACAATTAAATACTACGCAACAAATGGGATTTACTCAAAAATATAATAAAGAATTCCAAAAAGAATCACCAAATAAAACTGAAAAATATAAAGAGGCTAAACAGACAACCCCAAGCAATTCCTTTAACTCTATTCAAAAAGAGGAAATACTACAACAAGTGCTAGAACAACCCTCAAAACAAGAAAATTTCTTAAATAATTTGCTAAAAACAAATCAAAAAATGCACAATGAAGCTCAAAAAGAAATTCAAAACGCAACAGCAAAAGAAAAGCGTAATGAAAAAATAGAGCAAGAAACTTATCAAGGGATTTCACAAACTCAAAGAGAGGCAAGATTTAATATCCAAAATACTTTCACGCATTTTAGCGACCGCTTAAGAGATGCAATAGCAAACTATCGCCCACCTGTTACAAAAATAAGCTTAGAGTTAAATCCAGATAATCTAGGAAGCGTAGAATTAACGATTGCCAAAAATGGCGATAAACTTTCTGTGCAAGTTAGCTCAAACCAAAATGCTCTGCAACTCATTATGCAAAATGCACAGGAATTTAAAAATTCTTTAAATAATCTTGGATTCCAAAATGTAGAAATTGATTTCAAAGACAATCAAGGCAATAGCTTAGGAAATGGTAATTTTGGGGATTCTAACAATAATCATCAAGGCGGATTCCATCAAGGACAGCAACAAGATGCACAAAATTTTCAACAAAATGCGCAACAAAATCAAGAAAATACTGAAAGTTGGAACGAAAATAGCTTGCATATAGATAAAAAAGCAAAAAATCCCTATGAGAGATTAGCCATTGTGGAATTTAGCTTTTCATACTATGCTTAACAAGGAGTTAATATGTCAACAATTTCAACTTTAAATGGAAACTACCAATATCCAAACTCAACATCAAGATCAACTGATACAAGCACTGAAGAAGAAAATAAAACGCAATCAGGAAGTGGAACGCAATCAGGTGGTGGGACAAATTCTGGAAGTGGCACAAACTCAGGTAGCGGAACAGAATCTGGAAGTGGGACAAGCTCAGGTGGTGGAGCATTAGGCGACAAGCCGATTCCAGAAAAAGACAAAGGAGATCCTACAAGTCTTTCTAATGAAGCTTTTATGCGATTATTCTTAGAGCAACTTAAAAACCAAGACCCAACAGCCCCAATGGAAACACAAGAAATTTTGACACAAACTGCACAACTTACACAAGTTGAAGCACAAGAGAAAATGAAAAAAGCAATGGAAGAGATGACGACAACAATGAAGTCTATGCAAGAAACAAACGAAGCTTCCATTGAAGCGCAAAAGAAACTTGTAGAAGCACAAGAGAAAATGCTAGAAACAATGGGTATTCTCGCAGGCGGTATTCAAGATAGCACTATACTTAATGGTTATAACACAGTAGGAATGATAGGAAATATCGCAGAAACAGCATTTACTGCATTAAAAGTAGAAAAAAATGAACCTATTGATTTTGAATTGTATTTTGATGAGCCTATTGACCCGTCAAAAGGTTCTCCTAAAATTACCATTACTGACAAAGATAACAATGTTATCCGCGAAATTGATTTGGCTGAAAAAAATCCAGATGGTAGCTACAAATATCAAGGAAAAGAAGGCTATATCGCATTTGAGTGGGATACTAGAAACAACAAAGGCGAGTTTATGGGCAAAGGAGATTATACAGTCAGAGCAGAATATAATCTTGATGCAAACACAAACAAATACAAAGAAACACAGCTTGGTAGAGGAGAAGTTCAAAGTATCGTGTTTGACCAAGGTGTTCCTTATGTGAAGCTAGGAGATAATCTGACTGTTCCAATCATTTATGTTACGTCTTACTATAAGAAGACAGGCGAAGGAATTGATTTACCAGACTTACCAAAGCCCGAGAATAAAGCTTAAAGGAGTTTTTTATGATTGGTTCATTTTACAATGGAATAAGCGGAATCAAAACTCATCAATTTGGGCTTGATTCCACATCAAATAATATTGCCAACGTTAATACAACAGGATATCGTGGAAATTTACCAGAATTTAAGAGTCTTTTTTCTACAAACCTAAACTATATCAACTCTAACTCGCCAATTTCTAATGATTATAACTATGGTGCAACAGTTGCTTCTAATGCCATTAACGCTAATGATGGTTCTTATGTTAGCGCAGATGGAGATTTTAATGTTGCTTATAGTGGAAAAGGTTGGTTTGTTGTTGGGCTTAATAAAGGTGGGGAATTTGATGTCAAAGCACCAGATTACACTGGAGTTCAAAAAAACTACTTCACACGTGATGGTTCTTTTAGTTTAGATGGTGAGGGCTATTTAGTCAATTCTAGCGGTTATTATATGTATGGAATCAATCTAGGGAAAATAGCGGCAGATGGAACACTAACTGGCACAAACAACTTAGAAGCAGATTTTGCAGCACTTGGGGGTTCAAAATTAGAACCTTTACAAATTCCAAAAGAGTTGCACTACAAACCAACACTTACCACAGAAGTTAATCTAGCAATTAATTTAAATCGCACCCAAAACCCAAAAGGAATTAATATTTTAAGAGATGAAAATGGTAATTTTAGTATGGATAAATTCCTAGCACAAGATATTAATACACTTATGGACGCTAATGGTAAATCTGTTGATGCAAAAAACTTTAAAGATATTACATTTAGCATTGAAAAAGGTGGAATCACTACAAATCACACTCTTGTTTATGGAGAGGATTTTAAAAATGTTGGCGAGTTAATGGACGCAATCAAAGAAAAAACTGGCTTAACACTAGGTTTAAAGCTTGATAGTGAAGGTAACCCTACGGATTGCTCAATGTTTTTAAGTAATGGAGGAATGCAAGATATAAAACTAAGTGTTAGTGGAAAATTAGCAGATAAACTAGGATTAAAAACAAATGGAAGCACATTAGAATCTGCTTTTAAAGGAGTAACTAGCGAATTTGCAAGCGGAAAAAATTATAAAGATAAAGATTATGTTGCTTATCAAGGTTTAATTTTTCAAAAAAATGGAGATGGGCAAGCTACTGGAAATCCAATAGATAATCCTAATGCTTGGACACTTGTTGATAGTAGCTCTACAGAAGAATATACGGATAATCAAGCTAAAGAATACGAAAAAGATTCTTTTGTGGTTGTAGATGGAAAAATTTATCAAAAACTAACTGATAAGGGACAAGTAGAAGAAGAAACAGACCAAACAACAGGCGAAACCACGATTAAATCACCCCTAGAAGATACGACAAACTGGAAAGAAGTGGGCGATGTAGTAACAGGGAGTGTTGGCGAATATCAAGAAGGTGAAACTTACGCACAAGATTCTATTATAAGCTACAATGGAATCTTATATAAAAAAATTAATGGTGAAGGCGATACTAATCCTGCTGAAGATTCCAAAGGTTGGAGAGTGCTAAATGTAAGTGGCATTAGCAGCACACAACTTCAAGTTCCAACTTATGAAACAAATACAGAAATTTTTAGTGATTCTGGTGAGAAATTTATTTTAAAAAGTCAATATGTGCTATTAGAACAAGGTAACTACAATGCTAACCCTGAAGTTTTAGAGCGTTGGGAAGTGCGCACAGAAATTTATGATAACACAGGAAAAGCACTTATTAGTGAAACACCTGTGATGAGTGAAATTACTTTTAATGCTGATGGAAGCGCAAATGCTGCTCCTTTTGATGTGCCTTTTAATAATGGAAGTATTACTGTTGATTTAACACAATCTGGAGATGGCAAAACTTCTAGCAACTTTGCTTATACAGATTCTACCGCAAAAGCAACTACACAAGATGGAACGCAAGCTGGTATTATGAAAGATATTATCATCAATGATGATGGAATCATTTTAGTGAATTTCACAAATGGGAAAACAGAGCCTATTGGTCGCTTTGGGGTTGCTGCATTTGTCAATGACCAAGGATTGAGCAAAATTGGTGGGAATCTTTTTGAAATGAATGCACGCACTGTAAATGGACAAACTAGCGTTGTAAGCGGACCTCCAATTCTAGCTTGGAATGAAGATGGGCTTGCGGGATTAAAGTTTGGAAAAGTAATGGATCATATGCTAGAAACTAGCAATGTAGATACAGGAACTGCGCTTACAGATTTGATTGTTTATCAAAGAGGTTATCAAATGAGCGCAAAATCTATCACAACAGCTGACCAACTTATGCAAGAAGCAATCCAACTCAAGCGTTCTTAATTTAGCCTAAAACCCATTTCATAATGGGTTTAGGGCTTGACACAAAATTTTATAAATTTTCCAATCATTATAGATTTTTTGCCAACTCTCATTATTTTTACTCATAATTCCCCTTAATTAAAAGCTCTGTAATTTTGCCCCTTTTGTCGCCTTTGCAATTAATTGCTCATTTCTCTTGCGCTCTCACAGCTCCGTCTTCAGAACTGCTCCATTTGCGACATTGTATGCCAAGCTGCGCTCATCGCACTTAGCCCCATACACGCGCCAAAAAAGCTCACAGGTAGATAGCTTAGCGCACTTTTTTGAGGGGATTCTTGTTGAACTTGTGGCATTGAGATTCCTTTAGTGAAATATCGAGGTATTGTATAGCACAGATTGTTAATAAATAGTTAAAAAGTCAATTTATCCTTGTGTTTGGCACAATGGGGGCAGTTTGCCAAATCTTGCAAAATGGAGCAGTTATAATGCTTTTAAACGTTTTTTAATCAGCTTATTTGCCCAATCATAATGGCTTGAAGTCGCACTCACGCAATAGCTCCCAAGACTTGTTGTGCCACACCAAACATAATGTTTTTTGAGAAATAGCTCATTTTCAGGGAGATTTTGTATCATCTCTATGCAGTCTAAATGGCTTTTTTGTAGCATTGTTTTTGCTTTTTTTAAGGGTGTATTTTGGTGTTTTTGCCAAATTTCTCTATTCATTTTGGGGTAGGTTTTGAAATTATAAGGAGCGGGCAAAAAGGGCACAAAATCAGTCGTTTTATGCAGATTTGTTTGCACAAAATGAAGCAATAACTTTTGCCATTCGTATAGATGAATGAGAATATCACGCAAAGTTTTATCGCGTTCGTTATACTCAAATTCTGC
Source organism: Helicobacter sp. MIT 11-5569 (assembly GCF_000765695.2). Classification (GTDB taxonomy): domain Bacteria; phylum Campylobacterota; class Campylobacteria; order Campylobacterales; family Helicobacteraceae; genus Helicobacter_D. The sequence goes on along the minus strand of NZ_JRPB02000001.1, from coordinate 94,408 downwards.
AGTTTGCAACCCAGCAGGTATAGAATCAATGAGCGCAAAAAGTTGTTCAAAATTTGCTTGGCTTTGGCGCAATAAATCATTTTTGGTGTTGGGGCGAGGCATAGGATTCCTTTGAATAGAATTTGATTGTATTGTATCTAAAATTTGCCAACATTTATCGTTTGAATATGCGCTGCAAAGTGGGTATGTCAAGTAGATTAATCGTTGCAAATTGCCCTTTATAAAACACTGCAAAATTATTAAAAACGCATGGCAGTTCTTTTGCCTTTTGCAAACTATCCACTTGCACAAAAGAGGCGCAAATGTTATGAGCTGTGCAATAATTTTCTATCATTTGAATATTTTGCAGGATATAGGGGCATTGCAAGCTATAATAAATCGTGAGTTCTTGATTATCAATCGTGCATTGTTTCGCATTTGGCGCGAATTTGGGTGCTGTATCATCAAAAGAGAGTGCAAGCAGTTCATAGCCATTTGCCGTGCTATCTACCACTTCAAAACCAAATTTTTTGGCAAAACTTTGGTTTGAGAGCCAATGCTTTTGACGCTTAGCCCCAAGCATACAAACGCCCGATTTGCCCTTTTCTTTGGCGTCATTAAGGCAAGATTCCATTAATGCCCTGCCTAAACCTTTGCCTTTATATTCACCATCAACCCATAGACAATAGAGGTAGAAATAATTTTCACCGACAATAGGAGTCCAAGCAGATTCTAGCGGAGCGTATTCGACAAACACGCAAGCCTTTGCGTTAAGCTTCCTAAAAATATGCCCATCATTCAGTTGCTCACTTAGCCACGCTCTCTTTGCTTCAACACCTTCGTGAATCTTTCTGCTGCGAATGATGCAACACAAATGCTCATTTGCAAGGTTTTGTGGAGTGAGGGTGAGAAAATCCATGTATTTAAGCACTAAACAATAAACAATTTTGTTTGGAAAACTTAAAATTACTAATTAAAAGCTCCTGTCCCTTAGCCGCTTTTTCTTGTTTGTAATTATTCATTCCATATTGCAAATGCCAAGTCTGCAAATAAAAATCTTTATAAAGTTCCCTTATAAAATCGCTATCATCGTAAGTAAGCAAGAATCTATGGGGAGTATTTTTAAGATTCTCGCATAAAAGGTGATGATTAAAATCTTTGTGCAAATCTCCTTTTTTGCCATAAAGCTTTGATTTAGTAGCACTAAAATAGGGTGGGTCTAAGAAAATGAAAACATTTTTACCTTTTTTTTGCAATAGTGTTTGATAGTTATCAGAAGAAAAATGAAAGAACTTCAAAATACCACAGATATTTTTTAGCCGCTCAATAGAGCTTTGAGTAAAACGCGATTCAAAAGCTTTTTGTGAATATCCTCCACAATCTACCACTCCAGAAAAAGTAATACGATTTAAAATAAAAAAATCTACTGCTCTTTGGAAATCACTTAAATTTTCCTCTCTACGCCCTAAAAGCATTTTATAAAGCTCTCGTCCATTATTAAATTGTTGTTTTATAGTTTGAATTTGGGCTATTAAATCATTGCTTTGGTTTTTAAGTGTCTGCCAAAAACAATACACATCATAATTTAAATCATTTGCATAAAATTGTGTTTTTTTTTGCCGATAGCATTGTGCCAAATGTAATCCCACACTTCCGCCACCAAAAAATGGTTCGCGATATTCCTTGAAATCTTTTGGAAAATAATGTTGCAAAAACTTAATTGCCCTTGATTTACCACCAGGATAACGAAGTGGGGATTTAAAAAAAGTCATTGTTAATCCAAATTTCAAAATGATTATTTACAGATTCTAAATTAAGTGCATTGAGTGTTTGAATCTGTGAGCTTGAAAAAGCGTTATTTTCAATAAAAGATTCTAAGTTTTTACTTGGTAAGACAATGCTATTTTTCAAAATATCCGAAGTTAATCTCAAGACAATTTTAAAATCTTTAAATCCTGAAATATTACTTAAATTATTATAAAGCATAAGCTTCAAAAGCCCATCTTTAATATCATCATTACTTGGCAAAAGAGCATTTTTGCTATGTTTGCTTTCACAAAGATATAAAATATTATCTTGAAATATCACATCATCAATAGTGAAAAAATACTGCCCTCCCAAATAATTATTTATCGTGATTTTTTCTTTTTTGCCTATGCCGATTTGTTCTTTAGGCTGTATAGTTAAGGATTCCCTATTTTGCGCATCTTTTGCCTTTTGTCGTGAAAATTCCATGAAAGATTCTCTATCTTTGGTAATTTTTTGTGCAAACTTATCAATATTTTGGGAATTATGCAGTTTTACATGTAAAGAATTTTCTATTTTTTGATAGGAATTTTTAGCATTCTCTACCAAAGATAAAAGATGATTGTTTTCTAGCTGATTAAGATTCCAATGTAGTGCAGACTGATGATAATTAACAAGGTTGATAAGCTGTTTTATAATATAGTCATTGTTAAATTTTTGATTAGTGATTTTATCCTTTCTTGTTGGGTGAGTCTCCGCATAATCATAAAAACACAAAATAACATAAACATTAAGCAAACTCATTAAAGAAATAGTATCCCATTGCAAATAATCCATATCGCCATTAAAACCCTCATCTTTGATAATCGGGATAATGGTAATAATTTTATTTGCTTTGGGACTATCAAAAGTGTCATATACCCTTGCATAAGGGTAGGAGCGTGTGCGTTTAGGGCTTACCCATTTACTCAAGGCTAAAGTTTTACCTTCAAAATTTATTAAACATTTGCTAGGCAAAATATTGATATTTTCAAAGTCAAATTCTTCTAAAACATCTCGCCAACATTTTTGATAGGAAAAATTCTGAATCTGTGCTTGCAACAATCAACTATCCTTAAAAATTAATCCATAGCCTTAAAAACATTATTTTTATCTATTTGAAATCCACATTGTTCTAATCTTTCAACTAATTTTTTCAATACTTCTTTTGGATTTTCTTTAAATTCCAATCTGAAAACACCTTCTATATCAGAAGGTATTTCAACACCTTTTTTGTTTAAAATAATTGTATTTTCTCTACCTAACTTTGCCATAATCATACCCATTTCAAGTATAACATTTTGCCTTGCTCGTTCATGGATATAGCCTTCAAAATTATCTTTATGATCATCATAGTCTTTTTTAGACATAGAAATATCATCAGGAGTAAGCAAAATTACTCCAGCATTAACGCAAGAGATTTTACTTTCTAAAGCTTCAATGATAGTTGTGCCTGTGTTATTAGTTATTTGATTTGTTTGAATACTAAGCTTTTCAAGTATATGCTCTAATTGTTCTTTGGCTATTTTATCATGTCCATATACAATAAAAAGCTGCTTGTCATTTTCAAACATTTCTTGTTCTAGGATTTGATTAACCTCTTTTTCTATTTTTTCTTTATTTTTGCCTTGAACTTGCACTTTTCCAGTTGTGTGAATAGTAATAGTTACACCATCTTTTTTTGCTAGAAGGCTATTATTACCGCCTTTAGAAAATTTTGCATAATTTTTCAATTTTTCTAACGCATCTTGTTGGTTCATTTTATACTCCTAATTCTATTGGTTTCTATCAGCTATCACTCCCACTCAATCGTTCCTGGTGGTTTGCTCGTAATGTCATAGACTACGCGATTAATGCCCTCAACCTCATTAATAATTCTATTACTTACAGATTCTAAAAAATCATGGGGCAAATGCGCAAAAGTCGCAGTCATTCCATCTAACGCTTCTACTGCACGCACACAAATCGTGTTATCATAAGTGCGATTATCACCCATTACGCCCACACTTCGCACATTAAGCAGCACACAAAATGCCTGCCATACCTTGTCATATAATCCTTGATTTTGCAACTCCTCAATAAATATAGAATCCGCCTCACGCAATAAATCCAAGTCTTTTTTATTCACTTCACCCATAATGCGTATAGCAAGTCCGGGTCCGGGGAATGGGTGGCGCATTAGCATAGATTCTGGCATTCCAAGCTCTCGCCCTAATGCCCTTACTTCATCTTTAAAAAGTTCTCTTAAAGGTTCTATAAGTTCAAACTTCATCCATTCAGGCAAGCCGCCGACATTATGATGAGATTTAATCGTTTTGCTAGGTCCTTTTACACTCACAGATTCTATAACATCGGGATAAAGTGTGCCTTGTGCTAGGAATTTTATCTCGCCATTTTGGTTATGCTTTTTTGCTTCTTTTTCAAACACTTCAATAAAAGTCTCACCAATGATTTTACGCTTTTTCTCTGGGTCTAGCACACCCTTAAGGCGACTTAAAAATAACTCACTTGCGTCCGCAGTAATCAAAGGCACTTTTAGATTTTCTCTAAACATTTTTTCTACCGCTTCTTTTTCGCCTTTGCGCAAAAGCCCTGTATCTACAAATACAGGGATAAGATTTTCCCCAATCGCACGATAAAGAAGGGCGGCGACAACGGAGCTATCAACCCCACCACTTACTGCACACAATACCTTCGAAGAAGGCTTGTCTTTTGGCGATAAATCTTCGCTCCTCAAACTCACTTCACTGCTAGTGGTCTGCGAACTCTCAAAATTCCCAAAATCTGCGGAATAATTGCCCGAAGCTAAATGCCTTTTAAAGCAAGAAATAAGATGATCATTAACTATCCCTGCACTTTGCATATACGCATACATAATCGTGCTTCCTACAAACTTAAAGCCACGTTTTTTCAAATCTTTGCTAATTGTATCTGATAATGGCGTGGAAGCGGGCAAATCTGCAATACTCTTAAAATGATTAATAATTGGCTTCCCACCCACAAAGCCCCAAATATACTTATCAAAGCTCCCAAATTCAGCTTGAATCTCTAAAAACAATTTTGCATTAATAATTGCTGCTTCAATTTTTAGACGATTGCGGATAATGCCCTCATTTTGCATTAATTCTTCAATCTTTGCTTCATCATAATTTGCCACAATTTTTGGGTTAAAATTATCAAATGCTATTCTAAAAGCCTCGCGTTTTTTAAGAATCGTAATCCAACTTAGCCCTGCTTGCATTGCTTCTAAAACAAGCAATTCAAAAAGCTTATTATCATCATGCAGCGGCACACCCCATTCTTTATCGTGATAATCTTCATAGAGTTTATTTGCCTTTTTGTCTTTATCCTTAGCCCATTCGCACCGACTTATTTTTGGTGGGCAAATTCCTAAAGATTGCTGCAATTTTTCACGCTTGATACTTAGGGGGATAAGTTCGGGAGAAAATGCACTTGCTACCCCAGATTCAATAGATTTTGCTTTTGTTCTTTCAAAACCTAAATGTTGATAGAATCCTAAGGAACTCTCAAGACTTCCAACAATCACTTCATCAAAGCTACTTAAATATTGATGATAGGCTTCTTTTATCAAAGCTTTGCCATATCCACCCCCAAAATATTGAGGTGCAACAAAAAGTATTGTGATTTCATTAGATTCTAGGGCAATAAAGCCTATCCATTCATCTTTTTTATGAGCTATCAGCAAATTTTTTGTTTCTAAAATATCCCCTTCTATTTCTTTTCTCATACCCTCAATTTCTTCTTCACTCAAATCTTGATGAGTAACTCTTGCTCCATCTTCCCATATTTGCGAAAGTTTCTTTACGGCTTGTTCTTCTCCTATCTTTGCACAAGCTTGTTGGAATGAAATAAAACTTTGAGCAGATTCACCCTCTACAATTTTGCGTAATTTTTCTATCTCACTTTCTGCAAAGTTACGCATATTCCAGCTTGTATCACTCCTGCAAATGCCCACAGCAAAGTTACGCAACATTTGCCCTCCACATTCGCTATGCACGACTTCGGGGTGAAACTGCAGCGCATAGATTCTGCGTTCAAAATCTGCAATTGCACAATAATGCGTGTTGCCACTTTTGGCAAGCTCTACAAAGCCTTTTGGGATTTTTTCAACCTTATCTGCATGACTCATCCAAACAATAGAATCTTGCTTCACACCTGCAAAAAGCCCATAATCTATTTGGTTTGTTTGTGTTAATAAATCTCTATTTTGTTGCTGCCAAAGCTGTTTTTCAATCTTAAAAACAAAATGGAGAAGTTCTTTGCCTCTGTAAAGCTTAACTAGCTCGCCCACTTTACGCATTCCAAGCTTTTGTGCAACCTTTTGGGAAGCAAAATTATCTTCTTTGACCAAGCAATAAACTTCCTCTAGCCCTAGATTCTTAAAAGCATATTCCAAACATGCCAAAGCACATTCGGTCGCTAAGCCTTTATTCCAAAAATTACGTTGCAAAATATAGTCAATTTCAACAACTTTTTGCTTATTTTTATCTAATTCAATCGTTGTCCAATCTAGCCCCGCATTGCCAATAATCTTGCCACTTTGTTTATCAACAATCGCCCAGATTCCAAAGCCATATTTTTGATAATTTGCCATTTGCTTATTAAGCCATTCTTGTGTCTCTTCTCTCCCAAACCCATGCCCCCACGCAAGCATTGTTTTTTTATCACCTACTATTGCATGTAAATCTTTAAAATCTGCTTGAGTATAGGGGCGCAAAGTGCAACGATTCGTTTGAATAATGCTTTGAGATTCTGCAAATTTTTCTAAAAACACTGCTTTTATCGGAAAACCTTTTGGCTTTTCTATCTTAAAGCGCACAAATCCCAATTTTTCATATAATGCAATATTTTCAAGGCTTTTTTCACTTGTAAAAATCTCATATCGCTTTGCGGGGAGCTTTGCACAAAGCGTTTCAATCAACGCTGAAGCAATGCCTTTTTTACGATATTGAAAATCCACAAAAAGTTTTGCAATATGCGTTGTGCCATTTTTGGTGATTCCACGCACAGAGCCGACAATTTCGCCATTTTCAAGTGTGCATTTGAGAATCATTTGTGTTTGAAATTCTTGCTCAATGCTTTGCAAATCTTGCGTTAGCGGTTCAATATCCATTTTGCCAACTCTCTTTGCCTCATCGACAAAAGCCCTATGTTGCAAAGCCAAAATTTCTTTTAAGTCCTCTTTCTCCGCAACTGCAATAGAATAATTTAATGGCTTTTTCTCTAAAGTTTTAGCCAGCTTATCAGCCTGCACTTCCAAATGCACAATCGGGAAATCTCGCCCCGCAGAATCTTTGGGGCTTTTGGCAATAACTTCAAAACCAAGATGTTGATAGAATCCTAAAGCTTGTGGGTTTTGCTCATTGCAATCGACTTTGATGATTGGCGCATTTTTGAAAAACTGCTTCAATGCTTGATTGATTAATGCCTTTCCCACGCCATTTTTAAACACATTTGGAGCGACAAATAGCATTTCGATGTAATTTTTTGCCACGCCAATAAAGCCTAATATTTCGCTTTGCTTTCTAGCGATAAGAATCTGGCAATTTTGCAATCCGACTTTAAGCTCTTGCCTCAAAGCTGGGAAATCTTTTTCTTGCAAAAAATGGTGCGTTTGTCGTGCAGAATCTTCCCACAAAGCCATAAGTTTATCAAGCATTTGTGCAGACTTTTTAGGATTGAAAAGTTCAAAACTTAAAGGTTGTTTGTGGTTGATAATCTCTAGCACCGCTTTGCCAAATTCTTGTGCTTCTGCTTTCACCACACGCCCACCAAAAAAGTGCGCAATATATTGCATTCCATAGCAGATTCCAAGAATGGGGATATTCAGCGTGAAAATCGCGGAATCTGGCTTATAGGCGTCTTTTTCATACACACTAGCTGGTCCGCCACTTAGGATAATGCCTTTGGGGTTTTTTGCCTTGATAGAATCTAGTTTTTCAAAATACGGCACAATCTCAGTATAAACACCATATTCACGCAAACGCCTTGCAATAAGCTGCGTATATTGCGAACCAAAATCTAAAACCAAAATTTCTACTTGTTGCATAAAAAAACCTTGTGAAAGCGATTAAAATAGTGAGGATTCTAACAAAAACTAGTTTAAACTTTTATGTTGATTTTCTGCGCGTTGGCGTTAGAAATCAATTCAATAATTTTTTAAAGGATTGCATAAAAATACAATCCAAGCAATGCGCAGCACAGGACAGGAAGAGTAATAAGAGCTGAAGCAAACATATATTGCAAAAAGCTAATATGGATTCCATAACGCTTTAAACTAGCAAGCCAAAGAAGTGTCGCTAAAGAGCCAATAGGCGTGAGTTTTGCCCCGATATTACAACCCAACAAATGTGCAAACACTAAATCTTTAGCAGAATCCAAAAGTGCTAAATCTCCAAGCATTACCATTGGCAAGTTGTTAATTACACTTGCTCCAAAACTCGAAGCAAAACCAACACTAAGGATTCCAAAAAATGATGAGAATGCACTAAATCTTGTAATTTCCTCTCTTAAAAACTCCACTAGTCCCATATTTTTTAGCCCAAAAACCACAACAAACAATCCCAAACTAAAAACAACAATGCTTAAAGGTGCTTCTTTTAAAATCCCTAAAAGTTGTATTTTTTGCGTTAGGATTCCACAAATCACACTAAGAGAAGCTGCGACAAGTGTAAAAACGCTAAGTGGAATCCCAAATTTTTCTCCGCTAATAATTCCAACAAGCAATAACACAACTAAACTTGCACAAAAAAGAGTGATAAAAGGCTTTGGCAAAGATTGCGTTTTTGTCTGAAACTCTAAAGTTTTTGGCAATCTACGCCCAAAAATTAGCCAAAATAACCCAAGAGTAGAAAAAATGGCGAAAAATTGTGGAAGTGCCATCATAAAGGCAAATTCCAAGAATGGAATCTTAAAAAATTCTGCTGTGATGATATTTGTAAGATTAGAAAAAACAAATAAATTTGAAGCAAAATCACTTATAAAACTTACAAATAATAAAAAAAGAATCAAAGGATTACGCGTAAATTTTATGGTTTTAATATGTTTTAACAAAGCAATCATAAGGGGTGTTAGAATCAAAATCGCTCCATCATTTGCAAAAAATATTGCTAAAAGACTTGCAAGCAAGCCAATAAGCACATAAAATTTCCAAGTTTGAAGTGTGAGATTTTGTTTATGAAGTGATAATTTTAGTGTCAAATTTGCCAACACTTCAAAAAAGCCAAGCTTTTCTAAAGCAAGCGCAAAAACGATTAGCCCAACAAGCGCGAAAGAGCTATTCCACACCATTCCCCACACAAAGCCTATATCACTGAGGCTAACACTGCCTAAACCTAAACTTAGCATTGCGCCAAATAAACTCGTAAGCCAAATTGGAATCCCAAAAGGGCGCAAATAAATGCCAAGCATTACAAGGCTAAAAACAACAAGAGCCATTTCTTTTAAAGTTTTTTAGCGATAAAAAGCGTACAGACACTTGCGGAAAATGCTTTTGTATAAAGGGGTTTTAAGCTAACTGCATTAAGTTCGCTATTAAGCTTATCTGCGGTTAAAAATTCCTCAATAGAATCCGGTAAATAACGATATGCGCGGTAATTTCTTGAAACAATCCCGCCTACAAAAGGCAAAATATTTTTCGTATAAAATCCCATTAATTTTTCTAAAAAGCTAGGATTCTCGCATTTGGTAAATTCTAAAATTACTAAGATTCCATTTGGTTTAAGCACACGCGCAAACTCTTCTAATGCTTGCTTTCTTTCTACGACATTTCGGATTCCATAGGCAATGCTTATAATATCCTTGCTTGCGCTCTCCAAAGGAATCTTAGTCGCCTCACATTGCACAAACTCAACTTCTGGAAGTTTTTTGCGTGCGACATTTAGCATTCCCTCGCTTGGGTCAAGCCCTACAATGCTTTGGATTTTTACATTTTCTTTGTTTGCATTTTTTTGCCAATGGCTTATCATATCTCCTGTCCCACAAGCAACATCAGCGATATTTACAGCATTTAAAGAATCTTTGGATAGATTTTTAAATGCTAATTGACAAGCTTTTTTGCGCCAAGCAATATCTATCCCGCAGCTCATCACGCGGTTTGTCAAATCATAACTCCCCGCAATATTATCAAACATTGCGATGATTTCTTGCTGCTTTGACATTATGCTTCTCCTAATGTATTTTTAGCAAGATTCAACCACGCATTTAAGCTTTCAATCTGCACTAATGTGGATTCTGTGGAAGTCCCGCCATAAGAATTGCGACTATTCATTGACGCTCTTAAATCCAAACTCTTATGCGCTTCTTGTGGAATCCTAGAATCCACAGAACATAACTCCTGCACGCTTAAATCGCTCAAATCCTTATGCAAGGATTCTGCGTGCGCTACGGCTTTTCCTGTGATATGGTGCGCTTCTCTAAAAGGAATCTCACAATGCTGCACAAGAAAATCTGCTAAATCTGTCGCACTTAAATGCCCTACTTTACAAGCTTTTAGCATAGAATCTGTGTTAATTTGCATTGTTTTTAGAACGCTGTTTAAGATTCTTAAAGAAATATCTAAAGTTTCAAAACTATCAAAAACCCCTTCTTTATCCTCTTGTGTGTCTTTATTATAAGCAAGCGGTAAGCCTTTCATCACAACTAAAAGGCTCATCAAATTCCCATACACGCGCCCACTTTTGCCACGCAAAAGCTCGGGAACATCGGGGTTTTTCTTTTGAGGCATAATAGAACTTCCCGTAGAATACGCATCGCTTAAAGTGATGAATTTAAACTCATAACTACTCCAAAGCACAAGCTCTTCAGCAAGCCTTGAAATATGCATTGCAAGCATACTGCTATCATACAAAAAATCTAAGGCAAAATCCCTATCACTCACAGAATCTGTGGCATTTAATGTTGGCGCGGTAAATCCTAATTGCTTTGCGACAAAATGCCTATCTGTTTTATAAGGTGTTCCCGCAAGTGCTGCTGCGCCTAATGGACAAAAATTATTGCGCTTAAAAGAAGATTCCAATCGCTCAAAATCTCGGACAAACATACAAGCATACGCGCAAAGCAAAAAGCCAAAATTTACAGGTTGTGCGTGTTGCAAATGCGTCATACCCGGAAGCATACTTTGTGTATGCTCTTTTGCAATATTAAGCAAAGTCGTAATAAGCGTTAAAACAAGTGTGCGCAAATGTTGATTAGAATCTTGCACAAAAAGCCTAAAATCTAGCGCGACTTGGTCGTTGCGACTTCTTGCAGTATGCAGTTTTTTACCAACATCGCCAATTAATTCTGTCAAGCGGCTCTCCACTGCCATATGAATATCTTCATCACTAAGCTTAAAGACAAATTCCCCTGCTAAAATTTCTTGTTGCACTTTTTCTAGCCCATTGCAAATTATCTCTGCTTCTTCTTGTGTTAGGATTCCACAATTTGCAAGCATTTTTGCATGTGTTTTTGAGCCTAAAATGTCTTGTTTATAAAGCTTTTTATCAAAAGGCAAAGACGCATTAAAAGCATCTAAAATCTCTGCTGCACTTGCGCTAAATCGCCCGCCCCATAGTTTTTGATTTGCCATAATGCGCCTTTAAAATGGTTTTAGAATCACTAAAATGGTAATCACAATAATTGCAAGTGTTGGAACTTCATTATACGCGCGGAAAAATTTACCACTTTTAAAACAACGATTCTCCCTAAAAGCTATCATATAACGATACAAACTATAATGATATGCTGCTAAAATCACAACAATGAGAATCTTTGCGTGTAGCCAACCCCCATTTAACCAGCTAGGCTCTAATACGATTAGCCAGATTCCAGAAATCAATGTGCAAAGTAGCGCAGGATAACCGATAAAATTAAAAAGTTTTTCTTCTTGAATCTTTACAACTTCTACAAAACCAGTATTATTGATATGCTCTGCGTGATACACAAAAAGGCGAGGTAGATAAAAGAGCATCGCCATCCACGATACAAACGCCACAATATGAAAAATCTTCACATAAAAATAGGTCATAAATACCTCCAAAAAGTGATAAAAGTCAAAATTGTAGCAAAACAGACTTAAAAGTGGGCGGAAAATTAATCATCTTTTTTGTATAATTCTTACAAAATTGACAAAATTATTTTTTAAAACAACAAGGATTCTTTTTGGGCGAATTGTTTTTCAACCTTGATTTTGTATTTATTAAAAACGCGATTCCAACCTTTACAAAAGCTTTGTGGCTAACACTCCATTTATCCTTTTTTGGAATCCTATTTTCTATACTTTTGGGATTCTTTATTGCTGTTGTGCAATACTATAAATTCCGCTTTTTAACACCATTAGCTCAAGGTTATATTGAGCTTTCACGCAATACGCCTTTACTGATTCAGCTTTTCTTTTTGTATTATGGATTGCCCCAAATTGGGCTAAAGCTAGATAGCTACACTTGTGCGTTAATTGGTGTAACCTTTCTTGGTGGAAGTTATATGGCAGAATCCTTCCGCTCTGGGCTAGAAGCTGTTGGAAAGATTCAGTTAGAATCTGGGCGGAGTTTGGGACTTAGTGAATTGCAACTTGTGCTTTTTGTGGTGTTGCCACAAAGCCTTATGGTGAGTTTGCCCTACATTGGTGCTAATGCGATTTTTTTGCTCAAAGAAACTTCCGTAGTTAGCGCGATTGCGCTTGCAGATGTGCTGTATGTAACTAAAGATTTAATTGGCAGCTATTATAAAACAAATGAAACTTTGCTCTTACTTGTGCTTTGCTATTTGGTGGTATTACTGCCTTTATCAATTCTCTTTTCGCTTTTAGAGAAACATTATAAGCGGTATTTGGTGTGAGATGGAGAGATTCTTTTTTGTTGAAAAATCACATCATCTTAAAGGCAAGATTACTCCATTTGGTCTCAAAAGAGATTTGGGGCAGTTTTTTAGCCCTAAGAATCTTGTCAATAAATGTATTTCTTTAATACAAAATAAAAATGGCAGACTTTTAGAACCAAGTTGCGGAAATCTAGCATTTAGAAAATGCTTCAATGAAAATGCTGTTTTTATTGAAATTGATACAGATTTGATAAAAGACAAAAGAGTGCTAAATATGGATTTTTTTAACTATCCTACTTTTGAGAAATTTGATACAATTATAGGCAATCCTCCTTATGTAGATAATAAATTTTTAAAAATTACCCACCAAACAAATATCAATGTTGAAGCAAATTTATATCTTTATTTCATTGAAAAATGTTTTTATCATTTAAAAAATGGTGGTGAATTGATTTTTATTGTCCCAAGAGATTTTATAAAACTCACATCAGCAAGATACACAAATAAATTGTTGCTAGATAATGGGACAATCACACATTTTTTTGATTATGGAGATACAAAATTATTCAAAGAATCTTGCCCTAATATTTGTATTTTTAGGTATGAAAAGGGCAATTTTTCTTATAAAACACAAACCTTTAAAGGAGAGAAATATTTACTCATTAAAGATGGAATCATTTCTTTTAGCGAGAGTTTGAAAGTAAAATCATTAGGAGAGATTTTTGATATAAAAGTAGGTGCAGTAAGTGGCAAAGATGAAGTTTTCGCAAATAATAAGGGAGAAGAGTTTGTTTGTTCGCAAACAGCAAAAACAGGAAAGCTTAAAAAAATGATTTATGAAAGGTATGATTTAGAGCTTGAGCAATATAAAGAGATTTTAATCAATCGTGGTATTAAGAAGTTTGATGAAAAGAATTGGTGGGCTTGGGGGCGTCCAGTAAATTTTAGAGAAAATGAGCCTAGAATCTATGTAAATTGTAAAACTAGAAATAAAAAACCATTTTTTATTAATAACTGCAAAAAGTGGGACGGCTCTATTTTAGCACTTTTTCCAAAGATTCCTTTGGATTTAGAGAAAGCAGTTGAAGAATTAAATCATTTAAATTGGGAGCAAATGGGATTTGTAACAGGTGGCAGATATATTTTTGCTCAAAAATCTTTAAAAGAGGCGATGATAGATGATTGTGTATTTAGAAAATATTGTTGATTTTTTGCAAAATAATCCGATTACATTAACAAATGAAAGTGATGATGGTAGATTAAATTCTGCTACAAATGAAGAAATAATTTTAAAAAAATTGATTGAAAATTTTAAAGAGATAAAAGTGCCAAGCATTAGGGAATGGTATGACTTTAGAATCGTAGATAAAGATGAAATTTTTATCAATATTAAAATTTCAGATTTGAGCAATAGCGTAGCGGATAATTGCTCCTCAAAACTAGGTATGGGATATGCTTTAAGCGGGATAAAAAATATGCCTCTATCTTGGGATAAATTCCATAAAATGTTAGCAGATGAGTTAAAAATAGGCTATGATTATTATTTTTTAGTTATTAATAAAAATGATACAAAAGATTGCTTTTATACATCGCTTAAAAGAATCCAAACACTTGTGCCAAATGGCAATAATTTACCCTTTCAATGTGATTGGTCTAAAAATAGGGAGTTTTCGGATAGAAGCGAGATTGAAGCAACGCGATATATTTTAAAAACTTATATAGAAAGTTGGGATAAAAAAGTCAAAGGCTATCCTTTTGCGCTAAAAGAAATGCTTGTAAATCATAAAATTTTAGATACAGAATAAAATGAAATAACTAATATTAGGAATCTTAGATGGAATTATTATTTGTGCCCCAAAATATTTTAAGAATCTTAGAAGGTGTGTTTGTAACGCTTCAAATTGCGCTAATTGCGATTCTATTCTCTTGTATTTTTGGCTTTATTTTGGGCTATGTTATGACTTTGCATTCAAGATTTTTGCGCTTTGTTTGCAGGCTTTATTTAGAATCCATTAGGATTATTCCAATTCTTGCGTGGCTTTTTATTATTTATTTTGGGTTTTCAAGCCTAATCAATCTAAGTGGTGTTGGCGCGTGTATTTTGGCATTTAGCCTTTGGGGGATTGCTGAAATGGGAGATTTAGTGCGTGGAGCAATTTCAAGCTTACCTCCACACCAAAGCGAAAGTGCAAGAGCTTTGGGGCTAAAAGAATGGCAAGTGCAAGTTTTTATCATCATTCCACAAAGTTTCAAACGTCTTTTGCCAAGCCTTGTGAATCTTTTTACAAGAATGATTAAAACCACTTCTTTAGCGGCACTTATTGGCGTGAGTGATATGCTTAAAGTTGGGCAGCAAATTATTGAAGTGAATCTCATTTCTTACCCAACTGCGAGTTTTTGGGTGTATGGTGGAATCTTTATTGTGTATTTTATGCTTTGCTACCCGCTATCCTTGCTTAGTCACAATTTAGAAAAAAAACTTGTTTAAGGAAAACAATGATTTTATTAAAACTAGAAAATATTGTTAAGAAATATGCTGATAATCTTGTTTTAGATGGTGTGAGTTTAGAAGTCAAAAAAGGTGAGGTTTGCGCGATTTTAGGACCAAGTGGTTGTGGAAAAAGCACATTTTTGCGCTGTATTAATGGATTAGAATCCATACAAGGTGGTAGGATTTATTTGGATAATATCCAAATTAGTGGCGAAAATGTGCAAACAAAATGGAGCAAGGTGCGCCAAAAAATCGGTATGGTTTTTCAAAATTATGAATTATTCCCGCATTTGAATGTTTTAGAAAATATTACTCTTGCTCCACAAAAAGTGCAGAATCGCAATCTCAAAGATGCAAAAGAACAAGCTTTAAAGCTTTTAGAACGCGTAGGATTAGCTAACAAAAAGGATTCCTATCCCAAAGAGTTAAGCGGAGGGCAAAAACAACGCGTTGCGATTGTGCGCGCATTGTGTATGAATCCAGAAATTATGCTTTTTGATGAGGTAACCGCTTCCTTAGACCCAGAAATGGTTAAAGAAGTGCTTGATGTGATTAAAGAGCTTGCAGAAAACGGCATGACAATGATTCTAGTAACCCATGAAATGAAATTTGCAGAGCATGTCGCAGATAGAATCGTATTTTTTGACCACGGAAAGATTGCAGAAATCGCAACTCCTAAAGAGTTTTTCACAAACCCTAAAAGTGAGCGTGCGAAGAAATTTCTTAATATCTTTGAATTTTAAAAGAATGAATAATCTTGTTCAGACATCACTTTGTTCTTTTTGGGACGCCTAGGTCTTTTTTGAATCTCTTCTAAATCTTTCAAAAGTGTTTTTCTAATCTGTTTCATTTTTATTTCTTCATTTTTTTTGAATTTATTTTTGAACTTATTACGTAATCTCATTTTATTTCTCATTGTAATCCTTCATCAGTTAGATAATGTGCCCCCACAGAAGCATCACGCTTAAGGGCAGATTCTATAATATTTTTTGCTGTTAGCAAACGCAAGCGCAACAAACGCCCCACTCCACTTTGTAGCATAACTTCTACACCTCCTAAAGCCTCATTAAGTCCTGATTTTTTGCGCATAATGCCGACTTTGTTCCACATTAAATTGCGCAAAATTGCTTTAAGATTCTCATCTTGAGCATTTTGTAAAACTTCTGTATGTAATAAAAATTCTCGAATTTTATGCTCTGTTTTTGCGCCATAACTTCCTAAAATATCCCTTGCACTCCGTCTTGAAAAAACCAAACCTTCAAGCAAGGAATTTGACGCTAGACGATTTGCGCCATGCACTCCTGTGCAAGCACACTCGCCAACTGCATAAAGATTCTCCATTCCTATAACCTTTCCAACACCATCAGTTTCAATCCCACCCATACAATAATGAAAAGCTGGAGAGATTGGAATCTTATCTTTTGGCAAATCAAATCCAAATGCACTAAGATTTCGTGAAATATTAGGAAAGCGATTATAAAAAAATTCTTTAGAAAAAGCACTTAAATCTAAATAGATTTCTTGTTCTTCTTGTTTTTTAAATTTTTCTTTTAGTTTCATTTTGTAATCAAAGATACTTCTAGCAACTTTATCTCTAGGTGCAAGCTCACCTTTTTTGTCATAATCAAACAAAAAACGTTCTCCCCAAAAATCTACGATTTTTGCTCCCTCTCCTCTTAATGCTTCACTAAGTAACATTTTACGCGCGTGGTGTGTTTTTACAAATACAGTAGGGTGAAACTGCAACATTTCCATATCTTTAAGTCTCAACCCACTTTCAATAATCATTCCATGCAGCTCACTAGAAATTGTATAAGCATTTGTATGATACTCAAAAAGCGCACCAACGCCACCACTTGCTAGGATAATATGGTTTGCATAAAGATTATAATTTCCACGCTTTGTTAGCACGCTAACTCCATAGCAATGATTATTTTCGATTAAAAGCTCTGTTACAGTTGCATTTTTCCACAATGTGTGTGAAATTTGTGCAATCAAATGTGAGTGTAATGCTCTCCCTGTGGAATCCCCACCCGCATGAATAATACGCGAAGTGCTATGTGCAGCTTCTTTAGTAAAAAGAAGGTTTCCAAACTCATCTTTATCAAAAGGAATTTGGCGCAAAATTAAATCTTCTAAGACTTCTAGGCTTTCTTGACTTAGCGTTTTTACCGCTTCTTCATTGCACATTCCAGCACCAGCATTTAAAGTATCTTTAATATGCAAAGCAATATCTTCTATATCTTTTGCTACTGCGATTCCACCTTGCGCATAAAAAGTATTACACTCCCAAGGCTGGTCCTTGCATAAAATCAAAACTTTTAGATGTTTAGGTAAATTTAATGAAGCATAGAGCCCAGCAACACCTGCACCTACAATAATCACATCAAAATGCAACATTGACATTCTTTATTATTGTGTTGTTTGCGCATTCTTTGGTCTAAAAGGTTCATCTTTAAACCCACAACCCACACTTAAAGTGCCAAACAAAAGAATCTGTGTTATAATCAAAAAATGAAAAATGTATCGGAAGTTTTGACACATCTTTTAAATTCTCCTAGTTTTAGAAAATTACACGAAGTTAGGGAATCGCAGTATTTTATCCAACTATTACCTTTAAGCTTAAAAAATGGAATCGCTTTTAGCTTTACTCGGGATAAAATTTTATTCATTGCTTTAAAACACCCTTGTTTCAAGCAAGAATTCTATCATAAAATTGCTTTAGTCAAACAACTTTTAAAACAATATCAACAAGAAAAAAATGCACTTTTACAAACCACAGATATTAAAGTCTTTGTAACACACAATATTTATCAAAAAGAAGTAGAAAAAAATCAAGAAAAAGCGATTCCACAAACTTATGGAGAATTAAGCAAAGGAGAGTTTAAAAACTTAGCACAGAATCCAGAAATTTATGCACTTTTTGAATCTATCAGAAATGTTATTTTAAAAGCTCAAGAATAATTTTATCAAAAGATTCACCAATGCAAGAAACAAAAACTCTTCTTACTCCCTTATCTGAAACCTTGCTTGAAACATTAAAAAAAGTTCCAAATGATAGTGGGGTGTATCACTATTTTGATACACAAGGCAGGCTTTTATATGTCGGCAAAGCAAAGAATCTCAAAAACCGCATTAAAAGTTATTTTCGCTTTACTCCAACTCTTTCCCCTGCTCCAAACCTAAGCCCAAGAATTGCACAAATGGTGCGTCAAATTGCACAATTGCGTTATATTGTCGTTAAAGACGAAAATGACGCGCTAATTTTAGAAAATTCTCTTATTAAACAACTCAAGCCAAAATATAATATTTTGTTGCGCGATGATAAGACTTATCCTTATTTGTGCGTAGATTTACAAGAAGATTTTCCGCGCATTTTGCTTACAAGAAAAGTTTTCAAAAAGCAAGGTTTGCGCTACTTTGGTCCATTTTCTATGGGAGCTAGAGATCTTTTGGATTCTATTTATGAAATCTTCCCTTTAGTGCAAAAAGAAGCTTGCAAAAAAGGTAAAAAAGCTTGTTTGTTTTATCAAATTCATCGCTGTTTAGCACCTTGTGAAGGAAAGATTACAACTAAAGAATATGCAACAATTCTGCAAAATGCCCTAGAATGCGTAGAAAATCCCAAAAAGATTCTACCCCTTTTAGAAAAAAAAATGCTTCAACTCTCTGAAAATCTGCGCTTTGAAGAAGCTGGAATCTTACGCGATAGAATCGCAAAGATTCAACAATTAAATCCACTCTCTTCTGTGGATTTTGCAAATTTAATCGACTTAGATGTCTTTGCGCTTGTATGCGAAGAAAAGCGTGCTGTGTTA
The DNA here is from genome assembly GCF_000765695.2 of Helicobacter sp. MIT 11-5569. Classification (GTDB taxonomy): domain Bacteria; phylum Campylobacterota; class Campylobacteria; order Campylobacterales; family Helicobacteraceae; genus Helicobacter_D. Next base: position 75,517 of record NZ_JRPB02000001.1, on the reverse strand, counting down.
GTCAAATTTTTTATGCGCAATGGGAGAATCATCTCAAGTGCTACACAAAGCATTAAAAGTGAGATGGGTTTTGAAAAACTGGAAATCTACAAACAAGCTATTGTAAATTACTATTCTAACACTTTGCCACTTATCCCAAAACAGATTCTTATTCCTTTTGATTTAGGAGATAGCACACAAGAGCTTGAAACATTTTTGTATGAAAAAACGGGCAAAAAAATTACAATTCATTATCCAAAAAGTGGAGATAAAAAACGTTTATGCGAGCTTGCATTACAAAATGGAAGAGAGATTTTGCGATTAGAACAAAATGATGAAGAAGAAATTTTTAGCTCTCTTAAAGCACTCTTTTCTTTACAAAGCACACCTTATCGCTTTGAAGTCTTCGATACTTCTCATCACAAAGGAGCGCAATGCGTTGGAGCAATGGTTGTGTATGATAGCAAAGACTTTATCAAGGAATCTTATCACCATTATTTGTTAGAAGGCAAAGATGAATACACGCAAATGCGCGAAATGTTAAGCCGCCGCATACAAGATTTTGAGATGGAATCTCCCCCTGATTTATGGGTATTAGATGGAGGAGCTGGACAAATCAATCTTGCAAAAGAGCTACTAAATAGTGCTGGTGTGAATTTAGAAGTTATTGGAATCGCAAAAGAAAAATTAGATAGCAAAGCACATCGCGCTAAAGGTAACGCAAGAGATATTTTAAGAGATGAAAATTTAGAAGAATATCGTTTAAGCACTAGTGATAAACGCTTACAATTTTTACAAAAATTGCGTGATGAAGCACATCGCTTCGCTATCACTTTTCACCAAAAACAAAAACAAAAAATAATGCAACACTCTAAGATTTTAGAAGTTAAAGGTGTAGGCAAAGCAATCCAAAATAAGCTACTCGCATATTTTGGAAGTTTTGAAGCTATAGAAAATACAAGCTTAGAAGAGCTCAAAAAAGTTCTTTCTGAAAATCTTGCAAATGCTGTCTTTAACGCACTACATTAAAAATTTCCAAAATAGCGCACTGCACCAATTTTTCTATCTACATTACTTAGTAAATTTATATTTTCTTTGCTTAAATTTGAATTTTGCAAGATATTTTGTGTTTGTGCAGAATCTAAACTTGGGTTAATTTTATAAAGCACATCAAAGCCCATTTTTTCTTCTTTATTTAAGATTCCACTTTGTGCCATTGCATCACCTAACTCGCTAAGATTTCCTTTTATGCTAAATTCCTTTGCAAAATCACGCATTTTTGAAAAATCATGGCTTAGCGTTAAAACATCTTCAATATCATTTGTCATCACTCCAGTAGAATTTACGACATCAAATAGTGTATCAACGTTTTGGGATTTTTGTGTTTTTTCTGTGGAAAAAATAGAATTAGAATTGCTATTGTTAGTATAGCCCGTAAGATTGCTAGATTTATTTTGGTCATACGCTTGACTTAACAAACCCCACATTTGATTATTTTTATCACTAACTTGCATGACTTTTCCTTTTATTTAAAGTTTTTCACTTTAAGATAAAAGCAAAATTTATTCCATTTTAGATAAAAACTCTACGCAAATGCACTTTTACACCATTTCTTATAAGGTTTTGAGACTTTTTGCAGATGGATTCCAATAATTTCAGGGAGCTCGTAAGTGTGGTGCTTTAAAAGAAGTTTCTTTAAAGCCTTAAAATCTTTTTTAAAAACTTTAAAACTTAGCAGAATCTCATTTTCATTGACGACTTCTAAAGTTTTAGAATCCTTTGCCCACATATAATGGCTTTGGATTTGCATTTGTTGGATACAAGGGCTTAAACCGCAACCCAATGCGACTTTAATCAGAATCTTAGCATTAGATTCCGTAGTTGTTGTTTGAAGTAGCATTAACCGCATTTGTAAGCCTATTTTTCTTTCTCTCCGCCCATTCTTTTTTTCTTTTCTTCTAAGGCTTTTTTCTTTTCTTCTTGACGCATTTTTTCTAGGTTTCTTTGACGCTCTTTGGAACGTCTGTATTTTTCAATAAATTCTTCTCGTTCTGTTTGACTTTGATAGGCAATAGGACGGACAAAAAATATTACAAGCATTAAAACAAAGAAAAAAATCGCTGTTTCTTGATTGGAAGTTAGCTGATACCAAGCCATCGCAATTGCAAGCGAAATGACAACTTTTAATGCAGAAACCATTTTCTTTATTAAAGCATTTGTGGTCTAATTTTATGTGAGTCAAACCCTAAAAACTCTGCTTTTGTGTCCATAAAGAGAGCTAAAATTACTTGTGGCACAAACAAAAGTGGAATCTCTGCTGTATCACGCCCAGAAATATCTTGTAATGCTTTTGTGTGCTTATCCATTAATTCAAAATTTCCAATGTTTGGCGTAATAATAAAATCTATTCCACAATCTACCATTTCATAATAATCCATTGCAGCCATTTTGTAAGCTAATTCGGGATTGCTTTGCAATAAATACGCATAACTATTTTTAAAAAATGGTAGAATCTTTAGCCCTGTAATGCTCTCTGCACGCAATAAAATTTGGGATTCCTTGATATACTCTTCAAGCTCTCTATCAAAAACAAATGCGCATTTAAAACTTTCCCAACGTCTTTGTTTAATCTCTGCAACTTTAATTGCGTCAAACACAATCTCAGGAGCAAAAACAAAACTATTTTCAAGATTTAAAATATCAATATTACAAGCACAAGCTTCATTCATCGCTTCTCTAAATTCTGAATTTTCATAAAGTTTTTTAAGGAGTTTAGCAACCACCAACAAACTTTGCGTATCACAAATTAAAACTCTCTGTCCTTCTTCATGCGCTTTATGCAGAAGCGTGATAATAGGTTTAAAATAAGAAATTGGCTCAATAAAAGGCAAAAACTTATCATCAAGCGTGAGGGATTCTGTGCGAACAATGGAAATATGCAGTTTATCAAGTAGTTTCTTAATGTTGTCTATCAAGATTTCAGAGGATTGATATAAATGATTATGCAAAAGGATACAAGATTCCATGAATTCTCCTATAAACTTTTTAAGATTTTAGCTTTAAGCTTTTGGATTTTTGGATTTTCACAACGATCAAACACCAAAGTTTTTAACTCTTCTATACAAATATCAAACCTATCATCTTGTGGAAAAAGATAAGTCTTCAATGATTCTGCATTAAAGATTCCATCTTCTAAACTACTTATCGCTTCTAAAATACCTTCTGTTTTATGCTTTGCATACAATGCCGCAGCTAATAAAAAATAAGCTTCACCAAGATAGTTAGAATTTTCAACACTTAATGGCGTTGCATATGCAAAAGGAATAAAAGATAATAAAAATGTATTACTCATAGCTTTTGATTCTAAATTTTCTACAAAAATTTCCTTAAAATCTGTATTTTTAAAAGTGCTTAAGACTTCATCATGTGCTAACTCATCTAAGCCCAACGCTCTTAAAGTAGCTAACTTGTTTAAAAAAGGCTCAATATTAATGATTAAATCTTTAAGTGCTAAGTGCGTATTAAGCGGTTCAATAACCCACGCGTCTCCAAACTTTTTAATAAGCACAGAAATAGGAAGATTAAAATCAAAAACGACTACACCATTAATCTTAAAACCATATGCGTTGTATCCATAATCATATACAGAATCTTGAACCATTTTTAACAAATCTAACAAAGATTTTTCAATATCAACTTTAAATGTAAGCTTTGTAAAATAAGGTAGATAGTCCGTTTTTACATCAAATCGAAATAATTCTAAATTGATTTTTCTATTCATTTTTTCTCCATTGTTTGAGACTAAAATCTGTGCAGTATAGCAAATTATTTCTTAAATCTTTTGTTTTTTGGATTAGCTAAAAGAGCTTGCATAGAACTATTAATACCCTCCTCTTCTTCAATAGAACTTTGTTTAATCTTAGCAAATGTTGCAAATAGATTGACATAAATACAAAAATCTGATTGCAAGCCATCATGATTTGGTAACAAAATTTGCACAATACTATCAAGTGGAGCTGTTACAAAACTACCTAAATTCTCTTCTCCAAACCCTGCTTCAAAATAAAGATTCTTTTCATCAAGCTCCAAACTCTCAAAAGTATAACCCGCCAAAATAAACAAAGTTAAATCACTAAAAGCATTGCGAATCTCTTGTGGCAAACTTGGCTCAAATTTCACACATTCTACATTACAAAGAATTGAAAAGTTGATTTTTTTTCGGATTAAATACTCTAAAATCTCATGGCAATGCCTTCCTTGCATTGCTTGAAACTTCTTGTCTTTTAATAAAATTTCCATTGATTTTATCCTTTTTTCCTTACAAAATCTCTTTTAAACCTGAAAGCAAGTTTCTCACTTCTTGCATTCCAATCTCCCAAAAATCGCCACTTTCAATATCTAGCCCAAAAATCCCAACAAGCTCTTTTGGAGATTTACTTCCACCAAGACTTAAAAATTTCTCATATTTTGCCACAAAATTTTCTCTTTGGAGACGATACACACCAAAAAGTGCAAACACTAATAGCTGTCCATAACTATACGCATAACAATAAAATGGGGTGTGGATAAAATGTGGAATATACGACCACCATAGCTTATAATTTTCTGTTAAAATCACACTTTTACCAAACATTTTTTGATTCTCTTGTTGCCATAGCGTATTAAGTATCTCTGTGCTTAACTCACCCTCTTGCTTATGCACCAAACGTTCAAAATTTGTAAAAACATTTTGACGAAATAATGTCGCGAATACATCTTCTAGCTTACCTGCATAAAGGGCGATTTTTTCTTCCTTTTCTAAACTTTGTTGCATTTTTTCAAAAAGTAACATTTCTGCAAATACAGACGCTGTTTCTGCTGTTGTTAATGGAGTATCCGCATTAAGATAACCCACAGAATAAGATAAATATTGATGAATAGTATGCCCTAACTCATGTGCCATTGTAAAAGCATCACGCCTACGATTTGTGTGATTTAGCATTAAATACGGATGCACACTTGGCACAGCACTATGACTAAATGCCCCTCCTCTTTTATTTTCTCTAGGGTGTGAGTCAATCCAACCCTCATCAAATGCACGTTTAGCAATCATATAAAACTTTGGTGAAAACTCTTCAAAAGTTTTTAGCACAATCCTTTTAGAATCCGCATAACTAAAATTCTCTTCTTTATTACTATAAATAGGTGCATAGCGGTCATAATCATACAAACAATCATAACCTAAAATCTTTGCTTTAAGCGTGTAATACTCTTCTACGATTCCAACATTCCTATTAATCGTTTCTACCATTGTATCCACGCTTTTTTGGGTTGTTTGATTAGAAAGATGCCTTGACTCTTCTAAACTTTCATAGCCACGTATTTCTGCTGTAATTTTCAAATCTTTACGCACCACATTATAAATATATGTCAAAAGTGGGAGATTTTTCTTTAATGTTTGACTTAAGGATTTTTGCGCCATTTTACGCACTTCTCTATCCTTATCATACAGCAAGCTTAACACTTCCTCTTCGCTCACTTCTTTACAATCCCCTTTAAGAGTAATCATAAAACGCAGATGGCTTAAATGCTCATCAAAGAGACGCTTAAAGCTATCCACGCCTACAGGCTGTGTTTTTAGTAAAATTTTTTCTTCTTTTAAGCTTAGCTGATATTTTGCTTGTTTTACTAACAATTCCAAATAATACGCATAACCCTCTGCACTTTCAATAAACTTTTGCTGTTTTGTCTCTTCAAGCGCATTAAACTCCAAATCAAAAAATAGCAAAAACTCTTGTGCTTTATTGACTTCCATTTCGCATTCTGCATAAAATGCACCCTCATTTGTATCTGCTGCAAAACACAAAAACGCGTAAGTCATAATGCGCGAAAGCTCTTCACAAATCTTTTCATATTTTCTAAGACATTGACAAAAAGATTCCGCATTTAGCGTATCAAGATTGCCTTTATAGTTTTTCTCAAAAGCTTGTGCATTGCAAATTGCATTATTCTTTGCTTCTTGCAGGGATTCTTTATTGTCAAAAAGGGGATTGAGATTCCATATATCTTGTATGCTTTCCATAAAATTCCTTATAATGCTTTTTGATAAATTTTTACGAAATTTTACAGCAACTGCACTTAATTTTGCGCTTATAAACTAACGCCATTGCTACCGAAAACTTTGCACTAAATTCATCGTAAGCAAATTGAAGCCATCAACCAAAATAAAAATTAGAATCTTAAAAGGCAATGAAATCATCGTAGGGGGAAGCATCATCATTCCCATTGCCATAAGGATAGAGCTAATAACCATATCAATCACCAAAAAAGGCAAATACAATAAAAATCCAATTTGGAATGCGGTTTTCATCTCGCTAATAATAAAAGCAGGTAACGCAATGCTTAAAGGCACATCTTGCGCGGTTTGTGGATTTTCTATGTTGCGAATACGATAAAACAATGCTAAGTCTTTAGGACGAGTGTTGCGAATCATAAAGTCTTTAAAGGGTTGTGAGGCACGCAAAAAAGCTTCATCATAAGGAATCTGCTTAGCTATATAGGGTTCTATACCTTGTGTATAGCCTTCTTTTGCTACAGGTTCCATAATAAACATTGTTAAAATTAAAGCAAAAGAAACCAAAAGTTGTGTGGGTGGAGATTGTTGCGTTCCCATTGCAGTGCGCAAAAAAGAAAAAACGATTAAGATTCTAGCAAAACTTGTCGCCATTAAGATTAAAGAAGGCGCTAAAACAAGGAGTGTTAAAATAACAACAATATTTAAAGTAGTAACCAAATCTCCCGGTTCTGTGGGTGCTCTAAGTGTCAAATCAACCGTTGGAATCGTGGGTGTTTGTGGTTCTGGAGCTGCTAAAAGTGCAATAGCACTAAAACAAAGCAGAAAAACTAAACGCAGCACTAAAGATTCCTTATTAGTGCATTTTGCGATTCTTCATTAGATTCTACTTGCGTATCAATTACTTCTGTTGTCGCCCCGTTTTGTGTTGCATTATTTTCTAGTTGTTTTTCTTCAATAATTTGCTCCAAAATACTTTGTGTTTTTTGCAAATGTCTATCATTTGGATAGAATCTAAATTCCACACGGCGATTCTTTTGACGATTCTCTTCTGTGGTATTTGGCATTACAAAATTTGTCGCACCATTGCCAAGAGCTGTCATCTTCTTTGGATCAACATTATTTTCTAGTAACACGCGCTCAACTCCTAAGGCTCTAAGTGCGCTCAAACCAATATCGTCTTTATACTTTGGCGTTGGCGCAATTGCTCGATTATCAGTATAACCAATCACATCTAAATGCAAAGTAGAAGGCATTTTTTGTAGAATCAATGCAAGACGTTTCAAAAATAAAATCTCATCTGCATCATAAAGCGTTGTTTCACCTTCATCAAAAAGTAATTTTCCATTAAAACGCAAAATAAAACCTTCACTCCCATCATCAACAATATTCGATGGACCAAAAGAGGTTTTAACATTTTCTTTAAAATCCAAAATTGCACTCTCAATTAAGCGCACTTCTTCAGCGGTTTCTGGTTCTACTGTCATATCGGCTTGTTGTTGGATTCTTGTATTATCTGGCTCAATCTTAATTCCACCACTCAGCAAAGAAAGAGCACCTTTCATACTTCCTTCAGCTTCTGTAAGTTTTTTGGCATCAAAAGTTACCATAGAAAGAATCAGAATAAAAAATGTTAATATAAGTGTAACCATATCCCCATAAGTTCCAAGCCAAAGAGGTAGAACTTGAGGACAATCACAAGGCGGACAACGCGTTTTTGCCATTTTTCAAACTCTATTCAAATTGACTAACGCGTTGGTTTGGAGGTAAAAATGTCAGTAATTTTGCTTCAAGTGCGCGTGGGTTATCGCCTGCTTGAATAGACATAATCCCTTCAATGATTAGTAATTTAACCAATGCTTCATCAGCTGCACGCACTTTTAAAATATTGGCAATAGGCGAACCTACGACATTTCCAACAAAAGAACCATAAAATGTAGTAAGCAATGCAACCGCCATCGCAGGACCAATAGAAGCTGGGTCAGACATATTCAAAAGCATCGCAACCAAACCAATCAAGGTTCCTAACATTCCATAAGAACCCGCAAATGCAGCCCAAGTATCAAAAATCCCTGCATTATCTTTGTGTCGCTCTAATGTCCTATCCATATCGGTTTCTAGCAAATCACGAATGCTATCAGGCTCTGCGCCGTCAATTGCCATATTAAGCCCACGTTTTAAAAATTCATTTTCTTCTTGATTGGATTGTTGCTCTAATGAGAGAATCCCATCACGTCTTGCTTGCGTAGAATAATCAACAAGTTTCTTAATAAGTCCCGGGACATCAAAAGTTTGCGGCTTAAAAGCAATCATAAAAAAAGTAAAAAACTTTTTCATGCTTTCCATTTTGTAAGCAATCAATAAGCTTGTAATAGAACCACCAACTGTAATGAGAATTGAAGGAACATCAAAGTAGGGTCCAATTCCTACACCAAGTGTCATCGCTGTGCCTAATAATATCAGCGACAATGAAATGCCTGCAACTGATCCCAAATCCATACTTACACTTCCTTATAAGGATATAAATCAACCCTTAAAATGATTTTTGATTCTAAAGAATAAATTTTAAACTTTATTGTGTTAAAATTTGTTTAAATTATTTTTAAAAATATGGAATCTTAAATGACAAATAATCATTCCTTATCAATCGTAATTTTAGCCGCTGGCAAAGGCACGCGTATGAAATCTAATACACCTAAAGTTTTGCATAAAATTTGCGGGCGTGAAATGTTGTATTATAGCATCAAGGAATCTCTCAAATTAAGCGATGATGTTTGCGTGATTTTGGGTTTTGAACAAGAGAGAATCGCAAAGGCAATGCAAGAATATTTTGGGGATAAGATTCGCTTTTTGATTCAAGATTTAGAAAATTTTCCAGGCACTGGTGGCGCGCTAAAAAAATATACACCCAAACATCAAAAAGTATTAGTATTAAATGGCGATATGCCCTTAATTCAAGCTAGTGAATTAGAGCAATTTTTGCATACTAATTCACCTATTGTAATGAGCGTTTTGGATTTGCCAAATGTCAATGGATACGGACGTGTTGTAATCCAAAACAACGAAGTCCAAGAAATCATAGAAGAAAAAGATGCGGATTCTAAAATCTTAGCCCTTAGCACATTAAATGCCGGAATTTATTGCTTTAATAAGGAAATTTTAGAATCCTATATTCCAAAACTTGCTAATAATAATGTACAAAAAGAATATTATTTAACGGATATTATCGCTCTTGCGCGCAAAGATAGTGTAAAAATTGCACCACTTTTTGTAGCTCTTGAAAATTTTAAAGGCGTTAATGACAAATTAGACCTTGCAAAAGCAGAAGAGATTTTGGGTAATAGAATCAAAGAATCGTGGCTGAAAAAGGGTGTGCTAATGCGTCTGCCAAATACTATATATATAGAAGAAGGTGTTGAGTTTGTCGGGGAATGTATCTTAGAAAATGGTGTGAGCATTTGTGGGGATTCTAAAATTATAGAATCTCATATTAAAGCGCATAGTATTATAGAATCTAGTTTTGTCAAAAATAGTGATGTTGGACCTTTAGCACATTTGCGCCCACAAAGCGTGCTAGAAAATACACATATTGGAAATTTCGTAGAAGTAAAAAAATCTACACTTAATGGCGTGAAAGCCGGGCATTTAAGCTATATTGGCGATAGTGAAGTGGATTGTGGCACAAATATTGGTGCAGGTTTTATTACTTGCAACTATGATGGCAAAGGAAAACATAAAACCAAAATTGGTAAAAATGTTTTTATTGGCAGTGATTCTCAAGCTGTTGCTCCTGTGGTGATTGAAGATGATTGTTTGATTGGTGCGGGCAGCACAATAAGACGGAATCTTAAAAAGGGTGAATTTTTTGTTACTCTTGGAAAAGAAGTCATTAAGGAAGGATTTTTTTATAGATTTTTTAATAAAAAACTATAATTTTAATTAAGTAATTGGAGGGAAATAATGCAAATCAAGCTCAATGGTGATATAATCAATACAGAATCTAAAAATGTTTTAGAATTATTACAAGAATACAAAATAGAAACCAAAAGTGTTGCTGTGGCAATTAATCTTGAAATCATCAAACAAGATAAGTGGGATTCTCATCTCTTAAAAGAAAATGATGTGATAGAATGCCTTACATTTATGGGCGGTGGGTAAAATATGCTCAAATATTTAACGTAAATGTGTAATTATTATTTTAAGGAAAGATTATGAGCATAAAAACTTCAATTATTGGTGTTGGCGGCTACACAGGCTTAGAGTTAGTTAAATTGCTTTTTACACACAATACTTTTGAGCTACAAAGCGTATATGCTAGCGAAAATTATCAAGATATTGCTGCATTGCACCCTAGCCTAAAGGAAGTCATCAAACTCCCTGTGAAAGAAGCAAATATAGAAAAAATCGCACAAGAAAGTGAGCTTGTATTCCTTGCATTACCCCACCAAAAAGCAATGGAATACACAAAAGCACTTCTTAGCAAAAATCTAAAAGTGATAGACCTCTCCGCTGACTATCGCTTAAGCTTAGAAAAATACGAGCAATATTACTGCCCACATAGTGATAAAGAGAACCTTCAAAATGCTGTTTATGGATTGCCCGAATATAATCGTGAGCAAATCTCCAAAACAAATTTAGTTGCAAATCCGGGTTGCTATCCTACGGCAACTTTACTTGCAATTTTGCCTTTTGTTGAATACATTGATAATACACATAGCGTGTATATTGATGCAAAAAGTGGCGTGAGTGGCGCAGGAAAAAAGCTTGTGCAGACTTCGCATTTTGTAACCATTAATGAGAATCTTTTTGCTTATTCTCCTGTTAGTCATCGCCATTCTCCTGAAATCAATGAACAAATCAAGAAAATTGGAAAAGTGCAACTAAAAACTCTCTTTGTTCCACATTTAATTCCATTAACACGCGGAATGTTAGTCTCTATTTATGCACGCTTAAAAACTTCTATTGACCCATTAGAAATTTTACGCTCACATTATAAAAATGAGCCATTTATTAGAATCCGTGAAAATTGTGTGCAGATAAAAAATGTTTCAGGAACACATTTTTGCGATATTTACGCAAAAGTTGATGGAGAAGACCTCTTTGTAAGCTCCAGTATTGATAATCTTCTACGCGGCGCAAGCTCTCAAGCACTCGCAAATGCGAATTTAATGTTTGGTTTGCAAGAAAGCTTGGGATTACCACAGATTGCATATGCTCCATAATCCACCCATTATTATTAAAGAAAATGCAATATTTATTGCAGATTCTCACCATAATAACCTTTATCAAAATACTTTAGATTCCATTTTTATAGAACTTTTGGAATCTAAAAAATGTCAAATTTTTTTAATGGGCGATATTTTTGATTTTTTAGTTGGTCCAGTAACGCAATCTATAAAAGATAATCAACATACTTTAGAGTTATTAGAAAAACTCTCTTTAAAACACGAAATCTATTATTTGGAAGGAAATCACGATTTTTTACTTGATACGATTCCATATTTTAAAAAAATTCACTATTTTCCATTAAGCAAACAACCTATTTTGTGTAGTTTTAATGGTAAAATAAGCTATCTTGCACATGGTGATGTATTTTTAGGTTGGAATTACAAAGTCTTTTCAAAAATCATTAGAAATAAATTTTTGATTACCTTTCTCAACCTTTTTTCAAAGATCTTATATCCTAAAATTACGCATTTTCTGCAAAATAGAAGCATCAAGAAAAAAAACATCAATCAACATTTTGCCCAAAACTTCGAAAAATTTTCACAAGAGCGTATTATAAAATATCTCAGCAGACTCCCTATTTTGAGAGATTCTTACATTATAGAAGGACATTTTCATTTAGGAATCACAACACGAAGTCGAGAAATTAATTATATTGGATTGCCTTTTTTTGCTTGTAAAAAAAAATATTTTATTGTAAAATGCGCAAACGATTGTTTAATCCTAAAGGAGCCTTAAAGTGTCAAGCTTTGAAAAAGACGATACCCTAAAAGTGGGAACAAATGAGATGGAGCTTGTAGATTTTAGAATTCACAAGCTCGAAAAAGGTAAGCAATATGAAGGGATTTATGGAATTAATGTCGCTAAAGTCAATGAGATTATTCGCCTACCTGAACTCACAGAATTGCCCGGTGTTCCAGACTATATAGAAGGAATCTTTGATTTACGTGGAATCGTTATTCCTGTTATCAACCTTGCAAAATGGATGCATGTTGAGATTCCAAAAAATAAAAAAATTAAACCACGCGTAATTATTGCCGAGTTTAATAATGTTATGATAGGCTTTATTGTCCATGAAGCAAAGCGTATCCGTCGCATTAGCTGGAAAGATATTGAGCCAGCACATTTTAGCTCTTCAGCAGATGCTACAATGGATAAAAATAGAATCACTGGTGTTACTAGAATTGAGGGTGATCAAGTTTTATTGATTCTAGATTTAGAAAGTATTGTGCAAGAATTAGGGTTTTATCAACCAGAAATTAGCTCCGAACGCACCTATAACAAATTTAGCGGACTTGCACTTGTATTAGATGATAGCTCTATTGCTAGAAAAATCATAAAAGAATTTTTAGAAAAAATGGGCTTTGATGTTGTAGAAGCAAGCAATGGAGAAAGCGGGTTGCAAAAGCTCGAAAAAATGTATGAAGCCTATGGAGACAATCTAACAAAAAATCTAAAAATCATTATTTCGGACATTGAAATGCCACAAATGGACGGATTCCACTTTGCAGCAAAAGCAAAGGAGGATCCGAGATTTTCAAAGATTCCAATTATTTTCAGCTCGTCAATTAGCGATAAATTCAGTGAGGATCGGGGGCGTGAAGCTGGAGCAGAATCTTATCTTGTGAAATTTGATGGAAATAAATTCCATGACGAAGTTTCAAGAATCATTAATAAATACAGCAATAATTAGCGTAAATTTTATTTTGTAAGGAAAGGTATAATTATGGACGAAATGCAAGAAATACTAGAGGATTTTCTAATTGAAGCTTTTGAAATGGTTGAGCAACTTGACCAAGATTTGGTAGAATTGGAAAATAACCCTGATGATTTAGACTTGTTAAATAGAATCTTTAGAGTAGCTCATACCGTCAAGGGTTCTGGTTCGTTTTTGAATTTCTCAGTGCTAACACATTTGACACATCATATGGAAGATGTATTAAATAAAGCAAGACACGGCGAATTAGCGATTACTCCAGATATTATGGATGTCGTTTTGGAATCCATTGACTTTATGAAAAAGCTACTTAATGCAATTCGTGATACAGGGACAGACGCCAATACAGGCTTAGATGGAGATATTGCAAATGTTGTAGAAAGACTTGATGCGATTTCAAAAGGTGAAACACCAAGTGAAACAGCACAGACTGAACAAACTGAAAATACTACTCCAGAAGCTGCAGCGCAGGAAACAGAAGAACCAGAACCAGATTATGCCAATATGTCTCCAGAAGAAGTTGAAAAAGAAATTGAACGTTTATTAAATAAACGCCAAGAAGAAGACAAACAAAAACGCGAAGAAAAGCGTGCAAAAGGCGAGCTTGGTGATATTCAAGCTCCGGGAGAAATCAATGCAGAGGCTAATACACCTGCACCAAAAGCTGCTCCTGCGGCACCTGCTGCACCAAAAGCTGCGCCAAAGCCTGCTCCAAAAGCTGCTCCACGTTCTGGAGGAGATGATAATAAAGCTCCTGCAACCGCGGTTGAGCAAACAATCCGCGTGGATGTTAAAAGACTTGATAGCTTAATGAATCTTATTGGTGAGTTAGTTTTAGGTAAAAACCGCCTAATTAAAATCTATAACGATGTTGAAGAACGCTATGAAGGTGAGAAATTCTTAGAAGAACTTAATCAAGTAGTAGCTTCTGTTTCTATGGTAACAACAGATATTCAACTAGCAGTTATGAAAACAAGAATGTTGCCTATTGGAAGAGTATTTAATAAATTCCCAAGAATGGTGCGTGACCTTTCAAGAGAACTTGGCAAAAATATTGATTTGGTTATTAGTGGTGAGGAAACAGAGCTTGATAAATCTATTGTAGAGGAGATTGGTGACCCATTAGTGCATTTAATTAGAAATGCATGCGATCATGGTGTAGAATCCAAAGAAGATAGAGCGGCAGCCGGCAAGCCAGAACAAGGAACCGTTGAACTTAAAGCCTACAATGAAGGAAACCACATTGTTGTGGAAATCAAAGATGATGGTAAAGGAATGGATCCTGATGTATTGCGCTCTAAAGCGGTTGAAAAGGGTATCATTAGCGAACGTGAAGCGGATTCTATGACTGACAAAGAAGCATATGGGTTAATCTTCAAAGCAGGATTTTCAACTGCAAAGGTTGTTACCAATGTTAGCGGGCGTGGCGTAGGAATGGATGTTGTTAAAACAAACATTGAAAAACTCAATGGTATTATTGATGTAGATAGCACTCATGGTGAGGGGACTACGCTAAAACTCAAGATTCCACTCACATTAGCAATTATTCAATCTCTACTTGTTGGTGTGCAAGAAGAGTTTTATGCGATTCCACTTGCTTCAGTTATTGAAACAGTTAGAATTTCACAAGATGAAATTTATACTGTGGAAAATAAAAGTGTTTTACGCTTAAGAAATGAGGTATTACCACTTGTTCGTCTAGCGGATATTTTTGGAGTAAATGCTGTCTTTGATAATTCTGAACAAGCTTATGTTGTTGTTATTGGATTAGCTGAAAATAAAATTGGTGTCATTGTAGATTTCTTAATTGGACAAGAAGAAGTTGTTATTAAATCGCTTGGTTCTTATCTCAAAGGAACAGAAGGAATCGCTGGAGCAACAATCCGAGGAGATGGTAGAGTAACATTAATTGTAGATATTGCTGCAATGATGCAAATGGCTAAAAATGTAAAGGTAAGCATTTCAAAACTCAAACAAGAAAGTGAGACAAGACACGAGAAAAATTCTCCAAGCGATTATAAGGTTTTAATTGTTGATGATTCTATGACAGACCGTAGTATTATGAAAAAATGCCTAAAACCTCTTGGTATATCAATTACTGAAGCTACAAATGGTGTAGAGGCACTTGATATTGTAAAAAATAGTGATAGTAATTTTGATGCAATCCTTATTGATATTGAAATGCCAAAAATGGACGGCTACACACTTGCTGGTGAAATTAGAAAATATGCAAAATTTAAAAACTTGCCACTCATTGCAGTAACCAGCAGAACGAGCAAAACAGATAGAATGCGCGGTGTAGAATCTGGAATGACAGAATATATCACAAAGCCATATTCTCCAGAATATTTAATGAATGTTGTTAAACGCAATATTAACCTAACTATGGAGGTAACAGAATAATGAGTAATCAACTAAAAGATGTTTTACAAAAACAACAAGAACAAAAAAAACCCGTTGTAGAGACTGAGAATATTATTCAGCTTGTTGCCTTTGTTGTCGGAACAGAAGA
Source organism: Helicobacter sp. MIT 11-5569 (assembly GCF_000765695.2). GTDB lineage: Bacteria > Campylobacterota > Campylobacteria > Campylobacterales > Helicobacteraceae > Helicobacter_D. The sequence goes on along the minus strand of NZ_JRPB02000001.1, from coordinate 60,031 downwards.
ATTTGCTGTGCCAATCCTTAGTATTCAAGAGATTATCAAACCCTTAGAATACACAAGAGTTCCGGGTGTTCCTGATTATGTATTGGGAGTATTCAATATGAGGGGATGGGTTGTTCCACTTATTAACTTACGTTTAAAATTTGGTTTGCCTTATGAAAAACCAACAGAAGATACACGCTATATAGTTATTAGAAACCAAGAAGAACGTGCAGGATTTATTATTGACCGCTTAACAGAAGCTGTTAGAATTAAAGAATCAGATATTGACCCAACACCAGAAACAATTACACACCAAGATGAAAATCTCATCTATGGAGTGGGCAAAAGAGATGATAGGCTCATTACAATCTTGCGTCCAGAAGAATTATTGAAGCGCACATTTTAATATTTTTGTTAAGTAGCACTTTATTTGCTTTGTGCTACTTAAACTCTCTTATTCCATTTCTAATCTTAACAATAACATTTCATCTCCCTTAGAAATAAAAACATTATCACTTTTGCATTTTGGGCATTCTGTATAATTTATTTCATCTTTTCTACTAACTTCTCCACAATCTCTACAAGTTAATTCCACCTTTGCAAAGCTAATATTCAACTCTGCTTGCTCACACTTGCTTCCTAGTTTAAATTCAGAAAACGCACTTTGTAATAAATTAGGATTTACTCCACTACGCTCCCCTATTTCTACATACACAATAAGAATTTTTGTTGCCTCATTGTTCCTAGCAATGCTTTCACAAGATTCCAAAAGAGAGGAAACAATAGAAAATTCATGCATTTTAACCCTTTTTTTTAAAAAATATTGTATTATACACCTTTTTTATTTTGAAGATTTTTTAATCCAATAGCACAAGGTATAAAAATGCGACATTTTTTAACTTTAGCAGATTTTAGCAAGGAAGAAATTTTAGAGATTCTAAACATTGCTAGGACACTCAAAGATGCGGTTAAATCTAAAAAATATAGTAATGTTCTTGCAAATCAAACGCTTGGAATGATTTTTGAGAAAAACTCTACAAGAACACGCGTAAGCTTCGAAACTGGAATCTATCAACTAGGCGGACAAGGAATTTTTTTATCTAGCAATGACACACAACTTGGGCGAGGCGAACCTATCAAAGATACCGCAAGAGTGCTTTCTTCTATGGTAGATTTAATTATGATGCGCACACATGGTCATGAACGCCTAGAAGAATTTGCTAAATATTCCAAAGTTCCTGTAATTAATGGATTAAGCGATGATTTTCACCCGATGCAATTGCTCGCTGATTATCTAACCATGCAAGAATGCGGTAAAGATAAAAATCCTATTGTTGCTTACATTGGTGATGGTAATAATATGGCACACTCTTGGCTAATGCTCGCTTCAAAACTAGGCTTTGAACTACGTGTTGCTTCGCCAAAAGATTATGCGGTTTCTCAAAAGATTTTCCAAAGTGCGCAAGAATTTGCTAAAATTTCTGGAGCAAAAATCACACTAAGTGATAATCCAAAAGAAGCTGTAATAAATGCTGATGTTGTAACCACAGATACTTGGGCGTCTATGGGGCAAGAAGCAGAAAAAGAAACAAGGAAAAAAGCTTTTGAAAATTATTGTGTTGATAGCGCATTAATGCGTCTTGCAAAAGAAGATGCAATCTTCTTGCATTGTCTGCCTGCCTATCGCGGACAAGAAGTCAGCGAAGAAGTCTTAGAATCTCATCAGAGCAAAATTTGGCAGGAAGCAGAAAATCGCTTACACGCACAGAAAGGAGTAATGGTTTGGCTACACCAAAACCGCTAGAAAAGCAAGCTTCCATTAAGCAACACAATCATTACGAAACTATAAAAGAAGTGTTAAGACACAAAAATACGGAATCTTTAACTTATGATTCCACACTTGAGAATAATGCGATTTATACTCTACTTGATAATAATGCGCAAGAATTTTATCTCATCTCCAAAAAAACAATGCAAGATCTTATGATTGAGATAAAAAACCTTGAAAATGATAAATATCTCTTTAGGCTAGAAAAAGAAATCTACAAAAATATGCCTTTAGATTTTGATGATGTGTGGTGCATTGCTCTAAAAGAAATTAAAAATTACAAAAAAGAACCAAAAATTGTAGTAAAAAACCTCAAAAAGCGTTACCCTTATCTATTTGTTGATTTTTTAAATCAATTTGATTCATCAAATAAATTCTAGGATTTCTATTACAATGATTGATTTTAAAAAATTTTCCACTTATTCAAAACCCGGACCACGTTATACAAGCTACCCAACTGCAATAGAATTTAGTGAAAACTACACATTGGAATCCTATTTAAAAGACTTAAAAGAAGATTCTAGCCCACTTTCTTTGTATGTGCATTTACCCTTTTGTCGCAGTGCATGTTACTTTTGTGGTTGTAATGTTATTTACACAAGCAAAGAAGAAAACAAAACACTCTATTTAGAATATTTAAAAAAAGAACTCGCACTACTTAAAGAAGCAATGGATACACAAAAGCCTATATATCAACTCCACTTTGGCGGTGGAACTCCAACTTTTTTTAATGCTAAAGAGCTTGAAATTCTTATTACTTTGCTTAAAGAAACTTTTTCAAATTTCGCAGAAGATGCAGAAATTGCTTGTGAGATTGACCCGCGTTTTTTTAATGCTGAACAAATGCAAGCCTTAAAAAATGGAGGTTTTAATCGCTTAAGCTTTGGAATCCAAGACTTTGACAACGCTGTCCAAACTGCAATCCACAGAATACAACCTTTTTCTCTTGTGCAAGATTCTATTACCATAGCACGCGACTTTGGAATCGCTTCTATTAATTTTGATTTAATTTATGGGCTTCCTTTTCAAAGCCTTGAAACCTTTAAACAAACTTTAGAACTCGCCTTAGAGCTCAATCCAGACCGCTTTGCTATTTTTAACTATGCTCATGTGCCTTGGATTAAAAAAACAATGCGCAAAATTGATGAAACCACATTGCCAACACCAGAAGAAAAACTTAAAATTTTAGAATGGAGCATTCAATTTTTGCAAAATAATGGCTACAAAATGATTGGAATGGACCATTTTGCAAAACCCGATGATGAACTTTTTAAATCCATTCAAAAAGGGCAATTACGTAGAAATTTTCAAGGTTATAGCACAAAAGGAGGCACACAAACTATTGGAATTGGGCTTACTTCCATTGGTGAAGGAAGTGATTATTATGCACAAAATTTTAAAACAATCAAAGATTATCAAAATGCCCTTGATAACAACACTCTACCCTTCCACAAAGGTATCAAGTTAAACACTGATGATATTATTAGAAAAACCGTAATTATGCAGTTAATGAGTAATTTCAAGCTTGATTTTAAAGCAATAGAATCACGCTTTAATCTTGATTTTAAAACTTATTTTGCCGAAGCACTTTATGAATTGCAACCTTTAGAAGATGTAGGATTAATCACAATTAATAACGATGGAATCGCGGTTAGCCAAACAGGAGCTTTATTAATCCGCAATATTGCGATGCCTTTTGATGCTTATTTAAAACACATTAACACTAATCAAAAAGTTTTTAGCAAAACCATCTAAAGGATAAAAATGGCGCATTTTGAAAATTACAGCTATCTAAAAACAAGTGATGCGTGTGTAAAATGTGGCAAGTGCCTTCCTGATTGCACAATTTTTGGTATTAATGGCGATGAAGCGACTTCTCCTAGAGGTTTTATTGACTTGCTAGGAGCATATCAACGCAATGAGATTCCACTTGATAAAAATGCTAAAAATATTTTTGAAACATGCTTTTTATGCACCACTTGCGTAAGTGTCTGCCCAAATGCGCTACCTACGGATACTTTAATCGAAAACATTCGCTATGAAATTGCACAAAAATATGGAATTACTTGGTTTAAAAGAATGTTTTTTTATCTTTTAAAACATAGAAAAACAATGGACTTGGGCTTTAAATTAGGAGCAATTTTTGCCCCCCTACTTTTCAAAAAAACAAAAGATAATAGTGCTTTACAACCACGCTTCAAGCTCCCATTTGTTGGCAATAGAATCTTTGGAGCAATGGCACTCAAGAGTTTCTTAAATAGCTATGATGAAGAATTGCATTTTAACACTTCTAAAGATTCCACCACGCCTAAAAAAGTTGCTATTTTTATCGGTTGTTTGGGAAATTACAACTATAAAGGCATTGGAGAATCTTTATTATTGATTTTAGAAAAACTTGGAATTAACGCAAAGCTCGCAAAAGGGCAGAAATGTTGCGGCGCACCTGCATATTTTACAGGAGATTTTGAAAGCGTTGATGCGCTAATACGCCATAATGTAGAATATTTTGAAAGCTTTATTGATGAAGTTGATGCCATTTTAATCCCAGAAGCAACTTGTGGCGCAATGGTTTTAGAAGATTGGGAACGTTTTATGCAAAAAGATTCCACAATGCAAGAAAGAATCAAAAAGCTTCTCCCAAAAATTTATATGGCAACACAATATTTAGAATCACAAACAAACCTAGTAGAATATTTAGCAAAACTTCAAGGAGATTCTCCAAAAACAGAAAATGTTACTTATCATGACCCATGCCATGCTAGAAAAGTGCTTGGAATCTATAAAGAACCACGCAAACTTTTAGCACAAAACTATCAACTCATAGAAATGGAAAATCCTAATGCATGTTGTGGGTTTGGTGGTGTTACTATACAAACAGAACGTTTTGAACTTGCACAGAAAGTTGGTAGCAAAAAAGCAAAAATGATTGCAGATACAAATGCAAATTTTGTTGCCGCAGAATGTAGTGCTTGCCGTATGCAGCTAAGCAATGCTTTACATCAAGAGAAAGTTGCGATTCCATTTTCTCATCCTTTAGAGCTTATTGCAAAGGCTATACGTCATTATGAGTATTAACCTTTTAAGAAGTTTTTTTGCTTCTTTATTTTATTATTTACGATAAAATTTGATAGTTTTTCTCTTTTGAAAAAATATTAATTAATCTTTAATTAAACAAGGAGACATTGTGTTAGGAAAAAATTTGTCGCTAAAAACACAACTTTTCTCAGGGTTTGGAGTTATTTTGGCATTTATTATTATTGTTGCTATTGTTGGATACAATAAAATCAGTTTTGTAGAGAAAACTATATCTGTAATTAGTGATATTAATGCAGTAAAACAACGCTACGCAATCAACTTTAGAGGTAGCGTGCATGATAGAGCGATTGCTGTGCGTGATGTTGTTATCCTAAATGATGTTCAAGAAATCGAAAAAACATTGAGAATTATCCAAAATTTGGAAGAATTCTATAAAGATTCCGCAATTAAAATGGATGAGATTTTCAAAAATCCAACAATGGTTGATGAAAAAGACAAAGAAGTTTTAGCGCGTATCAAAGAAGTAGAAGCCAAAACAATGCCCCTAATCGTAGAAATTCTAAATAAAAAAGCGCAAGGAGATTTAGAAAGAGCAAATACACTCCTCATCAGTCAGGCACGCAATGCTTTTGTGGAATGGCTAAATATTATCAATGTGTTTATTGACTATCAAGAAGCAAAAAATAAAGATTTGACAGATGTTGCAAGAGCAGAGATTGAGTCATATTTAAATATCACAATTTGGCTATCACTTATTGCTATTATTGCCGCTGTCGTTGTTTCTCTTTACATTACAAACCTTATTATTTCTTCACTTGGTGGAGAACCAAAAGAAGCCATTAAAGCAGTTTTAAGCATTGCTAAAGGAAACTTAAATACTCCTATTAAAACAAAATTTCAAGAAAGCATGTTAGCCTCTGTTGCTCAAATGCAAGAAAAATTGCGCTCCATTGTAATGGAAGTTATGAAATCTTCTGAAGAACTAAATACGCGCTCAAATGAAGTTACTACAATTTCTGAAGAATCTAGAGTTACTTCTTATCATCAAGCAGAAAACTCCGAAAAATCTGTTGAACATATTAAAAAAATTGTTGAAGCTGTTAATAATGTTTCAAATATTGCTAAACAAACTGAAGAAAATTCTGGCTACACCACAGAACTCTCTGTTAAGGGAAAAGAAGCTATGCAAATCACTATTGCAGAAATCGAAAAAATCACACAAACCGTTACTTCATCTTCTGAACATATCCGCATGCTAGAAAAACACTCTCAAGATATTAGCGGAAGTGCGGAACTTATCAAAGAAATTACCGACCAAACAAACCTTTTGGCACTCAATGCAGCGATTGAAGCAGCAAGAGCTGGAGAAGCTGGGCGTGGATTTGCTGTTGTTTCTGATGAAATTAGAAAACTTGCAGAACGCACAGGTGTTGCTACTTCTGAAATTTCAAAAATGATTGAAGTTATCCAATCTGAAACACAAACAGCTGTTGAAGCGATTCAAAATGCTGTTCCTCAAGCAGAAAAAGGTATGGAGCTTGCCAATGAAGCAAGTGAAATCTTAGACCAAATCAATACGCAAGCAACAGATTCTCTAAATAAAGCAAAAGAAGTTACGCAAGCTGCTGATGACCAAGTTAAAAATATGGAAAATCTAGCAATAGAATTTGATGAAGTTACTAAAGGCTCTAGGGTAACTGCAGAATCAATGACAACTAACACAACAGCTGCCCAATCTTTAAAAGAACTCTCTAATATTTTAAAACAACACATTAACTTCTTCAAAATCTAATATTTTTTAGAATCCCTTAGCAAATAAAAGGGATTCTAAACTTTAAAAATGTATAATTCCGCAATTTTTATCAAGGATGATTTTTGTATAAAATTGCTCTAATCTTATTAGGCGCAGGCGAAAGTAGCCGCTTCAAGGATTCCAAAAAGGATTTAATGGATAATTTTTCATTGCAAAATTCTGTTACAAAATTGCCCAAAAAACAGTGGATTCGCCTTGATGAGATTCCACTTTGGCTAAAAGTAGCAAGAGATTTGCATGCAGTGTATCCTTTTTGTGATTATATTCTAAGTGCAAAAGAGTGCGAAATCCCTTATATGCAAAAATATTTAGATACATTTGGATTAAATTTTAAACTAATTCGCGGTGGAGAAACACGACAAGAATCCCTAAAAAATGCTGTGAATTCCCTAGAAGAAAATGTAGAATTTGTCTTTGTTAGCGATATTGCACGTTGTAATATTTCACAAGAGCTTTGTCAAAGAATCCTAAAAGAAGTTGGCAAATATGATTGCGTTGTGCCTTTTTTAAACCTACACGATACAGTCGCTTATGAAAACCCCACATTAGAATATCTAAAAAGAGAACAACTAAAAATCATTCAAACCCCACAACTTAGCAAACTCTCCGCCCTAAAGAAAGCTTTTTTACAAGGAGATTTCACTGATGAAAGTAGTGGAATATGCAAAACTGGGGGCAGCATAGGTTTTGTAAAAGGTGAGCAATCTGCTAGAAAACTCACCGTATTTCAAGATTTAATTGATTTTAATCTTCCTTCCCCTAGCACTCAAACTTTGATTGGCACAGGCAGTGATATTCACGCATTAACGGCTGGAGATGGAATCATTTTAGGAGGGATTCCTATTGCTTGTAATTACAAGCTTATCGCACATAGTGATGGCGATGTATGTTTGCATGCCCTTTGTGATGCGATTTTAGGGGCAATTGGTGCAGGAGATATTGGAGAGTGGTTTCCGGATAACGATGCCAACTACAAAGGAGCAGATTCCAAAGAATTGCTTAGAAAAATTGTAAATTTTGCCCATAATGTGGGCTATACAATCTTGCAGGTTGATGTTACAATATTTGCACAAAAGCCAAAAATATCCTCATATAAAACTGCAATGGAATCGCAAATTACAAAGATTCTTGAGATTCCAAATTTTAAAGCCAATGTCAAAGCGACAACTACGGAAAAATTAGGTTTTATAGGCAGAGAAGAAGGAATCTTTGTGCAAGCAAGTGTCTCTCTTGGATATTTTAATTGGAAAAACTTATTAAATAAAGGGATTTTATGAAAATTTTAATCATTGAAAATGAAATTTATTTAGCACAAAGCATAACAGTTAAACTTAGTCAATTTGGCTTTATTTGTGAAACAATTTCAAGTATTGACGATGCGCTAAAATTTGAAAGTGCAGATATTATTTTGCTCTCTGCAAATATTCCGGGTCAAAATTTTTATCCTGTGATTGAAAAATTTAAATCTTCTATTATCATTATGATGATTCCTTATGTTAATGATGATACTGTAACAAATCCATTAAAAGCTGGTGCTAGCGATTATATTGTTAAACCTTTTATGATTGATGAGCTTATTAGAAAAATTGACCATTATATTGAGTTTCACCAACTCCAAAAAGAAATTATTTTTTATCGTGATTATTTTTGTAACTCTCTTTTGATTCCAACCTATACAATCAACACAAAAGTTTCTTTTCCTCTTATTATTAAAAGTATTTCACAAAAAGCTATTGATATGTGTGTTGTTAATTACGCAATTCAAAAAAAAATTACAATCAACTTCATTTCTCTTTATAAAGACTCTGCTAACTATAAAAAAATTTTACAAAACGTTCTAAAAACACAATTAACTTATGTCTTGGGATTTGAGATTCTACCAAAAGAAGAAAAAGAAGAATGTATTAAAGCATTAAAAAATATCCCTGTGATTCTTTCTTGTCTTAATAGTGATGTAAGTGATTTTAAAAATGTTTTTGAAATTAATATCAAAGAAATCTCACATGGATTTCAAGATGATGTCTTAAGTGTAGATGAATATATCAAAACAATGATTTTGAAATTTGAAGATCGCTATCCAGATACTGAGCTTAGCAAACGCTTAGGAATGTCGCGTAAAAGTTTATGGGAAAAGAGAAAAAAATATGGAATCACAAAAAAGAAATAATGCGCAAGGAGAGATAAAAACCTTTCAAAATGCTCTATTTATAGACAAAGAGGCTGTTTTTGCGCTACTTTTGTGCCAAGAGGGTTTGCTAGCACCTGTATCGCATTTGATGAATGAAGAAGAAATGCAAGAAGTAGATGCTACCGGGCTTTATAGAGGACAAAGCTTCCCTTTTTCTTTTGTATTAGCGCCATCTGGAAAGCGCAATGCTATTGTTCTCCAAAATGCTCAAGAAGGAAGCGTTATTACTCTAGTTTGCGAAGGTAATATATGTGGGGAACTAATTGTAGATTCTGTCTTTACAATTGATAAACAGCAACGCCTTTTTAAAATTATGAGCGGAGATATTTATTCGCAAAAAGCTCAAGATATTTATAAGCGTTTGGGAAACTATGCAGTTTGCGGAAAATATAGTTTATTTTTAAACAATGAACAATTCACCTTTATGCACCATGTGAGCAAGCAAGCTATTTTGCAAACAAAAAAGAATATTCAAGCAAACAACGTAACTGCAATGGTGCTTGATGCGTCTCCTGCAACACGTATCCATGAGCGCATTTTCCGCTTTGCATTAGATGAGAGTGATTTATTAGTTCTATTATTGTTGCGGCATCAAAACGAAGGGTTACTTGATTTTCATATTCGTAAAACCTGTTTGCAATTTATTATTGAAAACTATTTACCAACAAATCGTATTTTAATTTTTCCCCTAGATGATATTTATCTTTTTGCAGGAACGCACGGCATAATCTTAGACGCAATCTTAACGCAAAATCTAGGTTGCGATAGAATCGTTATTGGGGAAAACTACCCAAATTTAACCATTTACTATGATAACCAAAAAATCTATTCTATCTTTGATACGATTAAAGATATTAAGATTAATGTCAAGCTTGTTAATGAATTTGTCTATTGCAGTCAATGCAATACTATTGTAAGCCTTAAAACTTGCCCACATGGAAACCACCATCATATCCACTATCATTCAGGATTCTTACAAGGAATCTTGCAAGCTGGATTAATTCCCCCTACGATTCTTATGCGCAAAGAAGTTTCTGCTAAGATTTTAAGCTATCTTTATCCTAAACGTTTTAGCCCATTACTCAAACAATTTGGAACAATGTTTGCCAACAATGGAATGATTGAAGAACAAGATGATGAAGATTTTTATCTAAAACTTATTGATTTATACCAAACACACTCCCTAAAATAGGAATCAAAATGCAGCAAAATAGCAATTTTTTCAAAACCTTTGATGGAACAAAGGATTTTTTACAAAAAATGTTTTTAACTCTATTTTTTAGCGGACTATCCCGAGTAGCACCCGGCACTATCGGAACGCTCGTTGCTCTACCCTTTGGGTTTTTGATTAGCTATTATATTGCACCTAGCACACTTTTATTAAGTGCGCTTTTATTCTCTGCTATTGGAGTTAAAATTATTGATAATTATGAAAAACAAGGATTAGACCATGACCGCAGTGAAATTGTTATTGATGAATTAGCTGGGGTTTGGGTTAGTATTGCAATGATAGGACATAGTATTTTTGGATTATTTTTATCTTTTATTTTATTTAGAATTTTTGATATTTGGAAGCCCTCAATTATTGGGAAAATTGACAGAGAAGCCAAAGGAGGCTTAGGAGTAATGGGAGATGATTTACTTGCTGGATTTTTTGCTGGATTATTAGGACTTATAACCATTGGGATAATGCAAAAGATAGAATCCTTAGCACCTATTTTAGAATTTAGCTTTTAAACTCTTATTTAATCATAAATCTTCTCAATGCCTCTTCAACTTCCACAGGATTTGATTTTGAAATAAATTCATCAGCATTTAATGAACGTGCCATATCCTCATTGCTACTTCCACTCATAGAAGAATTCACCACAACTGGAATCTTAGAGGTTAATGGAGCTGCCTTAATTTGCTTAATCACTTCAAATCCACTTGCTTCTGGCATTTCTAAATCTGTAATGATAATTCCAATTTTTGATACATCTGTGCCTTCAGCAAACACATAATCTAGTAACTTTTGCCCATTAACAAAACTTTTATAACTTAAGCCCATTTTGCTCAAAATATTTTGCATTGTTTTAATAACACTTGGTGAGTCGTCAGCTAGTAACACTTCGCGATTTGTAACGATTTGCTTGATTTTATTCATTTCTGTATTTTTCTCTTCCTCAATCCAAGGGAACACATCAACAAGCATTTTCTCAATATCCACAACCTGCACTAAACGTCCATCAAAATAGCGCGTTCTACTCACTAACTTACTATTTAACCCAGAGTTTCCAATCCCTGCGCTTTGTTCAATTTCTGTCCATTTTTTATTTAAGATTCTATCTGCTTCATAAATTCTAACACCAACTGTCCATTTAGAAAACTCACAAATCATGATAACTTCATCTTCGCCCGGCTCACGCTTTACACCATAATTTTCTAAATTTCTGCTTGTATCTTTTGAATCATAATAAAACCATTTACGTAAATCAATAAGAGGAATCGTAAGCTCTCTAATTGTAATTAATCCCTCAATCAAAGAACTATTTTCATGAGAAACAACAGTAATTTCTCCGCGATATTTCACAACTTCACGAATTTTAAAAACATTTACCGCATATAAATCTTTATCTTTTTCAAGCCTAAAACACAAAAGCTGTAATTCATTATTTCTATGGAGATTGGTGATTTGATCGACATTGGATAAATTAGACATTATGAAACCTCAAATTTTAGAAATTTGCTTACATTATAACATAAAAAAGTATAAGTTTTTAAAGACTTTTATAATATTCTCTAAAGGAATCGCATTTTTCAAATAATTCTGCTTGTGTTCCGCTAGATAAAATCTTTCCATTTTGGAAAAAATAAATCCTTTTAGCAAGTGATACAGTTGAAAAACGATGCGCAATGATAATCACTATTCTATTTTCTAGTAGCAGACTTAATGCTTCCCTAAACTCTTCTTCTGTTTTATTATCTAACGCACTTGTTGCTTCATCTAAAATCAAAATTTCAGGATTCTTATAAAGTGCGCGCGCAATTGCAATTCTCTGCCTTTGCCCTCCGCTTAAATTTGCTCCAAATTCATCAAGATTTGTATGGATTCCATTAGGAAGAGTTTGAACATAATCAAAAATTCTAGCCTGTTGTAAAGCTAGTTTTACACGCTCCTCATCAATTTCACCTCCATAAGCAATATTGCGCGCAATAGTATCATTAAAAATAAAAATTCTTTGCGTTACAACTGCTATTTTGGAGCGCAAACTTTTTTGCGTGAAATGTTTAATATTTACACCATTTATTAAAATTTCACCACCACTTACATCATAAAGACGCATTAATAAATTCACAAGCGAACTTTTCCCTCCTCCACTTCCTCCGACAAATGCAACACTTTCTCCATTGTTAATCTTTAAATTAATTGCACTTAATGCTTTTTTCTCTCCATAAAATAAATCAACATTATGGAATTTAATTTCTTTAATTGTTTCTGTTAATTCTCTTTCCCCATCTTGAATTTTAGGATTCCTATCTAACATTTCAAAGATTCTATCTCCAGCAGCAAAGGCAATTTGAATCTTGGCATAGAGATTACTAAGTCGCTTAAAAGGAGTGTAAAGCAAAAATAATGCTGTCGTAAAGGAAAAAAACTCTCCTGCTGTCAATTCTCCATTAATCACTTTGTATCCACCTACAAAAATTACTGCTGCAATGGCTATTGACCCTAAAGTTTCCATCAAAGGTGAAGTTAATTCCGAAATCCACACAGATTTCATTGAAAGCTTAAATAATTCTTGATTATGTTCTGTAAATTGTTGGTGCTCTATTTTTTCTCCAGAACTTGCTTTAATAAGCTCCATATTATTAAAAGTCTCAATTAACTTAGAAGATAAATCAGCATTTTTTTCTTGTAGTTTTTTAGATGTTTTGCGCATTTTTCTCGCAATAATCACAATAGGATAAAGTGCGATTGGCATTACAACAAGCCCATAAAATGCTAATTCTGAACTTTGATAAATCACAACACATACAAGCCCTAAAATTGTCAAGCTCTCTCGAATTCCTTCGATAAAATAATTAGACACCGCGCCTTGCACTGCTGCAATATCATTTACAATACGAGAAATCAACTCTCCATTGCGATAACGATTAAAAAAATTCATCTCAAAAGTTAGCATTTTATCTAACAAAATATTTTTTAAATGCTTTACAATATCTTGCCCAATATAATTCATAAAACAAACTTGGATATAAGCTCCAAACCCTTTTGAAAAATAAGCCAAAACAATCAAAGGTGGAAGAATTTGGAGCATTGTTACATCTTTTGCTAAAAAAATATCATCTAGCACGGGTTTAACCAAGTATGCACTAGCACTTGTTGCAACAGCAACTAAAATTGTCCCCATAATTGCATAAAAAAAGTAAAGCTTATAATTCTTAATATAAGGTAATAAGCGCGAAAAAAACTGTTTCAAATTCACCCCTTATAGAATCTAAAAAATAATCGTATCATGATTAGCTTTTGGTGCGCTTCTAATTGGCGACTCATCTGTATAATAGAATCTTTCATTATCTACATTTTGACTACGCACACCTTGTGGAATTTTAAATTTACGCTCTAATCCCGGATCAATTTCTAAAATCTTACTAAAAAAGTAACCAAATGAAGAAGCAGGCGCAATACTACCCGTTTCACTATAACCCATAGGCGTATTATCATCTTTTCCAAACCAAACAACTGCTTCAATACTTGGAGAAAACCCACAAAACCAAGAATCTACATTATCATTTGTTGTTCCTGTTTTTCCTGCAAGCTCAATTCCTTCTACCCTTGCACGCCTACCAGTTCCAGCATTTATAACATTGCGTAAAATATCTACAATCAAAAAACTTTGCGCATCTTTAGATAACTCATATTCATTTGGAGTAAAATACGCCACATCTCCTTTCATATCTACAATACGATCAATAAGCATCGGGTCAATGACTTTTCCATAATTTGAAAACACCATAAAATTTCTAGCCATATTCAAAGGAGAAGCACCAAAACTTCCTAAAGAAATTGTTAAATCTTTAGGCACATTACTAAAACCATATCTTAAAACTTCATTATAAATTCTATCAAATCCTACTTCCTCTACAAGATTAATTGTTGCTAAATTCATAGATCTTGTTAATGCTGTTTTTAAAGAAACAAATCCACTCAAAGATTTATTATAGTTTTTAGGCTGCCATTTTTTACGCACACTGCCTGCTTTGTATTCATAAGTTCTTGCAATATCTGGAATCTGATAGTTTTGTGATAATCCAGAATTAATAGCACTTAAATACAAAAAGGGTTTTACGCTACTACCTACTTGTCTTTTGCTTTGCGTTGCACGAGAAAAATTACTTTTTGCATAATCCACTCCACCAATAAGAGCCAAAATCTTTCCTGTTTTATTCTCTAAAACAACAAATGCGCCATTTAGCTTTTCTTTTAAGTCTTCATCATTTTTGTGCCTAGATAAAATCTGCTCATAGCCAAAATACAACGCCTCTTGTGCAATTTCTTGATAATCCAAATCAATATTTAAATAAATCTTATAACCAGCTGTTTTCAAATCTGCTAACCCAGCAAGTTGGCGTTGCACTTCATCAACAACATAAGGGGCAACATTTTGTGTCAGTGTATCATCATACACCTTTGGTCTTTCACTACTTCCCTCATCAAACTCTTCTTTGGAAATCCAACCTAACTCATACATTCTTTGCAAAACATTATTTGCTCTACCTAGTGCAAATTCATAGTTTTTTGTCGGGTCATAAAAACTTGGTGCGCGCGGCAATGAAACAAGTATAGCCATTTCTTTTAAAGTAAGAGCATTCATGTTTTTGCGAAAGTATCCCATTGTCGCAGTTTTTACTCCGTAAAATCCATGTCCAAAATAAGTATGGTTTAAATATCTCTCTAAAATCTCTTCTTTGCTTAAAATTGTCTCTAAACGCATAGCAAGCAAAACTTCTTTGATTTTTCTCTCAATTGTCTTTTCGCGTGTTAAAGCCACATTTTTAATGAGTTGTTGCGTGATTGTGCTTCCACCCTCTGCATAACGCGCATTTTGGATATTTTTTATCATCGCACGCATAATCGCATCTACATTAACCCCGGGATGTTCAAAAAATAATGTATCTTCAATAGCTAAAAGTGCCTCAATCAGACGTGCAGGCATTTCTTCAAAAGTTGCATAAAAACGAAACTCTTCTTCGAATAAATTTGCAACTAAACGATTTTGTCTATCAAAAATTTGTGTAGCAATTTGGGGTTTATAATGCACAATTTTATCTGTATCATTACGAACCTCTACATAAACTTGCACAACAAACGCAACGATTCCTATTATTGCAACAATGCCAATAACACTAAGTATTCTAAAAAAACTTTTCAATTTCTTCCCTAGAATGCGAAATTTTTAAATTCTAACACAGATTTTCTAAATATTTGCCATTTTAACTTTTTTGCTAATAGATAGCACGATACCTATCATTATACTTGTTGCTAAAATTGAACTTCCTCCATAGCTTAAAAATGGAACTGCTATTCCTTTAATTGGAATTAACCCAGAGATTCCAAAAGCATTGATTAAAAAAGAGAATCCCAAAATCACTGCAACTCCAGAACAAAAAAGATAATACATAATATTTTCACAACGATTCGCAATTTTTAAAATCCTAAATATAAGTGCGATAAATAAAATACAAATACAAGCTAAGCCTAAAAATCCTATCTCTTCAGTAATTCCAGCTAAAATCACATCTGTATGCACTTCACTTAAAAAGCCAAGTTTAATTAATCCATTTCCCAAGCCTTCCCCTAAGATTCCACCATTTACAATAGCATTTAAAGAATGTTGGATTTGATAGGGTTCTGGTAAGTTTTCAACACGCAAAGAATTTGCAATAGATTGTGGAAAAAAGGACAAAATCAAATCCTGCGCCCCAGCCCACCAAGTTTTAACTCTAGCGATTCTATGCGCACTTGTGATAATGACAAGCACAAAAAGTGTAGCTGCTCCACTTAAAAGATACAAAAATAATTTGAAAGACGACCCTGCAAAAATCATCATAACGGCTAAAGTTGTTCCCAAAAGCACAATTTGCCCTAAATCATTTTGTAAAATAGCTATCAAATACACTGCAAGCAAAAACACAGCGACATAAGGCAAAAATGTAATAAATTCCTCTTTTAAGCTCTTTTGTTCCAATAAAGAAAATTTACGCGAAAAACTCCACGCAAGAAAAGTTACAAATCCAATTTTAAAAAACTCCACAGGGGCAAGAGAGAAAAAAGGCAAACGAATCCAACGTTTAGCCCCCCCTGCACTTGTTGCTAAGGATTCTGGCAAAAAGTGCATAATAAACATTACAAAGATTCCGCCAAAAAATAAGATAAAACCAAAACGTAACACAAAATTATCAGGATTACAACGTGAAATTCCCCACATTAAAAGCACGCCTAAAATACCAGCAATACTTTGTCTTAACATAAAATGAAATTCCCCATAATCATAATACAAGATTGCAAATGATGATAAAGAATAAGAAAATAAAACACCAATTGTAATAAGGCTTGCACTAATAATAAATAATGGACGATCAACCATTACTTCTCTCTACACAAAATAATACACAAGTGAGAATCCCCCAAAAGTAAGAATCCCAAACAAAATAAGCGCAAGAACAAAAGCTTTACCACCAAACTCTAAAAACTTCTTTAAATCCACTTGCAAACCTAAAGCACTCATCGCCATTACCAAGAAAAAGGCAGATAAAAATCTAAAGATTCCAACAACAACTTCAGGCAAAGCTACTAACGAATGCAAAATCACAACTCCTAAAAACCAAAATGCAAACCAAGGAATATGTAATTTTCTGCGCTCCCCCTCTTTACTTTCTGCAAAGAAATAAGGCACAACTAACAAAACAGCTACAAGAAGAATCACACGAATCATTTTAACAATCAATGCAACTTCTTGTGTTTGTGGAGAAATCGCCCCACCAGCTCCTACAACATTTGCAAGCTCATGCAAGGTAAGCCCTATGTAATATCCTTCTTGCGTTAGATTCAAATGCACGATTCCAAGCGCATAAGCTAGCGGATACAAAAACATTCCTAATAGCCCAAAAATGACAACCGTCCCTACAGCTATGATTCCTTTATAAGGTTTTGATTTTAGCGAAGATTCCAATGCTAAAACCGCAGCTGCTCCACAAATTGCACTTCCACCACTTACTAAAATTGCAATTTCTTTATCGAGTTTTAAAAATTTCACACCAATGACATAACCAAGCACCAAAATTGCTACTACAACAACAATGCTTAATACAATCCCATTTAAGCCCACACTTGCGATACTTCCCAATGTTACATTAAAACCATACAAAATAATACCAAGCCTTAAAAGCTTTTTTGCGCTAAAAACAACAGCTTTTTCACAAGATTCCTGTGCATTTCGAAAAAGCGGAGAAGCAAAGATTCCAAATACAACACCAATAATCAAAGGCGATAAATGCAACTTTGCAATCATAGGCAAAGCTGCAATATAATAGCTTGCTAGGCTCACTAAAAGAACCAAAACAAAACCATTTAGCCAATCTTTCAATAAATCTTTTATCAATACGTATTTAGATATTTGATGATTTTGCGCCATTATTTACACCTCAAAATTTTAAACTTTGCAATCTTAAATCGCGGAAGTTTAACAAATTTTTATAAATTTTTAGACAATAAAAGCTAGTTTTCCAAAATTTTCTTAATCACGTCTGGTTTGTTTGCACTCATAAAATGGAATCTTTGCTGCAATGCGCTTAAATCTTTAAATAACGCTTGACTTTTTTGCAAACCAATTTGCTCTTCATTGCCTTCTTTGCTAGCATTCTCCAAAGCAATAAGCCAATCTTTTGGCACAAAAACACCGGGTAATTTATGGTGCAAAAAAAATGCAGTTTTATAGCTAGTAATCGGAAAAAATCCAAACATAAGCACACATTTTTTATTATATTGTGCATTGATTTTAGCACACCATTCTAAAAGCTCTTCTGCAATATTAATATCATAAATAGGCTGTGTAAAAATTGCTAATGCCCCATTTTGGATTTTTTCACACATTTTTCTATACAAATTTTCTTTATTCTTTGCATAAGAATTTAACACACAAAAAGGATAAATACTTTTGGATTCTCCCTGCAAATTTCCTCCATTAATATCTTTGCTAGCATTAAGCGCACAAATAATTTTTAAAAGCAATGCGCTACTTCCTTCAAAAACCCCTTTTGCTTGTGGTTGATTCCCAAGACGCAAAGGGTCTCCGGTTAAAGCCAAAACAAGGCGTAAATCTAAGCTATTCATACCGATTAATTCACTTTGTAATGCAAGCGTATTTTTATCGCGCATAGAAATTGTTGCAATACTTGGAATCTTAAAAGCATTTTGCAGTTTCAAACTCGCTAAAACTGCACTATGCTTGAGCTTACCAAGAGGAGAATCTGTGCAAACAAATGCGTCAATATTTTGTAAAAATTTTTGTTGTTTTAATGTTTCAAAAAGCACATCAAGATTAAAACTAGCTGGGGCTGAAAACTCATAAGTATAGCATTTTGCACCATTTTGAAGTTTTTGCATAAAAGATTCTATTGCTTGACTTTCCATAAATACCTCATCTAAATATTAGGTTTTTGCGCGCAAGAATCTAGCAAATAAATAATATGTTGCCAAACTTTTTGCGTATTTGCGCTTAAACCAATCTCACAAGTGCTTGAGCTTGAATATCCCTTCGTGATAGGGGATTTTTCATAAAATTTTACAAAAGAACTTAATGCATGTTGGTTTAACTTAGGATCTAAAAATCCTTTATTCCCTGCAAACCCACAACATTTTGTCCCGCTATGCACCTTTACATCACTCGCACAAAGTTTTGCAATCTCTAAAATTGCGTTTTCATTATTTGTTTTGTGTTTATAATGTCTTGTCGCACAAGGTGCATAAACACCGATAGAATCTTGCTTTTGTGTAATCTTAAGATTTGGAATCACGGATTCTAAAACAAAACTTGGCATATCCTCAATCTTCAAACACACATTTTTCAAAACTCCAAATTCTTGCGCCCTTTCTAATAATTCTAATGCACAAGCACTATGGTCGCAAACAATAGGAATCGCGCCATCTTCGCTTGCTTCTTTTAATGCTTCAAAGCTTTTTAATGCAACTTGCATTGCGCTTTCTTTATAATCTTTAAAAGCCTTAGAACAACATAATCCTAAAAGATTCTGTGGATAAATAATCTCTATTCCTGCTTTTTGGCACAATGCCTCAAAAACCTCTTGAATGCTACGTTTATCCTCTGCTTCTTTTGGTGGAGCAAATACCCGATTTAAACACGATGAAAAATACACAACTTTTTGTGTTGCTGCAGGATTTTTTATATTATGAAATTCTTTCTTAGGATTTGCAGTTGGAAAATAATCTAACATTATCGGTGTTTTTTCCCACTGGTGCAAGGTTTTAGAAAAAGGCTTGGAAATTTCTTGTGTTGCATTTGCGATATTTAAGGAAGTTTTAAAGATTGGCATTAATGTTTCAAAATTCTTTGCAACAAAACGCGCTGTATTTGGAGATTTTCCAATTTTAGTTAGTTTTGCAATATTTGCAGTATCAATCTGCAAAGGACAAAGATTTGCACAAGCAGAACAAGTCGCGCAACTCTCCACTCCAAAATAAGTATATCCTTCTTTTAAACTTTTTAATTCCTCTTTTTCTTGCACACTTAAACCTGATTTTGCTTCTAAGCGACAAATTTCTTGATACACGCTAATTCTCTGTCGCGGAGTAAGCGTAAATCCAAGCGTTGGACAATGCTTCTCGCAAAATCCACACTCCATACATTTTCCAATTAACGCATTTACCGCATCATTATGCTCTAAAGAAGGTTTAAGATTCTTAGTGTGGATTGCTTTATCTTCGCTAATAATTACATCAGGATTGAAAATATTATCCTTATCAAAAATTTTCTTAATGCGCTTATGGATATGATAAGCTTTTTCTCCCCATTCTAACTCTACAAATGGTGCAACCATTCTTCCTGTGCCATGCTCTGCTTTAATACTTCCTTGATATTTTGCAACCCTATGCGCTAACTCCTCCATAAAAAGCGCAAAGTTTTTTGCTTCTTGTTCTTGATTTAAATTAGGTGTAATAATAAAATGCACATTTCCACTTAAGGCATGTCCAAAAATAATCCCTTTAAAATGGTATTTTTCAAACAATTCCATTACCTCAGCGATTCCTTTTGTGAAATCCTTAATAAAAAAGCAAATATCCTCTGTAATTACCGTGCTACCTTTAGGACGACTTCCAGCAGCAATAGGTAAAATCCCTTTTCTAATCAACCACCAAGAATCTTGCTCGACTTTATCAAAGCTAAATCGCACTGCAAAACGTGTTTTTAAAGCCTCAATTTTTGGCGTTAAATCTGCAATATTTTTTTCTAAAGTTTCTCTATCTTGCGATTCTAATTGAATCAAAATCGCACAATTTCCCTCTTGGATTTCTAAAATTTCCTTAGGCACTCCTTCTAAATGCTGCACACTTTGCAAACAAGCATAATCCATAATTTCTGCTGCACTAATAATTTTCTCATTTTCTGCAAAAAGTAAAATTGCCTCTGTTGCAGCATAAATATCTGAAAAAAACAAAAGTGCGCAAGCTTTATGTTGTAAATCTGGCACTGCTTCATATTCCACACGACTTACAAATCCAAGCGTCCCCTCTGCTCCAATGAAAATATGGTTTAAAATATCTTTTGGATTATCAAAATCTACCAAAGCATTTAAACTATATCCTGTTGTATTTTTGATAGAAAATTTTTTGGCAATCCTTGCTTTTAATTCCGTATCGACATTCACTTCTTCATGCAATTCCATAAGCTCACTAATAAGCTCTGTATGTGTGTTGCAAAATGCTTCAAAAGATTCTGTATCAGAAGTATCCAAAATACTACCATCACTTAAAATCATTCTAATAGATTTAATCGTGTTATAACTATTTTGCTTCACACCACAGCACATTCCACTAGAATTATTAGAAAAAATCCCTCCAATTTGCGCACTTGCAAGCGTTGCTGGGTCTGGTCCTATTTTTTTGCTATAAGGAGCTAGAGCATTATTTGCTTCTATGCCAATCACTCCACAATCACACCAAATACTTTCTGCATTATGTGAAACTTTAATCTCTCTCCAAAAACATACTACCAAAACACTATCACTACATGCTTGTCCGCTTAGAGAAGTCCCAGCTGCTCTAAAGGTCAAAGGAACATCAAACTGCTTTGCAAGCTTAATTAATGTAGAAATTTCTTGCTCATTTTCTGCCCAAACTACCGCTTTAGGAATATAACGATAGCACGAAGCATCAACACCATAAGCAAATCTCCTTAAATAATCCGTAAAAACTCTTTCTTTAAAGACTTCTTTTGCCACCTCTAAAAATGCGTTAATAGATTGCATATTCTCTCCTTTAGAAATTTTCTAATAAACACTTAAAGACTTGCTTTAATGCTTCCACTTCTGTAATTTTCACCCTTTCATTAAGTGAGTGGATTCTATCATTACACACACCACATTCTACAACACGCACTCCAAATTCTGCAAAATAGCGCGCATCACTTGTCCCACCACTTGTGCTAAGCATAGGAGCAAAACCATTTTGAGATTCCAACACTTCTACCATTTTTTGCACAATCTTATTTTCTGTATCTGTCAAAAAAGGCTTAGAACTCTGTTTTAGCTCCAAATGATGTGGAATCGCACTTAAAAGATTCTCTAAATATGCCTGCAAATCTTCTAAGCATGTTAATGTAGAATTGCGCATATTAAACATTATTTTTAAATCACTAGGCGTTACATTGACAACTTCCATTCCCCCGCGTATATCTGTAATAACAATCTTACTAGGTTCAAACTCTGCACTGCCTTTATCCAAATCAAAGCCCGCGATTCCACTAAGCATAGGCGCGATTAACTCCACAGGATTCACACATTTATTAGGATACGCGACATGCCCTTGCTTGCCAAAGATTGTTAGTTTGCCATTAATAGAACCGCGCCTGCCAACTTTAATCATATCTCCAAATTTCTCTACACAAGTCGGTTCTGCAACGACTGCAAAATCAGGAAGTAAGTCTAGTTTTTCTAACTCTTCAAGCGCATATTTTGTGCCAAAAATTGCATCGCCTTCTTCATCACTTGTTAAAAGCACAGATAGGATTCCATCAAATGCCTTATTGGAATCCAAAAACTCCCTTATTGCACATACAAAAGCAGCAACTCCCCCTTTCATATCTTGCGCTCCTCTCCCATAAAGAAAACCATCTTTTTGCAATGGAACAAAAGGCTCACTCTCCCAACCTTCACCCGGTGGGACAACATCAATATGTCCTGCAAAACATAAATGCGCAACTTTAGAATCTGTATTTTTAGATTCCATAAAATCCTTATATAAAAATATATTTTTCACACCATTTTTATCAAAGCATAAAGCTTTAAATTCTGGCAAAATTGCGCAAATATAAGCATAGATTCCACATTCTTTTGGTGTTATACTTGGATAAGAGATAAGGTTTTTTAAAACTTCTAGTGTTTGTGAATTTTGTATTTGCTGTATCTGCATTTATAATCCCTTAATCATTTATTTAATTTATTCTTTTATTGCAATAAAAGTTGCAAAATTTACCCAGCAAAATAATGTTTGAATATGGCTAAACCCAGCATTGCTCAACATTGTCCGATTCTCTTTTTCGCTATAAGGGATTAGCACATTTTCTAAAGCTTCACGCTTTTTACTAATCTCAAACTCGCTATAACCGCGCTTTTTTTTGCTCTCCAAATAATACTGAATCATTTTAAAATCTAAAGTTTTATTCTCACAAATAATTTTTTCTGAAAAAATAAAGATTCCACCAACATTTAAAGCATTAAAAATCTTCTGCGCTAGCTTTTCCCTTTCTAATGGGCGGATAAACTGCAAAGTATAATTTGCGATAATCACATCACTTTTAGGAAATTGCTCTTGTAAAATATCTCCACAAATTAAATGCGCTTGCATTCCATAGGCATCTAGTTTCTTTTGCGCATAATCAAGCATACTTTGTGCATTATCTATTCCATAGAATCTCAAAGGTATTTTAGCTTTTGAAGCAATCTCTACCAGCATTGCGCCAGTAGAAGTTCCTAAATCTAAGATTATGGAATCTTTTTTTGCATATTCTAGCGCAAAATCCGCACTCAATGCTAAAACTTCCTTATAATATGGAATACTTCGACTTAACATATCATCAAAAACGCCTGCAACTTTTGCGTCAAACTCAAATTGTTTTTGCGGCGTTTGCATAAAAACTTTATCCGTCATTTTTCACCTTTAAGATTCTATATGTTTCTTTTATATCCTCACAAATTTGCTCTTTTAGAGATTCTAAATTATCAAACTTACGATTATTACGGATTTTTTTTACAAAATAAAATCCTGCTTCTTTTTCTTTAACTTCTAGCTGCATTCCTAGCAAGTGCCCCTCGATAGAAAAAGACTTATCTGTGCTTAAACGATTCCCTACAAAAATCACCGCTGGATATTTTGGAGTGCTTTGGCTTTGCGCTCCAAGCTGAATATATCCCGCATAAACGCCTTCTTGTGGAAGTAAAAATCCGTCATTGCAAAGATTTATCGTAGCATACAACTCTTTTCTTCCAAGTCCTTGTCCTCTGATAATATCCCCTCTAATTTCATAAAGACGTCCTAAAAACTTGCTTGCTTGCTTAACATTTCCATTTAATAATAATTCTTTAATTAAGCCGCTATGCACAGAAAGCTTTTTGTAAAACACTTCATTAACAACAACAACTTCGCCTTTAAAATACTTAGATAAATCAAAAGTATAATAGAATCTATCCTTACCAAATCTAAAATCATAACCCACAACAATACGCTTTAAGTTTGGCAATACACTTTGCAAAAATCCTACAAATTCCTTATCATTTTGATAACGCACAACATCTAAACCAATATGAAAAATCGGAAATTTCACATAAAAATCTCTATATTTTTTAGGCAATAGCACTCCACAACCTTGCTCAATGCACAAAATCGCCCCATGTTCATCTAATTTTTCAAAAAGTGCTTGATGTCCCAAATGCAAACCATCAAACTTGCCAAGTGCAACACTTGTAATACTATTTGCAAGTTTAGAGTTTTTGGCAAGCGATAAAAAACTCAACATTTCCTTCCTTTCCTGCAATTTTTGATTCTTTACATTCTAAAATCCCAAAACCACTTTTTTTAAGCAATATCAGCATATTCTCCAAAGATTCCTTAATCGCTTCTCTATTTTGCACCACACCTTTTTTATTGCGCTTAATTTCTCGCCCTACTTCAAATTGTGGCTTAAAAAGCAAAATGACCTGATAACTAGAAAGCACAACAATAGAATCTAAAATATCTTTTAACCCAATAAAAGAAACATCGCAAACCACAATATCAAACTTTTTTGCATATTGTTTTGCATGTCTTTTTGCAAAATCTCTAATATCTGTATTTTCATAACTTTTTACACGAGCATTTTCTCTTAAAGAATTATGCAATTGATTATTCCCCACATCAACACACACCACAGATTCCACGCCTTTTTGTAGCAAAACTTCACAAAATCCCCCCGTGCTTGCTCCAATATCTAATGCGCTTTTGCCTTTATAGTCTAGGGAGTTATATTCTTCTAAAAAATAATATAACTTCTCTCCAGCACGACTTACAAACATTTGGGATTCCAAACTTGTAATTTTATCTTGCGCAAGAAGCTTATACGCGCTCTTCACACAAGGGATTCCATTAATACAAACTTTGCCCTTTTGAATTAAAGCATGCGCTTTGTTTCGCGTAGGTGCAATTCCAAGCTTCACACAAGCAATATCAAGACGCAAATTACAAATTTCTTGCAATGTTGAATTCTGTATTTGCATTAACGCCTATCCTTTAAATCTTCCTTATCTAAAGGCTTAAATCCAAAATTTAAAAAATTCTCTCCAAAATCTTTATGCCTTAAAAACAATTGCAAGCTATTTTGTGTGCGCTTATCTTGGGGCAAAAACTCGACAATATAATACTCGCCCCAACGCGTAGCATTACTTTGCATAAGTCCTTGTAAATCCTCTTTTTTTATCTCTGTAATTTTTATCGGAGTTTCTCCATTGCTAAGCGTCAAATGGAATCCATTTTCAAAAAATTTCTTAGGATTCTCTATTCCATGTTGAAAACTCTGATACACATCTAAAAAAAACACCTCATTAGCATTTTCTGGATATTTCTCTTTATCAAAAGCGTTTAAATGCGTAACGATTAACACGACTTGCACTCTATCATCAACAATTAATTCTGTTTTTCTTGTCGCTTGAATATAAGCTTCTTCAAATTTTTGTGGCACAATAGCAGATTTGACACTCTCACAACCCACAAAAAAAACAAAAGCTATGCCAAAAATTATCTCTTTTAACATTTAAACTCCGATTTGATAATAAGTAAAACCAAGCTCTTTAAGACGTTTTGCATTATACTGATTGCGTCCATCAAAAATCACTGGCGATTCTAAACGCTCCTTTATCTCTAAAAAATCTGGGCTTCTAAATTCTTTCCATTCTGTAACCAGCACCATTGCTTCACAATGATTTAAAGCATCATATTTGTTATTACAATACGTAATATTTGGGATTCCTTTTAAATAAAATTCTTGCGCTTCTTGCATTGCTTTTGGGTCATACACGCTAACTTTTGCTCCATTTTGCACCAACTCTTTAATAAGCACAATAGAAGTTGCCTCGCGCATATCATCTGTTCCGGGTTTAAAACTAAGCCCCCAAACTCCAATACGCTTACCCTTTAAATCCCCTTTAAAATGCTTAAGAATTTTCTGTCCCAAGATTCTTTTTTGTGCAATATTGACTTCTTCAACTGCTTGCAAGATTCTAGCTTCTCTACCATTATCTTTTGCTATCTTTTCTAATGCTTTAACATCTTTTGGAAAACAACTTCCACCATACCCACAACCCGGATAAATAAAACTATATCCAATGCGCTTATCACTTCCAATCCCCAAACGCACAGCATTAATATCTGCCCCTACTGCTTCACAAATATTTGCCATTTCATTCATAAAACTAATTTTTGTAGCAAGCATTGCATTTGCTGCGTATTTTGTCATTTCAGCACTTTTAATATCCATTACAATCAATCTATCAGAGCTTCTCAAAAAAGGCGCATATACTTCTTTTAAAATCTCTTTTGCCCAATCTTCTTCTATCCCAATCACCACTCTATCGGGTTTTAAAAAATCATTAATCGCATCGCCTTCTTTTAAAAACTCTGGATTGCTCGCCACACTAAATGGAATCGCAACTTGACGCTTTTGTAATTCTGCGCTAATTATATCTTTTACTTTTTGCGCTGTGCCAACTGGAACGGTAGATTTATCGACAATTAGCATTTTAGATTCCAAATGTTGCCCAATCTCTTTTGCTACCCCTAACACATATTGCAAATCCGCACTTCCATCTTCCTCCATAGGAGTTCCAACAGCAATAAAAGCAACTTCGGCTTTATTTAAAGCTTCTTTAAGCGCGGTTGTAAAATGCAAGTTTCCATTACTGATATTTTTTTGCACAATCTCTTCTAAACCCGGTTCAAAAATTGGAATCTCACCATTTCTTAATTTTTGGATTTTAGATTCTACAACATCTACACAAATCACATTATTTCCCATATCTGCTAAACACGCACCACTGACTAATCCCACATAACCTGTGCCAATAATTGCTATATTCATCTTTGTTAATCCTAAATTTTTCTGCAATTTTAGCATATTCTCATAATTAGAAAAACAAAGCAAACTTAAAGCAAAATAAATTTATAATGTTGCTATTTTGTAATTTAAGGCTTAAAATGGCGCGTCACCTACTAGAAACAAAAGATTTCAGCAAAGAAGAAATAGAAGGAATCTTAGATTTAGCGCAAAACTATTTAGATTCCAAAAACACATTAAATAGCAAAAATGCGCTTAATGGGCATATTGTTATTACTATCTTTTTTGAAAACTCCACCCGCACGCTTTCAAGTTTTGAAGTCGCTACTAAAAGACTAGGTGGTAGCGTTGTGCGCTTAGATGTTTCAAGAAGCTCCACAACAAAGGGAGAAACGCTCTTTGACACTGCTGCAAATCTTAATGCAATGCAACCTAGTGCAATTGTTGTGCGCCACAAAAATTCTGGTGTGCCAAATATTCTCTCAAAATATGTTACTTGTTCTATTATTAATGGTGGTGATGGCGCGCACGCTCATCCTACACAAGCACTCTTGGATTTGCTCACTTTGCGCAAACATTTAGGGAATCTGGAGGGCAAAAAAATTGCTATTGTGGGCGATATTCGTAATTCTCGTGTTGCAAATAGCAATATTGAGCTTTTAGGACGTTTTGGTATGGAAGTGATTCTAGTAGGTCCTCCGCATTTTATCCCTAAAACAAAATTACGCCATTGCCTGTTTTTAAAAGAAGCTATTGATTCCGTAGATGCAGTAATGAGCTTGCGCACACAGACAGAACGCCACGATTATCCGATTTATTCTAGTCTTAGAGATTATGCAAGTGATTATTGCATCACAAAAGAGCTTTTTGGAAATCGCAATATTATTTTATTACACCCAGGACCCGTGCATCGCAATATTGATATTAGCGATTCTATGCTAAAAGACCCGCGCTGCAAGGTTTTAGAGCAAGTAACACATGGGGTTGCGATTCGTATGGCAGTTTTAGAAACGCTAATCCATAGCAATCAAACAAAACTTCCAAAAAACTTCCCTTACTTTTAATGGTTTTAGAGCTTTTCACATTATTTTCTGTGGGATTTATTACCGCTTTAACGCCTGGTCCTGATATTTTATTTACACTTAAAAATACGCTAAATTATGGTATAAAAGCAGGTTTTTTAAGCTTTTTTGGAATCTTTTGTGGCTGGATTATATTTTTAAGTCTAGTTTATTTTGGTTTTGCGCATTTTGTCAGCGGATATTTTATGCAAGCAATTTTATGCGCATTAGGTGGAATCTATCTCTCTTATATTGCTTACTTGCTTTTGTTTAAAGCAAATCCTAATATTACATTAAACACAAATTCTACAAATCGTGAATCCTTGCAGAGAAAAACTCTATATTCTCTCTTGCCAAAAGGCTTACTGATAAATCTCTCAAATCCCAAAGCAATTCTATTTTTTGGGCTAATCATCACTCCTTTTATCGACAATCATCTTGCATTAAGCCTTATTGTATTGCTAACAAGTTTAACTTCTGCGTTTATCTTAGTGATTTTTCTTGCAACTTTCTTTAGAAAATTTATTAGCAATTCCTTATTTTATACGATTGATAAGATTTGTGGAATCTTATTTTTGTGCTTTGCCTTGCTTTTATTCTTTACAAGTTATCGTAACTTTATGGCTTTATAACAAAAAATCTTGACAAGAAAGGGCTTTTAGATTAAAATTCCGCATTACTTCATTGCAAAACCAAGAAACTATAAAGGTGCAACACTACTTTTGGATATAATCCCAAATTTCCCAAAATTTCTATGTCATGTTTAAACTTTTGCAAGGAATCCTAAATCAAATTCTAAGGTAAAAAATGAGCGAACAATCCGCAAATAAAAAAGAACATAAAACCCGCACACATACGCCTGTTGAAGGACACACTATTGAAGAATTGCGTGCAAAGCCTATCAATAAGCTTGCAGAAATTGCCATCTCACTAGGTATTGAAAATCCCCAAGAATTTTTGCGTCAAGATTTAATTTTTGAAATTCTTAAAACCCAAGTTAGTAAAGGTGGATTTATCCTATTTACCGGAATCCTAGAAATTACAAGCGAAGGCTATGGATTCTTGCGTGCTATTGATGAAAACTTCTCAGGTTCTCAAAATGACGCTTATGTTAGTAGCACACAAATTCGTAGATTTACTTTAAGAAATGGTGATATTATCACTGGGCAAGTTCGCTCACCTAAAGACCAAGAACGTTATTACGCACTCCTTAAGGTAGAGGCGATTAATTATCAGTCTCCAGAAGAGATGAAAAACCGCCCGCTTTTTGATAATCTCACCCCCCTTTTCCCAACAGAGCAAATCAAACTAGAATATAATAGCTTTAAAATCACAGGCAGAATGCTAGACCTTTTCGCACCCATTGGCAAGGGGCAACGCGCACTAATTGTCGCTCCACCAAGGACAGGTAAAACCGAGCTTATGAAAGAGCTCGCTTATGGAATCACACACAATCACCCAGAAGTAGAATTGATTGTTTTGCTTGTCGATGAGCGTCCAGAAGAAGTTACAGATATGGAACGAAGTGTTAAAGGTGAAGTGTATAGCTCCACTTTTGATATGCCCGCAAACAATCATACACGTGTGGCAGAGCTTGTTGTAGAAAAAGCAAAGCGTATGGTAGAAATGGGCAAAGATGTTGTGATTTTGCTAGATTCTATTACGCGTTTAGCACGGGCTTATAACACTGCTACACCGAGTAGTGGAAAGGTATTAAGCGGTGGTGTTGATGCAAATGCACTGCATAAGCCAAAACGTTTTTTTGGTGCAGCAAGGAATATTGAACAAGGCGGAAGCTTGACAATTATTGCAACTGCGTTGATTGAAACAGGCTCCAGAATGGACGAAGTGATTTTTGAAGAATTTAAAGGCACAGGAAATAGTGAAATTGTGCTTGCTAGAAATATTGCAGAGCGCAGAATCTATCCTGCAATGGATATTTTAAAAAGCGGCACACGTAAAGAAGAATTGCTTTTAGGGCAAGATAAATTACAAAAAGTTTGGGTGCTTCGCAATGCGATTCATCAAATGAATAATGAGATTGACGCACTCACCTTCCTTTACTCGCAAATGCAAAAAAGTAAAGATAATGAAGAATTTTTAAATATGATGAATGATAGTGCAAAAGACTAAAATAATTCCACAAAAAATCGGTGTTTTTGATAGCGGGGCTGGTGGAATTAGTGTTTTAAAAAGCCTAATCCATTCGCATAATTTTGAAGAAATTATTTATTATGGCGACACCGCGCGCGTCCCTTATGGAGTGCGTAGTCCAGAAACAATTGCACAATACTCCTTAGAAGCATTAGAATTTTTCAAAAGTTTTAATTTAGATTTGCTTGTGATTGCTTGCAATACCGTGAGTGCCTATGGATTGAAAGCTATGCAAGAAGTCGCACCCTATCCTATTATAGGAGTTATTGAGCCCGGTGTCCTAGCACTTAAAAATAAGCTTGCAAATAAGGATTCTAAAATCTTAATTTTAGGCACAAAAGCAACCATTCAAAGCAAACTTTATAGCAAACTTCTTAGTGTTGAAGGTTACCATAATACTTTTGGACTTGCGACAAGTCTTTTTGTCCCTATTGTTGAAGAAGGAATCTTTGAAGGGGCAATTTTAGATTCCACGATTGCGCATTATTTTAAGCAATATCCACAAACCCCTGATGCAATCATTCTAGGCTGCACACATTTTCCCCTTATTGCAAATTCCATCACTAATTTCTACCCCAAAAAACCCTTACTTATCCACTCCGGAGAAGCGATTATGGAATATTTACATAGCTCCTATATATTAAAAAATTTTAACAAACCTGCACAAGTCAAGTTTTATGCTAGCGATGCAGTAGAAAATTTAGAAAAAATTGCGAATCTTTGGCTAAACTAATTTAAAAATTCACTTAATTCAACCAAGCATTCCAAATTGTCCTATCCGATAAAGCGCAAAGTCATATTTAATCGGGTCATCTGCGTCAAATTCCCTTAAAGTCTCACTGACTTCTAATACGGATTTAAAATCATAAGTTTTACGTTTCAAAAGCCCTAATTGTTTTGAGATTCTAAACGTATGCGTATCAAGAGGAAGCAATAAATCACTTTTTTTGACACTGCTCCACAAACCTAAGTCCAAACAATCTTTTCTCACAACCCAACGCAAAAAGAGATTCCATCTTTTCAAAGGAGATGTATTATGCGCATTTATGGGCGCGCAAAGTAAGAATCGCAAACCTTTAGAATCCAATATTGTTAAATTGTTGTAAATTTTTGTTTGCAAAGTTTGGATTCCACCTAAGATTCCATATTTTTTATATCCTTGATAAAAAATCTCTTCTAAAGATTCTAAACGCGATAACGCACTAAAAAAATCTTGTATTTCTGCATTATTTTGAAAACGATAAGGTTTAATTGTTTGAAGCTTACAAGTCTCTTTGGAATCCAAATCTTTTAAATTACAACCTTGCAAAAAATTTAAAATCGCCTTCACATTCCCATAAGCAAACAATGCACAAAATAAAGCCACTTTTTCACTTTTTAATTCTCTTGCAACAAGCAAGGGGTCTAAAAGTGTTCTGTTGATAGCATTTTCTTGATTAAAAGCTTGATATTGCTCTTCTAAAAAATTGCGCAAAAATTTCTTTGAAGGACGTTTTGGAATCTTAAGCGTTTGCATTAGGGATTTTGCAGAATCTGTGTGGTATCCACTTTAAAATCAAAATACTTTGAAACAACTTTGGAATCCCCAAGCATTCCAAATTGAACGCTTGCAGCATTAAAGTTTTTTTCTTGTAGATAAATAATTGCATTTGCGATTCTTGTTTCATAATGCGTTGGTGCTTCTAATTTTGCAAGTTGCAAAAGCGCAGCCGCATTCTCTAAATGCCCTGCTCCAACTGCACTAACAGCAGTTAAAAAAAGTGTTTGTGTATCTTGCTCTTTAAAATCATCAATCAAACTATTATAAAGTGTGAAAGATTTTTCAAATTCTTGCAAATACAAATAAGTCAGTGCTAAAGCCTGAATCACACCGCGCACATCTTTTTGCTCTGTAATTAAACGCGTATCTAAATCTTGCTGAATATAATGCAGCGTCCCGATAATATGTGCCATTTCAATATACATCTCTCTAACCACAGATGCGCCGTAATAAAAAGCGTCTTTGTTAATTGTTTTATCTTGATAATATTGTTGAAGCTTTAAAGATAAGGCTTTGGGTTCATCTTTATAATTTAAAGCGAGCAAAGCGAGCAAATTTGCAATAGGGTCGCGAGGGGAAATTTGCTTTAAAGATTCCGCACTTTTAATCAGCAATGTTTGATTATTCATCTGCACACCTTGTGCAAAATCTAAAGCATAATAAATTGCCATATTGCTTTTTTCTTTCTCTAGCGATTCTAAAGGATTTGGAATCCCATCGCGCACAAAGTTTAAGAGTGCTTGTATAAACTCTTGCTCTATTGCGCTGCCATTAAAATTAATAATCTCTCTACCAATCTCTTCTTCTAAACGTGCCGTATCCCTATAAGTCAATCTTGCTGCAACCATTGCAAAAAGCCCAGCATTTAAATCACTAGGATTTAAATGAAATGCGCGCAAAAAATGGCGATAAGCTAAGTCAAAATCATTCATTTGCGCATAATTTAACCCTAAATTATAATGCAAAATAGAATGATTTGGATAAGTTTCTACCGCTTTTTTTAAGAGCGCGTTTGCATTGCGAATATTTCCGCTTAATGTTTCTAAAATCGCATTTGCAATATTACGATTAACGCGTGAAATTGTCTGCCCTCTAACTAAAATCTCCTTAGCTTCTTGTAAATTTTCAATATGGATATTCATTCCACCTTCTTGAATCACACTAAATGCTTCTTCTGCATCAAAAACTTTATAAGGAGCATAATAAAATAAAATCTTATACGCATTTAGCTTTTGCCCTGTAAAACTCTCCCAAAATCTTGCTTGCGCAACATCTACATTAAAAAACTCGTCTCTTAATGTGATTTTAACAGGATAAGGATTGCTATTTAATGCTACTTGATTCGTTGCGTATTTACTTGATAATTTTGATGCTTGTCCGTATTCTGGGAGCTTCATTTTAATAAGCAATAATGCAAAATCCGTTTCTTGCGTGCTGCCAAACGCATCAACACTTTGCAACATTAGTGAATTTGCGCGCTCATAATCCCCAATTCGCGCATATAATAGCGCAAGATTGAACCAATTGTGTGCATCTGTGGAATTTTTGCTTAGAGCTTCGATGGCTTTATAATTGTTTCCAAAATAAGCATACATTGCAGCAAGTAAAGCATCACTTTCTTTTTCATAATAAGGAGAATTTCTGTGCAACAATGACGAAAAAGCTTCTAAGTAATTCCCCAAATAAAAATTCGTCAAAGAATACAAATAAGAATACAAAGGTAAATTCCCAGAATACGGCAAATAAGTCTGTGCTAACTGCAAATAATAACGATATTTTAGTGGCTCTTCTAAGCGCAGAGAACACACTGCTGCATTTAACGCGCTAATGACGCGGTCTTCATTTAAGTCAATTGCTTTTTGGAAAGAATCTAATGCCTCTGCATAAGCCTTTTCTTCCATTTGAGCTACACCTAAATTATAATTAGACAAAACTTCAGAATAATTAGAAATTTTCCCATATAAATCTAGTGCTTCTTGTTTATTTCCATTTGTATATAAAAAATTTGCCTTTTTAATCAGTGCTTCTAAATTTTCTGCATCTGTAATTAGTTCTTTGCTTTGATTAATAATAAATTCTTTTGGAGGGGTTATTGCCGATTCTGTTTGCTGTGGAGCTTTATGCTCTTTGGTTAAAAGAACCCCAATAAGAAAAATAAACGCAAGTAATAAAAGCCCAAATAAAAAAGCTAACAAAACTGCTATTTTTTTATGTTTTACAAAATAATCTTGTAATTTAGCAAACTTGCTTGCTGGCTTTTGCGACTCTGGTTCTTTTTTTAGAATATCATCTAAAATATTAAAATTATCATCAAGCTGTATAACATTATTATCAGCTGTTTTTTCTGTGCTTTCTTGCGCGTTTGGCATCTACTATCTCAAATAAGGCTCTAAAACATGTGGAATCTCAATGCTTCCATCAGCTTTTTGGTAATTCTCCATAATCGCTACTAATGTTCTCCCAACTGCTAAACAAGAACCATTTAATGTATGCACCAAACAATTCTTTTTGTTAGAATCCTTATAGCGAATCTTAGCGCGTCTTGCCTGAAAATCTCGTGTATTAGAAATCGAGCTAATTTCACGATAGCAGTTTTGTCCGGGTAGCCACACTTCAATATCCACTGTGTTGCTTGCACTAAATCCTAAATCTCCACCACAAAGCTGCACAAGACGATGAGGAAGCCTGAGTGAAACCAAAAGTTCTGAAGCACAAGCAATCATTCTTTCTTGCATTGTATCACTATCTTGTGGCGTTGTGAGTGCGACAAGCTCTACTTTATCAAATTGGTGTTGGCGAATAATCCCTCTTGTATCGCGCCCTGCGCTTCCTGCTTCTTTTCTAAAGCATGGCGTATAAGCTGTTAGCATCATAGGAAGCATATCTTCTTTTAAAATCTCATCACTATAAAGATTTGTAAGTGTTGCTTCTGCTGTTGGAATCAAATATAAAGCGTGTCCCTTGCCACTTTCTTCATCTTTAAATTCAGAAACTTTAAACAAATCATCTTCAAACTTTGGCAACTGCCCTACTCCAAAAAGCGTTTGCGCATTTGCAATCGCTGGCGTTCCAACTTCACTAAATCCACGCGCAGTGTTGAAATCTAACATATAATTAATAAGTGCGCGCTCTAATTTAGCTCCCATTCCCATAAATACACTAAAACGACTTTTTGCAAGCTTCACACCGCGTTCAAAATCAATCCAACCATTTTGCTCGGCAAGTTCCCAATGCTCTTTTGGCTTAAAGTCAAATTGTGGAATCTCTAGCACCTTTTTAAGCTCTACATTATCGCTTTCATCTTCGCCAAATGGAGTTTTAGAATCTGGAATATTTGGAATACTATATGTTAGTTCTTGAAGTTTATTCTCCCAAACTTCTAATTCTTTAGCATATAAATCAATCTTGACTTTCAAGGCATCGCATTCTGATTTTAGTGTTATTATGTCCCCGCCTTCTTGTTTATATCTAGCAAATAACTTTGTTTTTGCATTTTGTTCTGCTTGCAACCCCTCTAGCGCAATTTTCTTTTGTTTATAGTTTAAACTACTCTCGCGCAAAGCATCTAGCAAAGTTGCATCAAGATTGCGTTTTGAGAGCTTTTCTACTACAGAATCAAAATCGCTGACAAGAAGTTTTAAATCAATCATAAATACCCCAAAAATTTAAAAATGCAAAGATTTTACAATACCGCTTTTTAAAACAGGCTAAAAATTTAATAAATTAGAAAAAATCAAAGAAAGATAATATATAATTCGATTTTTAAGGAGTTTAAATGGTTGGAAACTTTGCGCTTACACTTTCAATTTTATGTGGAATCTCATTAGTAATCTTAGCAATTACTGGAATTTCTATTAGTAAAAATCGCGATAGACTTACAGGATTTGAAAAAAAGATTCTCTTTTTTGTCGCGTTTTTATTATGTTTTGGTGTAATTTTACTCTACATTCTTTCAAATTTAGAGTTATTCTTTGCGCTCATTAATTAAGATTTCAAAATTATGGAATCTTAATTAAACTTTTTGCTTTCTCCAAATCCCACTTTGAAAAATTTTCCAATACACGAAAGCTCGCAAAAATGTTTCTAAACAAATACAAATATAAATATAAAACACCGGATAGCCCATTGTAGCAATCAAATAGCAAGGTAAAACACGCAATCCCCAAATCATTACACTATTAATCACAAGAGTAATTTTTGTAATGCCAGCCCCACGCAACGCGCCATCTAAAATACAAATAAACGCAAAGGCAACCTGTGAAATTCCAATAGGAATTAAATAAATTGTGCTTGCACGAATTGTCGCAGAATCCTCGCTAAAAAATCCCGACCAAAAGGGAGCAAAAACACTCATAAAAAATCCAACAATGCTCATAAAGATTCCACCTAAAAGTAAAGTGTTTAAAGTAGAATATTTTGCCTCTAAGGGTTTTTTTGCCCCAAGATTCTGCCCCATTAATGCCATTGCCGCAATCATAAATCCAAATCCGGGCATAAAAGCAAAACCTTCAATCCTTGTTGCAATCTGATACCCTGCTAAATCATAAGTCCCATAAAGTGCCACAAATTTTGTCATTATAATAATCGCAAACAAAGTAAAAAGACGCTCACAACCGCTAGGAATCCCGATAATAAAAGCGCGCTTGATATAATCTAAGTTGATTCTACCCTTTAAAGAAATGGGGCTGTTTTTATAAATTAGCAAAAGTAAAAAAAGTGCCGATGTTTCTAAAAAGTTAATAATCAATGTCCCAATAGCCGCTCCAATTACTCCAAAAGCAGGAATAAAAATAAAGCCAAAAATTAAAATATACTTCACAAAAGGATTAATAAGTGTAATAATAATTTTAATATAAAAAGGAAATTTTGTAGCTCCAGCAGCGGAAAATGCAGAGATACTCACTTGTCTAATCAAAAGCAAAGGCACACTAAAAAGCACGATTGCTAAATATGCACTCCCAATGCTATGCGCTTCACTAGAGATTCCAATCCAAGAGAAAAAAAACTCATAACCAAAGAATCCTAATAGCATTAAAGGTATGGAAAAACAAAAAGAAGCAAAGGTTAAACTTAGCACAACCTCATCTGCACTTCTTTTATCATTTGCTCCTAAAAACCTTGCTACAAGTGCGCTATTCCCCACAAAAATAATCGCAATAAAGGCAAACATTAGCATGATAAAATTTAAACTCACCCCAACTGCTACAATCGCATTTGCCCCAAAAGTGCCAATCATTAATAAATCAATACTAAGATTAATAATATCAAGCAATGAATTAAGACCAGAAGGAAGTGCGATATTTAGGATTCTACGACTTCTATCTTTAGAAAAAAAACGCAATCTATCAAACACATTTGTTCCAGAATTATGAAGATACAAGCTTCAATTATAACAAAATTTAATCCCTACTTCCAAAACTCTGTATTTGTAATCCCTACATCTGATGCTTTAAACACAGGATTCTTACCTGCTTTTCTCTGCGATTCATAATCTTTTAAAACCAACACTGCAATATTGCTCAAAAGTAAAATCACAACAATATTAATGCTCGCCATAAATCCCATAAAAACATCTGCTAAATCCCAAGCAAGTGATAAATCTAATTGCGCACCAATAAAAACAACAACCACAGCACAAGACCTAAAAACTTGTAAGGCAAGCTTATTTTCTGTAATAAATTTGAAATTTGCCTCTGCATAAAAATAATTTCCAATTAATGAAGTAAAAGCAAAAAGCA
The DNA here is from genome assembly GCF_000765695.2 of Helicobacter sp. MIT 11-5569. Lineage (GTDB taxonomy): Bacteria > Campylobacterota > Campylobacteria > Campylobacterales > Helicobacteraceae > Helicobacter_D. Next base: position 22,833 of record NZ_JRPB02000001.1, on the reverse strand, counting down.
CGATTGCTATGCTGACAAACATCAATCCAAAAGTCCCAAAATGTCCTTGCATTACCCCTTGCATTAAAGCCATGCCTGCTAAGTTTTTTGTATCAATGCTAGAACAAAGCACCATAAATGCACTTGCAGAACAAATAATAAGTGTATCAATAAATACAGATAAAGTTTGTACCATTCCTTGTTTTGCTGGGTGGCTAGTATGCGCTGCTGCTGCAGCATTTGGAGCAGAACCCATACCCGCTTCATTAGAAAATAAACCGCGTTTGATTCCAATAACAATCGCACTTCCAGCAAATCCACTAAAAATTGCCTCAAAATTAAATGCTTCTTGTAAAACATTTCCAAAAATAAGTGGAATCTTATCAAGATTCATTCCAATCACACAAAGTGCTATCACAAGATAACCAAACGCCATAATAGGGACAAGAATCGAAGAAATCACTGCTGATTTTTTCGCCCCACCAAAAAAGAAAAATGATACCAAAACCGCTAAAATAAGTCCTATAAAAATTGTTAAATAACTATTATTATAAGTTTCTGTCCCTACAAAAATTTCAAAAGAAGATGCTAGCGTATAAGACTGCAATCCATTAAATCCACATGCAAAGCAAAAAATTAAAGAGAGCGCAAATATTACACCAAGCATACGTGAGTTTAACGCTGTTTCAATGTAATATGCAGGACCGCCTTTATAATTATGCTCTCCATCTCTGCGTTTATAAACTTGTGCAAGCGTAGATTCCACAAAAGCACTAGCTCCCCCCACAATCGCAGTAATCCACATCCAAAACAATGCCCCAACACCTCCTCCAGCAATTGCTACAGAAACTCCTACAATATTTCCGATTCCAACACGCGAAGCAGTAGAAATCATCAAAGCCCCAAAAGGCGTAATATGCTCCTTGCTTCCACGTTCTTTTAAAACCAAAAATGCGTCTTTTAAAAATCTCAACTGAATAAAACGCGTCCTAATCGTCAAATACAATCCACATAAAATTAGTGCAAAAACAAGCCAATAGGTATATAAAAACCCGCTTATTGCACCAACTAGATTATAAAACATCTCCACATAGAATCCTTATATTAAAATTTATAAGATTCTAGCAAAATATTTATCACTATGTAATAAAGTTACATTTCTATATTGTAAATTTATAACAACTAATCTCCTGCTCTAACACGTAAAAACACCGGAAAACGAGGAATATTATTTTTGGTATAACCTTGATATTTGTAAGTAATAATCGTGCCGATTTTTGGAGGATTTTCGCGCTCTTCATCTTTTAATCCTGTGCCAATTTTAAAACGTTTTCTCTCGCCAAGAATCTCTCCCTCACACCAAATTGCACCCACTCTACCAGCATTCCTACCTTTTCCTTGCGTATAGCCTTGCACAATACATTCTGCGTCTGTAAAAGGTTTCAGTTTATAGCCAATTTGAGAATGCGAATTTTTACGCAAAACAACACCTTCGCCGCCCTTTTTTAAAATCTCTTGATAATAAGATTCCAAATGCTCACGATTTTGTATAGGGATTTGGGGAATGATTTTAATAAAAGCATTAGGAGATTTGTTTAAATAATTTTCAAGCTCTTTTAAGCGCATTGTTAGTGTGCATTTTTCACAAATTCCTTGCACATCAAAAACGAAATAAATGATATTTTGCCACTCTTTTTCATTAGGAATAGAATCCCGCACAATACTTGAAGTTTTTTCAAAGCTCTTATAACCAAACCATAATTCTCCATCAAGCGCAAAAGGAGGAAAATTATCAAGCCAAAATTTTGGAGCTTGAATGCTGTTACCTTTACGCGTTTTTAGACTCTTTCCGTCCCAGATTCCGCGCACACCATCAAATTTTTCACTCATAACAAATTGTGGCAATTCTTGTGGAGAAATACAATGTTCTTCATAGAAGCTAAAGCTTGGAATCTCCGCGTATATCTGGAGATTCCAACCCAAAAATAATAAAAGGAATAATTTAAATAATCTCAAATATCTATTCCCGATTATTTGATGATTTAATTATAGCCCTTGCTCAATCATCGCATTTGCAACTTTACGGAATCCTGCAATATTCGCTCCAAGCACAAGGTTAGTAGGCTCTCCAAATTCTTTTGCTGTTTCACTTGCATTAGCATAAATATTTCTCATAATATTATGCAACTTTTTATCTACTTCTTCAAAAGTCCAAGAGCTCATAGAGGCATTTTGACTCATTTCAAGTCCGCTTGTCGCTACACCTCCAGCATTAGCCGCTTTACCCGGACCATAGCAGATTTTAGCGTCTAAGAACTTATGCACTGCTTCAATTGTTGAAGGCATATTTGCTCCCTCACTTACGCACTTACAACCATTTTTAAGCAAATTCTCTGCATCTTTTGCGTTAATTTCATTTTGTGTTGCGCTAGGAAATGCTGCAAAAGCGGGAATTGTCCATAAAGGATTATGGTCGCTTGGATAATCTTTCACGCTAGTCCATTTCGCACTACTACGCTCTTTTGCATAAGATTCCAAACTTTCGCGTCTTACTTCTTTAATCTCTTTTAAAAGTGCTAAATCAATTCCTGCTTCATCATAAATCATACCTTTAGAATCACTGATTGTTACAGGTTTTGCGCCGAGTTGTTGGAGTTTTTCCACTGTGTAAATTGCTACATTTCCACTACCAGAAACTAAGCACACTTTGCCTTCTAAACAGCCAAGATTGCTGTGTGATAACATTTCTTGCGCAAAATACACACTTCCATAACCTGTCGCTTCTGTGCGCACAAGGCTACCCCCCCAAAGCAAAGATTTACCTGTTAGCACACCATCATAACGATTTGTTAATTTTTTGTATTGCCCAAACAAATAACCAATCTCACGCCCACCTACTCCAATATCACCTGCTGGAACATCAGTATGCGCACCAATATGACGATAAAGCTCGTTCATAAAAGCTTGACAGAATCGCATAACTTCTCTATCACTTTTTCCTTTTGGGTCAAAGTCGCTTCCGCCTTTACCACCGCCCATAGCAAGCCCGGTTAAAGAGTTTTTAAAGATTTGTTCAAATCCTAAAAACTTAATAATCCCTTCTGTTACGCTAGGGTGGAATCTCAAACCTCCTTTATAAGGACCAATCACAGAGCTAAACTGAATACGATAACCGCGATTAACTTGGATTTCTCCTTTATCATCTTCCCAAGTTACGCGAAAATTAATTTGTCGCTCTGGAATTACAATTCTCTCTAAAATTTTATTCTTTTGATACCTCTTATCTTTTTGAAGTGCTGGCTCAATAGATTCTAATACTTCTTTAACTGCTTGATGAAACTCTTTTTGCTCTGGATAAAGCACTTGAACTCTTTGGATAATTTCTTGTGCGTAAGACATTGTCATTCCTTTATTTTAAATTGCGTCTAATTATTTTCGCGATGAAATTGTATTAAAATAAAATTTAAATTAAACTTATAACTTAATATTTTTTATTAATTTTATTATTATATCTTTAAAAACATTGTTTTTTATAATGCTAATTTGGCACTAATTTTGATATAAAACAAAACTTATAAACAAAAAATTTATAAAAAGTTATTTAGTTTTTTAAAAAATTGTCGATATAGAGAATGTTAAACAAAAAGTAAAAGGAGAAACAATGCAAGCAGGCATTAATTTCTCTTCTTTGCAGGCTTTTGAATTTTCACACACTTTAGCCACCACGCATTTAAGTGTAAATCAAAAGAATACCAAAGAAGAGATTACAAATACACAAGCAAACAGCGTTCCACAATCTAACATTGACAAAGATGGAAATGGACAAACTTCAGAGGTTCTCTCTAGCAATACTTTAAGTAGCGGAAGCTTAAATGACTTCCAAAAACTTATTGTCAATAAAGCGTTAGAAAAAGTTACTCAAATTAAAGAGGAAATGTTAAAAACATGGGAAGAAATTTTTGGGCTTAAGCCTAGCAATTCTTCTAATAGTTCTCAAAATATCAATTTGAGTATAGAATCTTTGTTAAATGCAACCTTAGAGCAAAAAGCATTAGGCAGCGGAATTAGCATTTCTCAAGGCTTTTCACAATCCTTGCAAGTTTCTATTCAAGGGACAATTATCGCAAGTGATGGCACAAAAAGACAACTAGACATTAGTATTGGAATCTCACAAAGCTTTATGCAAAATCTCCAAATTAGTGGTGTTGGCAATAATAATACACAAACATCAAACAAAAAAGTGATTGACCCACTTGTCATTGATTATGAAGGAAGCGGGACAGAGCTTAGTGATACCAAAATGCACTTTGACTTAGATAGCGATGGCAAACCAGACCAAATTGCAACACTTAAAAAAGGTTCAGGATTCCTAGCACTTGATAAAAATGGCGATGGCAAAATCAATGATGGCAGTGAGCTTTTTGGCACAAAAAGCGGTGATGGGTTCAAAGATTTAAGCGTCTATGATGCAAATGGTGATGGCAAAATTGATAAAGAAGACCCAATCTATGACAAATTAAGAATCTGGACACCAGATGGCAATGGAGAAGGACAACTTGTAGGGCTTGGCGAAAAAGGAATCGGTGTTATTTATCTTAATGCTCAAGAAAGTCAAGAAATGATGCGAGGAGAAAATGGCGATTTATTGGGAATCAAACAAAAAACTGCTGATTTTCTCTTTGAAAATGGAAACAATGGAAAAATCCACCATATTGACTTAGTAAGCGAGAAAATTAAAGATGAAGCTTTGCAAAACCAAGCGCAAAATGATGCAATTCTCTCACAAGGCGGACAAAGCATTTCACAAATCCTAGCTAGTAAAGCTTATGGTGCTAACATTAACTTCCAAAGCACACAAGCTACATTCGCACAAAATAACACTAGCAGTAGCGGAATCTTAAGTGGTATCCTAAGTAATAGCAATATTAGCTTTGCGCAAATCTCTAATATTGAAATAAATATCTCTTTAAGTATGAGTTCTTTACAAAGTGGAAAAAATGGAGTAAGCTTCGAGCTTTCACAAATGTGGGCAAAACTTGAAAGTAACTTTGGAAAAATCCAATCCAATCAAAATGATAACCCAAAAACAACAGGAAATCTTGTAGAATCTCTACTAAACCATTTTGAAACAAGCTACAAAAATATCAACCGCCTACTTTTTGACCCAAGCACACAAAAAGATAGCGCAAATACTTTTGATTTAAATGCCTTAAATATGTTGCGCATTACTAGACTTTTAGGAGCATAACCCTTAGCTCATTTGAGCTAGGGTAACCCAATGCAAACAAAATCTCTCTCATTTCACATATTCTCCTTTTTTATCTACTTGTAAATCAATCCATATTTTAGTTTTTGGGACAATTTGATAGAGATAAGGTAAGTCTTTTTTAAAGACTTCTGCGGTGCTTTTTATAGAGTCTGTTAGAATATTAACTCCTTGAATTGCCGCTAAATATTCTGTTCTTTCCTTTCTCTTAGATTCCTCTAATGCTCTTAAATATTCACTGCTTGCAGTTTTAAACTCATCACTACTTAAAGATAATGCACTCCAGCCTACTTCACTTAGTTTCCTATCATTAACAAATGTAATTTTTCTCAAAAAAACCAACGCCAATAAGCCATACCAAAAGCAATAATTAATATGATTCCAGCAAAGCTTAATAAAATCCCAAATCTAAACATATCCCAAATTTTCACTCCCCCTTTGCTAAAAACTATCGCATTAGGTGGCGTAGAAATCGGAAACATAAAAGAAAATCCAACACAAATCGTAGCAATTAGCATGACTAAACTTTGCATTTGTGGGTCTAAAAAGTCCTTAGTTGAGGCAAAAATTGCAGACAAAAGAATCGCGATTAAGGCAGTAGAGCTAATAAACATCGTCAAACACAAAACCAAAAGGCAAACACAAAGCAAAAAAACCAGAATCGGCAAACTACCAAAATATTCAAAAATAGGCTTAAAAGAATCTCCAAGTTGCATTTCTGCAATCGCCATTGCGATACAAAACCCAGCACCAAATAAAAACATCACTTCAAAAGGAATCGCTTTAGAATCCTCCCAGCGTAAGCAACCAATTTTTGGCACAAACATCAAAAGCCCAAAACTAAGCAAAAGGATATTTTCATTAAACCCAAGCCCACTATAAATTGGCTTTATTGGCGAATTAAGTAGCAATAGTAACAACAAAATGCCAATAAGAGCCATTAGCTTTTTATGTTCTAAAGTTATTTTAATCTCCTCAAAAGCATCAATTTTGAGTTCCTCATTTGGGAGATTGAAAGAAAGAATCTTAATCATCACATACAACATACTTAAAGTCAAAGGCAACATCATAAAAATCCAAGCAGCAAAGCCGATACTCTCAAAATGCACGGTTTCTAAAAAACCCAAAAAGATAAGATTTGGCGGCGTGCCTATGGGCGTAGTGATTCCGCTGATACTTGCACCAAAAGCAACAGATAGCAAAAATCTCGCTTTTAAGGATTCTTCTTGTGTGATAGAAAATGCAATAGGGATTAGCAAAAGTGCCACCGTAGAATTAGACAACACACTTCCTAGCGCGACACTTGCTACCCCAAGTGCAGTGATAACTCCTTTTGGTGTGGGAGGGAAATAACTCAAAAATTTTCTAGCAATGATTTTGTGCAAACCTATCTTTTCTACGCCAATAGCAAGCATAAAACCACCTAAAAATAAAAAAATAATTGGATTTGCATAATTGCTTGTCGCGCTTTTCACATCTAAGATTCCAAAAGCAGGAAACAAAATAATCGGAAACAACGACACAATGCCAAGCGGCAAAGCTTCATTAATCCACAAAACAATCAAGAAATATAAAATGCCAATAAATGCCCCAACTTCAAATGAAGCAGAAAAATAATAAATGCTTAAAAATCCTGCCAAAATTGCACAAATAAAAGCCAAGCTTAAACCAGATAGAATCTGAAAATGTGTTTTGAATTTTAATTTTTTTCGCACCCGCAGTCTAAGCTTCATCATAACCCTTATTTATTATTTTTTTATAAAATTATAGCATAAGAATTAATTTAGGATTCCTTTTGTGTTTTTAAAAAAGCAAACTAAAGTTTTATCACAAGGAAGTTAAAAAGAATTGTGTAAATTTTTCAAAAGCCTTGTTCTTCTTGTATGGGATTTTGATTAGCAAAAACAAATCTTTAAATTTATGCGTATTAGATTGCCAAAAGATGCAATTCAAAATATAAAATAATACCTAGAAATTTAAAATCTCTAGGTATTGAAATCTACTTTTCTCCACATTCAAATATTTCGGCATGAATCCTATATGAAATGGAGGAAAGTGCAATATTTGAGGGAAACATTCTGCATTCCCCCTCTTTTAATGCACCTTTTATGACACCTTGGCATATACTTGCTTCATTAGTGATTCTAAGCATAATGCGTCTATTATTACCTACCGCTGCTCCAGCTTCATTTTTTAAATCATTCAATGCACCTTCTCGCAACTTCTCTAATGTCGCACCTTGCATTGCTGCACTACTACTATCCTTACCTTCAACCTCTCCTAAAATCCTACAATTATAAGGTGTAGAACTTGCAATTGTGATTCCTCTACCATGTGGCTCTAAAGATTTAGGAGTATATGAAAGTAGTTGTTGAGCGGCACAACCAACGAAGAAAAATAAAACTCCACAAACTATTACTAAAAAGATGATTTTTTTCATTTTGAATCTTTTTTGCCTTGATTAGGGTTAAGTTGTTTGCCTCTATTCCCTTGATTCTTATCATATTGCACGTTTGTGCCTTTAGTGCCTTTATTTGGATTTTGCATATTTGACGCATTATCTTTTGAGTTAATTTTCTCTGAACTCATAAGTTCCTCCTTGTAAAAATACACTCTATTATAATAGAGTGAAATAAAATTATAAACCAATTAAACTTAAAAAAATCTATTATAGTAGAGTTTAATTATGCCAACACATTTTACAGATGATGAAATTAGTAAAGAACAAATCTATCAATTTTATTACCAAATCGCTCAAAATGTGGCAAAAATCCGCAAACAAAAAGGACTCTCTCAACTTGATTTAAGCCTTGCTATCGGCTATAAGTCTGTTTCTTTGGTAGCTGGTGCAGAAGCTGGATATAAAAATATTCATTTTAATCTTGAACATCTTTATAAAATCGCAAGAGTTTTAGAAATAGATATTAAAGAACTCTTTTAAACTTACCAAAAAGATAAATTTGTTATTCCCATAGGATTCTTAGTGTGGGATTTAAAACACGAATAGGCTATAATACTTTAAAAAGGAGTGTAAATGACATTAATTATTGAAAATGCAGATTCTAAAGTTTTAGGTGTGCTAGAAAGTCTCAAAGCCTTTAATCCAAAGCTTAAGATTCAAGAGGAATGCCCTATTTGCGCAGCAGCGGATTATACTTTAAAACCTAAGGCAGAAAAAAGGCTCAAAAAGGCGATTAAAGAGATAGAATCTAAACGCAAAAAAGGCACACTTAAAAGCTTTACAAGCATAGAAGAGTTAAGAGCGGATTTAGAATCATGAAATATTCTATTGTCTTTACAAAAACCTTTAAAAAAGCTTTTAAAAAACTTACCCGAAGCGACAAAGAGCAAACACTAGAGATTCTTAACAAACTTGCTAACAAGGAAGCTTTAAAAGACAAATATCACGACCATGCTTTAATGGGAGAATTTAAAGGCTGCAGAGATTGCCATATTAGACCAGACCTTGTTTTAGTATATAAAATTAATGATGAATTTTTAGAAGTTTTGGCAATGCGAATCAGTAACCATAGCAAATTATTTTGATGCTAAAGGAGCAAATCCTAAGCAGATAGGGCTTTTAGATTCTGCTTTAATACAAATCCAAAATGATGATTATTATCCAAATTTTATAGATAAACTCACGCATTTAATGTTTGCTTGTGTGAAATTCCACCCCTTTGCAGATGGCAATAAACGCACTGCAATTTATATAGCAAAAGCTTTTATAAAAGCAAACAAACCAGAGATTCTCCCGACTAACTTTTATCAAGAATTAGAATATATTATCGTGTGTGTAGCAGATGATAGTGTGAGCAAAGATGAGCTAAAAGGGATTCTAAAACATTTATTAGGACTTGTATGCAAACAATAGAACTTGATATTTTTGGGAGAAATGGGGAGTTTTTAGGTAAAAAGCGATTCTATCCATTTATGGGGGAAAATATCGGTAAATGGATAGCACAATTTAGAGAAAGTCAAATCCATTTGCCTTTAGGAATGCTCAATTCAGGCAGAGTGGATTTCCAAAACCAAAAATTATGCTACATTAAGCATAATATAAGCGACAAGTCGCACGCTCTTACTCTTACTAATCTAATCCCTTGTGCTGTATTTTTCTCTGTCCGCCATGCAATCCCTGCCGCTTGGATAAATGACCGCGACCAATTTTTATACCCTAACAATTTATGGGAAAAAGATTCCACTTTTCAAAATAATTGTTTGGCTTTTATGCTTTTTTCTAGCCAAAATAAAATCACAAGCCTTGAGGACGTAAATCATTTTATCCCTTTTTCAGAATCACAAGTCGGAGCAAAAGAAGCATTTGAATTTAACTTTATGCGCAGATTTATCAATGGGAAAATCAAAGATTCCAAGCCCTTAGATTCTACATTTCAAGCTTCAGAGGCAAAGGAAGTTTTTGCAGCAGGATTAGAGCTTTGGAAATATTACCACGCACAAGATTTTAACGATTCCACAAACCCTTATAATGCTAATGCTTCTCTTTATGATATTAAAGCGCATTTTCAAGGATTTAATGACAAGGGAAAAATGAACCCGCCCCAAAAGGCGCAAGATTCTTATTATAAAGATTTAATAGGGAATCTAAACTTTACACTAAACAGCCTAGTTCAAAAGATTGAACCTAAAATCTATGAATATGGATTTTTGTTGGAATAACTATCTTTCTATTTACAGCTAAAAATTACATCTCCCCACAAACTTTTTTGAGATTCTCTCGCACTAGGCAATGCAATATCTTCTAAAGAATTTTTAGCAGTAGCACGCATTAATTGTGCTTCTGCTTTTAGGGGAGTTTTATCAAAACTTCCTTCATCTCCAAGCGTAATTTCTTTGATAGAACATTTCTTTTGGGTAAGATTTGAATACTCTTTCGCTTTTTGTAACGCAAGATTCAAAAGTTTAGCATTAAGCACAGAATCACTCTCGCTAAAAACCTTTTCATCTACGCCTAAATCAACTCTAGGAATAGGAAACATCAAAAACGTATTCTTAGAAACTTCTGCTTGAATTTTGTCTAAAATTGCATTAAATTCTTGTTTTTGGGATTCCACAAATACACAATTTAGTGTAAAATTTGTCTCAAAGCCTTCTTGAATTTTTTTGCCATCTTTATAATAATACGCCGGATTTATCGCAAAACTCCCACCTTTACAAATACTATCACTCCCCAAAAAAGCATTAATAGCATTAAAAGTTTTGATGATTGCATTTTTATCTTCAACGCCTAATGTTTTTAATTTTTGAAGTTCTTTTGAAGCAGTAATTACAGGATTACTAGAATATTTTGTAGGAGAAAGATTTAATGTAGTATTTAAACGCTGTTTAATAAGCGTCTCTGCCGCATTTACCGGAAGCAACGCAAATAGAAATAGAGCAATAGCCAAAAACAATCGCATAACAAACCCTTTAAAATTAAGATTACTATCATAATTTCAAAAGGCTTGAGAGATTCTTTTAAAGAATCTCAAAGCCAAAAAATTACAATGCTTTTTTTGCGCTTTCAACAATTTTTGCAAACGCAGCTGGTTCGTGCATTGCAATATCTGCCAAAATCTTTCTATCTAGTGTAATGCCCGCTTTTTTGAGACCAAACATAAATCTTGAATAGCTGATTGCATTAATTCTACAAGCAGCATTAATTCTCACAATCCAAAGTTTTCTAAAATCTCTTTTCTTTTGTTTTCTATCACGAAATGCGTAACATAAACTTCTTTCTAATTGTTCTTTAGCTTTTCTAAAATGTTTATGTCTTGCACTATAAAATCCGCGCGCTAACTTTAAAACTTTTTTATGGCGACGTCTTCGCACTACGCCTGTTTTTACTCTTGCCATTTTATATCCTTTACCATATTGTGGTGTGGTATTTTCTACCAAACTTGCCCTAAAATTTTAGGGGAATGACATACTTAAATGTATGAAACTTCTAGCCTATGCCATACAAAGCATTTTTTTAACAGACTCAATATTAGCATCATGCACATATTTTGGTGCATTAAGATTTGCGATTTTTCTAGGGCGTTTTTTCGTCAAAATATGACTTTTAAACGCTGAACCACGCTTAATAAGATTCTTTTTAAGCTTAAATCTTTTTGCTGCACCACGATTTGTTTTCATCTTTGGCATCGTTATTCTCCTTTCATAAGATAAATTATTTTTTTGGTGTTACGAGCATATTAACATAACGCCCTTCAACTTTGTAATCTTTTTCAATATTTGCAACATCTTCTAACATCGCAGCAACTTTATTTAAGACTTCAAAGCCAGCTTGAGGTTCGCTTACCTCTCTTCCACGCAAGAAAACGCGGAATCGCACATGTTTGTTTTCTTCTAAAAACTCTTTTGCGTGCCTAACCTTATAATTAATATCGTTGCTAGCAATTTTTACAGAAAGCTTAATCTCCTTAATTTCGATTTGCTTTTGTTTTTTCTTAGCTTCTTTTTGCTTCTTCTCTTGCTGATAACGGAATTTTCCATAATCCATAATCTTACAAACAGGGGGTTTCGCATCTGGTGCGATTAACACCAAATCTAACCCTTTACTATCTGCGATTTTTAAAGCCTCATCTGAACTTATTAAACCATACTGCTCACCATCATCACCTACACAGCGAATCTCTGGAAAATCAATATCCTCATTTAGGATTACATTATCATTTTTACTCAAAAGCTAACCTCACGCATTTTCTCCTTAGTTAATGTAATAAACGCATCAAAACTCATAGTTGATTGCTCTTTGGCACGCCTATCGCGTATTGAAACTTCTCTATCCTCCACTTCCTTTGCTCCAAGCACTGCAATCATCGGAACTCTTTGTTTTTCAGCATTGCGAATACGCTTATTAAGCGTTTCATTTTTGTCTTCGATTTCTGCATAAACGCCAACTTTTAGCAGTGCATTACGCAATTCTTTTGCATACTCTTGTTGTGCTTCATTAATTGGAATAATAATCACTTGTGTTGGAGCAACAAAGAATGGAAACTCCCCTCCAAAATGCTCTGTTAGAATCGCTACAAAACGTTCAAAACTTCCAAGAATTGCACGATGAATCATTACAGGCTGTTGCGCACTATTATTCTCATCTGTGTAAGTTAGCGCAAAACGCTCTGGTAAATTCATATCAATTTGCACAGTGCCACACTGCCATTTTCTACCGATTGCATCAGTGATTTTAATATCAATTTTTGGACCATAAAATGCTCCACCACCTTCATCAATCTTATAGGCGATTCCACAACGTCTTAAAGCCCCCTTAAGAGCTTCTGTGGCTTCTTCCCAAACTGCATCACTTCCAATAGATTTTTCAGGCTTTGTTGAAATTTCCATTTCATAGCTAAATCCAAAAGCTTGCATAATTTTTTGTGTAAAATCAATAATATTTTCAACTTCGCTTGCAATTTGACTTGGGCGACAAAAAATATGCGCGTCATCTTGTGTAAATTCACGCACACGCAACAATCCATGCAATACCCCACTTTTTTCATGGCGATGCACAACACCATATTCATAGAATCGCAAAGGTAACTCACGATAACTATGCAAAGAATTTTGATAAACTTTAATATGCCCTACGCAATTCATCGGCTTAATTCCATATTCTACTTCATCAATTGTTGTAAAATACATATTCTCGCCATAGTTTGCATAATGCCCACTTGTTTTCCAAACAGCACTTTTTAGGATTTCAGGACCACGCACAGGCTCATATCCACGCTCAATCAAAGCTTGCGTTAAAAGATTTTCAAGATTCCGTCTAAGTCTAGCTCCTTTTGGCAACCAAATAGGAAGACCTGCTCCAACTTCTTCATCGAAAGTAAATAGCTCCATTTCTACGCCAACTTTTCTATGGTCGCGTTTCTTTGCTTCTTCTAATTGGCGTAAATATTGGTTTAAGCTCTCCTTATCAGCGAATGCGATTCCATAGATTCTTGTTAGCATTTCTGCTTTTTCATCACCGCCTAAATACGCCCCAGCAACTTTTGTAAGTTTAAAAGCATTTAATAATTTTAGAGTTGGCAAATGGGGACCGCGGCACAAATCTTCAAATACACCTTGTGTATAAATGCTTAATCTTCCATCTCCTAATGGAATCTTTCGAATTACTGCTTGCTTTAAATCATCATTTTGAAACTTCTGTATTGCTTCTTCGCGCGTTAAATAATATTTTGTAATTTTTTCGCCTTTTTTAGCGATTTCTTTCATTTTTGCTTCAATAGCACTTAAATCTTCTTCATTGATTTTATGATGCACACGAAAATCATAATAAAATCCCTCTTCTACCACTGGACCGACAAAAAATTGTGCTTCAGGGTAAAGTTCTTTTAGTGCTTCTGCCATTAAATGCGCACAAGTATGGCGTGCAATAGACAAAGAATCTTCAGAATTATCAAAATAAATCGGATTCCCGTTTATTCCTAGTTCCTCTGCACTTTGTGTATCATAAATTACGCCATTTGCTTTAATTCCAATAATTTGCGACATAAAATATTACCCTTAATATTTCAAAAATAACCTCTGATTATACCAAAAATTTAAATAATTCACTCTTAATTACAAAGATTCCTTTAAAACTAAGGTAATTTTGGTGGTGGTAAATCTCCTTTGCGTGCTGCTAATAGGATTAAAAGAATAGTAGCCCCAATAAAATAATATAAAAAAACCGGAATTGGTAATGGGTCTCCAGCAGCATAAGAATGCAATCCAGAAAGATAGAAATTAACCCCAAAATATGTCATCAAAATAGAATAAAATGCTACAACACTTAGTGAAGCAAACACATAAGGATTATTCCCCTTAGGAATAAATCTCGCATGTAGCACAATCACATACACCACAATAGAAATCAATGCCCAAGTCTCTTTTGGGTCCCATCCCCAATATCTTCCCCAAGATTCATTTGCCCACACACCACCTAAGAAATTACCCACAGTTAGCATTGCAAGCCCTAGTATCATCGCCATTTCATTAATTGTATGTAAAGTTAGAATCGTGCGATCAAGCTCTGGATATTTTTCGCTTCTAAAAATAAATAAAAACAGCGTTAATGCACCGAGCATAAAACATAAACCTAAAAATCCATAGCTTGCTGTAATGATTGAAACATGGATATTAAGCCAATAAGATTTAAGAACAGGAACAAGATTCCCAATTTGAGGATCCATAAACCCTAAATGCGCGACAAATAAAGAGATTCCAGCCAAAAAGCTTGCCATACTTTGTGCCAAATAACTTTTTCTAAAGAACACAACCCCAGAAACTCCAGCAGCCCAAGCAATATAAATCATTGATTCATAGGCATTACTCCAAGGTGCATGCCCGCCAACATACCAACGCAATCCTAATGCGATCGTATGCCCTAAAACCAAAAGCGCAATAATCCAATGCACAATGCGACTTGCTAAAATATCTGCTTGTTTATGCCTAAAAATCTGCACAAGCACGATAGAAAATAATAAGATTCCAAAACAAAGATAAAGTGGTGTTAGATTTTCAAATAAATTATAATGATTAAGAAAAATTTCTAAATCAATTTGTATTTTAGGCGGGATTAAATCTTCTCCAAACTTATGTTGAATCGCATTAAGCGCATTTATAGCTAAATCTGCATTTTCCCAATTATTTTCCACCAAACCATAATGAAAACTATTAAAATATGCACCAAAAAGCTTTTGAAGTTGGGTTGCATTTTCTTTATCAAAACCAGCAATCGCTTCACTTGGAGCAAACCATTTATCGCTTTCTTTATTAAAATCAGGAATAATTTTTAAAGATTGTGCAGTATAAATCAAATATGCTACATTAACCCGCTCATCAAGGCTAATAACATCTTTATCAAATTTATCACGCATTGCAGGCTTTTTGCGGTTTGCTTCTTCTAAATAATTTGTAAGCTTATAAGTATCATCGACAAATAAATCTTCAAAAGCTACATATTTTTCATTTTTATCCACGCCAATAACTTCTTTAAGCTTTGGTGTGGAGAGTGCCAACATCTTCACCTTTTTAAACTCATTAGGATACACCATCATTCCTAAGAATAATTCCATATTACTAAGCCCTAAAAATCCATCTTTTTTTGTCATTTTGTGGGTATATTCCATCGCAAGTGTATCAAGCGGCTTCATGCGTCCGCCAAAATCCTGAACGATTAAACGCCCAAATTTTTCTGTATGCGCTCCACTTTTTTCTTTAAGATTCTTAATTAAATCCAAAATACTCTCTGTGGTGATAGGAGGAATCTCAAGCATTTCGCCAGCATGGGGATTTTCAGTATGCGGGTTTTCAGCTTGTGGATTTGCTTGTAGTGGTATTGCGCTTAAAATTCCAAAGCAAAATGCAAACGCAACTATAAGATTTTGCATTTTTAAATACTGCCCTAAGCGATAAAAACGTCCATTTTTAGCAAACATTGCCCATAATAGCCCAATAGTTAGCAAGGCATAACCAATATATGTTGGAATCTTCCCTGGGTCTTTATTTACTGATAAAATTGTGCCTTGCTCATCCATATCATACGAAGATTGAAAAAAACGGAATCCCCCATAATCAAGGACATTATTCATGTAAATACGATAAGATTTTTCAATATTATTCACAGAATCAATCACCACAACATCTGAAGCATACGATGAAGGACTCATAGAACCTGCATAGCGGTCTAGCTGAAAATCTTTTAATGCAAGCGCAAAAGGTAAAACAATCGTGCGGCTACCCCACTCTAATGCAAATTTCTTACCACCAAGCACAAAAGGAACAACTTGCTCCATTCCAGTATTTTTGATTACTTCAATCTCTTTACTCTCACCTTTAAAACTTACTTTAACATTTAATTTATCTGAATCCATCTTATCTTTTGCAGGAGTAAAATCTATATATTGCACTTCTAAATTTCCATCTTCTAAAGGAAGATTTTGTTGGAATCGCTTTTGCACTAAAGGCGTTATTGTCGTTGGAAAAAACGCACGATAAAATTTATCATCAATTTTTGCTAAAACAGTAATAAACTCTTCTTGTGATTGTATTGTATTGCTCTGCTCCCCTTCTCTTATATGCATTACACCTTCAAAGCCATAATAACGAGTTATCGCAGCCCCTATAAAAATCACAACTAAAGAAAAATGGAATAGAAACGAAGCATATTTCTTACGTTGCAAAGCACGTGAAAAAATCAATACACCAATGAGATTTAAAATAAGTAACAAATGTAGTAAATCAAACCATTGTGTGCTATACACCAAAGCTTTTGCACTAGGCGTTCCATAATCATTCTCCATAAAAGTTGCAACACCACACGCACTGCCATAAGCAACTAATAAAACAAATGTAACCCAAAAATTGCAGAATCCTTCAACAATACCTTTTGTAATTTTTTTTATTATCTCCATAGATTCCTCATAAACATAAAAATAGCCCGCTATTTTACCCAAACTGCGCTTTAATTTGATTAACAAAAAGCAAATAAAAAAGTTAAAGATTCTTGTTTTGGTATAATCGCACAAAAATATTAGGAAACTTATGGAATCTAAACTTACAAAACCCTCTTTAAGCTTTTCTCTTTTGCGCAAATTTTTTGTCGCTGCAAATATTAGACGATGGAATGACCAAGCTACACCAGTAGAATTTATAGAGCTTGACAAACAAGCGCATAAAATTGTTATTGCTTATCTTTTAGCACATTATGAAATGCTAGAAAATGGTGTAGAGATTAATTTTGAACGCCTAATTATGCAATTTTGCTATGAATTTCTTGAACGCATTATCTTAACAGATATTAAACCTCCCGTATTTCATAAACTTGTCCAAAAACATAACAAAGCTTTAGTTGATTTTGTCTGCGCGCAGTTAGAGGAGGATTTAAAAGGATTTGGTTTTTTGGAATCTATGCGCAGTTATCTTTATGGTGAAGTCGAAAATTTAGAAAAAAAGATTCTAAAAGCCTCTCATTATTACGCATCCAAATGGGAATTTGATATTATTTATCATTTCAATCCCTATCTTTATGATGTCCAAAACACGAAAGATTCTATTGATAGACAAGTGCAAGAACATTATCAATTAGCCGGCATTAGGCAGATTGTGCTTTATAAAGAAACGCAAGAGCTTGTTAATATGTTTGGGCAGCTACGTTTTCAAAAACGTTGGAGTCAAACACCACGAGTTCCTTGCACTTCTGTGCTTGGACACACTTTAGTTGTAGCTCTTTGTGCATATCTTTTAGGCTATGATCTTAAATTTTCAAAAACAATGCAAATTCAACATTTCTTTTGTGGCTTATTCCATGATTTGCCCGAGATTCTAACGCGCGATATTATCTCTCCAATCAAGAAAAATGTTGAAGGACTTGATGCTTTTATTAAAGAAATTGAAGAAGAGGCTGTTAGAGAAAAAATTTTAAATATTGTCCCAAAAACAATTGCGCGAGAGATTATTTATTACACACAAGATGAATTTAAAAACCGCTACAAATGCAATGAAAATGTTATTTATAGCAAAAAAAGTGGAGAAGAATTTTTAAAAGAAATTGCTACAATCAATCCACAAATTCCAATTTTTGGAGAATTTTTAAAATATTGCGACCATTTAAGCGCATTTTTAGAAGCAAAAATTTCTATAAGCCATGGCATTAAAAGTCGTGATTTAGTAGAAGGAGCGAAAAATTTAGAATATTCTTACAATGCAAAAACTCTAAATGGTATTGATTTAGGCTACTTATTTAGGGAGTTTGGAGAATAAAATGCTATTAACAAGCCTATATATTATTGGAATCACAGCAGAAGGAATGACAGGAGCACTTGCAGCAGGAAGACATAATATGGACTGGTTTGGCGTATTATTTATCGCTTGTGTAACAGCAATTGGCGGGGGTTCTATCCGCGATGTTCTCTTTGGGCATTATCCATTAACTTGGGTTGCGCACCCTGAATATTTAGCACTTATATGTATTGCAGCACTTTTAACAACAAAGATTCCATATTTTGTAGCACGCTTTGAACGCACTTTTTTGGTGCTTGATGCGCTTGGGCTTTCTGTATTTAGCGTCATTGGTGCGCGTATCGGATTAGATTTACACCCTAGTGGCGCAATGGCAGTTGCTGGAGCAATTATTACTGGAGTATTTGGAGGAATTTTACGCGATATATTTTGCGCTAGGATTCCACTTGTATTCCAAAAAGAACTTTATGCAAGCATCTCTTTGCTCATTGGAAGCTTATATGTAATAGGAACTTACATTAGTAAGAACTATTTTTCCATAGATGAAAACACGATTATTATTATTTGCTTAGTGATTGGCTTTGTTGTGCGTCTGATTGCAATCCGCTATCATTTAGGATTACCAACTTTTAAATTTAATCCTAGCAATAAAGCCAAATAAGGCTTTATTTTACCGCACCGCTTCTGTGTGCTGGATGTTGATATTCTTGTTTTTCACAACCACTTACTGCAACCATTACTGCAAAGATTCCTAAACCCAATAAAAACTTTTTCATCGACAATCCTTTTTCCTTTTTTGATTTTTAACCTTGATAAAATGCAATAACAAATTTGCAAGCATAAATTTTATCTCTAGCTAAAAGTTTGATTATAGCAAAACAACAACATTCTAAACCTTAAAAAGATTCTCCAAATCCATAGACTCTTGTTAAATTAAAAAAATATTGTTTCGTTTTAATCCTCAATATAATTCTTTAACTTTCTTCCTACTTTTGGATGTTTTAGTTTTTTAATTGCACTAGATTCTATTTGTCTAACTCTCTCTCTTGTAACATTTAATTCTTTTCCAATTTCTTCTAAAGTTCTATCAGATTCATCATCTAATAATCCAAAGCGCATACGTATTACTGCTTTTTCTCTTTCATTGAGTTGGTCTAAAACATCATCAATTTGACTTTTTAAATCTTCTTTTAAAATATGATCCATAGGTCCAATAGAGCTTTTATCTTCTACGAAATCTCCAAACTTTCCATCTTCTCCATTTCCAATAGGAGCTTCAAGACTAATGGGTTCTTTTGTAATCTTAATCACATTTTTTACTTTATCAATGGGTAAGCCCACTTCTTCTGCAATTTTTTCTAAATCTGGTTCTTTTCCTTCTTCTTGTAGAAATTTACGCATAATTTTATTGATACGATTAATGGTTTCAATCATATGAATAGGGATTCTAATTGTGCGGGCTTGGTCGGCTACTGCGCGGGAGATTGCTTGACGAATCCACCATGTTGCATAGGTAGAGAAACGATAACCCTTTTTATACTCAAACTTATCCACAGCTTTCATTAAACCAATATTGCCTTCTTGGATAAGGTCTAAAAATGGTAATCCGCGATTAGTGAAGTGTTTTGCAATACTCACCACAAGCCTTAGATTAGATTTTGCCATTTTTGTTTTGGCTTTATCTGCAATATCTTTACCACGTTTGATTTGTTCTAAGATTTGCTTGAGTTTTTCTGGCTCTAAATCAAAGCTTCCTTCACTCGCTGCTTTTGTTTGGAAGAGTTTTTTAATCTCCATATAAGTTGATACCATTGTTGCTTCTGGCACTGCTGCGGTAATTTCTGCTTTATTCATTTCTGTAATATTATCCAGAATCTTTTTATGGTTTGCAAGCAAAATATCATTAAAGAGTGGCAAGCGATATTCTAAACGTTTTAATTCTTTATCAAATCCTTCATCACTTTTAATTGTATTTTCCATTGCTTTTACAAGCTCATTAATAAGTTTGCTTGTAGGTCCTAAATCTAAAAGCTTTTCTTTTAAGAATTGTTTTTTATGTGCTAAGGTTAAAAGATATAGCATATCTTTAGAGTTTTCATTTCCTTTTTCTTGTTCCCAAGTCTTTAACCAATCTTTTTTTGCTTTTTCTAAAGCTTTAAAACTGATTAAGACTTTTTCTACACGTTTTTGGTCTTTTTTACTAATGGGCTTTTTAGATTCTTCTCCTTCTTCTCCATCTCTTTCTTCTTCCTCTTCGCTTTCTTCTCCCTCTTCTTCTTTGCCTTCTTCTTCATCATCAAAGCTTTTAAAAAGTTCTTTAACGCGTCTTTCTCTATTAATTAGTGCTTCTTTATAATCTAAAATAAAATCAATTAAATAAGGAACAGAACAAATTGCATCTAAAATAATATTTTCCCCAAGCTCTATATTTTTACTAAGCTCTATTTCTTCATCTCTTGTTAATAATGGAATCTGTCCCATTTCTCTTAGATACATTCTAACTGGGCTATCACTTCTACTCCATTCTAAAAGTTCTCTTTCTTTCATAAAATCAAATTCATCTTCTAATTCTTCATCTAAAAGACGTTTTTTATCTTCTTTGATTTTTCTTGCATCATCTTGGTTTAGAATCTTTGCAACTTCTGAAGCAGACATTAATTGTTTATCATATTTTTTTGCTAATTCACTAACTTTTTTTGCTTGTGTTGCTGTTGGGAGCTTTCCTAAAACTTGTGCAACTTTTTCATAAGAAACATATTTGAGAGCATTTTGGAATAATTCATCAAGCTGTTGATTGATAGTTTTTGCAGACATTAGGAACTCCAAAAGATTAAAATGGCATTAAATTCTTTTTAAAATCATGAAAAATCAAGCATTATAGCCAAATAAGTTAAAAGCGGGGTTAATCCTCAATATAATTCTTTAACTTTCTTCCTACTTTTGGATGTTTTAGTTTTTTAATTGCACTAGATTCTATTTGTCTAACTCTCTCTCTTGTAACATTTAATTCTTTTCCAATTTCTTCTAAAGTTCTATCAGATTCATCATCTAATAATCCAAAGCGCATACGTATTACTGCTTTTTCTCTTTCATTGAGTTGGTCTAAAACATCATCAATTTGACTTTTTAAATCTTCTTTTAAAATATGATCCATAGGTCCAATAGAGCTTTTATCTTCTACGAAATCTCCAAACTTTCCATCTTCTCCATTTCCAATAGGAGCTTCAAGACTAATGGGTTCTTTTGTAATCTTAATCACATTTTTTACTTTATCAATGGGTAAGCCCACTTCTTCTGCAATTTTTTCTAAATCTGGTTCTTTTCCTTCTTCTTGTAGAAATTTACGCATAATTTTATTGATACGATTAATGGTTTCAATCATATGAATAGGGATTCTAATTGTGCGGGCTTGGTCGGCTACTGCGCGGGAGATTGCTTGACGAATCCACCATGTTGCATAGGTAGAGAAACGATAACCCTTTTTATACTCAAACTTATCCACAGCTTTCATTAAACCAATATTGCCTTCTTGAATCAAATCCAAGAAAGGAAGCCCTCTGTTTGTATAACGCTTCGCAATACTCACCACAAGCCTTAGATTAGATTTTGCCATTTTTGTTTTGGCTTTATCTGCAATATCTTTACCACGTTTGATTTGTTCTAAGATTTGCTTGAGTTTTTCTGGCTCTAAATCAAAGCTTCCTTCACTCGCTGCTTTTGTTTGGAAGAGTTTTTTAATCTCCATATAAGTTGATACCATTGTTGCTTCTGGCACTGCTGCGGTAATTTCTGCTTTATTCATTTCTGTAATATTATCCAGAATCTTTTTATGGTTTGCAAGCAAAATATCATTAAAGAGTGGCAAGCGATATTCTAAACGTTTTAATTCTTTATCAAATCCTTCATCACTTTTAATTGTATTTTCCATTGCTTTTACAAGCTCATTAATAAGTTTGCTTGTAGGTCCTAAATCTAAAAGCTTTTCTTTTAAGAATTGTTTTTTATGTGCTAAGGTTAAAAGATATAGCATATCTTTAGAGTTTTCATTTCCTTTTTCTTGTTCCCAAGTCTTTAACCAATCTTTTTTTGCTTTTTCTAAAGCTTTAAAACTGATTAAGACTTTTTCTACACGTTTTTGGTCTTTTTTACTAATGGGCTTTTTAGATTCTTCTCCTTCTTCTCCATCTCTTTCTTCTTCCTCTTCGCTTTCTTCTCCCTCTTCTTCTTTGCCTTCTTCTTCATCATCAAAGCTTTTAAAAAGTTCTTTAACGCGTCTTTCTCTATTAATTAGTGCTTCTTTATAATCTAAAATAAAATCAATTAAATAAGGAACAGAACAAATTGCATCTAAAATAATATTTTCCCCAAGCTCTATATTTTTACTAAGCTCTATTTCTTCATCTCTTGTTAATAATGGAATCTGTCCCATTTCTCTTAGATACATTCTAACTGGGCTATCACTTCTACTCCATTCTAAAAGTTCTCTTTCTTTCATAAAATCAAATTCATCTTCTAATTCTTCATCTAAAAGACGTTTTTTATCTTCTTTGATTTTTCTTGCATCATCTTGGTTTAGAATCTTTGCAACTTCTGAAGCAGACATTAATTGTTTATCATATTTTTTTGCTAATTCACTAACTTTTTTTGCTTGTGTTGCTGTTGGGAGCTTTCCTAAAACTTGTGCAACTTTTTCATAAGAAACATATTTGAGAGCATTTTGGAATAATTCATCAAGCTGTTGATTGATAGTTTTTGCAGACATTAGGAACTCCAAAAGATTAAAATGGCATTAAATTCTTTTTAAAATCATGAAAAATCAAGCATTATAGCCAAATAAGTTAAAAGCGGGGTTAATC
>NZ_JRPB02000019.1 GCF_000765695.2 Helicobacter sp. MIT 11-5569 | reverse complement strand
CAAGATAATGTGAGTGTAGCTAATAGCACGAATGATATTACACGCACAGTTAATCAGATTGCTGATGATATTCTAAGTGATGTGAATAAGAAGAGGTTTTAAGGAGATAAGCTGCTAGATTAATGCGTTTAGAAAGGTGAAAAATGCCAGCATTTATGATATTTTCAACACTCCTTGCTGTTGGGATTGTCGCGTATTATATTCTTAAAAAATATAATCCCATTTTTGTCTTTTTGTTTTCCGGTCTATTGATACTTATTTTTGCATTTTATTTTACAGGTGCGCCCATACCTAAAGCCCCTATTAGAGAGAGTGCAAGTTTTTTAGATGTGATTCTTGATAGTTTTGCATTTATCACGGCAACTTTTAAAGCGCAACTTTCAGGCGTTGGGCTAATTATTATGAGTGTAGCTGGGTTTGCTGCGTATATGAAACACATTAACGCTTCTGCTAAACTTGCCTTTTTGGCAAACAAACCACTTGGAAAGATTAAAAATAAATATTTAATCTTGAGTGGAACTTTTGTTGTCGGTATGGCACTTAAAATTGTGATTTCAAGCTATGCAGGATTGCTTTTATTGTTGCTTGCTTGTATTTATCCTGTTTTAATTGCGCTTAAGATTCGTCCTATTACTGCAGTTTGTGTGTTGTCATTTATTGCACTTGATTATGGTCCAAAAGATGGTAGCTCTATTAATATGGCGGATATGGTGGGACAAAAAGATAATGTTGTTGGGCTTTTCTTAAATTATCAAATTTGGAGTGTGATTGCGTATGTGGTGGTGATTGCGATTTTGATTCCATTTTATTTTGCTTGGGTAGATAAGAGAGATAAGGCTAAGGGCGTGCTTTGTGAAGAAGTAGAAGCACCAGAGATTATTGACCCAAAATGTCCAACACCTTATATTTTCTTCCCTTGGCTGCCTGTTGTATTTTTGTTTAGCGCATATTTTTTAAATATTAAATTAGATGTGGTAACCGCAAACTTTGTGAGTATTGCATTAGTTTTTATCATAGAATTTATTAGGCATAGAGATGGACGGAAACTTGGTGAAGATATGGTGGTGATTTTAAAGGCTATGGCGGATATTTTTATTAGTGTTGTTAGTATTATCATTGCCGCGTCTGTTTTTGCAGAAGGGATTAAATCTCTTGGTGGAGTTGGAATCCTAGCAAATGCAGTTTCTTCGCTAGGAAAAGAAGGAGAGTTTGCAGCGGTGGCTGTGTTTATTAGTATCGCTGCGTTAAGCTTTTTGGTGTATGGATTTACGGTAATTATGGGAAGTGGAATCGCTGCTTTTAATGCTTTTGGAAGATTAGCTCCTGATATTGCAACAAGACTTGGAATCGCACCGATTACTTTAGTGCTACCGATAGAAATTGCTTCTTGTTTGGGGCGCGCAGCTTCTCCTATTGCTGGTGGAATCATCGCTCTAGCTGGATTTGTAAAAATCTCTCCTGTGGAGATTATTAAACGCACCACACCGCTTTTGCTTATTGCAATGGTTGTGAATATTCTTGTAGCCTTTTATCTTGCAAAAGCTAATCCTATTGAGACGCCAAAGCCACAAGAAAATGTGGCTATTGTGCAAGTGCATTAAAAGCTGGGATTCTGTATGCGTGCTAAAAGCTGGCTTAGAAAGGAATCACTAGAATCTTGTTGTAATTGCTCTTTGATTTGCGCTTCTAATTCTTGACTATTTTGAAGCTCAAGCTTCATTTTTGATAAATCTTCTAAATTTTGAAAGGCTGAATTTTGGCTTTGCAAATAGCCTAAAAGCGCGTCTTTTCCTGCGTCTTGCTGTTCTTCTTTTGGAGTGATGATATTTTGGATTCCTAGTTTATTTCCTAAATTGTTTTGCGTGTTGATAAATGCTCCGGGTGTTTTGTATTTGTCAATTAGATTTTGACTAGGGTAGCTTGGTCTTTGATATACTTTTCCGCTATTATTGGCAGGAAGCGTTGGTTTGGAATCTGGTTTTGTTTCTTCTTGTGGTTTTGGTTGTTGCGGTTTGGTTGTATAGATTTGTCGTTGCATTTGTGTGTCAATTTTGAATGCCATTTTAACCCCTTAATGTTGGTAGAATCGCCATTAAAGATTGTAAAATATAACGCACCTCTTCTTGTGTGAGAATATAAGGGGGCATTAAATAGATTGTATTGCCAAGTGGGCGCAGCAATAAACCTTTCTTTAAGGCTTTATTAAAAACTTCCAATCCTTTGCGTTTGCCCTCAAATCCTACTAAATCAAAAGCAAAAATCATTCCATAATATCTAAGATTTTGCACAAAATCAAAGGATTTTAAATTCTGCATTTGCTCCCAAATGGTATCTGATAATATACGATTCTTATTTAATATATCGTCTTTTTCAAAAATATCTAAAACTGCATTTGCGCACGCACAAGCTAGCGCGTTGCCCGTGTAAGAATGGGAATGCAAAAAGGCTTTATGTTCATAATAGGGTGCATAAAAGAGTTGATAAATTGCATCGCTTGTTACGACAACAGAAAGTGGCAAATATCCACCCGTGATTCCTTTACTAAGGCATAAAAAATCTGGCACAACATTGCATTGTTCATAGGCAAATAAACTACCTGTGCGCCCAAAACCTACTGCAACTTCATCAAAGATGACATACACACCCGCTTCTTGGCATAAATGTGTGGCTTCTTGCACAAAGCGTGGGCTATACATATTCATATTTCCGGCACATTGCACAAGGGGTTCTAAGATAAAAGCGGCAATTTCGCCTTTGTGTTGTGCTAGCATTTGTTTGAGTTGCGCTAGAGATTCTTCAATATCTTCTCCGCTTGGTGCTTTAATTTTTAGGGTTTGGAGCAAAATGGGCGTATAAACTTCTGTATAGATTCCAACATCTCCTACGCTTAAAGCCCCGATAGTTTCTCCATGATAGGCATTTTCTAGGCATAAAAACTTGCTTTTTTTCTCTCCTTTAAGCGCGCTTGCATGAAATGCCATTTTGAGCGCAACTTCAATCGCGCTTGAGCCATTATCTGCATAGAAGCACTTGCTAAATTTAGAATCCAAAAGCCCTAAAAGTCGGCGCGATAAATCAATAATGGGCTTATGCGTAAAGCCTGCAAAAATAATATGCTCTAAGGATTCTAATTGCTCTTTGATTTTTGCGTTAATGTAAGGATTGCAATGCCCAAATAGATTAACCCACCAGCTAGAAATACAATCTAAATATGCCTTTTCTTCAAAATCATAAAGATATGCGCCTTGTGCGTGCTTGATTGGAATGAGTGGAATATTTGCTTCATGGTCGTGCATTTGCGTGCAAGGATGCCAAATGCATGATAAGTCTAACTCTTTTAAGGTTTGCGATTCCATAATCTGCCTTTGCTAAATTTCTGTTATTTTACTCTTTAAAGGATAAATTAAAACGCAAAAGTAATAAATTGCGCTAAAATCGTAAAAATAAATTAAGGCAATCAACATAAGGGAAGTTATGCAAAAAATGGCAATTTTTGGCGCAGGTGGGCATGGAGCAGTTGTGGCGGATATTTTGGAATCTCGCGGAATCTCCTATCTTGTGATTGATGATATGCCAGAAAAAAAGGCATTAAATGGAATCTCTGCTATGGCAAAAGAAGAATTTTTGTCTCTTTCTAATGCAAAGGAATATGGCATACTTTTAGCAATTGGAGATAATGCTGTGCGCAAAAATCTTTATACATTTTTTGTGCAAAATGGGTTTTGCTTACCATTTGTTAGCCATAGCAGTGCTATAATCTCAAAATCTGCAAAAATTGCTGATGGAGTTGTTGTTATGCCAAATGCAGTGATTAATGCACGCGCTAAAATTGGTAAGGGCGCGATTATTAATACTTCTAGCGTGGTTGAGCATGATTGTAGCGTGGGAGATTTTACGCATATTGCGCCAAATGCGACATTATGCGGGGGTGTAAGTGTTGGGGATTTTACACATATTGGCGCAGGAAGTGTTGTGATTGAAGGGAAAAGCGTGGGAGATTATTGCATAATTGGCGCAGGAAGTGTCGTAATAAGCGCGATTCCATCGCATAAAAAGATTGTTGGTAATCCGGCAAAGAGAGAATTATAAGGAGTTATTATGGGATTTGAGATTTTTTTATCACCTCCGCAAATGGGAGGAAATGAACAAAAATATGTTGCTGATGTCTTTGAAAGTAATTATATTGCGCCTCTTGGAGCGTTTGTGAATCGCTTTGAAGAAGATATAAAGTCTTATACACATTGCTCAAATGCTTTAGCGCTTAATTCTGGAACAGCGGCTTTGCATTTGGCTTTGCGCGTGAGTGAAATCACGCAAGGGGATTTTGTGCTAGCAAGCAGCTTTACTTTTATTGGTTCGATTGATGCAATTTTGTATCAAGGTGCAATTCCTGTTTTTATTGATAGTGATTTGGATTCTTGGAATCTTGACCCAAGCTTACTTGTAAAGGCTATTGAATCTTTGCCCAAGAAGCCTAAAGCTTTAATTTTAACGCATTTGTATGGACAATGCGCAAAGATTGCTGAGATTATGGAGATTTGTAAGCAATATGGAATCTTGCTTATTGAAGATGCAGCAGAATCTTTAGGGGCATTTTATGATGGTAAGCATAGCGGAAGTTTTGGAGAGTTTGGCGCATTGTCTTTCAATGGCAATAAAATCATCACTTCAGGTGGTGGAGGAATGCTACTTGGCAAAGATAAAGAAAAGATAGAAAAAGCACGTTTTTATTCCACGCAAGCAAGAGAAAATTTGCCATATTATGAACATATAGACTATGGCTATAATTATCGCTTAAGTAATGTTTGTGCCGCTATTGGGGTTGGGCAATTAGAACAGATTGAACAAAAAGTGGTAAAACGGCGTGAAATTTTTAGTTGGTATAATATGGCTTTATATAAACAAACAGAATCACAAATCTTAGAGTTTATGCCAGAGATTCCAAATTCTAGGGGGAATCGTTGGCTTACAACCCTGCGTTTTTTAGACGCAAAAATTAATCCTTTAGCTTTAGTAGAGTTTTTAGCGCAAAAAGGCATAGAATCGCGTCCTTTGTGGAAGCCTATGCATTTACAGCCTTTATTTAGAGATTCCATAGTATTTAGCAATGGTGTGAGCCAAAAACTCTTTGAGAGTGGAATTTGTTTGCCAAGTGGCGGTGCATTAGATAAAAATGCTGTTGATAGGATTTCTGATTTGATTTTGGATTTTATAAAGAGTTGCTAAGTGCTTAAGTCTGTTTTATTTCGTCCAAGCAATGCTAAACGCATTACATTTTTTGTAATTATTGATATTATAGTTTCTTATTTTACGCTGATTTTATCTTATGATTTGCGCTTTAGTTTTCAAGTGCCTTTGGAATTTAAGGCAAATGTTGTTTTAGTGTTTTTTGTGCTTATTGCGTTAAAAATACTAGCATTAGCAGTGTTTAAGCTGTATTTAGTGCCTTGGCGATTTTTTGGACTATTAGAAGCATTAAAGTTGTTTTATGCGCATATTTTGGCGTATGGAATCTTTTGTGGAATCGCATTTTTAGGAGTTTTTGGAAGCTTTCCTTTAAGCGTTGTTGGAATTGATTTTGTGATTTCTAGCATTTTAATTGGCGCAATTAGAATCGCAAAACGCATTTATTTAGAAAATTCTCCTAAAAATTCTCCAAAACCTGCCCTTATCTTTGGGGCAAATACGCAAGCCCCAACACTTATTAAAGCAGCACTTAATAGCGAGATTCCTTTTTATCCACTTGCAATTATTGCTGAAGATAATGAAGCTGTGGGGAGTTATATTTCCAACTTAAAAGTTTATCCAAAAAGCGCGCTAAAAGAACTCATTGCAAAGCATAAAATTAAAAGTGCGATTCTAACAAGAGCCTATGCAAAACCTCCGCTTAAGGATTTATTTGATGCTTTAAGAGAGCTTGGCATTGAAGAAATAAAAATTGCAACAATGCTAAAAGATAATGCGCAAGAAGATTTGCAAGACATTTCTATTGAAGATTTATTAAGCCGTCCTAGTAAAGACTTGGATAAAGAAACTATCGGCGCGTTTTTAAGAGATAAGTGCGTATTAATCACAGGTGCTGGTGGGAGTATTGGGAGTGAGATTGTGCGACAATGTGCCGAATTTGGAGCAAAACGTTTGGTATTAGTCGAGCATAGTGAGTTTAATTTATATGCGATTTTAGAAGAGTTAAACCAAAAATATCCCCAAAAGAAAATGGACAATAGTGCGTTATTTCGTCCTTGCTTGCTAAGTATTTTAGAAAAAGAACGTTTATTAGCACTCATACAAGAAGAAAAGCCTGACATTATTGTGCATGCTGCTGCTTATAAGCATGTTCCTTTGTGTGAATATAATCAAAAAAGTGCAATCGAGAATAATATTATAGGTAGCAAAAATGTTGTAGATTGTGCGATTGAAGCGGGAGTTCCTAAGATTGTAATGATTTCTACAGATAAAGCAGTGCGCCCAACAAATGTTATGGGAGCGACAAAGCGCGTAGTAGAGCTGTATGCGCAAAATGTGGAATCCAAAAATAGCGAAATTGTTGCGGTGCGCTTTGGAAATGTGTTAGGAAGCAGTGGCTCTGTTGTGCCAAAGTTTAAAGCGCAAATCCAAAGCGGAGGACCAATTACCGTTACGCACCCAGATATTACGCGCTATTTTATGTTAATTCCAGAGGCTTGTCAGCTTGTTTTGCAAGCAGGAGCGATTGCTAAGGGTGGGGAAATTTTCATTTTAGATATGGGAGAGCCTGTAAAAATCGTGGATTTAGCGAAAAATATGCTGCGCTTGTATGATAAAGAACACGAAATTGTTATTGAATTTAGCGGATTAAGACCGGGTGAGAAGCTTTATGAAGAATTATTAATCGGAGAGAGTGAGGGAAAAACAAAATATCCATCAATACAAGTGGCATGCCCAACGCATTATGCAATTAATAAGCTTAATGAAGATATTGCAGAGCTTATAGAGTGCAAAGATTCCAAAAGTCGCCTTGAAAAGTTAAAAGAAATTGTTGTGGAGTTTAATCACAATGCAGGATAAAAAATGCGTTGTTTTGGTGGTATCTTCATTGCGTATGGGTGGAGCAGAGAAGGTAGCTAGCTTTTTGGCAAATGCTTTGGCTGATGATTATAAAGTTGTGCTTGTGCTATGGAGCAAGGAAAATCAATTTTACACGTTAGATTCTAGGGTGCAAGTTGAGATTGTGCCAAATGTATATCGCGGAATCTTTGGTAATATAAATAGAATTAAAGGGTTAATAAGAATCTTTAAAGTGCATCAAGCAAGTTTGGCGATTAGCTTTATCCATCAAAGTAATATTCTAGCGATTCTTGCGGGGAAAATTTCTAAGATTCCAGTGATTGCTACGGAGCATAGTATTTATAGTGGATTAAATAGCAAAATATGGAATCTTCTTCGGCGATTGACTTATCCTTTTGCAAAATGTGTAACAACACTCACACATAAAGATTTGCAACATTACTCTTTTTTGTCTAATGTGTGTGTAATGTCAAATCCTATTGCGTTAGAAAAGTCAGAATCTAAGGATTATTTGCAATACAAACCTTATGTGCTAAGTGCGGGCAGAATGATAAAAAGCAAGCATTATGAAGAGCTATTGAGGGCTTTTAGTATTTTTAGCAAAACGCACAAAGACTATTCTTTGCTTTTAGCAGGCGATGGAGAAGAGAGAGAAAGGCTAGAAAAACAAGCCAAAGAATTAGGGATAAAAGCAGTATTTTTGGGACGTTTGGAGAATCTTTATAGTCTGTATTGCAATGCAGAATTTTTTGCCCTTGCAAGCTACAAAGAAGGTTTGAGCAATGTTTTAATCGAATCTTTAATGTGTGGCACTCCTGTGGTGAGTTATGATTGTCCTTATGGACCAAGTGAGATTATAAAACATGGAGAAAATGGATACTTAGTAGAACTTGGAAATGTAGAATCCTTAGCAGAGCATTTTGAGAAAATAACATCAAATAGAGTAACTTTAGCACAAAATACAAAATATATAGAATCGCGTTTTGGGGAAGAAGTGGTGCTAGAGAAATGGAAGGCATTAATCCAAAAGTTTATCGTCTAAGGCAGAGTAAGAAAGAGCCAAAAAGTATTAAAAATGCTCCAAAATATTGCAAGCTACTAAGACTCTCTCCTAAAATCCAAATGGACAAAATCACCGCAACAAGCGGTTCTATCATTCCAAGAATTGCAGTTTTTGTGATTCCAATTTTTGGCATTCCTAAATAATATGCGACCATTGCAAAAAGTGTAGAAAATATGGTGAGCGCAAGAAGAGCAAAGATTCCAATAGGTGGAATCTCTAAGAGATTAGGAATACTCTCGTGGGCTTTTAGCATGCTAGCAAGCATAGCAAGCGAAGAAAAAGAACACACATAAAAACTTGCTACAAGGGAATGGCAGTTGCGTGTAATGCTTTGGCTAAAAATGACATAAAGCCCATAAAAAAGAGCACCAATTAAAGCAAGTGTAACACCTAAATAATTTAATGCAATATCCTTTGGAATCTGTAAGATTATAATTAATCCAATCGTGCAAAGAGCAAGCGCAACGAGTGTTTTTAGCTGGATTTTTTCTTTTAAGAAGACAATAGCCACAAGCGTAACAATTACAGGATAAATATGATAGAGCATTACAGAAAGCGCAGATTGAATGTATTTTAGTGAATCAAGATAGGCAAAAGATTGAATGGAGTATAAAATTCCACCTAAAAAGATAAATTCTAAGATTCTGCGTTTTGGTAGCGCAATAGAGATTTTATTAAGCATTATAAAAATGAGTAGTAAGGTGCTAGTGCAGGCGAAGCGAAAAAAGAGAATAAAATCTGTTGTTAATCCGCTCTTTTGTCCAATAATTGTCCAAAGCGGCATAAATCCATATGCAACACTTGCGCTAATCATCCACAATGCGCCGATTTGTTCTTTACTCATAGTTGCCTTTATGAAGTTTTAAAACAGAATCTTAACCACTCTCCTTTTAATCTCCTCTTAAGCTTACTTAGCTATAATTCCATTTCCTTTTTTGCACTAAATTTTAACCTCTTATTAGCTAACACTTATGCGTTTTATCACTAACGCTTCTTGTT
>NZ_JRPB02000018.1 GCF_000765695.2 Helicobacter sp. MIT 11-5569 | reverse complement strand
ACTTATATTAGCGAATACATTAATGTCATAGGACAACTCTTCCTAGCAGGTTATATTGATTTTGGCTCATATTGTGATGATGAGGATAGGAGTAAGATAGATTATCCTACAAATTTATCTTACTATAAAGAAGATAAATATCAAGCATGGATATATTTTAGGGATAATTATTTTTATGCAAATAGATTTAATAGAGATTTGTGCGACCCTGATACGATTGATGAAGAGGGATATAGTCTTATTTTAGGTGATACCTCTTGGGATACACCACAATATTGGTTGCAATATAATATTTGGGTTGCAAGAACAGAAAAAGGCACTAAATATTATAACGAAATCCTATCCCCAAGATTCTATAATAAATACAAAGATTTAGAAGTAGAAATAGATGATAAAGGTAATATTATAAGATGGATTGGAAAGATTAATAGATAAGTTAAAAATAACAAGAGTGTAAATAAGCTATTGTGAATGAAGAAATCAAATGCCACTCACTGATAAAATCTCTAAGTCGGGATTTGTTAAAATTAAACCATAAATGCTAAGGAAAGAAAATGGCAAAGTTTGATGAGGGATTAAGTCCAGAAGAAGCAGAGAATTTTATGATAGAGTTGAAGAACCTAAATGGATTAAATTATATGGTATTGACCCAAATAAACCTGATGATATTAGAAAAATCTTACAACAAAAAGCTCCAAAATTTGATAATAAAATCCATTATGTCCAGTCTCTTGAGGAAATCTTAGTAGAGGAAAGAAAAGATTTATGTATTGTTTATGTAGATGGAGCAGATATTAGTGATTACTGGGATTTTGTAGCTGAAGTTAGAGAAGCCTTTGATACACCTGATAAAGTGCATTGGCTAAATGTCCCGGGAAATCCCTTTTTATGCTGGATAACAGAACTAGATTGGCTAACTTGGGAGGGATATAATCGCTTTATGCTTATTATTAATCATTGGAATAAATGTATGAAAAGGAATCCTGAAGATAAACAAGATATTTTAAGAGAGTTAGAATATGTTTGCACATGTTGGGGCGGTAAAGATCCTGTTGATAATTGTAGTGCTATCTCTGGTAGAGAACCCATGTGGTTTCAAGTGTATTTAGTGCAAGGAAGAGAAGAGGAATCCCAAAGTGCTTGGGATAAGATTAAAGATTTTATAAGTTTTAATCATAGGATTTAGCTTTATAGAAATTTCTGTGCATTAGGATTGAAAATATAAAAACAGAATTTAAGCGCATATTGTTATAATTTTCTTAATAAAAATTACTTAAAAAGATACCAAAAAGAAGCCAAGAGCTAATCAAAATCAAAAAAACTATAAAGATGTCAAGCTTAGGGTTAATAAGGAGAAAAAATGCTTCCTCAACCTATATTTTTGGATAAGCTTATGCAATTTTTATCTGATGAGAAATTGGATATAAATGCTATTAAAAAAGGTATAGAGAATACTTTTTCTAAAAAAGATTTTCACGCCATATTAGAGCTAAATATTAAAATTATGGGTATGGCAAAATTAGTCCTTAAAAGCGATGAAGCAGTAAATGTCTTATTGCCTCAGGTTGATAATAATCAAAAAATAAAATATTCTCTTGAAAAACTAGAATTAGAAAAAGAAATGGATATAGATCTTGGTATGTTAAAAGATTCCAATAATGCAAAATTAATAGATATTATTAAACAAGAACATCAAGAGAATATTATTAAGGAATTAGACATTAGCTCCCAAAAAGAAAAAATAAAAATACTTTTTATCATTAACAAAGTTCCAAAATCCTTAAAATCAATTTACCAAAAGTGTGATTTTAAAGATTTTGGTTTGGCAAATTATTTGGAATTTGATGAAATTTGGGATTATTTTGAAAATGATACAAGATATTTTGCCGTTGTAACTTCTATTGGTGCAAACAAAGTAAAATTTTGCCTAGAAAATATACAAGATAAAGAAGATGAACTTAATGTCTTAACAATAAAATTAGATAAAGAAAAATAATTTTATAGAGTTATTTTTCACACTCAAATTTGAGTGATTCAAGATGTTTTGATTAAAGTGGAAATTAGAAATATGGCATATTAAAAGCACTTGCAATAAATAATACTTTTAGCTTTTTGTAATATACTTGTATTGTCTAAAATCACTCATATAACTTTATGTGCATAAGATGAAAATCTTTTTTGCGCTTTCCTAATAATTTCCCCCATCCTAGTTTTGCTGTGCTTTGATCGCCTAGTATGAAAAGCAACTTATCGCTATAATTAATTTTTATATACAAATCCACACAAAATTCATTGTTAGTAAGAAACATAACGCTATTTTTCAAATCTGTATGTTTTTCTTTTTTGGGTAGATATTCTATTGCTTCTTGATATTCAATACCTTGAATTAAAATTGCTATTTTATTTTGATAGGATAAAAATTTATTACCAAGAATAAAATTTTTTCCTAATATATGATTTTTAATACCCAGTTTATTTTGTTGGGATTTTGCAATTAAGATTCTATGAGGGATATTTTCTATAATTGAAAGCTTATTGTGGAGATTAAAATTACTTTGCAAGACTTTTTCTATATAATATTTAGGACGTCTTAAGCTTAACAAAAGAGGAGAGAAGGGTAAATATTTTCTAGCTATATTCTTATCTGTAATGCCAAGCATTGCAAATAAAATTTTTGAAATAGAATCGTTAAAATCTTTTTGAAAGCCTCTTGGATAATCTTTTAAATTTACAATTTCAAAAAATATCCATAAAATATAGTGATTAAAAAAATCAAAAAATAATGTCCAGCCCTCATTGTTGTCTTCATTGCGCGATAGTTTATCAAGCATATAAGAGGGTAAATGAGAGGTGATTCCATGTAAGCCCATAAAATTTACAATCACTTGGATTAAAAATTCTTCATCTAACCGGTTGAATCTTATTTCTTCAATTTCTTTGTTTGGGTGCTTAAGTTGCTTATTTGCCCTTAAAAAAATTTCATTTTTATTGTGGTTTAATAAAAGTTTTTTTAGGAGTTTGTGAAAGGAATAAGAGGAATTCATAAGATTGGTTTTTTGCCAAATGATGCTGGGTAATAAAGCGTTTCTTTGGAATCTAGGCATCGTATTTTTAATTCACAAAATGAATTAATGCTTGCAAATGAAGATAAAAATTTAGAAATTACAAGCCCTAGTTTATAGACTTCCCCTAGAGAATAGAATTTTGAATCTTTGATATAAAAGATAGTTAGTATTCCTTTTTTTGTAATATATTCATCTACTAAATAGGTGCTATTGCCTTGTATATCAACAATGGATTCCTTTAATAATTTGTAGGTTTCTATATTTTCTTTATCTTCTAAAAAGCTATAAGCTTCAAGAACATTAAAGAACGAATTTTTATTTAGCATAGTTTGGTAGTTAAAAGATAGTATAGAAATAAGTTTCCATAGTAAATTATCCACATTATATTTTCTCATAGGGCTTGGATTTTTGATATTTTTGGTGTATGTATCTTTAATAGGAGAGGTTTGAATATCGCCAATCTTTAAAAATGTCGGGAGATTTTTATTGCAACACAAAGTTTCAATAGTAATAGTTTCTGTTTGGTGGCTTGTTGAGAAAAAAGAGATTTCTTTATATGAGTCTCCTTTTGAATTTGTTTTGTCAGAGATAGAATAAAATTCATTTCTATTTTCTTTGAGAAATTCAAAATGTTCAAAATTATTATAGCTTTTTAGCATTCTTCTACCTGTATCACTATTATGTGCTTTTACTTGCAATATATTGATAATTTCATAAGAATCAAGCTGATTTCTATCAATAAAGATTCTATGTCCATCTCTATTGTGATGGTTAATGATAGGCTCGGCACTTTTTTGAAAAACATTAACAATAGGAGTTACTCCAAGAGAAAATAATTCTTTCCTTAAAATACAATTTTTTGGTAAATGCTTATCAAACTTAAATTCTATACTAAAGTTCTTACCCAAGCACCCTTTTAATACTTCTAAGCCTGTAATTGCAATGCAATTAAATTTTTCAGGAAGAAAGAAGTATTCTCTTAGCAAAGAAAATGCTTCAAAACCCAATTCATTGTAAGATAATGTGCTCTCACTAGGAGAAAGCCCCATTGTTTTAATATTATAGATACTTAATTTAAATTCCTCATTAGTATCTAATGATACAATCTTTAATTCTTTTAGATATAAGTGGATATATAAAAGTAGGCTACTTGAAGTATAGACATCATCTCCTAAGTAAATATTTAATCTTGTAATATCAAGGTCGCAAATATTAAAATCTTTGTTTGCATTAATTTTAAAACTCAAATTAAAGGTTTGGTATTGTTTATCACTACCAAGAAATGCGTCTTCAATACTCAAAGGATATAAGAAAACATCATAAATGGTTTTAAAGATACATTCACATTTATTAACAGGAATGGATTTTACATAAGTTCCTTTGGGTATGAAAATATGCTTTTCTTTGCTCTTTTCGTCTATTTGAAACTCTTGCATAGATAAGGAGGGCAATGCACTTGTATAATTTGGAGCAACAATATTTATCAGTGATTCAGCTATATAAGGGATATTTTGGTCCATTTCTTGATGAATTTTTGCAGTTAAAACTGCTAAATTTTCAATAATTCTTTCAACATCTGGGTCTTTACTATTGTGCGCTAAAAATGGAGCTAATTTTGGATATTTTTGGGTAAATAGCTTTCTTGTTTCATAAAGATAAGCAAGTTCTTTTTGAAAATAAAATATATTATCTTGATTCATTTTTAGATGACTTCGCAATATCTATTATTTTTGAAAATAATTTCTAAGCTAAATTCTTGGAATCTATCATTATAGAGAAAACATTGCAACATAAAAGTCAAACACCATGGGCTTAGTGAATTATCAAAACTTATGGAGATAATTTTAATGCGTTGTTCATATTTTTCAATAATAGAAACAATTTCTTTTGCTGTTGTAGAACACAAATCACTAGAATTTAAATTAAGTTCAGCCAAATTAGAAATATTTATGTCCTTTAAGATTAAACAATCATCTAATTTGGCATTTAATAAAAGACAGATATTGTCTTTTATATCTTTGTGAATATCATTGTGAAAAGAAACATTTTGATATTGGTCATCTAATGTAAATATAACCTTATCCAACAAAGACATTATTCTTTATCAAGCTTACCAACGAGTGAGAGTTCAAAGTTTCCGCCCATATATTTAAAATGCGGACGAACGCTAAGTCCAATTTTATACCATCCAGCTTCACCAGGAACATTCTCTACTTGCACTCTTGCCCCTCTAAAAGGTCTTCTGCTCCTCACTTCAGCAGGTGGATTTTCTTGGTCAGAAATATATTGTCTTACCCATTCATTAAGACCATTTTCAACATCACTTCTTTCTTTCCAGCTACCAATTTCTTCTCTTTGTAGCACTTTAAGATAATGTGCTAATCTTGAAATGAGAAATAAATAAGGTAATTGCGTGCCTAAGCGATAATTTGTTTCTGCCTCTTTGCCTTCAGGCGTGTTTGGGAATGTTTTTGGTTTTAGGGCAGAATTAGCAGAGAAGAAAGCAGCATTATTGGTATCCCTACGCAATGTTAGAGTGATAAAGCCTTCTTCTGCAAGTTCATACTCTCTTCTATCGGTAATTAGAACTTCAGTTGGAATCTTAGATTGCATTGTTCCAAAGCTTTCATAAACATAAGTTGGTAAATCTTTTACGCTACCACCGCTTTTTGGACCTATGATACTTCCACACCATCTATAATTTGCAAAACTTTCTGTAAGTCTAGTTGCAAAAGCAAAAGCAGAATTACCCCATAATAAATGATTGTGTGAAGCATGGACATCTTCTTTGTAGTTAAAACTTTTAATAGGGTTTTCATTGGGGTCATATGGGCTTCTTGTTAAGAATCTCGTTACCATAAGCCCAGCATATTTAGCATCTTCATTTTCCCTAAAAGTCCTCCATCTAGTATATTGAGGACCTTCTAACATGCCTTTTAAATCTTGAATATTTGCAAGCTCTGAATAATCCTCTAAACCAAAAAATTTAGGACTACATGAGGTTAAAAAAGGAGCATGGCTCATTGCAGAAATGCTAGCCATTTTATTTAAGAAAGTCATATCATAACTTGCTGCTGTAATTTGGTAATCTCCAATAACAGCACCAACAGGTTCTCCACCAAATTGACCATATTCGGAGGAGTAGATATTTTTATAAATTACACTTTGTGTAATGTCTGGATTATTTTCACAATCTTCCAAGATTTCTTCTTTTGTAATATTGAAAAGGTTGATTTTAATATTCTCATTGAAATCTGTTCTGCTGACTAAAAAATGCAATCCCCTCCAAGTCGATTCTAGTTGTTGCAAATTTTCATTGTGCAAGATTTCATCCATTTGTTTGGAGATTAAATCATCTATGTGCGCTATCATTTCATCAAGAGCAAATTTGTTGATTTTATCCTCTACATTATCACTCTTAACAATTTGAGAAATAAATTCAGCAACTCCACGTTTAGCAATACTATAACTTTCTTCATTAGTGGAATATTTGCTTTTTTCCATAATACTTTCAATAATGGGCGTGCTAAGCGTATTAGTCTTTTTGTCTGCCATATTTATTCTCCATCTTCTTGTTTGATTTCTAAGAGCAGTTTTTCCCTAGTTTCTTTATTTTTTAATGCTTCTAGGACAGCTTTTCTAAAGTTTGGAATGTTACCCATTGGACCTTTTAATGCCATTAAAGCTTCTCTGAGTTGCAAAAGTTTTTTAAGCTCTGGCACTTGTTGTGCAATGTTATCTGGGGAAAAATCTTTAATACTAGCAATATTAAGATTCACTTCTAATTCCTCTGCTTCATTGTTTAGAGTATTCTTTACATTAAAGCTTGTATTAATGTTCAGTTTTTCCATAACTTGATTAAAGTTAAGCTTATTAATCTGCAACACTTCGCGCTCTTCAATGGGTTGCTCACTATTGCTACCTGTAAGATTTGATAATACCATTAGTTTTAAGGGTAACTCAATCTCGCTATTTTGCCCATTTGTTTTTGCTTTGTATGTTATATTAATGCGCTCTTTGGGAGAACTTGAACCATCTGACATTTTTAGCCTTTCTTTTTTATGGATTTATCGGAGTTAAAATTCCAAAGAGTATAAACTAAATTTTATTAATTTTCCCTTGAATGAATAAATAATATTCCTCTAAATAATCTTTTAAAAGCGTATTTTCTAGTTTTTCTTTTAAATGCAAATAAATGATGTTTGCATTTTGTTTCATTTCTTTTTCGTCAAATAGTTTTGCCATTGCAATTAGTGCATTAATATTTGAAAATAAAGAACCATTAGAATTTTCTTTATTAATATTTAAAAATGCCTCTTCAAGACTTTTTGTTTTAGGGTGTGTCTTGGATTTTGAAAATTTTTGCTGACTCTTTGATTCTTCATTTTTTGAAAAATAATTAAATGTAGAGGCATTACACAGAAATTCTCCATTTTCAAATTTTAATTTTGTGATTTCTTGAAATTTGTTTAAAAAATTATTGACGAAAATTGTAAATATTTTACAAACGTTATCTCTTTTTTGAGAGACTAATAATTCATGAAAAAGTTGTAATCCTTCAAACCAAAAAGGATTCAAAACTAAATTTTTAATGCAGTTTTGAATTTGTTCAAGTTCGCTAATGTTTTCTTTGGGATTCTGCAATAAACCAATCAAGCTACTATCTGGGTATCTTATCTGGGTGATACCCTCTGCATGAAGTGGCATTTTTTTTATTTTCCCCCACATGGCTTCAAAAAAGAATGTATATGCATTAA
Source organism: Helicobacter sp. MIT 11-5569 (assembly GCF_000765695.2). Taxonomy (GTDB): domain Bacteria; phylum Campylobacterota; class Campylobacteria; order Campylobacterales; family Helicobacteraceae; genus Helicobacter_D. The sequence goes on along the minus strand of NZ_JRPB02000018.1, from coordinate 3,448 downwards.
GATTGTTTAAATCATTTTTCAATAAATCTAGACTAAGCTTTAAATAAAGCTCTCTATGTTCTCTATCGTTGATGTTATCTAAATCCGTAAGCTTGTTAGCAATAGTGTTTGTATGGGTATTAGATAGGGATTCTTTGTTTGTATTTGAAGGAGAAATATCCTGTGCTATTTCAAGAGAGTTAAACTTGTGATTAATAATATTTCCAATGTCCATTATAGTTTTATTGAGTTCAGTTAAGACTTGCTTTGAGATACATAATTTCAAGCGATTGGTCTCTAAAATAAAAAGTGCAATAGCGTCTTTGATTTTCTTTTTTTGAGTGTTTAATGTATTTTCATTTAATGATTGTGGATTATTTTCTAAAAAACCTTTTAAAAAGTTTAGCAAACATGAGAGTTCAATGAAGCAATCTTCTTTATTAAGATTAATGCAAGATAAAATGAAATAGTTACATATTTTTGCGTCCATTGAAGTATTTTTTAAAATATCAAGAGAGTATTGATATACCATATCCCAATTAATACTTTCATGATTTAGAGTTTTATATTTTGACATCTCGTCTTCTAAAAGATTAAAACTCTCTAAATGGAATAAGTCTTTTGATGAAGAGTTGGAGTAAGCCATTATTGAAGCTCCAAAAAATTTATAAACTTGTAGTGCTTATTAGTAACTTAAGTAAAAATTTATGCTATACTATTCTATAAAATAAAACTTAAAAAATTATTAATTAGGGGATTGTCTATGGTTTATAAAAATCTATTGTTTTTGCTAATGGTGTTGGTTTTTTCTGCATGTTCAAGCAAAGTTGATATTACAATTAATAATCATGAAAGATCAAATCTCAATAATAGACAAGATGATGTGCCATTAACTATTATTGTGTATCAGCTAAAGGATATAAAAAAGTTTGAGCAAGCAAGCGATATTGACTTATTTGCAAGAGAAGATGGTATTTTAGGAAAAGACAAAATTGATTCAATGAAAATGCAAATTGCGCCTAGAGACAATATTGTAGCAGTTAATGTTAAGGACAAAGAAGTCCCATATATTGGTATTTTAGTGTTTTTTGCAAATAATGACAAAAAAATAACTAAAGCATGGGCTAAAACGAGTGATGCAAGTGGAATTTGGTTTGGTAAAAAGAAGCTAGAATTTAAAATCACACAAGATGGTATTAATAAAGTCCAATAAATTCTATGAGGCAAACATATTATGGCGGATAAATTAAAAGTTACATGGCATGATGGTCTAAATGTAAGCTCAGTCCATTTTGAACAACAAGAAAGATTTTTGCAAAGAGTGATTGATTCTAAAACAATAGAGGTGTTTAGTAATTTATATGGAATCACAACACTTGAATTTTCTAAAGAAATGTTAATTCAAGGCAAAATTGCTATTACTAGAATTGAAGGAATCGCACAAGATGGAAGCATCTTTAGTGCGCCAGAACAAGACCTTTTGCCTGAACCTTTGGAGATAAACTATGATGCGTTGGCTAACTCTGTAATCACGCTAAAAATTCCTTTAGGCATTGCAAGTGTTGCAGATATTGCACTAAGAAATAATCTTCCTAATACCAAATACATTGCATTAAAAAGTGTAATAGCTTCAAGAAATTATGATGATGAGAGCAATGAAATTTTAAGACAAATAGGTGATGAATACGAAAATGATAATATTGCTTTTACACAAGAAAAGATTAGTGTAGCACTTGCAAGCTTGAGATTAAAACTAGGAATCTTAAACAATGCTGCACCAGATGAGCTAGAAATACCGATTGCAAAAATCAAGAGTATTGATGCAAATAAGAAAATTGATTTAGAAGAGGAATTTATTCCTACTTGTTTAAATGTTGCCAAAACGTCTATTATTAAGTCATTTTTAGAGGAGAATATTTATTCTATTAAACAACATAAAAATACTTTAACAAATATTTTTAAAGGCATTGATCAAACAAAAAATACACTTGATTTTAGCACCTATGTGTCCTTGAATCTTTTAAAAAAATGGTATTTGATTTTTTCTTATTTAATTAATAAAGATAAATTGCATCCTGAATTTTTGTATGAGAAGTTAATTGAATTTCAAGGAGACCTCGGCGCATTTAATGAGGACGATACATTTTTAGATTTTATTAAATATAACCATGACAATCTTAATGAAACTTTCTTGCCTTTAATGAATAATATTAGAATATTATTCTCAAGAATTACCAGCCCAAGATACACTATGGCAAAATTAATTAGTAGTAAAAATGGTTTTTATGATTTCTTGTTTGATAATCCAAGCATTTTACAAGATGGTGAAATCTATCTTGCCATAAGTGCAGAAGTGAATCACGAATATCTTTTACAGAATTTTAAAACACAAAGTAAAATCCATACACAAAGTAAAATAAAAGATATAGTTGCTACACAACTTAGGGGGTTGAATTTGGAGCAAATTTCAAATATTCCAAGCGCCATTCCTTATCTAAGTGGTTATGTTTATTATAGATTTGATAAGAGAGATGAAGTATTTGCAGATTTCAAAGGAGAAAATATTGTGAGTATTTATATTACAAACAATATTAAAAGTCCTGATATTAAAATATGGGCGGTGTTTTAAGCATGGAAGAAAGTAGTGCAAATAGACAATCTAATATAGAACCTAGTTTATTGCTAAATCATGGGTTTTATGGGCTTTTAAATAATAAAGTTTTAGACCATAGTTTAGAGCTACTTTTGTTATCATCAAGGCTATCTAAGATAGATATTTTAGAAACAAGCAAAATAGAAGCAATTAAAGAAAAAATGATTAATGATATATTGTCAATTAGTTCTAAACTAAGCACTTATAAAGAATATGAAGATAAAGATATTGTGAAATTAAGATATTGTTTATGTGTTTTTCTAGACGAGATTATTATGAAAAACGAACTTTTTATGAATAGTTCTTGGGCGCACAGCACATTGACTGTAAGGCTTTTTGATGAGACATTAGGGGGAGATAATTTTTATGATATAGCCTTATCTTGGTTAAATAATCCTGCTAAAAATAAGGATTTTTTAGAGTTTGTCTATGCTTGCCTTGTGTTAGGGTATAGAGGAAAATATTCAAGCAGTAAAGATGTTAATGAAAGAATCTCTTTATTTTGCGAAAACATTGCATCTGCAATTACTCCTCTTTTAAATACAGATGAAAATATTGCTTTTAGTAAAGCCTATAATCTTGATTTTAAAGAAACATTAGGAAGTAAATTCCAAAGGTTATATCTTAAAAGAACACTTATTGCATTGCCTTTATTAATTGTCATTGCAGTTTTTTCATATTTACTTCTTAATTTAGAAACAAATAATATAAGAGTTGAAAATAAAATAGAAAAAATGATTGATGATTTTACAGGTATAAAACAATAAACAATAAAGGTTGATAAATTACACAATACTAGGCACTTTGCTGTGGAAT
>NZ_JRPB02000017.1 GCF_000765695.2 Helicobacter sp. MIT 11-5569 | reverse complement strand
TTCGCAAAAGACAAGCAAGAAGCAGTGAAAGAAATCTTAGGCTATGGTGTGGATAGTGAGGGGTTTTTCACAAGTGATTTTAATGAAGCTGCTGGGATTCCAAAAGAGGTTAAAATAGATTCTTCTCTTGGAATCAAACATGAATTGCTTTCTCTCCCGATACTTGGTTACTACAATAATGTGGATTTGGTAGGAAGCGCAAAGAGCTTTTATAATGCGTTCTCTAAACTCTCCACACAAGAGCAAAATAATCTCGTAGAGAAAGCAAAAGATATAAAATATTTCTTAGATAATGGAAAAGAGGAATCGCTTTATGATGTTTTGCTAGAAAAATATTCTGATGGCAAAGGTGGCTTAACCCAAAATGGAAAACTAGAAGCTTTTATCAAGATGAATCCAAACTTAATGGTAGGCGAAAAAACAATCAACCTCGCAGTAGTAGGAGGCAATGCAGAATATGCAAAGTTTGTGAATAAAAACGATAATTTGCTAGGAATGAATATCTTAGACAAAGGCAAGGCGGGGGAACTCTTACGAAAAGGCATTAATGAAATGAGCCCAGAAGAGTTTGGAAAAGCTTGGGAAGAGTTAAGAAAAGAATATCAAGCCAAATACGATGAACGATTGGAATCCTACCAAAAAGAAAATCAAGAAATTGAAGAATACAACCAAAGCCTAGCAAAGCAAGGTAAGGGATTCCAACCTATCCAAGTAACAAGCAAAAGTGAAACTTATAAAGAAGCAGATTTTTTAAAGACAATAGACTTTATCCAAAGCCAACAAAAGCTAGAGCAAATTATGCTACTTTTCAACCAAAAAAGCAATAATGAAACTTTAGATATTAAAAGCTTTGAAAAATTCTTTAAGAAAAGAAAATTAGATATAGAGATTTGATTTTTGCTAAATATTTTTGCACTATAATACGCCTTTAAATTTTAAGCTTTATATTTCTTAAAGGTTCTGAATGTTTGTTTTCAATCCACTTTGGACGATTTTTGTTTTGCTTATGGGTGGATATGTCGCTAAAATCATTGGTGTTTTGAAACAAAAGCAATCACGCACGCTTTTGGATTTTGCTGTTACTTTTGCGATTCCTTGTTTAATCTTTGATGGCATTTATCATCTCAATCTTGATTTAAGTTTAACTTTGATGATTCTAACAGGTCTTATGTGTAGCTTGCTTGGGGGATTTTTTGCGGTGATTGTTGGATATTTTTGCCATTTTTCGCGCGCCACACTTGTCAGTATGTTTTTGCTCTCTTCCTTTGGCAATACACTTTTTATTGGAATCCCCATTGTAACTGGAATCTATGATGCAAGCTTTATCGGCAAAGTCGTTTTCTATGATGCTTTGGCAACTGCCTTGCCCTTTTCGCTGATTGCCCCTTTTGTATTATCTCTTGGTAGCAACCAACCTATTAGCCTTTTTGCAAATGTCAAGCGCATTGTTATTTTCCCGCCTTTTATCGCGCTAGTTCTTGGATTCTGTGCTAAAGTTGTTGCGTTGCCTGATTTTATCTTTGGTCCTATCCGAGCTCTTGGTGGAGCAACCACAGCCGTAGCATTATTTGCTATTGGACTTGGGCTTGGATTTGGTGCGATTAGAAGTGCTTATAAACCCACAATTATTGTGATTTTGTGTAAAACATTGCTTACGCCTTTTTTATTTATTGGAATCTTAAAAGTGTTCAATGTGGAATTTAACCCCAACCATATTCTCGCTATCTTAGAATGCGGAATGCCTACAATGGCACTTGCAGGAGCGATGATTATCAAAGCAAAATTAGATTCCAACCTTGCAGTTAGCTCTATTGCCTTTGGGATTTTATTTTCTTTTGTTTCTATTCCTATTTTGTGCTATGTTTTGCTATAAAAATTGTCTTTGTTGGAGATAAAAAATTTTAGGAGTATAAATGGAATCTTTAAAACATTTGGGCGCAAGCTCACAATATGTATTTGCATACGATAAAAGCATTTTAGAAACTTTTGAAAATAAACATAAAGAGCGTGATTATTTTGTTAAATTTAACTGCCCAGAATTCACAAGCCTTTGCCCTATCACAGGGCAACCAGATTTCGCCACAATTTATATTAGTTATATTCCAGAGCTTAAAATGGTGGAATCCAAATCGTTAAAACTCTATCTTTTTAGTTTTCGCAACCACGGGGGATTCCATGAGGATTGCATTAATCTTATCCTTAAAGATTTAGTAGAACTTATGCAGCCACGCTATTTAGAAGTATGGGGAAAATTTACTCCGCGTGGCGGCATTAGTATTGACCCTTACGCAAACTATGGAATCCCAAACACGAAATATGAGCAAATGGCAGAATATCGCTTGCTTAATCATGATTTGTATCCAGAAAAAATCGATAATCGCTAGTTATAATGCCCTTATCTTTGCAATCTCATCTCTTAATCTTGCGGCTTCTTCAAACTCTAGCTTTTTAGCCGCTTCGTGCATTTTCTTGCTTAGCTCTTTGACGAGCTTTTCTCGCTCAGCTTTTGGCATTCTATCTTTACTTTTTTTAGCTTTTTCATAAAGGATTCCTAAATCTTGGTTTTTCAAATCCTCATCAAGCTTTCTTGAAACGCTTTGTGGCGTGATATGGTGTTTTTTATTATAGGCTTCTTGTTTGGCTCTACGATAATCCGTAATCTCCATTGCCTTTTTCATAGAAGGCGTAATCTTATCAGCAAAAAGCAACACATGCCCATTAAGATTCCTAGCAGCACGTCCCATTGTTTGGATTAAACTCGTTTCACTTCTTAAAAATCCCTCTTTATCTGCATCTAATATCGCAATCAAAGAAACTTCGGGCAAATCTAACCCCTCGCGCAAAAGATTGATTCCAACTAAAATATCAAATTCCCCTGCCCTTAATGCGCGAATAATTTGGTTGCGCTCAATCGCGTCAATATCGGAGTGCATATAGCGCACTTTTAGCCCCAAATCGCTATAATATTTCGTTAGCTCCTCTGCCATTTTTTTAGTCAGCGCAGTTACAAGCACGCGCTCACCTCTTGCAATCACTTCCTTTGCCCTATCATAAAGAATCTCTACTTGCCTATCCACTTCTAGCACTTCATAAGTTGGGTCTAGCAAACCTGTTGGGCGAATAAGCTGTTCAGCGGTGTGTGCGCCACTTAAATCTAGCTCTTTTTGTGCAGGTGTAGCAGAAACAAACACAAAATGCGGAGCTTTGATAATAAATTCTTCATATTTTAGCGGACGATTATCTAGCGCACTTGGCAAGCGGAATCCGTATTCTACCAACACTTCTTTGCGGCTTCTATCACCCGCATACATTCCGCCAAATTGTGGCAAACTCACATGGCTTTCATCAACAATAAGCAAATAAGGTTTATTTTTTTGCGCAAAATAATCTAACAAAGAATACGGCGTTTCTCCGGGTTTTTTGCCTGTTAAATGACGCGCATAGTTTTCAATCCCTTTGCAGATTCCTGTTGCTTGTATCATTTCTAAATCAAATTCTGTGCGCGACTTTAACCGCTCGTATTCCACCATTTTGCCTTGTTCTTTAAAAAACTTCAAGCGCAAATGCAATTCTTCTTCTATGCTTTTAATCGCACTTTTAAGTCTTTCTTCTCCGACAATAAAAGGATTTGCCGCATACAGCACAAAAGATTCTAACTTTTTAAGTAGCTTTTTATCCACAGAATCCAAAAGGCTTAAAGATTCCAACTCATCACCAAAAAACTCCAAACGCAAAACCTCATCTTCACTATAAGCAGGGTAAATATCTATCACTTCACCATTAACGCGAAAATCCCCGCGGTCAAAAAAGTTATCATTACGCTTATATCCCATCTCTACAAGGCGCAATAAGAGTGATTTTTGGTGGTATTGTTGCCCCACTTCAAACTTTTCAATCATCTCTAAATATTCTTTGGGATTCCCCAAACCATAATTTGCCGAAACACTTGCAACCACAATACTATCATCATAAGCCAAAAGTGAAGTTGTAGCACTTAAGCGCAAACGTTCTAGCTCGGCATTAATACTAGAATCTTTTTCAATAAACAAATCTTGGCGCGGAATATAAGCTTCTGGCTGATAGTAATCAAAGTGTGAGATAAAATATTCTACATGATTTTTTGGGAAAAAGCCTTTAAACTCGCTATAAAGCTGTGCTGCTAAAGTTTTGTTATGCGTCATAATCAAAGTTGGCATTTGTAATTCTTGAATAATATGTGCCATTGAAAAGGTTTTGCCACTGCCTGTTACACCAATAAGCGTTTGGTATTGATTGCCTTTTTGGATAAAAGCACTTAAAGCTTTAATCGCTTCTGGCTGGTCGCCTGATGGCGCGAAAGAGGATTGAAGAGAAAACATTATAAACCCTTAAAAATTGTGTATTTTACCTTATCTTTTGATAAAATTATGTTTTGAAACTTGTAAAAACTACAATACAGCAAATTTTAAGGAAAAGTTATGGTGCAAATTACAGGGCTTGGTATGCAATATGCGACAAAAAAACTTTTTGAAAATGTGAATTTAAAACTTGACAAAGGCAAACGCTATGGGCTTATCGGTGCTAATGGGGCAGGAAAATCTACTTTTTTAAAAATTTTAAGTGGAGAAATCGAACACACTAGCGGGGAAATCGCCTTTGACCCAAATGCGCGCTTAGGCGTTCTTGGGCAAAATCAATTTGCTTTTGAAGATTTCAGCATTAAGGATTGTGTGCTTTATGGCAATAAGCGGCTTTATGATGCTATAAAAGAGAAAGAAAAGCTCTATAATGCAGGGGATTTTAATGATGCAGTTAATGAACGCTTAGGCGAACTTGAGATGATTTGCGCCGAAGAAGACCCAACCTATGAATATGATGTGCAAATTGAAAAGATTTTAGAAGACTTAGGATTTAAAGCTTCAATGCACGATGAACTTATGCAAACACTTACCGGGGGCGATAAATTTAAGATTCTGCTTGCACAAGTGTTATTTCCAAAGCCGGATATTTTATTTTTAGATGAGCCGACAAACAACCTTGATTTAAAGACGATTAGCTACTTAGAAGAGCAACTCAAACGCCACGAAGGCACACTTGTAGTGATTAGCCACGATAGACATTTTTTAAATAGCGTTTGCACGCATATTTTGGATTTAGACTTTAAAAGTGTGCGCGAGTTTAGCGGAAATTATGACGATTGGTATATTGCTTCAACTTTAGCAGCAAAACAACAAGAAATGGAGCGCAATAAAAAGCTCAAAGAAAAAGAGGAATTAGAATCCTTTATTGCGCGTTTTTCTGCAAATGCAAGCAAAGCAAAACAAGCCACTTCGCGTCAAAAACAACTCGATAAACTTGAAATTAAGAATCTTGAAGTCTCAAGTCGCCGCGACCCTAGCATTGTTTTTAAAGCAAATCGCAGTATTGGGAATGAAGCCTTAAATATCGAGAAGCTTAGCTTTAATTATGGAGATTTATGCGTCTTAAAAAATCTTAGTCTAACAATTTTACCCGGAGACAAAATCGCACTTATTGGGCGCAATGGAATCGGAAAAACAACCTTTTGTGAGCTGATTTGTGAGAATCTTAAACCTGCAAATGGCACGATTAAATGGGGCGCAACAATTGAACGTGGATATTTTCCACAAAACACTACCGAGCAAGTCAAAGGCGATGAAACGCTTTATGAGTGGTTGCGTGGATTTGACAAGAAAAAAGAAGCTGGCGAAATTAGAAACGCGCTAGGGAGAATGCTTTTTAATGGAGAAGAACAAGAAAAAAGTGTCAATTCTCTTAGTGGAGGAGAAAAACATCGCATGATGTTAAGCAAACTAATGTTAGAAGGTGGGAATTTTCTAGTGCTCGATGAGCCGACAAATCACTTAGATTTAGAAGCAATCATCGCACTAGGGGAAGCATTATATAAATACAATGGGAATGTAATTTGTATAAGCCACGATAGAGAGCTAATCGGAGCGTATGCAAACCGCATTATTGAATTTAAAGAAGATAATATCATAACAGATTTTAGGGGAAGTTATGAGGAATATTTGGAATCACAAAACTAAAACGAATTGATTAAATCAAGTTATTTTTATTTTTTTTTTGATAGAATGGAGTAAATTTTATAAGGACTACTATGAATCTCCTTAGCTATTTTAGTATCCGCGCAAAAATGCTTACGCTTGTTTTAGTTCCTTTGATAGCTTTAGTGTTGGTTTCTACTTTTTTCATTAGAGGACAATACGCAGAATATAAAAGTGCAGAATTGCTTGAAGGGGGCGTCATTCTCTCTGAAAAAATTTCTCTAGTAATTCATGAATTACAAAAAGAAAGAGGAACTTCAGCGGGCTTTTTAGGCTCTAAAGGAAAGGCGTTTGGGGAGAATCTAAAACAGCAAAGAAATTTAAGCGATACAAAGATTAAAGAGTTAAATGATTTTTTAGCAACTTTTCCTATAAACACATACTCGCAACCAATGCAAGATTCCTTAAATGTGTTCTTAAACCAGCTTAAAAATATTTCCGAGATTCGCTCTCGCGTAGATTCTTTAAATGTGAAAATTAGTGATATTCTAGGATACTATACAGGCACAATTGTACTTTCCATTAATGTGATTATTGAAGTTGCCAATATTAGCAAAAATGACACAATGACAAAAAGGCTAATTGCCTATATCAATTTTCTCAATGCCAAAGAAAGCGCAGGGCAAGAGCGTGCAGTTCTCTCCAATACTTTTAGCGCAGATAAGTTTGCTGATGGAATCTATGAAAAATTTATAGCACTTGTTATCTCACAAGATATTTATATTAATAATTTTATGCTATATGCTTCTAAAGAAAATCAAACAATTTTTAAAGAGCTCCAACAAGATAAAAGCTTTTTAGAAGTGCAAGCGATGCGCAATATTGCTATTAAAAATGGTCATAATGGGGGCTTTGGAATAGAGGGTCCCTACTGGTTTGCTACAATCACCAAAAAAATTGACCTTCTTAAAAACCTTGAAGATAAGATTGCCGCTGAACTCATCGCAATTATTCAAGATATTAAAAGCAGCAATGCTTCTGGATTTTGGCTAACATTTGGCGGAATTATCATTGTTACATTTTTAACAATGCTCTTGGGATTCCTTATTTTACAAAACATTACACAACGCATTAAAAAAATGCAACATTATCTCATAGAACTTAAGCAAACTAAAGATATTGCTTCTATGCCTAATTTTATGCATGGCGGTAAAGATGAGATTGGCATTATTCTCTCTACCATTTCAGATTTCTTAAGCTTAATACGCGGAATCTTTGCAGAGCTCAACGCGCAAAGTAAAGAAAATGTCCAAACTTCGAAAAATCTATTGCAAGGAGCACAAAAAGTTTTAACCCAAACAAATCAAGGCTTTGCACTCTCTAATGAAACAAACACTATTAGCCAAGAAGTAGAATCTTCTCTAAAAATAAGCTCACAAAAAAGCACCACTACAATGGAAAATGTAGAAATTGCCATTAAAGAACTTGAAAATGCTGTAGATTCTATTGTGAAATTTTCAGAAAGTGTTTCTAACAATGCACAAGACCAAGAACAGCTTGCACAAAATTTCTCCCAACTCAATCAAGAAGCAGAAAATATAAAAACTGTTTTAACTACAATCACAGATATTGCAGACCAAACAAACTTACTAGCTCTTAATGCAGCGATTGAAGCAGCAAGAGCAGGTGAGCATGGAAGAGGATTTGCTGTTGTTGCTGATGAAGTGAGAAACTTAGCAGAAAGGACGCAAAAATCTCTAAACGAAATTGATATGACAATTAACGCAATTGCACAAAGTATCGGGGATATAAGCACAAAAATCACACAAAGTGCGAAAAGCTCATTTGTTTTTATAGAAGGTTCTCAGAACATACAAGATTCCATTCATCTTATTACAGACAAAATGCGTATTGTCAATAACCTAGCGCAAGAAACCGCGCAAAGCTCTAATCTCTTAGAATCCCATACGCAGAAGCTTTTAGACAACAATAAAATCTTAAATCACAATCTACAAGAAATTGCTAAAGAAATGGATAATGTCTCAAACTCTGCAAATGGATTAAAATCTAAAGCTATCGACATCGAAAGAAAAATTAATGAATTTAAAATCCATTAATGCGATTCCATCTAAGTAATGCAATTGCGCAAAACACCAATGCCTTCTATCTCACAGCGCACTTCATCACCACTTTTTAAAAATTTAGGAGGTTCAAATCCCATTCCAACGCCGCTTGGAGTTCCCATTGCAAGAATTGTCCCAGCTTGAAGCGTGCAATAAGAAGACAATTCACAAATTGCACTTGCTACATCACAAATCATCAAAGAGGTATGTGAATTTTGTCTTAGCTCTCCATTGACATAACTTTTAATCGTTAAATTTTGCGGATTTAGCGTATCTGCACTGACAATACAAGGACCCATTGGCAAGCTACCCTCCAAACTTTTTCCCATATACCATTGCTTATGCTTTTGTTGCAAATCACGTGCAGAAATATCATTGATGATTGTATATCCAAAAACATACTCTAAAGCCTTATCTTTTGATATTTCATACGCATCTTTTCCAATAATCACTCCTAATTCCACTTCATAATCTAGCTTATTTGTTAGCTTAGAATGTGATGGAATCTTAGCATTTGTCGCTACTGCTGCATTTACACGTTTGCTAAAATATACTGCATTTTCTCTTTTTTCATCAAAAGACTCATTCTTAAAGCGCGCGGATTCCTTAGCGTGTTCTAGGTAATTAATCCCTAGACAAATTACATCTTGCTTAGGATAAAGGATAGGGGCGAGCAGCTCCACAGACTCTAGTGCGCATAAGGGTTTAGCATTTAAATGCACATTCTTTAGGGATTCCAACATTTCTTGTGTGTGATTACAAATAAAAGTATTCATATCCTCATAAATACATGGAATCGCACTTTTAAAAGCAGAGCTAAAAGGATAGACAAAATCTTCTTTTACGATTCCAAGTTGTGGAGCTTTACTTGAAGCGTGTAAAAATGTAATTAAACGCATTGGAATCCTTTTTTGCTTATTTTAACATAAATTCTAGTATTGAATGGAGATTGTCTTTTTATAGTAAGTTATGCTAATTTTATTAGCTTGTGCCATAATAGATATTGAATTTATTTCTTACAATAATAAACAAATGCGGGAGGAATATTATCCCATACGATTTTTGATTTTTTTATTTCACTAAACAATTTATCTTTATAGATTCTTTTGCGAAATCTACGCGCACCTATTGTAGGCAAAAGATAAGCAAAAGTAGCAAAATATCCACCGGGCTTTAATGCGTTATGAATGTTTTGCAAAAAAGCTTTCTGGTCTGCTTGACTCAAAAGCGCCCATGGAATCCCAGAGACAATCACATCAGCATAAGGCATTCCCTTATCTTGCATGATAGTTTGCAAAAACTCCACAGAACCCAATACAACATCAAGGTTTGGAAATCTTGTTTGCAATTTATTTGCAATTTTTGGATTAATCTCAATAGTAAAAAATTGAGCATTTGGATTCTTGCGCAAGATAACTTTTGTAAAAACCCCCATTCCGGGTCCAATTTCAATAATATTGAGAGCTTGCTCAATGCCTATATTCTTTGTGATTACTTCTGCAAGATGATTAGAGCTAGAGCATAAAGCACCCGTGCGTTTAGGATTAGCAAGATAATAATGCAACAAATGTATCCTCCTAAACTACACTTAGAACATTAAAGTTGCAAAGATTAAAAACTTTATTGTATTTTAGTCCCATTTTTGCCCAATTAAATTGCCATTCATATCAAAAAATAATTCTAAATTATCATTAATTTCAATCTCATAGCCAAAACCCTTATAATCTACATCTGTAATAAATGAACCGGGATACATTTGTGAAACTTTATTAAGAATGGTTTGTAAAGGAACGCCATAATTTGCTCTAGCATTGTTTGGATAAGGCATATTTTGCATTTGTGGATTCTGTGTAGGTGCGGGTGCAGGAGCGGTATTTGAATCTTGGATTGAAGGTTGTGCTTGATTTTGCGTTGGAGCAGCTTGTTGTGTCGCATGAGGTTGGATATTAAGCACTTCCTCCGTTGGAATAGTATTAGAATTTGCAAACAAAATAGAACCTAGTAAAGCCATAGATAAAATTTTAGATTTCATTATTGAGCTCCTTTTTATTTTTGTGCAAAAGTCTATGATAATTTTGTTAATTTTTTATGAAGATTTATTAAATATTCTATTAAGCTACTTTTCTCTCCTAAACCACTCCAATTAAATAGAGAATTTTAGGAGAAACACTAGTATGGATTGCTTCACTCATTTTATTCTTTATCCATTTCCTCGCACATTTTAACAAACTCTTGATAGTATTTCCACGATTCCACAATATCAGGACGATTAGCTTTTACCCACACTAACTCTTCATCTAAAAGTTGCTTAAATGCTTTTCTTTCTTCTAGGTTTTTGGCGAAGTATTCCAACATATCCTCTTCACTATACCTTTTCTCTACCTCAATCTTGATTCTTTGCTCCATTGCTCTAACTAATTGATTTAAATAATCCTTAGTTGCTAGATAAAGCTCGGAATCTTTTTAAGCTTTTCTAATTGATTTCGCTCAATATAAAGAGCTAAATAATATATTTGGAATCAAAGTCTAAAATTTCCTCTTTAATATCCAAATACCCCTCACCGCTATTTAATTGATAAGTCGTAAAAATAATGGGAATGCTATCTACTGCGCTAACGCTTGATAATTCAAAATTGCCTTTGTGTGTAATTTTGCCAACATCTGCTTTATTAACATAAAGCGTCAATGGTAAAACCCCATATAAATCACCCCTATCTACCAAGTCTTCAAACATTACCTTATTGACTTCCTCCTTGAATATTCCCAAATCCTTAAGTAAGTCGCTTCAATGTAAAAAACGCACGATTTGGCATAATATCTTGCGTATCAAGGCTTAATACTTGTGTTTCTTTGGGGATATTATTTAAAACACTGCTCCATTCAATTTTACCTCCTTTTAGAATACTTCGCCAAGACTTTATATGAGGGCTTGACAAGTCTCCTGTGTAATTAAAATAATCAAAAATATCAAAACAATCACAAGCAAGAGTTATTTTATCGCATCTAGTGCGACAATATCCTAAATGATTTGCATAAGTTTTGGCTATACTTATAGGGTCGCGAAAGACTACTAGCAATGAAGCGTTGCAAACTAATGAAATGAATTTTTGCCTCTCTTTGCTACTTCTAAACAAAGAGATAAGGCTAAAAGGCTGTTGCGAAGTGTTATTAAAATATATAACCTCAAATATGAACCTTTTGCAGCAGCTTCTACTAGAGGTGAAAGTTGGATTCCAAAATTACTTAAATATTGTCTCATAGAACTCCACCCACTCCCCCAAGTAACAAGTCAAGGGTGATTAGTGTTAAGATATTGTTCTTGATATTCTTTAGATTCTAACCATTCTATAATGTCTTTATAATATAAAGCAATAAATTCTAAATGCCCTAATGAAGTCATCAAATAATTTTGCTTTCTCAATAAGGAATAGATTTCAAACTTATTAGGAATGTTTGATTTACAAAGTAATCCAAACATTTTTAATTGCTGTATAAAGGGTTTAGATTCTATTCTCTTTTGAGTCTTTCTTAATCTATAAGCAAGTGCGAGCTTTAAACCAAATCTTTTATGGATTTTACTTCCTTTACTCATAGGGATCTCCCTTAAGAGAATAAAAGCTTAAAAAAAGAGAAAGAAAGTAAAGGAAGGGAATAATAAAAAAGAAAGCTAATAATAGAGAGAGAGATACGAGTTAATGAAACTAAATCTCATTATGGAATCCTTTGTTATTAAGATTAAAAGAAAAAGTATTATATCTACCCAGGTTGAATTTAAATTAAATAAAAGAAAGCAAATGCAGAATCAACACATCACATTACACTCTCATCTCCGCACCGTCCTACTTTACCACTCTTGCAAAGAGCAGTATCATCAGCGAAGAAGAGCTTAACT
>NZ_JRPB02000016.1 GCF_000765695.2 Helicobacter sp. MIT 11-5569 | reverse complement strand
AGTTAAGCTCTTCTTCGCTGATGATACTGCTCTTTGCAAGAGTGGTAAAGTAGGACGGTGCGGAGATGAGAGTGTAATGTGATGTGTTGATTCTGCATTACTTGTTTTATTATTCTGATATACCAAGAGGGGGCGGTATTATGTTTGATAAAGTTTTAGGAAAAGAAAAAAAGAATTGGCAACCTAATATTGATAGTGTTGTTCCCAGATATTTAGTCCACAAATCATTTGTAGGTGAAGTATTTTTAAGTGATTCTTGTAAAGATAGTGATGGCTCGTTTTTACTTTCAGCTATTTTTCCTCAAGCACATTGTTACTATAATGATTCTTCTCAAAAGATAGATGTTTCCTTGCTTTTAGAAGTTTTTAGGCAATGTTCTATTTATGTCTCTCATATCTTTTATTCTATTCCTTTAGATTTTAAATTTATATTTGATAGTGCTCATTTTAATCTTATTGATACACATTGTATTAATACCAAACACCAATATGCTATTGTAGTGGTAAAAGTAATTGAAGAAAAGATAAAAAGAGGAAATCTTAATGGTCTTATCTTAGAGATGAGTATGTATTGTAATACACAGCTTTGTGCAACAAAAATTATGGATATTTCCTTTTTGCAGCCAAAATTATGGCAAAAACTTAGGCATGTTGCTCAATATGTAGCTGTGGAACAAAATGAAATAGAACTTATTCCAAAAGAGATAGGAGGCAAAAAATTAGATAGTAATATTGTTGTTAGTGATATTGTGTGTAGTTTTGATTTATTTTACTCAACTATTGTTCCAAATACTAATCATCCTGCTTTTTTTGACCATCCTTTAGATCATATACCTGCTAGTCTTCTATTTGAAGCTTTAAGACAACATGCTTTAATAGTAGCTTGTAAATTATTGAATATACCCACTAATTGTTTATTGCTTGTAGAAGTTATTGCAGAGTTTAAGTCTTTTTGTGAATTTTTTAACATCAATCAATGTTACTCTAAGAAAGAAAATATAAAAATTAGAGATAATCAGTTTATTATTGATATAGAGGTTGTTGCTAAAGAAACTATTTGTGTTGTATCTCAATTAAAATTTTCTATTTTAGGGGGCAAAGATGATTAAGACTATTTGGTTTGATTTTGGTGGTGTCTTATCTCCACCAATCGAAGAAATATTTAATATATACCATAGTAAAACAGGTATTTCCCCAACCCAACTAAAAGAAGCTATGGCTGATGTTGCGAATTCAATGAGTATGCCAATGCTTGCACCTATTGAAAATGCAATATTAACAGAAATAGAATGGGGAAGTGCATTACGACAATCATTACAAAAGCTATATCCTAAGTTAGATACTACAAGGGCAGAATTAGAAAATTTTGGCAAACAATGGTTTGCAGATATTAAAGCAAATATGATAATGGTATGGCTTTTTAAACAACTCAAGAAGCAGGGTTATCAATTAGGTATATTAACAAATAATGTGATTGAATGGGAGAAAGAATGGCGAAAGATGATTGATTTAGATGAATATGCTGATTTTATCGTTGATTCTTGTAAATTTTCTTGCAGGAAGCCTGATAAAGAATTTTTTACAATAGCAGAGAAAATATCGGGTAGTGTAGGGTCTGAAAATTTGCTTATTGATGATGTCAAAGAGAATTGCTTTTCTGCTTCAGAAATGAAGTGGGCAACAATTTTATTTCATTCTAATATACAAGTGATAAAAGAGGTTAGGAAATACTGCAACTTTGATTTTCCTAGTATTAAAGATATTCCAAATTATGACTTTGTCCCTAGTTATAAGGTAATTTCTGAAGCTAATTCTCGGAGATTAGGGATTATTGAAATTTTAAGTGGACATCAGGCATATCATGTAACTAATTTTAAAGATGTAAGAGAAATTCTAACAAGTTCGCAATGTCTGCGAAAACCAACGAATGTAATAGGGGGTGCAAGTATTCTGCCTACACTTACACCTGATGAGCTTTTGTTAAATCTTGATGGTAATGCACACAAAAGAATGAAAAATTTTGCTATGAAATCTTATGGTGTAGCAAATATACATAATATCCAAAGTGATATGCTAAGTATTATACGAAAGTATTTAGAAAAATTTGGAGATGTAAAATATTTTGATTTGTTTCCTGCCTTAGATGATATTGTTATTGAAATTAATGCTAAGTTATTAGGTATAGATTTAGATATGTATAAACAAGTTTTAAAGCCTTTAAGTAAGGTAGTGCAACTTGCAGATAAAAATAACACTGATTATCTTATAGAAAATTTTACGCAACTTTATGAATATATTATGGATATGATAGAAGGAAAACAATCAATCCAAGAGAGTAGTGGTATTATTAACTTATGGATTCAAAATAGAGGCAAGGCCAATCCTCCTCTTACAGATAAAGAAATTTGCGGTCTGTTGTTAGGCTCGGTATTGGGTGGATATCAAAATGTTTTAACAGGGCTTTCTAAGGTTGTATATGTTTTGCTCTATTTTCCAATACTATGGAAGCTATTGCAAGAAGATAAGGCTTTAATCCCTGATACGATAAATGAGATTTTCAGACTAACAAACTTAGGCACAGCTTCTACTTTTCCACGAATTGCCACAGAAGAAATAAAGCTTTTGCAGGGGACTATTCCTAAAGATAGCGTGGTGTATCCCGATGCTTTTTTAGCAAATAGAGATTCTTCTGTTTTTACACATCCTCTGCAAATCAATCCTTTTAGGGAATCTAAAATACACTTGCAGTTTGGATATGGAGCTCATCATTGTATGGGTAGAAATCTAGCAGAGATTGAAATCCAATCTCTATTGCAAGAGATTCTTTCCATTTTTCCAAACTTAACCCTTGATACGAGCATAGATATACAATGGGATAATGGAGTAATTTTACACAGACCCAAAAGTATTCCTGTTATAAACTTTACTGAAAGGGAGAAATAATCCATGAACAAATCTTTAATGCTTTTTACTATTTTGCTTGCTGTGTTTGTTGTGCCAAGCTCCATTTCTGGCACTGCTATTGCTCTGCCTTTTATCGCTCAAGAGTTAGGGAACAACCCTGCACTTTTACAATGGGTTGTGAATGCCTTTAATTTGTTTTTTGCAAGTTTTACGCTCATTTGGGGAGCAATGGCAGATAGATTTGGGGCAAGAAAATGTCTAATGCTTGGTGTGTTTGTCTATGTGCTTGGCTCCTTGCTCTCTATCTTAGCACAAGATTTATGGCTTTTAAATATTGCAAGAGCACTTGCCGGGATTGGCGGGGCGAGTGTTTTTGCAAGTGGGGCAAGCTTGCTGATTAAAAACTTTCAGGACAAAGAGAGGGCAAAAGCCTTTGCATTCTTTGGGACAACAGCAGGACTTGGAATCACCTTTGGACCCACTATTTCTGGGCTACTTATTGATGTTTTTGCTAGCACTTTTATAGGGGATATGCTCATTTCTTATCGTGCTATTTTTGCCTTTCATTTTATTGTTCTTACTTTTGTTTTGTTCTTAGCTCCTGCTTTACCAAAAGATAATGCAGAAGAATTAGGCAAAAATCCTTTTGATTTCTTAGGTGGAGTTATTTTTGTTGCATTGCTGTTTTCATTTATGGCATTCATTACTTCTGTTGCTAATTTTGATAAAGAATCTCTTATTACTTTAATCATTTTTGTGCTTTGTTTGGCTCTGTTTATAGGGCAGCAAAAGTCTTTCCATGCAAAAGGACAAATTCCATTGCTAGATTTGGAGGTGCTTAAAAATAAAAGATTCTTTGGTTTTAGCCTTGTTACTATCATTGCTGGGTTTAGCTTTGTGGTGCTTTTGACCTATTTCCCTAGCTTTTTGCAAGTCGCCTTTACTTTTAGTGCTTCTATCTCGGGTTTATTTATGCTTGCCCTCACGACACCTATGCTTTTTTGCCCTCTTCTTGTCGCAAAAATGCTTAATGCTGGGTGGGATAGCAAAAAGCTTGCTCTTTTAATGTCGCTGTTAATGAGTGTTGGGCTGATTGCTTTAGCCTTTGTGATTTATTTTATCCCCTCACAATGGCAAATTTTACTTATTCTTTTGCTTTTATTTATTATCGGTGTGGGAATGGGGCTACACGCTGGAGGGATTGATAATCTTGCCTTAAGCAGTGTAGATTCCAATAAAGCAGGGCTTGCAGCAGGTGCGCTAAACTCTTGCCGATTAGGCAGTGAAGCTATTGGGGTTGCCTTGCAGGGTGCTTTTGTGCTACTCTTTGTGAGCCTAGTTGCTCCGATGTTAGGGATTACAGCAGAATCTATCCCTATGATTGCAAGTGCAAACCTTACTGATTTTGTTGGAGATATAACGCTTGGGGTTTTAGCTTATACCAAAGCTTTTTGTGCGGCGATTTTCTTGCTCGGGATTGTTTGTTTGGGGCTTTGTGTGGGTGTTTATAGGTTGCTTAGGGATTAGATAATTACGGATTTTGCATAGAGCTTGTGATTTTTTCCTTTTTACGTTTCATTTATTTGAAATTATTGAAAAAGATTTATAACCATTTAGGATTTGCAGTAAAGCTAACAGATAGCCAAATTTTATAACTTGGAATCGCAAGGGATTCTGTGATACGCTCTCTTATGTGGTCAAGCTCTTCTATGCTGTTTGGTTTAAAATTTTCTTTTGTTAGAATATTGACTTCTATCATATAGAATCGTCCGGATTTTGCAACATGTGTATCATAGTCTTTAAAGCTAAATTCAGCACTAATGCGCTCCATAATCTCTGTGATTTTATCATCAATTTCTGCTGGAGCAACCATGATTAAATCTTTAAAATTTGCGATAACAATGCGTGTAGGAGAAATACAAAGCAATAAAGAGAGTATCGCAAGCAAAGTAGGATCAACATAAAGTATAAAAGCAGCATTATTTTTTGGCAAAAAGTAAATGATTCCAAAAGCCATTAAAGCACCAAGATAAAGCACGCAGTCAATTTTCCATTCTGTGTTATCGACTTGAATCAAATCTGATTTTAGTATTTTTGTATAAAAAAATGTGTAGATAAATAAAATCGCACAAAATATGAATGCGCATAAACTATAAATCGCCGCTCCTCCTAATTCTACGGCATATCCTCCATGAATAATACTTTTTAGTGCATCAATAAAGGCATAAATACACACAAATACAAGCACAAGAGATTTAAAGAGATTTACCATTGGTTCAAAACGCACATAGCCATATTGAAAAATATCATCATCTTCTTTATAAATATAGCGTGAAGTAATTACACTTAATGCACCTAATCCAACACTAACAAGAGCGACAAATCCATCAAAAATTACCGTCATTGACTTTACAAGGATTCCAAAACTAATACCAAAGATTGCTAAGAGCAAAGCACTAAACATAGAGACTTTTAAGACAAATTGCTCCTTTTGGTTATCTATAATGGAATCTTTGGAGTTTGCGAGAATGCGCACTTGGCTATCACGTATGCTTGTGCCGTATTTTTTGTTTGAAATATTGCTAAAAAGATTCATTGGAAATTCTTTGTGCTTTTAGATACAAACCATTATATAGCAAGAAAATTAAAAAAGAATTAAGAAGCGTAACAAAGCCTAAAGGCAAGGATAGCAATCATAAACTCTTTGTTAAAGATTCTATATTTTGTAAATTCAACAAAAACATTTAGGGATTTTGCTATAATCTTTGCCTATTTTTCTTTTAGGAGCTTCGTATGTATCAAATGCTTTTATCTTTAGTGTTAGCAATTTTTGTAAGTTTTGGGATAAGTGGTTGCAAGGGTGATGAAAAAATAGTAGTCGCAACCGCAGCAGAATTTCCCCCTTTTGAGTTTAAAGAAGGTTCAGAATTTAAAGGCATAGATATGGACGTATCACGTGAGATTGCAAAGCGATTAGGCAAAGAACTAGAGATTAAAGATATGGAGTTTGATTCTGTTGTTAGTGCAGTAAGTAGCGCAAACGCAGATTTTGGTGCTAGTGGTTTGACGATTAATGCAACACGTCTAAAAGTTGTGGATTTTACAGAATCCTATTACAATGCAAATCAAGTTGTGATTATCAAAAGTGATAATGTGGTGCTTAAAGAAGTTGGGAATGACGCAGAAGCACTTATTAGCGCGATTGCTACGCAAGAAGGAATCAAAATTGGTGTGCAAACAGGCACAACAGGTGCGTTTTTTGCCAAAGGTGATAAAGATTGGGGATTTACAGGATTTTCAAATGCAGAGGTGAAAAGTTTTGTGAATGGCTCTCTTGCAGTTAGCGCGCTAGTTAATGGACAAGTTGATATTGTGATTTTAGACGAAGCTCCTGCCAAACTCATTTCTAAAGCAAATGCAAACACAGAAGTTTTACCTGCTTCACTGACACAAGAACAATATGGAATCGCAGTAAAAAAAGGCAATAAAGAACTTTTGGATTCTATTAATAGAGTATTAGATGCAATGCAAAAAGATGGGACATTAGAAGCCATTATGCAAAAATATTTCAACTAAAAGCCTTATTAGAGAATGGATAAATTAGAAGTCTTTTATCATCAACTTATCACGAAGGGTGGTTATTTTCTTGTCTTAGAAGGGATAGGGGTAACGATTATTCTTGCAGTTTGTGGTTTATTGATTGGTGTTGTGATTGGCACTTTGCTAGCAATTTTACTTACCAAAGAAGATAAAAACACTTTTGAGCGTGCATTAGTGATTATTGGCAAACTTTATGTAGGCTTTTTTAGAGGGACGCCAATTGTTGTGCAGCTGCTTTTTATTTATTTTGTGATTCTGCCGCTTTTGGGGCTTGCAGGAAGTAGCGCATTACTTGTAGCGGTTGTGATTTTTGGGCTTAATAGCGGTGCGTATGTGAGTGAGATTATCCGCGGTGGAATCTTAAGTGTAGATAGCGGACAAAATGAAGCAGCAAGGGCTTTGGGATTAAATTCTAAGCAGAGTATGCGCTTTGTCGTATTTCCACAAGCTTTAAAAAACGCGCTTCCAAATTTAGGCAATGAGTTTATCACGCTTTTAAAAGAAACTTCTGTGGCAAACTATGTAACTGTGCATGACTTAACTTACGCGTTTAAGACAATTGGAAGTGCGAGCTATGAATATATGATTCCTTATTTCTTTTTGGCATTTTGTTATTTGGTGCTTGTGATGGTGGCAAGCTTTATTGTGAAAAAATATGAAGGGAAGTTAAGAAGAAGTGATAAGCGTTAGAAATCTCTTTAAAAAGTATTATGAGCATACAAAGACGCAAGAAAAAATTGTCTTAAACGGATTAAATATTGAGTTTGCGCGTGGAGAAAAAGTCGTTATTGTCGGTCCTAGTGGAAGTGGAAAAAGCACTTTTTTGCGCTGTTTGAATCTTTTGGAGATTCCAAATAGTGGTGAGATTTGGCTAGATAATCAAAGAATCTCAAATTTAAGTGTCGAGCTTTATCCAGAGCTTGCTAATCTTAGGGGTAAGATTTTAGAAAAGAAAATCAAAGACTATGACAAAAAATATCGTATTGATATTAATTTGGCGCGTGCGAAAATGGGAATGGTTTTTCAGCATTTTAATTTATTTAACAATTTAACCGTTTTGGAGAATATCACACTCGCACCCGTGCAGCTAAAGCGCGCAACACAAGGAGAAGCAAAAGAAATTGCACTTGCGCTTTTGTCGCGCGTTGGTTTATATGATAAAGCGCATGAATACCCTTCGCGCCTAAGTGGGGGACAAAAACAAAGAATCGCTATTGCAAGGGCATTGGCAATGAAGCCAGAAGTTATGCTTTTTGATGAGCCAACAAGTGCATTAGACCCAGAAATGGTTGGGGGAGTGTTGGATTTAATGAAAAGCGTGGCAAGTGATGGAATGAGTATGGTTTGTGTAACGCATGAAATGGGCTTTGCAAGGGAAGTTGCCACGCGCGTTTTGTTTATGGAAGGTGGCAGAATCTTAGAAGACGCAGAGCCAAAAAGTTTTTTTGACCACCCCAAAAGTGAGAGATTGCAGTATTTTTTAAGCCACATTAGGCACTAAAGGAAAATTTATGAATTTAGCAGAACAAACAAAAACAATTTTAGAAATTTTAAAAAATGATTTTCCAACACAGCGTTTAGAACTTATTTGGAATCATAGAGATAAGATTCTAGCATGGTTAGAATCTCAAGAATTTAAAGAAAAATATGCAAATCACCCTTATCCTCCACTAATGAATCCTAAAGAAATCGTATGGGAGAAGACTGATGCGCGTATTGCTTGGGATTTAAATTTGCCTTTACCGCCTTTTTATCAAATGTTAGATTTGTGTCCGCATGGAACAGGACATGGAGCAATGTTGAGTATGCTTAGAACTGCGGGGGGGGGGGGAATTTTAGCATTTCTTATAGTGAAACTCCAACGCAAGCAGTAGAACACTATATATCACATTATACGCACTTAATCCAAAATAAAGAAAAGTTTAATGTTTTAGCTTTTGACTGCTATGGTATAGAAAAGTTTGGAAATACAAAAGATAGAGAAAAATATTTCGCTTTAGTTGGAGAAGAAGTGCCAGCTTTAATGTTAGTGCGAGACCCGATTGAAAATTTAAAACATGGTGCATTACCTTGTAGGGAACTCTTAGAGAATATCAAAGATTTACAAAGAGTCTTTACCTTATCGTTTGACTATCATTATTTTAATAAAATTTTGCGCTTAAGAGGAAGAGAATATGAACCACCTTTAAGTTTTTTGGGTTTAAAAACACAAACAGCAATTTGGGATTCTTTAGTCAATGCGCTAAAGCCAAAAGATTTGGTCTATGTAGATATGCAAGAAATTTCTAAAGAAAGAGCGTTTGAGACTTTAACAAAATTATCACAACATTTTGGTTTTAATGCTCCACAAGAAAAAGATAGAAAAATCTATGAGGCGAAGCATTTTAATGGAAATTTATTCTTTTTGTGGTCGAATCAACCATTAACTTTATGTGTCAATCGTAAGGATTTGCCTTATAAATATTCCAAAAATTCTAAAAAGAAAAATAATGAAAATTTCTCTAATGTGGATTTGCAAAATAGTTTTAAGATATATTTTATATTCCCTGAAAAAATAGAAGGTTATGTTGATATTGCGCAGCATTTTGAAGGCGAGATTAGAAGTCAAATTTGCGTATATATGCGAGAGGCTGAATTTAATGCGTTGTGTGAGGATGTGGAGCTATGGAATGCCACAAAAGAATATGTGAATGAATTTTTAGAATATTTAGAGACAGAACTAAAATTAGCCCAAAATGAGCGTGTTACTACGGAGCAAGTCCTTGAAGCATTGAGCAAAAATCAAGCGTCTTTACAAAGTTTGGAATCTGTTTTAGAGCCAGAGTTAAAACATATTAAAAAACATCGTCCAGATATTGTAGAGAGTTGGAAGTATTACAAAGAGTTTCAGAAAATGTGCAAAAAATCTTTAAAAAACAAGAAGTAATTTTAATTTTTCTCTTTAGCTTAAGTTTTTAAGGCATTTTTTATTACAATGCGAACGTAAAATTGAGTTTAAAAAGAGTGCAGTGATGAAAGATACACAAGCGGTGAATATTCCTGAGTTAAGCGGGAATCTTGATAGGGCGTTATTAGAAGATGCAATTAGGCAGTTTGGGACGCCATTGTATGTGTATGATTTAGAGAGAATCGCAGAGAAGTTTAATCAGCTAAAACAAGCTTTTGGCGGCAGAAAAACTTTAATATGCTACGCATTAAAAGCAAATTCTAATTTAAGTGTGATAAAAAAGCTTGCAAGCTTAGAGAGCGGAGCAGATTGCGTGTCTTTAGGAGAGATTAAGCGTGCGATAATGGTAGGGATTCCAAAATATAAGATTATTTATAGTGGAGTTGGTAAGCAAGATTTTGAGATTAAAGAAGCACTTAGTCTTGGGATTTTGTTTATTAATGTAGAAAGCAAAGAAGAAATGTTGCGTGTTGAGGCGTGCGCAAAAGAACTTGGGATTCCAGCTAGAATCTCTGTGCGTGTTAATCCAGATATTGACCCACAAACACATCCTTATATTTCAACAGGGTTAAAAGAAAACAAATTTGGTGTAGGGATTGAAGAGGCTAAGGGAATGTATCTATATGCGCATAATGCAGAGTTTTTAGAGCCTATTGGAATCCATTTTCACATCGGTAGTCAGCTAACAAAACTAAAACCTATTGCGGAATCTACACAGAAAATTGCAAAGCTTACACATAGTTTAATCGCTCTTAAAATGGATATTAAGTTTTTTGATATTGGTGGTGGAATCGGCATTACTTATAGCGATGAAAACACGATTAATCCTTATGATTATGCACAAGCTATTTTAGAAGAGTTGCGCGGGCTTGATATAACAATTATCTGCGAGCCGGGTAGGTTTATTGTTGGGAATAGTGGCGTGTTTTTAACAAAAGTGCTTTATCAAAAGGAAAATCAAGGAAAAAATTTTGTTGTTGTTGATGGGGCGATGAATGATTTGATTCGCCCTAGCCTTTATGAAGCTTATCATCAAATTGTTGCCCTTAAGAATCCTAATACAGAATCTGCTAGTATCCAAGCTGATGTTGTGGGACCTATTTGTGAGAGCGGGGATTATTTGGGCAAAAACATTGTCTTGCCTGTTTTAGAGAGTGGAGATATTTTGGCAGTGTTAAGTGCTGGAGCTTATGGCTTTAGTATGGCAAGTAACTATAATACACGCCCTAGATGTGCAGAGGTTGCAATCTCTAGTGGGGAAATAAAACTTGTGCGCAAAAGAGAGAGTTTTGAGGATTTAATCGCACTTGAAAAGGATTATTTATAAGAATCGTAAAAACGATAATATATTAAAAGGTTAGTCGATGAATTTACAGCATTTTAGAGCAGAGATTGACGGGATTGATGATAGTATTTTAGAGCTTTTAGGGCGTAGAATGGAGATTGTTAAGCGTATTGGTAAAGCAAAAATGCAAAGCAATGCACCTATCTATCGTCCAGAAAGAGAAAAAGAAATTATTGACCGTTTGGATTCCAAAAAACCTATGCTTTTGGATAAATCTGCTATTGAAGCAATTTATTTGGAAATTTTTGCGGTTAGTCGGAATCTTGAATTACCAGAGAGGGTGGCTTATTTAGGACCTCTTGGGAGCTATACGCATCAAGCAGCAGAAAGCCGCTTTGGAGCAATGTGCGAGTATTTTTCTCATAACACGATTACACAGGCTATAAAAAGTGTTGAGAATCATCGTGCGAGTTATGCAGTGATTCCGATTGAAAATAATCAAAATGGAGCAGTAGGTGAAACATTGGATTTGCTTAAAAATACAGAATTAAAAATCGTTGCAGAAGTTTATATGCCAATCCATCATTGTTTTGCTAGCATATCACAGCGTGTGCAGGATATTGAGATTATTTATTCCAAAGATATTGCATTTGGACAATGTTCAAGTTTTTTAAGTGAGCATTCTTTGGACCATATCCAAAGGGTTCCAGTAGATTCCACAGCGCGAGCAGCACAACTTGCTGCGGAGAATCCCAAATGTGCTGCGATTTGTTCGCATATTGCAACAAAACTTTATAATGTTCCTGTTTTGTTTGAAAATATTGAAGATAATTCTAGCAATAAAACGCGTTTTATTATTGTGAGCAATTTTAAAAATCAGCGTTGTGGAAAAGACAAGACTTCTTTATATGCAAACTTAGCAAACACCGATAAGCCGGGCGCGCTTTATCATTTACTTTATGATATTAAGGATTTAAATATTAATATGACTTCTATTCAGTCGCGTCCTGTTTCTGGGGGTGATTTTAGCTATTGCTTTTTTATTGATATTGATGGGCATATTGATGATGCAAATGTGGCAGAGTTGTTTCAACGTTATCCTAATACTTTAAAATGGCTTGGCAGTTATTTAAAAAACTAAGTATAATACGTTTTATTTTTAAAAAAGGAGAGTGATATGGCAGAAGAAGAAGAGAAAAAAGCCTCGAAATTTGAGGGTTTAAAACAAAATAAAATGATACTATTTATTATTATTGGTGTAGTTGCGCTATTATTAATTATTCTAATTGTTGTTGGAATTTTGATTTTTAGTGGTGGCGATGAATCAGAGGCGGCGGGACAAGCAGCAGCTCCACAACAACAAAGTGCTGCTAATAAGGGAAGTGCTGCTAATCCAAATAGCAGTTTGCTAAGCGTTGGACCAATGTATCCCCTTGACCAATTTATCGTTAATTTGCTTGCTTCTGGAGGAGGAAAGCGTTATCTAAAGACTTCCATAGCATTAGAGCTTAGTTTAGCTGATATGCAAGCAGAGCTTGATACAAAACGTGATGTGTTGCGTGATACGATTATTACTGTTTTAAGTTCAAAAACTTTTGAAGAAGTGCAAACTGTCAAAGGAAAACAAAAACTCAAAGAAGAAATAATGGAACGCCTTAATGAGTTTTTAGTAGATGGTAGAGTTGTGAATATGTTTTTTACAGAATTTGTTGTGCAGTAATTTATGCTTTGTGTGGGAGTGGATATTATTAGCATAGAACGTATAGAAAAGTTTTATGCAAAGTTTGAAAAACAAGGGCTTAGGAGATTTTTAAGAGAATCTGAAATTGCTCTTGTTAAAACTCCACAAAGCATTGCAGGATTTTGGGCTGCTAAGGAAGCTTGCGCGAAAGCATTAAAATGTGGAATCGGAAAAGAGTTAGGATTCCATGATATTTTACTTTCAAAAAGCCCAAAAGGTGCTCCTTTGATGCAACTAACTGCAGAAAAATTAACGTATTTTAAGGTAGAAGATTTGAGCGTTTCTATTTCTCATGATATAGGATTTGCAATTGCTGTTGTTGCTGTGAGTGTGCAAAATTAACAACCTTATGATTTTATAATTTTTAAAAAGCTATAATCAGAAATTATTTTTAAGTCTTGAAAGGGATTTATGTTGCGTTTATGCTCGACTTCTAAAGTGCGTCAAGAGATTTTGCAAAGCTTTAAAATCCCTTTTGTAGCAAGTGATAGCGGCTTTGATGAAGAAACTTTGAATGCAGAATCTCCTAAAACATTTGCTTATGAAGCAGCACTTGGGAAGTATGCGAGCGCGTTAGAGTGTTATGGCTTAGAGATTCCATTATTAATTGCAGATAGTGTTGTGAGCTGTAATGGAATCTTGCAGCGCAAAGCAAAGAATGCAGAAGAGGCAAATGCGTTTTTGCAAGCTCAAAGTGGTGGAATTTTGAGTGTGATAAGCTGTGCAATTCTGCATTGTTCTGCATTCTATTATATGGATATGAGTGCAACACATCTTGTGCTTGAGATTTTTGATAAAAATGCTATGGAATCTTATCTAAAAAGTGGGCTTTGGAAGAATAAAGCTGGAGCTGTAATGATAGAAGGATTCCATAAGCATTTTATTAAAAAACAAATCGGAACAACTTATAATGCAATGGGGCTAAATATAGAAGCTTTGCTACCATTTTTAAAGGAAGCTGTATGAATACTACAATGGTTGCTGTTATGCTTGCGACTTCAATAGTGATTGGACTTATTGGTTTAATTGCATTTTTGTGGGGTTTGAAAAATGGGCAGTTTGATGATGAAAAAAAAATGATGCAGGGCGTTTTATTTGATAGCGAAGAAGATTTACGCCATATAGCAAATCAAAAAACAAAGGATGATAAATGAAAGAAATTTATAATATTGCAATTATTGGTGGTGGTCCAGGTGGAATCGCATCTGCTGTGGAATCGCTAATACGAGGGATTGAAGATGTAATTTTGTTTGAGAAAGGCGAAGGGCATTCTACAACAATCCGTAAATTTTATAAGGATAACAAGCGTGTGGATAAGGACTATAAAGGACAAAAGATTGAACTAAATGGAAATATTTATTTTTGTGATGGAACAAAAGAAAGCACGTTAGATCTTTTTGATAAGATTATTCAAGAAAATGGTGTAGATGCACGATTCCAAACAGAAGTAGAATCCGTAAATAAAGAAGGTGATTATTTTGTCATTCACACAACAAATAATCTTGCAATAAAGGCAAAATTTATTGTCATTTCTATTGGGAAAATGGGACAACCCAATAAACCGAGCTACCCGATTCCTAGCAGTATTAGAAATATTGTAAATTTTAATGCAAATAGTTGTGTTGATGGAGAGAGTATTTTAGTTGTCGGAGGTGGAAACTCTGCTGTGGAGTATGCTTGTGTGTTGAGTGAGACAAATCCTGTTATGCTAAATTATCGTAAAAAAGAATTTTCAAGAATCAATGAAATAAATCAAGAAAATCTTACGCAATGCTTCAATACAGGTAAAATTACACCAAAATTAGGTGTGGATATTACAAGTTTGGAAGATGACAATGGGAAGGTTAAAGTAAATTTCACGGATTCTACTAGCTTGGTTTTTGACCGCGTGATTTATGCGATTGGCGGAATGGCTCCTGTGGATTTCTTGCGCAAATGCGGAATCGCCTTAGATAGTGATGGTGTGCCATTGACAGATGAAAATCACCGTAGCTCTGTGGATGGAATTTATATTGCAGGGGATATTTTGTATAAAAATGGCGGTTCTATTGCTGCGGCATTAAACCATGGATTCCATATTGTGCAAGAAATTAAAGAAAGGCTTAATTGATTTAAACTTTCTATTATATAGCTTTAGATAGAATCACAAGCTTAAATCATTAGCAACAATTTTGAAGGATAAAAAATGGCAAGAAAGTGTTTTTTTACAGGTAAAGGTCCAATGGTAGGCAACAATGTAAGCCATGCAAATAATAAAACAAAAAAGAGAACTTTGCCAAATTTAAGAACAGTAAGAATTAAATTAGAAGATGGTAGAACAATGAAAGTTAGAGTCGCTGCTTCTACATTACGCACAATGAAAAAACACTCTTAATCCTTAGTTTTAGGATTGAGCTGTGGCTTTTGATAAGCTCAAAGAATTTCTCCATTGGGAGGGGACACAGAAACCAGATATTGATATGTCTGGGTTGCTCTATGAGCAATTAAAGCCTTTTAGAGCACCTTTTTTACTGCTTTTTGCAGGTTTGTTTCTTAGCACTTTAGGTTATGTTGTCGTTACAGATTATAGCTTAATTGATGCTTTTTTTCAGGCTTCTTATACTTTTACTACAACAGGCTTTGGCGCATTAAAAGAAAATGAATTTGATGGCTTAGATGTATTTTATACCGCAATTGTAATGATGGCAGGTTCTGCTGTTTTAAGCTTTTGCGTCATTAGCGTTATTGATGTGCTAAGTAGAGGCAAACTTATTCCAATTATTAAGGAACGCAACATGATTTATAGAATCGCGCGTTTAAAAAATCACTTTATTATTTGTTACCACAATGAATATACAATCCAGCTTTCCCAGCAATTTAGAGAAGCGCATATTCCTTTTGTGGTGGTGGATAATAATGACGCATTAGAGGATATTGCGCAAAAATATCGTTATCCATTTTTTATCAACGAAGATCCACATTCAGAAATTGCAATGTTAAAATGCCATTTATCAAGTGCAAGAGGCGTTATTACACTTTCTAGTAATATTGCAGATAATATTGCACAAATTGCTTCTGTCAGGCTTTATGAACGTGAGCTTGGACGAAAGCCCTATTTTATTATTGGTAACGCAAATACAAGTGAAGATGAGGAGAGATTAAAAAAATTAGGCGCAGATTGTGTTGTCTCTCCAACAAAGCTTTTTGCGCAGCGTGTTAATGCAATGGCAACACGTCCAGATATGGAGAATCTATTAGAAAGATTTGCTTACCAAAAGGATACTCCGCTTGATTTAGAAGAAATTGTTGTTCCGCGTTATTCTTGGCTTGTGTTAAAGAAGCTCAAAGAAGCGCATGTGCGTGAAATTACACAAGCTTCTGTTGTGGGAATCACACAAAAAGATGGCAAATTTATTTCTATGCCTAATGGTGATACACTTGTAACAAGTGAATGCAAATTGCTCGTAATTGGCACTTCGCATGGTGTGCGCTTAACAAAGCAGCTTATATCTAAAAAAGACAAACCAGAGGAGCTAAAATATGTTTAGTTTTTTCCCAATACATGGTGGAATCGCAGCGGCAGAAGGGTTTTATTGTGATGGAGTAAGTGCGGGATTAAAAGGCAATGGAAAGCCCGATATAGCCTTTATTTATGCAGATTCTTTATGTGAAGTAGAAGCACTTTTTACACAAAACAAATTTTGTGCTGCTCCGATTCTGCATTTTCAAGAATACGATAAAAATTTCAAAACGAATTTTGTATTGGTAAATTCTAAAAATGCAAATGCGCTTACAGGTGATGAAGGTGTGGCAAATGTCAAGGAAGTATTAGGGAATCTTCAGCATCAATTTCCTGAAATTTACAATCCGATTATGAGCTCTACAGGAGTAATCGGTGTGCAGTTGCCAAAAGAAAAAATTATAGAATCTTTCAAAAAATTTGATTTAGCAAAAAAAGAAGATTCTTGTGCCGCAGAAGCAATTATGACAACAGACCGCTTTAGCAAGAGCATTGCTTTTGAAGTGGTGTTGGAGGATAAGACAAGTTTTAGAATCGGTGCGATGTGTAAGGGTGCTGGAATGATTAATCCTAGCCTTGCGACAATGCTGTGTTTTATCACCACAGACGCGCAGATTCCAAAGTCTGATATGAAAGAGCTTTTACAGACTGCAGCGGAAACGACTTTTAATGCAATTAGCGTAGATGGCGATACTTCTACAAATGATACGATTTTGCTTTTAAGCAATGGAAAAAGTGGAACTTATGATAAAGAGGCTTTTTTGTTTGTTTTAGAAAAAATAATGCACAAATTAGCCACAGATATTGTGCGTGATGGAGAGGGTGCTACTAAGCTTGTCGCTTTTGAAGTTAAAGGAGCAAAGAGCAAAGAAGAAGCACAAAGAGCTGCAAAGGCACTTAGCCAATCTTTGCTTGTTAAAACTGCACTTTTTGGTTGCGACCCAAATTGGGGAAGAATCGCATCAACAATCGGAGCAAGTGGGATTTTATGCGATTCTAAAACATTAGAAATTTATTTTGATGAAGTGTGCGTTTATAAAAAAGGTTTCATTTATTTTGATAGCCAAAACGAACAAAAAGCTGCAGAAGTTTTGAAAAAAGATTCCTTTAAAATTACTTGTGAAATTGGTCAAGGAATGGAATCTTTTGTAGCTTATGGTTGTGATTTAGGGCATGAATATGTAAAAATCAATGCGGATTACCGCTCATAAAATAAAGGAAAAAGATTGTCTAAAATTTTGTAAAAATGGTAAGTATTAAGGCAATTTTATTTATAATCTATAATTAATTTATCTGTAAGGAGAGAATCTATGTTACATGAATATAGAGATGAAATTAGTGTTTTAAAGCAGGAGAATGCACATTTTGCTAAGATTTTTGACGAGCACAATGATCTAGATCAAAAAATTCAAGATATTGTAGAAGGTAGAGAACATGCAACAGATATGGAGTTATCAGAATTAAAACGTAAAAAACTAGAGCTTAAAGATGAAGCTTATGCGATGGTAATGCAATACATTAAAGAAAAACAATAATGATTAAGTTCTTCTCTTCTTTTTAGGAGAGGAGTTTTTTGTCTAAATCTTTTTTATGCTTCAGTTTCTTAGAAAATTAATTCAATACCGCACCAATCTTTAAATATTACTCAAATCATTTAATCAGTTCATCGCAATAAACTCTTAAAAAAGAAACAAGAAATGGATAAGATATTAACTCTATAGAAGTAAAAAACCTATTTCCTATACTTTTCTAATGCTTTAATGGTTAAATTTTCAAAGAGATGTTTTTCTTCTTTTACATTACTTTGTATCGCAACTTTGAGATATTTAATAAACATATCTTCTTCCATTTCTTCAAATATTGGGCTGTAAAGTTCTTTACTAATCAAACTAAGCACTAAAAGATTAATGAGTTTAATAGATTTTATAAGAGGAACTTGTGCGATAATTCCCTCCAAATCTTTTAGGGTTAAATCCTCATAAATATCATTAAATTTACTATTTTTTTGATGAGATTGTATTTCTTTAAAGCTTTTATCAAGTATTTTTAAAACATTTTTATAATCAAAAGTGTTTGTATTTGTGTGGGGCATTTGTTTTAAAAAGCTATCATCAAATTTTTTCTCTAAAAAATCATAGTCTTGTTTGGTGCTAATTAACTCTTGGATATTTTCTTTTTCATTAAAATTAATACTGACTTGCCCTCTTGGTCTTAGAGGCTCTTCTTCCTCTTGAGGTTGTTTTTGTAAGTCTTTAAGTATATTTTTTTGCTTAAGCATGTCCTCATCAATACTTTTTGGTTCTACAAAGCGCAATATAATATCGCCTATTTTAACAGTATCATTTAAGTTTATAATAGTCCCATATCCACCTTCCATACTAGAAAACGCATTGTTATAATAAACATTACAGTCTTCCATAGGGGTTAGTGCAAAGCATCCTTCTTCAAAAGTTATTTTAATATGCTTATCTTGAATTTGGTTTTGTGTATCTTGCAAACAAAAAGCATTGTCAATACTGCTCCCGATAAAGCCTCCCTCTTCATTGAAAACATGAGCATATTTCTGGCTTTTACAATCTTGTGTATTTTCAACAATAACACCAATTTCTTCTTTCTCCATATTATTCTCCGCCTATAATATTTTCTACAATTCTAAAATTTTCTAAAAGTTGCATAATAGTAGCAATATCGTTTTCACCATTTACTAACTCAAAATCAAAATATAATTTTTCATTATTATTAAAATTTAAAGTATATTTGCCATTATTTTTTACTTTTTTAATAAATTTATACCATGCCCATTCGCCTTTATAGGAATTTTCATAGCTCACTTGATAAGAACCATAATTATAAGCACCAAAATTTAAGATAGTAGCAGGCGTAAATTGGTCGGCTATAATATCAAGTTGTGTTTTTAGTGTATGGTCATATTTTATGGAATTATCCGCATAAGAAATATCAATATGTGAAAAGTCTGCACTTAAATCAAGAGCCTTGATAGTAAAATGCACCCTTATATTATCATTTTGACTTAAGATTAGATTAGACAGATTCGCAGTTTTTGTAATAAAGTTTAAAAAATTTTCAGAAAAATTTAATTTAGCTTTGTATCGCGGATTAGTAGAGTAGATATTTTTTCTTCTTATTAAAATATCGTTGAGATATTTTTTATAAAAACTATTAATCGTCCCATTTCTTCCAAAAAAGTTTTTAAAAGTATCTATACTAAGGTCTTCTAAACTATCTTGATTAAAAGGATAAAAAGGAGCAATGTCGTTTATAAAAGGCACATATACTTCATTTTTCCACGCAGCATTAAAGAGTGCGATTCCATTGTTTTCTATAAAATTCCAAGAATAAGCAGAGAGTATTGTATAGTATTGCCTTAGTTCAAAGGGCATTTTTTTGATGTCATTATCAAAAGTGGTAAAT
The DNA here is from genome assembly GCF_000765695.2 of Helicobacter sp. MIT 11-5569. GTDB lineage: Bacteria > Campylobacterota > Campylobacteria > Campylobacterales > Helicobacteraceae > Helicobacter_D. The sequence goes on along the minus strand of NZ_JRPB02000016.1, from coordinate 2,909 downwards.
GGGTCGTCTGCTTCTTTTAAGTTAAGAAGAGCATAAGAGATTCTATTTTCCACGCTTAGATTGCTATTTGTAGTAAAGCTTATAATTTTATTTTTAACATCTGTAATATCTTTACTTAAAGTTTCCATTATGTTTTCATCGTTGGATTTTAAGCCCACTGCATTTGCTCCACTTTTTAATAAAGAATCTTCATTGGCAATTTTATGATAAGGAGCAAAAGCATTTGCAATATTTGTAAAGTTGGCTTTGATTTCACCAGCATTCAAACCTAGTTTGTATGCCTCACTTAATAAAAAAGCATCATTAATATTTGTATTCTTGCTAACAATATTAATCAAAGATTGAATCGGATTTTCTTTTTTTGCTAGAATATCAAGTTGATTAAGCATTGCTTCCTTGCTTTTATAATTTTGTGGCTTTAAAGAAGCAAGTAATTCTTGCCATTTTGCTTGATATTCACTTAGGTATAGCTTTAATATACCTAAGATAAGAGCGTTCTTGTTTTCTAGTGGTTTTGTATCATTATTTAACATCCACAATTCTATGTTAATCGCATTATCAACTTCTGCATTAAGACTGTTTAAAAAAGCTATCATTCCTTCTTTGGTATAAATTTTGTCCATAATAAACTGCTCTTTATTGTTTGCAAATACACTATTATGAGAGAATCCTAGATATTGAGTAATGAAGTATTTTTCTTTTGATTGATAGCTTTTTAAGAAATCTAACAAAATATAAATTCTTTGTGTTTGGCTAGTATTTTGGAGTTTTTCAAAGCTTGCAATAATGCTTTTTTCATTGATGTTAAAAGTATTGAAGTTTGTGTTTTTAAAGCTATCTACGCCATTTAAGAAATTTTCTTGTGAGATTTGATATTTTTCCAAGTAATTCCAATTTTCTCCAATCCATTTTTTTAATAATTGTGTATTGAGATACTTTGGCTCAAATAGGGATTTATACATATATAATGTTTTGATAATATTTTCATGATTAGCATCTGTTAATAGTATGTTTTCCATTTCTTTAATGAGGGTATTCTTTAGCACATCTTCATTGATGGCATAGTAGAAATCATTTGCTTGTTTGAAAGCTTTATAGGATATATTTAAGGTTGGATATTCCATTAAGCTTGGTTGATTGTTAAGCTCTGGGTAAGAGGATAAAATATTTCTTAGTTGTATTAGGAAGGCTGCTTTTTGTTCTATGCTCATTGTGTCATATTTTAGATTGCTTAATAATATTTCTAAAGAATTTAAAACAGCATCACTTTTTTTCCTTTCTAAATTATTTTTATCAATAAAATAATAAGAGGAGGAATAAGTCATAAGGCATACTATTATAGTGATACTAAGTAAAGCTACTCTTTTAAAAACACTTTTTATTTTACTTAAAGAATAGTCTTTAAAAATCACTCCCTCAAGAAGAGTTTTTACAAAATAGCTTTGATTATTGTAGATAGGGGTTGCTTTTGCGAGTGCTTTTTTAATGCTGTATTTTGTGCAGATTGTATCAAGAAGATAGTTTCTTGGTATATTTTCTTGATAGGCACTTACAAAATAGACTCCACGTAAATAGGAGCTGTTTTTTTGTGCATTTTCATTTTGCAGTTCAATAAGAAATTCACTAACTAATGCAAATAAATTATCCATTTGTTTTAAAAACCAATAAGTTTTATTTTTATCTTCAAGGGAATGCAAGTGCGTATTTTTACTCATAAAATTAAAAAATAGAGAATCGCTAATCTCTTTAAAGTTTTTATTTAGTTCATCAGGTCTTAATTTGTCTTTAAAAGATATTCCAAAAATTTTATGCGTAACTTTTTCATGATAGATTTCAAAAAATTCTTTCATACCTTCAATTAAATCAATTTTGGAAAATACTATATAAATAGGTAATTTTAAGTTTAATGTTTTTTCACACTCATGCACACGTTTTGTTAGATGTCGCATAAGATTATAAGAATACTCTTTGGGACTATTAATGAAATTTAGAGTATCTATTACTAAAATGATTCCATTTAGCTTACTATGAAAGAAGTTTTTATTTAAAAAGCCTAGAAAGTTTTTCCAAATGCTCTTTTTTAAAATATATTCCCTATTTTTGTCCAAATCATCTTCGGGCATCTCATCACTACTTTCTGGGTTAAAAAAGTCTTCTTGGGAAAAATAATTGCCCTCTGTGTCTAAAATTGCTCCTTGTTTTGAAATATATAGAGCGAAATTTTGTGTTGATTGGTGCAATTTTTTATAAGATTGGAGGCTATCACTCAAAGGACATTCAATATCAGAATAGTTAATAAAAGTGCTTTTGCCTGCTGATTCATTACCAATAATAATGACTAAAGGCATATTTTTAATTTTAATTTCTTTTTTCCATGTATCCTTAGCATCTTTTAGGGAAATAAAAAAATTTCTTTTTGCTCTATATAAAAATTCATCCGCTTCTTTTTGTAACATTTTTAATTTCATTCTTTTTTCACTCTTTAAAGAAGCAAAGAAATTAAATAATGGCTTTAATAGAAAAAATAAAAATATACAAATCCAAATAATAAAAATAATGCCAAATCTTAAATACGAGTTACTAAAGATATAAATGTCATTAAAAGCTATTAAAGAACCCCATAACCAAAATGCAAGACTTACTATAAGAAGAATACTTAATAGTAAAAGATATAAAAATAGTTTTGATTTTACAAAATTGATGATTCTGCTAAACATAATTATTAATTGTTCTCCGTAAATTTTTAACCACTAAAAAATATAAAATAAAAATATTCCCTACTTTTTTATTATTTTATTCTAAAAACATTAAAAAAATGCTAATATCTGTGCTTGTAACAATAATAAAATAAAAGGGAAAGGAGATTTATATGGCACAACCAGCCTATATCAAAATTGAAGGTGTAACTC
>NZ_JRPB02000046.1 GCF_000765695.2 Helicobacter sp. MIT 11-5569 | reverse complement strand
TTCTAAACTCCCATAGGATTCTTAATGGCTAAGAAAACAAGAAGAAAAATCCTTACTCCTAAAGTAAAAACTCTACAAACAACTCCTGATTTATCTTTAATACACCCTATACTAGAAGATAATATTGTAATGTGCATACATGGAGGAAGAGTTAATCTAAAAGCTAAAAATGCTAAAAGAATAAAATCAGAGAATGTTCCTATAATGTTAAACAATGAAATACAAGGAGCAAGTATAAGTAATTGTGCTAATCCACCTATGCTAGGAGGACCTTGCACTAAAGTAGCTTTAGTCTTTCCTTATACTTGGACACAACATAAAGTTAATAACAAAAGAGCTGTTTTACAAATGGGTTTAATAGGAATAAGTCTAAAAGGTTATCCTATATTAGTGATTCCTAAAAAGAATAAGATTAAATTCTCTCCACTCAAACTACCATCTAATCCTTCTCCTAAGATAGAATATCAAAGAGAACAATGGGAAGGGATAGGAGAAATAAAGAAGAGTAGTAA
>NZ_JRPB02000015.1 GCF_000765695.2 Helicobacter sp. MIT 11-5569 | reverse complement strand
TTTAATAACAATGGAAACTTTAATATTAAACTCACAAACATTGATTTTAAAAGTATAGAATCCATAACAAATCATAGTATCACTAAAGATTCTCCAATCTTTATTTATACTCAAGATTCTAAATCTAATAATATAAACAATAACACTAACAAACAAAATAAAACTTCTAAAACAAACTTTATTACTAAACTACAAGATACTAATACACTCTCTCTTAATATTAATCTTAATACAAACATTACAAGAGATGAATATAATAATATAAACCTAATAGATACTCAATATCTCTTTTTATCTTTTATTCCTTTTAGAAGTAAATATGAAGCAAACAATACAATCTCTCAAAAACTTCAAATCACTTCTCAAGATTTAAATAATGGAACTATACAAAGAGAGTTTATGATTCCAAATGTTTCTTTAAGAGAGAGTGAAATGGTTAGAGAGTGGAAGCAAGAAGTTTTAAAAGATAAGATTGTAGAAGTATATTTTAGTTATGGTGAGGAATGTAGCAAGGTAGAGGAATATTCTAAGTGTCAAGATGATATGAATTTACATATCGTTATTAAAGATTGTAGTGATGGAGAGGAAGTAGAAATAAACATAAAAACACAAGGAGAAAAATTTAGAGTTAAGGGAGTGGTTCAAAATGGTGAAGTAGTTTTTAAAAATATTTTGAAGGATAAAAAAATATGGAGAAGTTAAATGCCAAATTGTGAAATAAGTATTAATGAAATAATAAAGAATATAGAAATTGATAGACCAAGTTTTAAATTTTTGAAAGAAGCGTATGAGAAAATAACAAATATAAAAAGTGATAAATCTTTGCAAAAAACATTATATGAAGCCATATATGATCAAATTATGATTTATACGAGAAACGATGAATGTGAGTCAGAAAAAAATCCAAAGAACTTTGTAATGCCATAATGGCATCTGCCGAAGACTTAAACATATATCCAAGATACGCACTAGTTGGAAAACAGCCATTAGGAGAGTATGTTAGATTTAAAATAGATAGGCACTATAATGGAGAATGGAGAAAAAATCCAAATGAGGTGTATCAGGATTTTAGCAATACTTGCGCCTTGCGTGTAAGTTATGCTTTAAACTATGGAGGAATCCCCATAAAAGATTTATGTTATTTACCATCTGGTGCATTAAAGGGAGAAGATGGACATTTATACTATACGGGAGTTCCTAGAATTAAAGAATTATTAAAGAATAATTGGAATAAAGGTAAAAGGATAAAACCTTTTTCAGAAAGAATAAATTATAAAGAATTTTATAAAGTATTTTATGATAAAAAAGAAGAATATTTAAATATTATAAATGATCCTAAATTGTTGCAGAAAGTGCGGAAAGCCAATCAGGATTTTTTTGATACATTAAAATCTCTTAATCAAAATGGTATTGTAACAATGGATATTGATGGTTGGGGGAATGCAGGAGGACATACAACATTTTTTAATAAAGAAAGCAAAGGATTCCTAGATGACACTAATTATTTAAATGATAGGAAGATGCATATCTTTGTTAGAGAATTATGCTTTTGGAAGATATAACAAGGAGAATTGATGAAAAAGATTCTAGCATTATTCATTTTGTGGTTGAATGTATGTGTGTATGCAAACAGTGAGGATTCTAATCCAAATTTTAAACAAAGTGAAACTTGTAAGAAATATAGTTCATATAAATTGGATGGGCATTATTATAAGCTATCAAAACAAGAAGTCATTAAGGAAATCCAAGCATTAGGAATATCTTATGTATTTGGTTTTGATATATGATATAATAGATCTAATACAGCCAACAGAATATTATCAAAGTTACCGCTTTGCTGATTTATGTCACTCTATACCCAATCTTGATTCTACTTTAGATGAACTTAAACAAAATACAAGAGAAATGTATCGTAAAGTTAGTGGACGAACAATTTTTGGTGGTATTGATATGTTTCACATTAAAAAAGCTCTTGAACTCTACGATTCCCCCGACTACCATTCCGAAGTTGAACGCATTGTTAAAAAATATTGCAAAGATTGTAAATAATAATATAAAATAAATTATGAATATTACTAATCCAAACAATAAAGCAGATATAACTTCCACCAATTCTCCTTATCTCCTAAAAACTCTTTTAGAAAAAGACAAAGCTTATTCTACTTTAGGCATACAATTAAAATCTCCAAAACCTCAAGATACTTTTAATAACAATGGAAACTTTAATATTAAACTCACAAACATTGATTTTAAAAGTATAGAATCCATAACAAATCATAGTATCACTAAAGATTCTCCAATCTTTATTTATACTCAAGATTCTAAACAAACCTTCATTGCTAAACTACAAGATAAACAAACCACTTATTGTTAATTTTAAAGAGAGTGAAATGGTTAGGGAATGGAAAAGTGAGGAGGGAGATGAGGAAGATTTAAGTGAAGTCGAAGTAGTTGGGAAGAATGGCATAGATATAAGCCTTGTGTTAGAATATTCTAAAAATATATTAAGGCGTATTGGTAAAGATTCTAACAATCCTACTATTACTATTACAAATGTAGCAAGAACCCCAACAAAACAAGCCTTAGCAATGTATAATATGATTCAAAGCAATTCTAAAGAACAAGACATAGAAAAGGGCATAGAAATTACAAAGCAAACTTACATAACAGATGTGCATTCTGTCATTGATATTTATAAAAAACTTATGGAGCAAAATAAATCAAAAAATGAAATCCTTAATGCAATGGAACAAGAAATTAAAAGATTAATCCCGCTAGGATATTTTCAACATTGTCAAGATTTTAATATTAAAAATACTTTTGATATATCTGTGTGGAGATTTAAAGATTCTACTAATTTCTATAAAATTGCTAAGCAATATGAGGATAAACATCAAGAATTTAAGATTATTGATGAGCGGAGAAATAAAGAACAATGTTATCATATAGAAATCACTCAACCTTAAAGGATGGAAAATGTTTAGAATTGCTTTAACTTTGATGTTAGCAATGTTAATGCTTTGCGCAGAGGAAGATGAGGAGCTAAAGTCTGCAACACAAAAATGTAAGGTTATCTGTGATAAATGTGGATTTTATGTAAGTCAAACTGGGAATTACTTTAATAAGCTCAAAGCACTGAATGAAAACGAAGGTGACTATTATATCGCAATGGACGATTGGGTTTATTATCTCTATAAGACAGAAGAGTATTTAAGAGTTAATGGGATTAATGCAAATTTTTATGCATCCTCGGCAGAAAAATGTCCAACCCTAATTTTTGGAAACTATTCCTTGGAGGTAAGCAAAATTGATAGCCCTTTCATCTTTATTATTTACCAAAAAGGTAAAAAGCCTCATGTGGTTCAAAATATTGTAATGTCAGAAGATGAAATTAACGCTTACTTCAATCTTTCTAATCCTAAAATACCTCAAAAATAAGCGGTTGGAGTGATGCTAGTGGGCATATTACACTATGGGATGGGAAAAAGCAACGATTTGTAGATAACACTAATTATTTGCTTAAAGGAAGGGCTATTGTTGAAAATTTATATTTTTGGGAATTAAAATAGATAAGAGGGGGTCAGGTGAAAAAAGCAATATTGGCAGTTATATTAATCGGGGTAAATAGCGTATTTGGAGAAATGCTTGGCGAATTATCTTATAAAAATGAAGATGGGAGCAATTGGCACTCAAGAGCATTTGAAAACCAACAATTTACATTTGATTTAAAAGTTGATGCACTGAAAAAATTAGGATTCCGCTATTGTATTAAAAATTTTGTTGATGATAAAAATAGCCAAGTGTATTACCTAATAAAAGATAAACTTGATATGCCTTTATTTTTTGATGATAAAAATAAAGATAATATTATGAATTTTTTAGACTATGTGCATAATCGTATGAGTTGGACAAGTTCAAAAACGATTAATTATATTTATATACCATTTAAGTGTTTGGAAATTTATGAAGATAAAGACTATCATAAAGAAGTTGAACGCATCGTTAAAAAATATTGCAAAGATTGTAAATAGTAATATAAAATAAAATTATGAATACTAACCTAAACAATAATGCAAATATAAACAACTATATAAATCATTCAAACAATATTGCCAATCATTCTAATACTAATTTTTAAGAGATGATATTCAAAAAACATTAAATTTAGAATTAGATATTGATAAAAAAGAAGCCTTAGATGCTGAGCTTAAAAGCATTAATGATTTTTTGTATGTGGAAAATTTTAATGCTATGCAAAATCAACAAAACCCACTAAATGTATCCTAACTTTATAGATAATATACAATCAGCAGTAAAAGATAAAGAAATGGTAAAGAGAGATAGAAGATTCTATTAATTTAGAGAATTTGTAAGAGGATAAAAACAAACAATAACAATTCTATGTGGAAGCAAAGAGTTTAATCTATCTCTGCTACCCCGCATCGCTGCTACACATTCTAAAATCTACTCTCTTTAAAAAACACAGTCCGAAATTTAATGCGCCAATTTAGAATCTATTATAACTATAAAATTTGGAATAAAAATTGCTTTTTACTCTGCAAAGGTGAAATAAATTTTTAAGGATAACTAATGCGTATAGGAACACACTCAAGATACACAATGATGCAATATCATCAAAATCAAACAATGCAAGGTTTAAGCAGCGTTTTGGCACAAATGAATGGTTTAAAAATCCAATATGGTTACCAAAATTCCTCAATTTTTAATAAAACGCTAGCACTTGATTTTAACATTAATACCTTAAATCAAAGCAAGGAAATCGCAAATAATGCCTTAACTTTCACAAAACATACAGACACCGCATTAAGCGAGCTTACAAAAAGTATGGATAATTTTAAGACTAAACTTGTGCAAGGAGCAAATGACATTCACAGCGAAACTTCACGTTTAGCAATCGCTAAAGACTTACGCGCAATTAGAGACCACTTTTTATCTATTGCAAACACTTCTATTGGGGGAGAATATATTTTTGGTGGAACAGCTACGACAAAGCAACCTTTCAATGCAGATGGAAGCTATAATGGAAATGGAGATTTTTTAAGTGCTTTGCTTGGCTCTAATAATTCCCTTCCTTATAATATTACCGGTTTAGAATTATTTCTTGGTTCTGACCGCGATACCAATCGTGTAATTTCAGCAAATATCCCAAAATACAATCAAAGTAAATTACATCCACAGATTATGGATCCCTTGCACCCAACAGGTGTAAGCGAAGAAGTCTTTATAAAAGCAAGTGATACTTTAAGGGATTTAGTCGGTGATAATGATGCAGATACAAGCAATAACGACCCAGAAGTTTTCTATATCACGGGAAGAAAGCCAGATGGGACTGCATTTAAATCTAAATTTGAAATGCAAGTTTCCTATACCGATAAAAATCAAGCACCAAAAGTGCAAGATTTGCTAGATAAAATTGGACGTGAGTTTGGAAATACAGAAGTGAGCAAAGTTGTAGATGTTACACTGAATGAATGGGGGCAAATTGAAATCAAAGATTTAACCGGCGGACGCTCAAATATAGAATTTTCTATGGTTTCAAGCTCTTATAAATCGCCTAATAACCAAAATGCAAATCCGGGTGCAAACCCCCCAACAGATGGAATCGGGGTTTTAGATATTGATGAACTTTTAGGAAGTGGAGTCAAAGTAAATACTTATGTGCAAAGTCCATTTTTAGGAAGTTTTTCAAGCAATAACATTACTTCGGTAGAAGATTATAATGACCACAGAATCCATACGATTCCAACAACTTTTAGAACACATACAAATGAGGTTGCCAAAACAACAACACTATTAAGAGACATTTTTCCAAACGATGTAGATTCTATACAATTAAGTGGAACAGCGGCAAATACAGCACTTGATACCGCTGGTGCTGCCATAGCTCCTGTTAATTTCACAATCAATGCAAACACAACCATTCAAGACCTAATGGATACAATCAAAAATACTTATAGTGCTGGGAATGGAGATATAGATGTGCAATTCTCCGATGGAAAGATTATCATTGTAGATAATAATGTTTCTAAGAAAAATCCACCCGACCAAGACCCAAATACTCTACCATATATTGGAGAGAGTTCTTTATCTGTTACATTTACTGCACAAGATAATGCGGGTAATGCCATAAATGGATTCCGCAATGATTATAGTGTAGAATTTGATAGAGTAGATTTTTCACGCAATGGTGCAACACTAAATTCCAATGTTTCACAAGTAGTTCGCAGCAGCAATGCGTATGCGACACTTGAAACAAAACTTTCTGAAGTTGCAGGAACAGACTTAGATGGACATACTTATAATTTTGAAGTCAAAGATGTTAATGGATTTGATATTAAAGGACGCATTGAATTTAGAAATAATGGTAGCGTGATGATTATTGATAGCCCAGCACAAATGAATGGTGTTAATATCGCTAATATTGAAGTCCCAATTTTACAAGCAAATGGAAATCCTCCACAAGTTTCAGGAGACGCAACTGCTGCTAATGATGTAACATATGAACAATTAGCAAACACTTTTGAAATGGTGTTAAATCTTAGCAACTCTAATCCGGGAGATTTGGCAAATGTTTTTGTAGCAGGTGGTGCAAACTTCAATACTCCAGCCGCTAAACTTGCGTATGAAACAATGCTTGGGAATGCGAAATACAATGTTGATATTACCCTTGATGTTAATGGTGCATTGCAAATTAAAGATTTACATAGAACACCAACAAGAATGGAATTCTCACTTTATGATAGCACAAGTGATAACTACACACTAAATGCTCAAGGTAGAATTGATGGAGGCAGACCCGCTTTAACTTTTCAAGCAAATAGTGCAATTGTCGCAGATGACCCACATGTTAATTTCTTCCAACAAATTGATAAAATGATAGAAGCTTTAGAGGTAGGTTCTTATCGCCCGGGTGGAACAAGCGTCTATGATGATTCTATGAGAAATCCCGGTGTGCAAAATGCTCTGTTAGCATTTGATCATTTAGCAGATCATGTCAATAAACTGCATACCAAAAATGGTTCGCAAGGTAATGCGTTTCAATACTCTATTGAACGCACAGAAATGTTAATCGTGCAGACTAAAACATTGCGTTCAGAAACAATCGATACAGATTTTCCAGAGGTGTATTTACAGTTTTCTACACTTTCTATGGGATACCAAGCAATGCTATCTACCATTGGTAAAATCTCACAACTCTCTCTTGTAAATTATCTATAAGCTCTTAAGCTTATAGATTCCATTTTAAATGCTTATAAAAGAATTCTTAAGATAAAATCATAACTTCATTTTTGCAACAAAAGGTAAAAAATGCTTACAAATCCTGTTGTGATTTCTATTATAGTTATGGGTGTGCTGTGTCTAGCTAGACTCAATGTTTTACTAGCGATTCTAATTTCTGCACTTGTTGCTGGAATCTTAGGGGGCTTAGGGATTGAAAAAAGCATTAGCATACTTATTTCTGGAATGGCAGGCAATTTAGAAACTGCGTTAAGCTATATTCTATTGGGTGCGCTTGCAAGTGCCATTGCGCAGACAAATTTAACAACAATTTTAATCCACTATATTGCTAAGTTTGTGCAGAATCGCCGCTTAATGTTTTGTCTCTCTTTAGCATTTTTTGCTTGTTTTTCACAAAACTTAATTCCTGTGCATATTGCCTTTATTCCAATTCTAATTCCACCCCTTATCCCTTTAATGAATCGCTTAAAAATTGATAGACGTGCTGTTGCTTGCGCACTCACTTTTGGACTTAAAGCCCCTTATGTAAGCTTTGGAGCTGGATTTGGATTAATCTTTCACACAATTTTGCGCGACCAGCTTAACCAAAATGGTGTGCAAGTTGATTTAAATGATGTCGCAAGCGTAATGTGGATAGGTGGGACTTGTATGTTTGTGGGGTTATTACTTGGAATCTTTGTGTTTTATCGCAAACCACGCGAATACCAAAACACATATTTATCCAAAAAAGAAATGGAAAATTTAGAAAAACCAAATATGCAACGCAAAGATTTTGCCGTGCTCTTAGGAGCAATTATAGCTTTTGTGGTGCAACTATGGATAGGCTCTTTACCACTTGGTGGTTTGTGCGGATTAGTTGTTATGGTGCTTTTAGGTGGAATCGCTTGGGGAGAGATTGATTCTGTTATGGAAAATGGCTTTAAAATGATGGCATTTATTGCTTTTGTGATGCTTGTAGCAGCAGGATTTGGAGCAGTTTTAAAAGAAACAGGCGCAATTACTACGCTTGTAGATTATGTCGCGACACTCACACAAGGAAAACTACTTGGAGCATTTATGATGCTACTTGTTGGATTGTTTATCACACTTGGAATCGGAACTTCCTTTGGAACGATTCCAATTATTGCAGCAATTTACTGCCCTTTAGCTTTAACGCTTGGATTTTCTCCTGCGGCAATTATCTTACTTGTTGGAATCGCGGGTGCATTAGGTGATGCGGGAAGCCCGGCGAGTGATAGCACACTTGGACCAACTTCTGGATTAAATATCGACAAACAACATAATCATATTTGGGATACTTGTGTGCCAACCTTTTTGATGTATAATATTCCGCTAATTCTTGGTGGAACACTTGCTGCGGTTGTGTTATAAGGAGTTTGTATGCGTGATTTTATTCAAATTGCTAAAGAAGTTTTTGACTTAGAAGCAAATGCAATTTTAGGCTTAAAGGAATTCATTAATGCGGATTTTAATGCAGTGATTGCTTGTATTTTAGGATTAAAAGGAAGATTAATTGTAAGTGGAATGGGAAAATCTGGGCATATTGGAGCAAAAATTGCTGCTACTTTAGCAAGCACAGGCACTCCTAGCTTTTTTCTTCACCCCGCAGAAGCATTGCATGGAGATTTAGGAATGCTAAGAGAAGAAGACGCTCTGCTTGCGATTTCTAATTCTGGAGAAAGTGAAGAAATTTTACGCTTAATCCCTTCTATCAAAGCGCGCAAGATTCCACTAATTGCACTAAGTGGAAGAAAAGATTCCACGCTTGCAAGAGAGAGTGATTATTTTTTAAACATTAAAGTGCAAAAAGAAGCTTGCCCTTTGCAGCTTGCCCCAACAAGCTCCACAACTGCAACTTTGGCAATGGGAGATGCAATCTCTATTGCACTTATGCGCGCAAGAGAATTTAAACCCGAAGATTTTGCACTTTTTCACCCGGGAGGAAGTTTAGGACGCAAACTCTTAACACGCGTTAAGGATATTATGGTAAGTGAGAATTTACCTATTGTAACACCAGATACTAGTTTTAAGGCGTTAATTGCCGAAATGACTTCTAAAAAACTTGGAATGTGCCTAGTGTGTGAAAAAACAGAATTACTAGGGATTATTACAGATGGAGATTTACGGCGCGCACTCAATGCAGATAAATTTAACGCAATCGCAAAAGAAATTATGACAGAAAATCCAAAAATGATTGATAAAAATGCAATGGCGACAGAAGCAGAATCGCTAATGATAGAACATAAAATTAAAGAATTAGTGGTAATGGATAACAATCGTTATGTTGGCATTGTGCAATTATATGCGATTGCTAAAGTCTAAGGGCATAAAACCCTTAGGCTAAAATTTCTTACAAACTAAAATTTTTTGCTTTGTAATTGCATTTTATATTATCTGCAAAACACTTGTTATTAAGCAAAGAATCTAAAATATGAAGTCCTAAAGAGATATTTAGGGCATTCGCCCTCAATATGACAATTTCAAAGGCTAATGCAATGAAAACTTTTAAAGACAGCAGCATAAAATATCTAGGCAAAATCCCAAAACATTGGAAAGTAAAAAGACTTGTAAATTTTGGAATCTTCTTAAAAGGTGGAAATATCTCACGACAAGATTTAATTGAAAATGGAGAATCTGCGATTCTTTATGGAGATATTTATATGAAATATGAAATTAGTGCAAGATTCTTAGATTCTAAAATATCTAAAAATACTTCATTAAATGCCATTCCCATATATAAAGGAGATATTCTTTTTGCTGGCTCTGGTGAAACCAAAGAAGATATAGGTAAAAATATCGTTTATTTAGGAGATGAAATTGCGTTTGCTGGGGGAGATGTGATTATTTTTAGACAGAAAGAAAACAATGCTTTGTTTTTATCTTACGCATTAAACACTAAGTATGCTAAGTTTTATAAAAGTATTGAATCTAAGGGAGAAATTATAGTTCATATCTATGCTTCAAATCTAAGAGGTTTAAAAATCCCGCTCCCACCCCTAAAAGAACAAAAAGAAATCGCGGAATTTTTAGATAAAAAATGCGAAAAAATTTCAAATTTCATAGACAAAAAGCAAAAGCTCATCACACTTTTAGAAGAGAAAAAACAAGCCCTAATCAACGAAGTAGTAACAAAAGGACTAGATAGCAAAACAGAACTTAAAGACAGCGGCATAAAATATCTAGGCAAAATCCCAAAACATTGGGAAGTTAGGAAAATTAAGCATATTTGCAATATCAATCCACAAACCAACACAAAACTACCTAATAGATTTGTATATATTGACTTAGAAAGTGTTAAAAGTGGATATTTATTTAAAAAACAAATAATTAATAGAGATAATGCACCAAGTAGAGCCCAACGAATCTTACAAAAACAAGACATTTTATTCCAACTAGTCAGACCATATCAGAAAAATAACTATTTATTTGATAAAAGTGGGGATTATGTGGCTTCAACAGGTTATGCACAACTTAGAACAAGTAAAAATGTTAAATTTATTTATTATGCTTTACTTGAAGATAGTCTAGTGCAAAGAGTTGTTTTAAAAAGCACAGGGTCAAATTATCCAGCTATAACCTCTAGTGATTTTGGTGATTTAAAAATCCCCTTACCACCCCTAAAAGAGCAAGAGCAAATCGCGGAATTTTTAGATTCTAAAATTGCAAAAATTGATACAATTATAGAAAAAACCAAAAAGCAAATAGAGCTTATCAAAGAATACAAAACCACACTTATATCCCAAGCAGTATGTGGTAGAATTATGGTTTGAGAAAAGGAGAGAAATGTATGTAAAACAGATTATTATAAAAAACATAGGAGGAATTGAAAGTCTCGAGATTAATCCTAGTTTTACAGACGAAGGCAAACCTAGACCTGTTGTTATTGTGGGCGAAAATGGTAGAGGAAAGACTCTTTTACTCTCTAACATTATGGATAGCTTTTATGAAATTAGTAGTAGTTTATTTGATAATATTAGCAAAATAAACAACTTAAGTAGAAGATTTTATAAAATCAATGAAAGCATAAATCTTAAAGAAGGCTCAAAAAGTGGTTTTACATTGATTAAATATAAGAGCAGCAAAACAAAAAGTCATATTGAATATATAGATTATATCAATTGCAATGCAAATGAAATTAAAGATATTTGTTCATTATTGTTGCAAACAAAAATTGGCAAAAAAATTACCGAATTTACTAATAATGAAATAGAAAAACTACGAAGAGAGTGGCTAACTCAAGCGCACTATTATCAACCAGCATATCGCTATGAAGAGCCATTTCGGGAAAATTCAAACTTTAATAGCGGCTTTAAAGATGAAATAGATTATAGAGAACAATATAGCAAAGAACTTGAGATTATAACTTCTCTTAATAAAAATCACTCTTATATTATGAATATATTAGATACAACACCTTATACAGATAAAAAAGATGATACATGGGAAGCAATTAATACAATTTTACGAGAAGTTAAACAAAATAAAAATTTACGCTTTAGGATTGTAACTAGGAATTCAAATGCGCAAATTGGGATTTACGAAAACAACAGACTTTTATTAAGCAATATTAATCAACTTTCTTTGGGAGAACTTTTGCTTTTAAATTTATTTACTAATATTGTAAGACATACAGATTTATCTGGAAAACCTATTGAATTGCTTGAAGGAATAGTTGTCATTGATAAAATTGATGCGCATTTACATGATAATTTACAAAGTAAAATTCTACCGCGTTTAATTAAATTATTTCCAAAAATTCAATTTATCGTTACGTCTCATTCATCACTTTTTGTTTTGGGCATGGAAAGAGAATTTGGCAATAATGGTTTTGATTTAATTGAGATGTCAAATAGATAAAAGATAATCTGTGGAAAGATTTTAGAAAATTTCAAAAAGTTTATGATGAATTTATAAGATATAGAAGTTAAAATAAGAACTAACAATGTCAAACTACACAGAAAAAGACCTAGAAAACTTTATTGAAGAATATTTACTCTCCAAAAATGGCATCAAAAGAGTAAGTAAAGCAAAGAATCCTAGTTTAATAGGAATCTTTTTGCTAACTTACAATCCATTTATTTAAGCTTACCCTCAATGACAATATCTACAATATTCCAACTTACACCTAAATGCCCAGCAGCTACATCGCTAAGAGCTTTTAGAGCTTTTGAAGCATTAGAAAATGCAAAAAGGTCTAATCTTCCTTGTGCGCGGAAATCTTTATTGCCCAAAATCTCATAATTTAATGGCACAATTGTACTTTGACGATTGATAATAACTTTTGCGCTAATTGTGCCTTTATACTCGCCTTCAATCACATTAATGATTTCTACTTTAATGTCGTTTTTATTGTTTAATGTTCCAAAAAACGCATTCACAACATTATCTGTAATCACTTGATTTTCTTCACCGCCCATATCAATGCTATTTGGAGAGAGAATCACGCTTGCTCCAATAAGCTGCTTAGAAAGCGTAGAATCATCTTTCTTGAAATTAAATTTTGCCTCACTAAATTCACCTTTTGTAACTGCCATTGCAGGAGTTTTGTATCCTTCAAATCCAATTTTAATGCTATTTTCATCTAAACCTTCAGCAAAAAGCGCACTTGATAAAATTAAAGCACCACATGTAGCTAAAAACATTTTTTTCATAAGTAATTCCTTTGTTAATGATGTTATTATGCGAAAAATTTTAATCAAAAAGAGTCAAAAAGTAAAGGTTTTAGAAATAAAATAATTTATTTTTGAGTATTAATAGTCTAAAATTACTGCATTAGAGAATCTAAATTTGGAATCTTAAGGAAATTCATGCAATCAACTTCTAAAAATCAAGATAAACCATGCAAAAACAAAATATCCAAACATTAGGCGTGTTCTTACGCCCATCTACACCGGAGCTTAAAGATTATTTTTTAGAGTTTCAAACCCAAGCGACACAATTAGGATTTCGCGTTATTTTAGATTCCATTAGTGCTGGAATGATTGGAATGCGTGGGCTAAACTTTGAAGAATTATGCTTAGAATCTGATATTTTAATCTCAATTGGAGGAGATGGCACATTAATTTCTACCGCAAGACGTTCTATTGCATATAAAAAACCTATTTTAGGAATCAACATGGGGCATTTAGGATTCCTTACAGATTTGCAAAAAAATGAAGTTCAAGCCTTCTTGCCAAACCTAAAAAGTGGCAACTACACGATTGCACATCATATGATGCTAGAGGGAAAAATCGCAGATAATCCTAGTTTTTTTGCCTTAAATGATATTATTCTAACACGCTTAAATGAAGCAGGAATGATTCATTTAAAAGCTTATATTGATGGAGAATATTTTAATGCGTATTATGGAGATGGATTAATTATTGCTACTCCAACAGGTTCTACAGCATACAATATTAGCGCAGGAGGAGCAGTTGTTTATCCTTTTTCAAAAAACATTCTTCTTACACCTATTTGTGCGCATTCCTTGACACAAAGACCTTTGATATTACCTGATTCTTTTGAAATCTCCATTATGCTAGGTGAAGCAGGACGTTGCAATATTGTCGTTGATGGACAAGAAAGCAAGCCCTTAAAATTTGGAGAGAAAATTACAATTTATGCAAAAAAAGAAGGCGTTAGATTAATCCACAGCCCACATTGGAATTATTTTAAGATTCTCAAAGAGAAATTTCATTGGGGGGATTTTGACTAATGCAAAAACTCTATATCCAAAAAATCCACATCAAAGATTCTCCTACTTTTAAAGAAGCTACCTTTTATCCAAATTTATATTTCAATGTCTTTAGTGGAGCTAGTGGAGCGGGAAAATCTGTGCTTATGGAATCCATTTTGGCACTTTTTGGGTTAAGGGATTCTAATGCAACACTTTTAGAGGCTACACTAGAAATTCAAGGAATCCCACAAGAATTTGAAGGTTTAATTGATGAAGGTGAAGTCGTTTTAACGCTTAGCAAAAAAGATAAATTGCGTTATTTTCTAAATGCACAAAATATTCCTAAAAAGAAAATCCAAGAACTTTTTGCGCCTTTTTTAAAGCACCTTAGCACAAAATCTTATGATGCCACAAGCCAACAGAATCTTTTTTTAACACTTGATAGCTTTTTACACTCCAAAAACCCAAAATATCAAGCCATTTTACAAACCTACAAAGAAAATTTTTCCATTTTTTTAACCGCTAAAAATACCTTACAAACACTCCAAGAAGAAGCATTAAAAGTTGCAGAATTAAAAGAATTTGTGCGCTTTGAGATTCAAAAAATAGAATCCCTAAACCCTAAAAAGGGAGAATATGAAGAACTCTTAGAGCTTAAAAAGGAAATCTCAAAAAAAGAAAAAATTAATGAGAGCTTGCAAGATGTGCGTGAGTTTTTAAACCATAGCCATAAAGTCTCACACTTTTTAAATCTTATCCAAAACAATGAAAAAGAAAGCGATTCTATCTTAAATGCTTTAAATGCGTTAGAAGAATTATGCGAGCAAGAGAGTGAGCGACTAGAAACCTTAGAGATGACAAATCCCGAAGAGATTTTAAATCGTATTGAAGCTTTAAGCGCATTAAAACACCGCTATGGGGGTGTTGATGAAGCTTTAGAATATTTAGAAAACAAAAAGCAAGACTTGCAAAAATATGAAAATTTAGATTCTATTCTCAAAGAAGCGCGAACTTCCTATAATCACGCCAAAAACTCTTTACAAGAGAGCGCAAAAGCCCTAACAAGTGTGAGAGAAAAAAATCTAAAAGATTTTGAAAACACACTAAATTCCACACTAAATTCCCTTAAAATGCCAAATGCAAAAGTGCGATTAGAACCCATTGCAGAAGTGGAATCTTATAGTATTTTAGGAGCAGAAACCTTAGAAATCACGTTAAATACAGCTTTAAAAAATTTAAGCTCGGGAGAATTTAACCGCCTTCGCTTAGCCTTGCTACTCATACAAAGCACACAAGCCAAACATCAAGCCATCATTATCCTTGATGAAGTCGATGCAAATCTAAGCGGGGAAGAATCTCAAGGTGTGGCTAACGTCTTAAAAGCACTTTCAGATTCCTATCAAATCTTTGCAATCTCTCACCAACCGCATATGCCAAGCCTTGCTAATGCGCATTTTTTAATCCAAAAACAACCCAATGGCTCAACAATCACAGAACTAGACAAACAAGGTAGAATCCAAGAAATTGCAAGAATGATTAGCGGAGATTCCATAACCAAAGAAGCTTTAGAGTTTGCAACCAAACGTTTAAATGGCTAATCAATGAATCTAAGCACTCTACAAAAATTTGCCAAACACTTAACCCAAACCCCTCCTCTAAAACTCCGCTCAATCCGTAGAATCGGAGATAATCTCTTTAAACTAGATATTAATGGGGATTTGTTTTTTATTGACCTTAGTCGCGGAAAATCTACAATTTTTACAACAGATGAACCACTTATTGCCCATAAAATCTACCAAGCTCCTTTTGACCAAAGCCTACAGAAATATTGTTTTAATTCCCAAATTTTAAATGCCGCCACAGATAAAAATAACAGAATCTTGCAACTTCTTTTGCAAATCCAAAATAGCTATAAAACTTCTCAAATCACATTGCAAATTGAATTTACAGGGCGCAATACAAATCTTATTTTGCTAGATTCCAACAAAATTGTCCTAGATGCTCTGCGCCATATTACAAAAGAACAATCCTTTAGAGAAGTTAGAATCACAAAACCTCTTTTGCCACTTCCCCAGCCAAAAACTCCACCAATACTGCGCGATGAAGGTGAGCTTTTTAGCACTCTAGCCCAAAATTTTAAAACTCTAAAAGCCAAAGAATTAGAACAAAAAATCCACAAATCCACAACCACGCTTTTACAAAAAATTTCTCAAATCAAACATTTTTTAAACACATTAGAAGATAAAAACATTTTAGAATCTAACGCAAAGCAAGAAGCGCATTTTGGGCAACTTATTGTGGAAAATTTGTATTTACACCCAAATTTTAAAGGAAATTGCATTATTCTTGATTCCATTTCTATTACACTTCCTAGCAAAGCCCATTCTCTAAGCCATGCTGCACAAATTTTCTTTGAAAACTCTAAAAAACTTGCCAAAAAAGCAAAAAATATTCATCTCCAAGCACAAAATCTTAATGAAAAACTTTCCTTTTATGAAAATTTACTAAAAATGGTGCAAAATGTAACAAATACTAATGATTTACAAATTCTAAACTCTAATTTTCAAAAAGATTCCACACACAAAGATTCCAAACAAAAGCACGATAGCAAGCTGTTTGAAAGCTTCTTTGTTGAAGGAATTAAAGTTTCTATCGGGAAAAATGAACGCGAGAACATTGCTTTGCTAAAAGACGCACGTGCGGAAGATATTTGGATGCATATTCGCGATATTCCAAGCTCGCATTGTATTATCCATTGTGGAAAATCAAAAATTTCCGATATAATCTTATACAAAGCCGCAAAAATTTTAATTGGTTTTACAAAAAGTTTTAGCGGAAATTATATTGTGGATTACACAAGGCGCAAATTTGTAAAAATTACACAAGGCGCAAATGTTGTGTATGCAAAAGAGCAAACGCTCCAGCTAAAAAAGGATTAAATATGGCTGTAACTCCCGTTGGCAATATGAATTTTATTAACCAAAACGCTCAAGTTGGCTCTGTCCAACAAGCAAACACACAGGTTAAACTTGATTTTCAATCTATGGTAAATCTCCAAACTCTGCAAGAACAACAAGAAGAAATCCAAGAAGTGCGTCCAGCAGAAGAAACACTTGAAGCTAACGATGAAAGAGAGGGAGATGGCAAACAAGAAAAAGATGCGGAAGAACAAGAAAAACAACAACAAGATTCCACGCAAGATGAGCAGCAAAATACTATTCAAACCAACGCAGATGGGACAATAGCACATTTAAACATTTCAGTATAAAGTTGGAATCCTTTTTGCTATTGCTTTAAAAAACAAGCAAAAAGGATAGCCTATGCAAATCTTCTTAAAAATCTTTATAGTTTTTATTTTTCTTTCTACACTTGGGTTTGCATGGCAGCCTAACAACCCAAACCCTTACTACTCGCAAAATGATGAACACCCCTTATACACACAGAGAAAAAACCGCTTACTAGGTGTTTATGGAACTTATAATAAAACAAAATCAGATGCGACACTTAGCATTAGCGGTTTTGAAACACAAGACCATAGTTTAAGTGAAAAACAATTTGGTGTTGGAATCCAGATAGGTTATTTGCTTAATGCAAACAACAGAATCTTAGCAAATTTTGAACATCATCTTAAAGAAAATGGATTCTCTTACCAACTTTTAACATTAGGTTATGCCTTTACTCCACAGCTTCCAAACAGCAGAAATTGGCGTTTGCTTTTGGGGGTTAATGCTGGAATCGCATTAGGAAAATTTGATAGCGGAGGCTTTGTGATTAATGATAGCGCACTTGAAAAACTCTCTTATACAGGCTTAACCTATGGTGTCAAAGGAGGTTTAATCCGCACTTTTAACAACGGAGAATTAGAATTTGGCGTGCAAGCAAGACGCTTAGATTTTGGCGAAGAGAATGGAAACTTAGACCTTAATGGAAACCCAAGCTCTGTGAATCTTGACCTTAGTAAAACTTCAGCAATCGGTGTTTATCTAGGCTATAATATTTTATTTTAGGAGATACTATGTGGATTCTATTTTCGCCGAGTGAGAAAAAATGCTTAACACATAAAAATTCTACAAAAGCAACAAAAACAGCATTTTATAAAGATTTTATTTGCAAAAATTTACAAGAAATTTTAGAATCTTACACGCAGTTTTTACAACACGCAAGTGATGCAGAACTCCAAAAACTCTTTGGAGTAAAAACAATCAACCTAGATGAACTCTCTTTAGCGCAAAATCTCTTAAACGCACCACTTTTAGATTCCATTGAACGCTACATAGGAGTAGCTTTTAATGCTCTAGATTACACAAACTTAGATAATAGCACAAAGGATTATCTGCACAAACATCTTTTAATTTTTTCTAATCTTTTTGGAATCTTAAAAGCACAAGATAAGATTCCTTATTATGATTTAAAACAAGGTGAGGGCTTTTATTCTAAAAATACTACATTCTCCACAAAAAATTTCTACAAAGAAAACTCTGAAAACATTTGGAAATTTTTAGATTCCACAAACACAGAATCTTTAGAGTTTTTAGACTTGCGCGCAGGATTTTATCAAAAATGTTTTTCTCTAAATACGATTCCAACTAC
Source organism: Helicobacter sp. MIT 11-5569 (assembly GCF_000765695.2). Classification (GTDB taxonomy): domain Bacteria; phylum Campylobacterota; class Campylobacteria; order Campylobacterales; family Helicobacteraceae; genus Helicobacter_D. The sequence goes on along the minus strand of NZ_JRPB02000015.1, from coordinate 8,867 downwards.
ACTTAAACATAAAAATCTCCACATCGTGATTCCAAATTTCATAAAAAATGGAAAAACTCTAAGCCATTATGCAAAATTTTATCGCGGAATCTTGCTACAAACTTGCGCAAAATCTAAAATTTCAGACTTAGAGACACTAATCTCCACAGATATTACAGGATTAAGTTTGCAAGATAAAAACACCACAAACGCACAAAACATTACTCAAACACTCTTAACTTATACTATTCAATAAATTTAAATTTTAGTATAATTTCTCTTTTATAAGGACATTAAAAGGGATAGTATGAAATTTTGTGGAAAAAATGTTTTAATCACAGGTGCTAGCAAAGGAATCGGAGCAGAAATCGCTAAAGTGCTAGCAAAAGAAGGTTTGAAAGTTTGGATTAATTATCGCTCCAAGCCAGAGCTTGCAGACAATCTCAAAGCAGAAATTGAAGCAAATGGCGGTTGCGCTGCTGTGGTATGCTTTGATGCGACAGATGAAGAAGCTTTTATTGCGGGATTAAATGCGATTCTTAGTAGCGATGAAGAGTTAGCATTTTTGGTCAATAATGCAGGAATCACAAATGACAAACTTTCTATGCGCATGAAAACAGAGGATTTTACTTCTGTGCTAAATGCAAATCTCACTTCAAGTTTTATTGGTTGTCGCGAAGCCTTAAAGATAATGCGCAAACAAGGTTATGGAGCGGTAGTTAATATTGCTTCTATCATTGGAGAAATAGGCAATCTTGGGCAATGTAATTATGCAGCAAGCAAAGGTGGAATGCTCGCAATGACAAAATCTTTTGCTAAAGAAGGTGGAAGCAAAGGAATCCGCTTTAATTGTGTAACACCGGGCTTTATTGAAAGCGATATGACAAAAGAACTCAAAGAAGAAGTCAAACAAGCTTATGCACAAAATATTCCATTAGGACGTTTTGGAAGCGGAGAAGAAGTAGCAGGAGCTGTTGCCTTTTTACTTTCAAATAGCGCAAATTACATAACTGGGGAAGTCTTAAAAGTAAATGGCGGACTATATATGTAACACATAAAGTTTTTTAAGAAAAACTTAGCTACAATATAGACTTATTGAAATTTTTTAAGGAGAAATTGCAATGGCAGTATTTGATGATGTAAAGGCGGTTGTTGTTGAACAACTCAATGTCAATGAGGGTGAAGTAAAGCCAGAATCTAAATTTGTAGATGATTTAGGTGCAGATTCTTTAGATGTTGTTGAACTCGTAATGGCATTAGAAGAAAAGTTTGAAATTGAAATCCCTGATGAAGAAGCAGAAAAAATTCAAACCGTTGGCGATGTTGTAGCTTACATCGAAAAAGCAAAAGCTTAATTTATACCCTTTAAGTATGCCTTTAGGGCATACTGCTGTTTTAATTGTCAAAGGAGAAATATGAAACGCGTAGTAGTTACAGGTATAGGAATGATTAATGCGCTTGGGTTAAACAGAGAAGATTCTTTTAAAGCTATTGTAGATGGAAAATGTGGGGTTAAAACAATCTCCTCTTTTGATGTCTCTGAATTTCCTGTAAAAATTGCCGCTGAAATTACAGATTTCGACCCAAGCACTGTTATGGACGCAAAAGAAGTCAAAAAAGCAGACCGATTTATTCAATTAGGAATCAAAGCTGCAAAAGAAGCAATGGAAGATAGTGGCTTATTAAATGGAGAAGGAAAATTACAAGATTCCATTAATCCAGAACGCTTTGGAATTAGCTCTGCTTCAGGAATTGGCGGATTAGGAAACATTGAGAAAAACTCTGTGATAAATTTTGAACGCGGACCAAAACGTATTTCTCCCTTTTTTATTCCCTCTGCACTTGTAAATATGCTTGGCGGATTCATTTCTATTGATTATTCCCTAAAAGGTCCAAATCTAGCTAGCGTAACAGCATGCGCAGCAGGCACACATGGGATTAGCGAAGCAAGCAAAACAATTATGCTAAATTGTGCAGATAGAATGTTGGTTATCGCAGCAGAAGCTGCAATTTGCGGTGTTGGAATCGGTGGATTTGCCGCAATGAAGGCTTTATCCGATAGAAACGATGACCCACAACACGCAAGCCGCCCATTTGACGCAGAGCGCAATGGATTTGTAATGGGTGAAGGTGCGGCTGCATTAGTGCTTGAGGAATATGAAATTGCCAAAGCAAGAGGTGCGACAATTTATGCAGAACTTGTTGGCTTTGGAGAAAGTGGAGATGCAAACCATATCACAACACCTGCACCAGAAGGCGAGGGAGCTTATCGCGCTATGAAAATGGCATTACAAATGGCAAATACACAAATTGATTATGTTAATGCGCATGGAACAAGCACAAAATACAATGACCTTTATGAAACGCTTGCTCTTAAAAAAGCATTTAATGGAAATGTGCCACCAGTTAGCTCCACAAAAGGACAAGTCGGACATTGCTTGGGAGCAGCAGGAGGGATTGAAGCGGTAATTTCTATTATGGCGATACAAAAAGGAATCTTACCACCAACAATCAATCAAATCCAAAAAGACCCAGAATGTGATTTAGACTACATTCCAAATGTTGCAAGAGAAGCAAAAATCAACACAATTATGAGTAACTCCTTTGGATTTGGAGGAACTAATGGTGTTGTAATTTTCAAAAAAGTGTAAAATCGTGGCAACTTATTTAGATTTTGAAGTAAAAATCAAAAATATTCAAGAAAATATTGCGACAGCACAGCTAAAAAATGACGCACACGCAATTGCAATTTTGCAAAAAGATTTAGATAAAGAAGTTACAAAAGTTTATTCTAATCTCTCTGACTACCAAAAATTACAACTCGCAAGACACCCTGACCGCCCTTATGCAATGGATTATATTACTCTCCTTTTAGAAGAGCCTTTAGAGATTCACGGGGATAGGCATTTTAGCGATGATCATGCAGTTGTCTGCTTTTTGGGAAAAATTGATAATCAAAAAGTTATGGTAATTGGCGAAGAAAAAGGCAGAGGAACAAAAAATAAACTTTATCGTAATTTTGGTATGCCAAACCCAGAAGGCTATCGCAAAGCATTACGCACTGCAAAAATGGCAGAGAAATTTGGAATCCCGCTTTTAATGTTTGTAGATACTCCCGGTGCATATCCCGGAATTGGAGCAGAAGAACGCGGACAGAGTGAAGCGATTGCAAAGAATTTGCAAGAATTTAGCGCACTTAAGATTCCAACTATTTCTATAGTTATTGGAGAAGGTGGAAGCGGTGGAGCACTTGCTATTGGTGTAGCAGATAGGCTTGCTATGATGCAATATTCAGTGTTTAGCGTTATTTCACCAGAAGGCTGTGCGGCGATTTTGTGGAATGACCCAGCAAAGATTGAAAACGCCACGCAAGCTTTAAAAATCACTCCAGAAGATTTAAAAGCAGCCAACCTAATTGATGCGATTATACAAGAACCCGGAATTGGCGCGCATAGGGATAAAGAGGGCGCAGCAGAGATGATTAAAACATATTTTTTAGAATCCCTAGAAGCTATCCGCAAAGACCCGGATTTTCTAAACAAACGCTTTAGTAAGCTTATGAATTATGGAAGTTTTCAAGCATAAAAGATAGATTGAAAGACACAACTTTAACACACAACAACACACAAAAAGTTGCAATCATCGGCGCGGGAGCAAGCGGAATCTTTTGCGCAATTACACTTTTGCAGCACAACATTCCCGTTATGCTGTTTGACAAAAACAAAAATCTAGGCAAAAAACTCCTAGCCACAGGCAATGGACGCTGCAATATCCATAACCAAAACACACATGCAAACCACTATCAAACTTCAAGCTTTAACCCAAAAACGATTCAAAATATTTTGCAAAATTTTTCTTTTAAAACCTTTGCAAAAACTTGCCAAAATCTAGGAATCGCATTAGAGATTCAAGAAGATAGCAAAGTTTATCCGCTTGCAAATTCAGCAAAATCCGTGCTAGAAGTTTTTGAAGATTTGCTAAAAAACTCTAAAAATCTTGAAATGTATTTAGAATCTGAAATTTTAGAATTACACAAAACACAAGAGAATTTTTTGCTAAAAAGCTGTGCGGGTGAATTTATATGCTCTTGTGTTGTGCTTGCTTGCGGGAGTGAAGCAGCACCAAAACTTGGTGGAAGCGATAAAGGACTGCAATTAGCCAAAAACTTGGGCTTGAAAGTGATTCCAACCTACCCTACTTTAGTGCCTTTGATGGTGGAATCCAAACTCACAAATCACCTAAAAGGCGTGAAAATCAAGGCAAAATTAACACTCAAAAAAGATAACCAGATTCTAAAAACTCTCACTGATGATGTGCTTTTTACGGATTATGGCATTTCAGGTTTTGGGGTTTTGGATATTTCTACACATATTAAACTCCAAAAAGATTTAAAAATTATTTTGGATTTTGTGCCATTTTTAGAAGAAAAAGTGCTAGAAAACCAGCTTGCAACTCTCATCAAAACCTATCCAAATCGGAAAACTTCCACGCTTTTAAGCGGGTTTTTGCACCCAAAAATCGCTAAAGCTTTTGCACAAAACATTACTTGGAATCCCAAAAACACCAAACAACTTAAGCAATTTGTGTTTGGACTAAAAAACTTTGAACTCACAAATCCCACGCTAAAGGGCTTTGAAAATGCGGAAGTAAGCGGTGGTGGAGTGAGCGGAGAAGAAGTTAATCCTAATACTTTAGAATCCAAAAAACATAAAAATCTTTATGTCATCGGTGAAATGTTAGATGTTGTGGGAGAAAGGGGAGGCTACAATCTAGCCTTTGCGTGGGCAAGTGCGCATATATGTTCCAAAGCTATACTTGACACATTTAAATAATATTTTGCGATTCCAACCTTAAATACTACCACTACTTATAATAGCAACACATTTAAAGCCTAATCAATCCAACAACTACTTTAGAATCTCAAGCCTTTTAAGCTATCTTGCTTTCACGCCATACAACTCCGACATAATTCCCCATTTAATGATTTAGAAATGCACTCTACACAGCTTAAAAGCGAGTGCAAATATTAGGATTAATTGAAAAATTGCTTGATGTTTTTATGCAGAAAATATAAAAAATACAATTTATCACAAATAACCAAAAAGGAATTCCAAATAAAATCTAAAACAAACTTCCAGAATCCCTAAAAGAAAAGAGTTCATAAGTTTTTTGTGTTGCGATTCTACCCCGTGCGGTGCGCTCCAAATATCCATTGACCAGCAAATAAGGCTCAATCACATCTTCAATCGTCCCTTCATCTTCACTCATCGCAGCAGCAAGCGTGCTAAGTCCTATAGGACGCCCCCTACTCTCACAAATAATCTTTAAAAAGCGCAAATCCAGCTCATCAAAGCCATATTCATTGACTCCTAATTCATTGAGCGCATATTGCGTGCGCTCTTTTGTAATCATCGCTTCTTCTGCGACTTCCGCAAAATCTCTCACACGCTTTAATAATCTTAGTGCGATTCTAGGTGTTCCGCGTGAGCGTTTGGCAATCTCTAGCGCACCTTCTTTTTTGCATTCTTTTTGTAGCTTAATAGACGCCAAAGTTACGATTCTTGCAAGCTCATCTTGTTCATAAAACTGCATTCTAAACTGCATTCCAAATCTATCACGCAAAGGATTACTAATCATTCCAGCGCGCGTAGTCGCACCAATCAAAGTAAAACGTGGCAAATCAATCTTCACCGTTTGCGCAGCAGGTCCGCTGCCAATAATAATATCAAGCCTAAAATCCTCCATTGCAGGATACAAAATCTCTTCAATTGCTGGGCTTAAACGATGGATTTCATCAATAAACAAAATCTCACCCTCGCCCAAATTTGTCAAAATCGCCGCTAAATCCCCCGCTTTTTCAATCATCGGTGCTGCAGTTACTTTAATAGAAGTTTGCATTTCTGCACTAATAATATGCGCCAAAGTCGTTTTGCCAAGTCCCGGAGGTCCAAAAAGTAATAAATGGTCAAGCACATCGCCACGCTTTTTTGCTGCTTCAATAAATACTTGAAGATTCCGCTTTAATTTCTCTTGCCCGATATAATCGTCCCAACAAGAAGGGCGAAGCTTGACTTCTTCTTCATTATCTAAAGTTAATTTTTCAATTTCTACAATGCGTTCCAAATCTATCCTTAATAGCTTTCTTGCTCACTAGGAAAATCACCACTTTTTACATCTTTGACATATTCGCGCACACCTTCGCGCAAGAGTTCTGCGCCTTTTAAATATTGCCGCACAAATTTTGGCTTAAACTCTTCAAAAAATCCAAACGCATCACTCCACACTAGCACTTGTCCATCCACACCTGCCCCACTTCCGATTCCAATAATAGGAATCTTAGCGCTTTGTGCGATTTGTTTTGCTGCTTCTGCCTTCACTCCCTCTAGCAAAATACTAAATGCACCATTTTGTTCAATCTTTTGTGCAAGGGAAATTAGAGATTCCACATTGTCTTGTGTTTTGCCCTGCACTTTGTAGCCCCCTTCACTGCGGACAAATTGCGGTTTTAGTCCAATATGTGCCATTACTGCGATTCCATTTTGAACTAACATTTCAATGGTTTCTAGCCCCTCAAACCCTACTTCTAGCTTGATTGCTTGTGCTTTGGTTTCTTTATAAACGCGTATTGCAGATTCTAGCGCAAGCTTAGGTGTGCTTGTGCTTCCAAAAGGCATATCACAAACCACCAAGCTTTGCTTTGCACCATTGCACACTGCTTTTGTGTGATAAATCATAGAATCCAAAGTGCAGCTTAGCGTATCTTGCTCTCCAAAAAAGCTCATCTGCAAGCTATCGCCAACCAAAATCATATCCACTTCACCATCAAAAATTTTTGCCATTAATGCATCATAAGCAGTGAGCATAGTGATTTTTTCTACACCTTTTTTATTCAGAATCTGTGTAGTTGTGATAGATTTTACCACACTTTGCATACTCATTTTTATCCTTTAAAATCATCAAGAATTTTTAAGGAATTTTACAATAAAAAAGGTTTCAATGAAATGAAACTCTAAAAAGAAAGTTAATAAAAATCTTATAAAATATACGATAGAATCGCAAGCTTTATTTGGGGCTGACTTGAATTTCGACAAGATTTAGATAGCTCTAGCTGCATGCCGACTTGTGCTAAGTCGTAAAACTGGCTCTTAAATATAAACGCAAACAACGCGAATTACGCTCCAGCTTACGCTAAAGCTGCGTAAGTTTATCTAACTCTTTGGAGCTGTTCTTAGTTAGGATTCTAGCTATTTTCTAAGGACATCATTTTAGCTAGATGCGTTTTGTGCCACCAAACACAAAGCTAAGATTATGGTTGCCTTTATCTAAAAATTTTTGGGAGTTTTTTGGATAAAGAAAGATTTAAAAACCCAAACAAGCATGTAAATCGGTTATTGTAGATTTGAATTTTGGACTGGGGTTTGATTCCCCACAGCTCCACCATTTTAAGATTCCAAATTTAATAAACAAGACTTCCAAACTTACCTTGTGATACTAAAAGTAGCAAAATTGCTTAAATAAGTTAAAAAATAGTTTAACAAAAAAGTTTTTATTATAATAAGAATAAAGTTTTTATTATAATAAGAATAAAGTTTTTATTATAAGGTAGATTATGCAAACGTTAAAAGTGTCTTTAGCAACAAAGATTTCTGGGTTAATTATTGTTACTTTTATAGTAATAATAAGCATTAGCGCAATCGTAAATTACAAAAACACTGTTGATGATTCTGTTAAGATTTATCATGTTCTTCAAGAAAGTATTTTGAAAGCATCTTTTACAACAATCAATATTACGATGAATATTGAAGCAGAACAGCATTTAAAGTTTATAGCAGAAGAGGTAGAAAAAATCGACCGACATGATGTCGCGAGTGCGCGCAAAATACTATCAGATGTTCAATACACCGTCAAATATCCTGATGTTTATATGGTTTATGATGACAATGGAGATTTTATTGATGAATGGCTAGAAGACGAAATTCCAACTAGCTTTAGCAGTAACTACACTCCGATTCCTTCAACCTACAAAGATATGCGAGAAGCTTCATGGTATGCTCAAGCCAAGCAGGCAAATAGCTTTATTGTAACTCCTGCCTATCTTTCTAAAAGTGGCAAGCTTGCAGGGCAACACTTAGCAACTGCGGCTTTGCCTTTTTATAAAAATGGGAAATTTGGAGGAGTTATTGCAGTAGATATTCCTTTGGATTTATTCCAAAATCGCTTTAAAAACTTTGATACTCCGGATTTTCCAAGCTTAAATATTTTCATTTTAGACCAAAATGGCGAAATTGTATCGCATGAGATTCCAGAGCTTGTGCTAGATAACAAAAAAACTCCACAAGAAATTGCAATTATGAATGCGGTTAAACAAAATCAACACGCGGTTATTGATTATAAAGACCATACAGGCGCAGAAAGAGTTGCACATTATCAATTAATGCCTTTTGGCTGGACTATGGTAGCAAGTGCAAACTATGCAGACTATACAAGAGCATCTAATATCACTGCTTTAAAAAATTTGACTATTAACGCTGTATTAATTATTGTTGGTTCTATTATGCTTTATTTCATTATTAGAATCTTCTTAAGACCAATTAAAGTTACCCAACAAGGTTTGTCGCGTTTCTTCTCCTATCTAAACCACGAAACAAATACAATTAATCCTATCAAAATAAACTCCAATGACGAATTTGGAGCAATGGCAAAAGAAATTAATGCAAACATTCAAAATATTCAACAAGGCTTAAAGCAAGATGAAACAGCTATTACCCAATCTGCAAAAACAGCAAAAGCAGTAGAAGAAGGTAATTTAACTGCAAGAATTATAGAGAATCCTCATAATCCACAACTTGTAGAATTAAAAAATGTGTTAAATAATATGCTAGATGTCT
>NZ_JRPB02000014.1 GCF_000765695.2 Helicobacter sp. MIT 11-5569 | reverse complement strand
GACATTAGGAACTCCAAAAGATTAAAATGGCATTAAATTCTTTTTAAAATCATGAAAAATCAAGCATTATAGCCAAATAAGTTAAAAGCGGGGTTAATCTAACGGAATTGCCAACAATCTTTAATCTCTTTTAAATATTTCTTATCCACCTCAACGATTAACAGCTCCTCTCTATCGCCTAAACAGTCAATAATTTCTCCATTTGGAGAGACAAACAAGGAATCGCCATAAAAATTCCAAGAAGTTTGAGTTGGAGCATCTTGATATTGTCCAATACGATTTGCGCGTAAAATATAACAACTATTTAAAAAAGCGCGCATTTTAATAATACTTCTCCATCGCAAAGAAGAATCAAAAGTAGAAGCTGTTGGTAAAAGCACACAATCTACATTTTCATCTTTTAACTTTAGCCAAAAATTATCAAAATGCAATTCATATCCAAACACCGCTGCAAATTTAAATCCCCCTACATTAAAAATCGGTGGAGTTTTTGGAGATTTTGGCATTGTATTTGCAAAAAATTCTACTTCATTCCAGTGTGCATATGGCATTAATTTTTGCGCACGATAGCTCAAAGCCTTTCCCTTATTTAAAATAAGAATGGTTTTGTAAATCCTATCTTTTACCACTTCGAAAATAGGTGCTACCATCACAATATTATACTTTGCAGATAATTCCAAAATCTTATGTGTCTCTTTTTTGATTTTATCTAATGTATGCGTCTTTTTGCCGCGACCCATTTCTAAGTCTTTAAAAAATGGATTTAACAAATACTCACCAAAGAGAATCACCTTTACTTTTGAATCTACAGCAGTTTTAATATAACATTCTATATCGCTTTGTGTTCGCGCATTTGAGAGTTGCAATGCGGAGATTTTCATTCTTCATCCTTTGTAAATTGCATTTTTAGAGTTTCACACTGCACTTGTGCATTTTCTAATAATTTTTGTGCTTTTTGGAGATTTTCCATTCCACTTTTATAAAGTTCTAAGCTCTCATTTAAACCAATACTTTCATCACCCAACCTTTCTAAACATTGTGTAACATTTTGCAAATATTCCTCAAAATCCAATGTTTGCTCCACCTTTTTCTCCTTATTGTGTGTTTTCTAGCAATTTTTTTGCATCAATACATAGATTTTTCCACGGAGATTCTGCATTGATTATCTCACATTTTCCATAAGATTCCAATGCAGCATTTTTATTGTTTAGTTTATCATATAAATAACCTTGCAAGTAATAAATTTGAATCTTTTCTGTATCTTTATTTGCATGCGATTCTGCGTTTTTTAGCATTTCAAGAGATTCTTGAAATTTCCCCTCACGATTTAGTGCCTCTACTACTCCAAGCTCTACCCATGGAGAATACTCATAACGCTTATGTAAAGCTTGCAAATCCATCAGATGTTTTGCATACACATTAATAGCTGTATCATCTTTGCGCGCTAACGCATCTTGTAGCACTATACGATACACTTCAATCATTTTATTACTATTTTTTAGTTTTTCTTCCAAAGTTGGTAATAATTTAAAAGCTTCTTCGTTATTTCCATTTTTAGAAAGTGCCATAAATAATACCCAAGCACTATCATTATGCTTTGCATCACTTAATAAACTTAGAGTATCACGCGCAGCAAGTGCTGCTTTTGGATAATCTTGCGAAACATATTCCACCCAAGCTAAGCGATAGAGCCAATCTTCTTTTTGCTTAGGTGTTGCAACTTGCACAGACTTCTCTTTGGCAATCTCTAATGCGGGTATAAACTGCTTATTTGTGTATAAACAATCAAAAAGTTTTAAAAATTCGGAATTTTGCAATTCAAGGTGAATTCCATATAAATCCCCGTAATATGATGCTTCTTTACAATTTCCCATACTTAAAGCATTCTTAGTTAGCATACTCACTGCATTTAATAACACAGGATTATTCTCGCCTAACACCTTGTCTAAGTCTTCTTTCATTGCAAAAACACTTGCATAATCCCCATTGTCATAATAAGTCTGTGCTTTTTTTTCTAATGCAATCTTTTCCTCTTCTTTTCCTTTGTAGTTTGCAATCACATAATCATAATGTTCCAAACGCCTTGTTGCATTACTCTCATTATCATTTAACAACAATGTATCATCAAGTTTTTTAATCTCTCTGCGCTCTGCTTCACTTTCGCTTTCTGTTAAAAGCATTTGATAATATGTATGCGCCTTTTGCAAATCTCCAGCCTTATCAAACCATATTGCCATATCTCTTAACATCGGCAAATATAAAGGCACGGTTTTATCTTCAAAAGTTTTAAACATGACTTCTAACACCTTTGCAGGAGTTTCATAGATTCCAGATTCTGCCCAAACTTGCATCATTGCATAATACTTAGGAATATTCTGCAAGAAAAAATCAGGATTGGCTTGCAATGTATCATCAAGATATTTTTCAGCCATACGTTTATCATCACTTTTTTGATAATAATCCCCCAAAAGCACGGAAGCAAGTGAAGCTACTTCTAAATCCTTTGTCTCTCTTAGCACAGATTCATACATTTCAAGCACGACCTTACGATCCCCACGCGCATATAAATGTTCGCCATAATTCAATCTTGCTAGAAGCTCATATTTATCACCCTTATACTCATTAAAAAGCCTATCATAATAATATTTTGCTTCTTCAAAAAACTTCATTTCTGCATAAGTTCTTGCCATAATAAACAAAACTTGTGGAACATGAATATCTGTAGGATATGCTCCAAGCCATGCTTTTCCCAAAGAAATAATTTCTTCATAATTCTCTACACTACGCATTCCATCAAGAGCAACTAAATGCAAATACAATACATCACGTTTAAAAATTGTCTCTGGATAGATTCCAAGCATTTCATCAATCAAATTAAGTGCCTCGACATAAGAACCGCGTTCCACAAAAGATTGCACATTTAAAAAATAATCCTTATCTCTGCCGACTTGATTATCCATAGGGCGCATTTGTGCGTCCAAAACACCAATACTAGGGACTTGATCAAAGCGAATTGGAAAATTAATACCATAACTAGGCTTATCATTTAAAAATGGAATCTCACCCTCATAACCTAAAATCTGCCAACGTTTAGATTTTACATTATTTTCCATAGGTATGCGCTGATTGCTCGATAAATCAAACTCTGTATTATAAAGCTTCATTTTTTTATTTGCTTTAGGGATAATTTTCAAACTAAAGCCACTTGCATTATCATCAAAAATCTCTGGAGTAATAGAAAAAAATAGTGTTTCACTACGTTGAAACCTTGAAAGCAAAGGAGCGTCAAAATTACATATAATTGTGCCAACTTCAGAATCTCTATTTAGCTCCTCATAACAATAAAATGGCTTATCATCACGCAAATTTAAAATTGCAAAATTACGCCCATCTTCTCTTCCGCTATCTACATAAAACTCAAGCCCAAAAGCTCTACTAAACAATAATGCCAGCAGTATTAAAGGATATTTAAATTGTTTTTTAAAGCCTTTCAACTCTCTTCCTAAATTTTTTAATTCAATTTGATTATACTTTGTTTTATTTGAAACTTTGTTTTAAGCTTCTACAAACTCAAAATATGTAATCTCCGCTCTTGTCAAGAAGCGCATTGGGGGTCCCCAAAATCCTGTGCCACGATTCACATAAATTTGTGTGTTTTTACTATGTTGATATAGCCCTTTTAAATAAGGATGTTCTAATTTTACAAGCAAACTAAAAGGAAATATCTGCCCGCCATGTGTGTGTCCGCTCAAAATTAAATCCACATGATGCTCTTCTTTAACTTCAAAAGCAAATTTTGGTTGGTGTGCCAATAAAATTAATGGACTTTGCGGAATCCTACTTTTAAGAGTTTCTTCTAAGTTAGGTTCTAAAGCATTAATGCGCCTTCCAAATAAATCATAAACTCCAGCTAAATTAATCTTTGTTTCACCTTTTTGTAGCTGCACACAAGCATTTTCTAAAACTACAATACCATGACTTTTTAACGCTTGCATTAAGGGTTTAATACTATGAAAATACTCATGATTTCCAAGAATAAAATACACCCCAAGAGGTGCTTTTAATTGCGCTAATGCCTCAATAGCCTTAGGGACTTTTGAGACTTCAGTATCCACAATATCACCAGTTAAAACGATAAAATCAGGCTTTAAGGCATTTGTCTGTTCTACAATTTTTCGCACTACATTCTCTTCTATTAATCTGCCAATATGCAAATCACTAATTTGCGCCGCAGTCATTTTTCCTTTAAGCCCTTTTAGTGGAATACTTAGAAATTCTACCTTTGGGGCAAGCCTACCTTCTACCAAACCAGCTCCAAAATAACCCAATGCGAGGATTCCGCTTGCCAAATTTAAAGAATTTTGGAAAAATCTCCTGCGCTCTTGTGAAAATTTAGGAAATAAGATTCCAATAAGTCGTAAAACAAGTGATAAAAATTGATAAAGTAACATCACCACAAACAGCACAAAACCTACGCCAATAGAGAGAGAAACTAAAAAAAATAAATTTTGTGGAAAATCTATAAAATAGTGCCTTGATAAATATAGCACGATACCCAAAAAATTAAAAACTAAAAAAGTTTTTAAAACATTAAGCACGATTTTAGACTTTATAACCTGTTTAATAAAGAAGAAATAGATGCTTAAGTGGAATCCCAAAAATACAAGCAAAACTAAAAATGGAAATAAATTTTTCACAATAAAACCTAGCGGCGCACTGCAACCCAAAGCAATAAAAAGGCTTGCATTGCACAAATTAACAACCCTAAATACAAAAATAATCTTGTATTTTTATCTTGTTCTTTTAAGAAATTCTGTGCATAAATTTGCTGACTAAGTGTTGCAAGCTCTAAACTCACCAAAAGTCCATTATCCCCTTCAAGCTCTTGTAAAAGCAACTGATTAACTTGCAAAACATCTTTAAAATTTGTCAAATAAAACATTTGATTGGCATCTTCTAAAAATTTCTCCATTTTAAGCATCAAAGCTCCACTACCAAAATACACATCATTAAGTGTGGAATGCTCTTCGTTGCCAACAATAGTAGAAACAACAAAGTTTTGCAAAATCTGATGGATAGAATTTAGCTCATTAATACAATGACTAAACTCTAAAAGCATATCTTGATTATTGCGCTTTAACACATAATTTGTAGAAATAATTTGCGACAAAAATACAATTCTCTGTGCCAAAACACGCTGTTTTCCACTGATATTAACATAATAAAGTGCAGAATCTTGCTTTTGTATAATTTCTTGATTACTTTGCGTATAAAATACGATTCCAATGCCTAAAATAATAGACATTAAAATCTCTAATACAATAAACTTTTTATTTTGAAAAATACCCAATCTATGCCCTTGTAAAATAATTCACGTATTGTATTATCTTTGATAAAAATTATCAATAAAGAGCAATGTGATTAAAATTGCATAAAGAATAAAGATTCCAAATGCGCATTGTGCCATTGTTCCAAATTTTAAAACAGGAATTAAATACCACCCTTCACTATAAAAAGCAACAAGCTTTTCTTGCAAAGGGCTTAGCGTGATTCCATTAATCATAGGTGTTTCTATACCACAAAAACCATAAGGCGCAAAAAGCTGCGGAATCCAAATATCAAGAGGAAGATTAAAATCAAATTTTGGATAAAGTGAGCAGCCTTTCAGCCCAAACACCATTGTTTCACTCTGCAATGCTTTTTGGATTTTATCTAACATTAATGCCGCTACAATACCTTTTATTAACGCGTAAATGCAAATTAGGATTCCAAACAATCCAAATAAACTTTTTGGATTCACCGCTACAAGCATACAGCCAATTCCCAATACAACAAAAGCATAGCGAATATACACGCATTGTTCGCAAGGCTGCAATAATAAATATTTCTGTAAGATAAAATGTGAAAATGCAACAAAGAAAAATGCCGCCACCCCAAATAAAAACCAAACTTCACGCTTTTTGCTAAGATTTTTTAAACATTGCATCATTGATTTTTCCTAATTTTAGGCTTATAAAGATTGATGAGATAAATCGCAAAAATTGCGATTCCACCCCCAACTAATGTTAAAAGACTTGGAATCTCTCCTAAAATAAAATAACTTGTCAAAAGCGCAAATATAGGCACTAAAAGCTGAAAAGAGCTTGCCTTTTCTGCACCAACTTGTGCAATCCCCATATAATAAATACTTGTCCCAACCGCAGTTGAAAGCACCCCAATTGTAAAGAGCATCAACCAAAAATGTAAATCAAAATTAAAAATTTCTAATATTGCAGGTTGCACTAAGAAAATGGGAGAAAACAACACTACGCTAAAAAGCGTAATATAAAAATTAATTGCAATAGGGTGGATTCTAAGCCTATGGCATACTAAGGTTAAAACCGCCCAATCTAATGCACACAAAATAAAAAAAGTGTTAAACTTGCTAAAAATTGTCTGTGAGCTTCCTAAATCTAACAAACAGATTCCAGCCACAACACCTAAAAATAATCCTAAAATCTCATTGCCTTTCATTTGTCTGTTTGTATTTTTTTGAATCTTATGCAGCCCAAAAGTTAAAAGATAGACAAAAACGGGTGTGATTGTTGTTACAAGAACTCCTCCTTTGCCAGCACTTCCATAATTTAACCCAACAAAAAACATTAAAGAATACAAGCAATTTAAAATTGCAGCAAATAATAAATATCTAAATGCTTTGCCATCAATTCTAAGCGGAATCCTTAAAACAGCAATAAGCGGAAGCGAAGCAAGAAAAGCAACAAAAAATCTCCAAAAAGTAACCACATCTGCGCTCGTATAACCCACAAGCACTTTGCTGCTAGGCCAAGAAGCCCCCCAAAAAAACATCGCAACCACAAGCAAAACAGAAAACACAACACTTTTGGGCATCATTTCCCCTAAAAATACAAACTAAAATAGCGCATTATAACAAATCATTGCCTAATCATCAGTTGTGTTTGCGTGATTCTCTCTAATTGTGCAAGCGATTCTATAATCGCATAAGTATTAATCGCTACATTACTACGCGCTTGTGTTAAAGCTAGCTCCGCGTCCAAAAAATCACCTGTGCTTTCCATTCTTTGAGTGTAACGATTTTTTGAGATTCTATAATTCTCTTCTGCTTGTGCAAGTGCAAGTTTTGCAATCTCTAAAGCATTTAAAGCAAGATTATAATTTTCTAAAGCATTAAAGAGTTGTAACTCCAACTCCTCAACTAACGCAACGCGTTGAGATTCAAAAGCAAGCCTATTCATCTGCGCACTCTCTACATTAAAACTATCGCTAAAACCATCAAAAATGTTAAAATTTAAAGCAAGTTGCACATTTGTTTCATCTTTATATATCCCTTCACGCCCACGCAGCGCATAATCATCTCCATAACGCGTATAACTTCCTATAATATCAATTTCTGGTAGAAAATTCCCTTTTGCGCTTTGCACCAAATGTGCTTTACTCTCAATAATTTTATCCATAAACAATAATTCAGCGCGCCTTTGTAGCATATCTTGCTTTAGCGTCTCAAAATTTAGATTCCTATTTTTAAGCTTTAGCTCTTCAATATCCTGCAAAGAAATTTTTGTGCGTGTGTAACGTTCTAAATCTCTTAACGCATAATTTAACGCACTTTTATAAGCAAGAAGATTTTGCAAAGTATTATTAAGTTCAACTTCAATTTTTAATAAATCATTTTTTTGGATTAATCCGACATGATAAAACTCTAAATTTTGTCGCCTTTGCTCTTCTAATAGCACTCTTGATTGTTCAGCAATCTCCACATTTTGCGCTTGTCTTAGCACATTAATGTATGCACTTTTAACTAGCAAAATCACATCTTCTTTTGTCGCTTCTAGTTGATAATTTTGCGATTCTAATAATGCTTTAGAACTTTTTAGATTATAAACATCACTAAAGCCATTAAAAAGATTATATTGCACATTTCCGCCTAAATTCCCACTTGTCTTTTTATCTGCTCTTTGGATACGATTGCTCTTTTGCGTCCCATACATTACATTAAGACTAGGATAAAATGGGCTTTGATACATTTTATAATTTGCTCTGCTTTCTTGTAGCAAATACTCTTGCTCTTTAATGTTAGGATTATGACTTAATGTCAAATCTAAAGCTTCTTGTAAGCTTAATGCGTTAATGATTCCACTTAAACAAAGAAAAAATAAAACATATCTCATCATTTTATCTCCCTTTTAATAAAGAAAGAAAGCAAACAAGGAATCAAAAAAATACTAAGCACTGTTGAAAAACCTAATCCCCCCAAAATTACCGCTCCTAATCCCCTATAAATCTCACTTCCAGCACCCGGAGCTACGACTAGAGGAAGCATTCCAAAAAGAGAAGTCAAAGTGCTCATATAAATCGGACGGATTCTAACACGCACAGCTTCTAAAATCCCATTTTGCGCGTCCATTCCATATAAACGCACATTATGCAAACTTTGATACACAATTAAAATCGCATTATTAACAACGATTCCAACCAAAATAATAAACCCAAGCATTGTTAGCACATCTAAAGGTTGATACACCAAAAACACATTAACTAACCAAAGCCCTAAAAATCCTCCCCCAACAGCAAGAGGAACACTAAAAAGAATAATCAAAGGATAGATAAAATCCTCATACAATGCTGCCATTAACAAATAAATAATAAACACCGCTAGCACAAAGCCTAGCAATAAGGAATTTTTAATTGTAGTTAGCTGATTTGCTGTTCCACTAAGAGAAATACTATTATTTTCTAATGCTCCGCTTGCTTTTAAGCGTTCTAAAATTTCTCCACTAATAAGCTCCATAGATTCTTGAATCGTAATATTTGATGGAGGGTTTAGCATAAGTGTAATAGTTCTTTTGCGCTCATAATGGCGAATCTGATTTGTCCCATATTCTAGCTTCAAATCTGCTAGCGTGCTAATAGGAATAATCCCAGCCACAGAAGTATAAATACTTGCATTATAAAGCTCCTCTGGAGAATAAATTGCTCCATTTTGAGATTTTAAAACTAAATCAATTTTTTCTCTACCTTCTTCTTTATACTCGGCAATCTTTCTCCCATCTAAAAGCACATCTAAAGCAACACCAAAACTATTCACATCAAGCCCAACTGCACTTATACGCTCTAAATTCGGATACAAATTTAACTCCGGATAAAGTATTTCAAGGCTAGGACGCGCACGCATTTGCAAAGTTGCAATATTTTTTTCTCCATATTTTTCCACAAAAACTTCTTTAATAATTTTTTCTAAAGTAATTGCACTAACAATTAGCGATTCTATATTTTCTCCACTAATATCAATATCCACTCCACGACTTGAACCCCTGCGCTCAAAAATCCCTGTTTGCAGAGCTGTTCCACTAACCCCTGGAATCTTTTGGATACAAGTTTTTGCAAGGGGAATCAAATCCGCTGCTCTTGTCGTCTGTAATGCACGCAATCCAAAAATCAAATCTGCACTTCCCCCAACATAAAACAAATTTGCAATAGCAGGATAGTTTGCATTTTCTTCAAATCCACTACTTGCAAAATAATCTCCCAAACAACTAAAAATCTCTTGTCCTATTTTTTCTTTTTCACTATACGATAATCCCGGAGGGGGAATTATTCTCCCAAAGACAAAATTCTGATTACCTTGTGGCAAATACTCCATTTTTGGCAACAAAACATAACTAAATGCAAGACTTAAAAATGTTAGACTAAGAATCGTTAAAATCTTATTACGCATACTTTGCATTGATGTTTGCACAAAAAACATTACCCAATCCACAAACCATTGCCCAAACTCTCTAATTTTCAAAGAAAACTGAGAGCCACTTCTATAAACCTCTTGCAGATTCTTACTCTTTGCTAAAAGACTTTGCTTTACTCCAAGAAACTTTGAGCTTTGATAACTAAGTGTTGGAATCACAATAATAGAGACAAAGAGAGAAAAACTAACAGCAGCACTCGCCGCTAAAGCAATATCTCTAAATAGCTGCCCAGCTTCTTCTTGAATGTTTAAGATGGGAATAAAAATCGCCACAGTCGTTAGCACAGAAGCTACTAATCCCCCAATCACTTCTTTTGTGCCATCAACAACAGCTTCCATCGGGCTTTTTCTCATCTTTTTATGCCGATCAATATTTTCTAAAACAACAATTGCGGAATCCACAAGCATTCCCACTGCAAAAGAGATTCCAGCCAAAGATACAACATTTAATGTGCGGTTTAAAAATGCCATCACAATAAATGTCCCAAATACGCTTAATGGCATAGCCACAGCGATAATTAATGTTGAAGTAAAAGAACGTAAAAATACAAATAACACACCACATGCCAAAAATGCTCCAATGATAATATTAGCCTTCACCAAAGCAATGGCTTGCTGAATATAATCCCTTTGGTCATTTGTCCATTCTAGTTTTAATCCATTATCTTTTAAGATTCCATCATTTAAAGTATTAAAAACAACTTCCACCGCATTTGTAAGCTCTAAAACATTTGCATCAGCGGTTGGTTTAATCGCGACAAACAATGCTTCTTTGGGGGCTTTTTCATCTCCGCGATAATAAGATGCGGTTGTTTTGTTTTCAAAACCTTCTTTTACAATTGCCACATCACTAATCTTAACGCGCTTTACTCCATCACTCCAAATCACCACATCTAAAATATCTTGCGGGCTTTTAAACTCTCCAACCGTGCGCACACGATAGGATTTTCTCCCATAATCCAAGCTTCCAGCAGATAAATTAATATTTTGTTTATCTAGCACATTTGCGATTCTTGCGACATCAAGCTGATAGATTGCAAGTTTTCTATCATCAATAATTACATGCATTTCCCTATCATCACCACCAGGAAAAGAAACTTCTGCCACCCCATCAATACGTTCAAAATACTGAATCACATTTTCATTAAAAAACGTCCTAGATTCTCTGACATTAACACGCGCATCAATACTCACTAACATCATTCTAACAACAGGATTTGTATCTTCTCCCGTTGCGCGAATTACAGGGCGGTCAATGTCATCTGGATACCCTTTAACTTCATTTAACTTATTGCTAACATCTAGCATTGCCTTTGTTAAATCTGTGCCAATTTTAAATTCTAATGTTACATTTGCGCGTCCGTTATTTGCAAATCCTTCCATTGTTTCAAGATTATCAATCCCTTTTAGCACTTGCTCTTGTCTCTCTAAAATCTCTCTTTCAATCTCATAAGGAGTTGCGCCACTCCAAGTTGTATTCACAGAAATCACAGGACGCGTAACTTGAGGTGTGAGCTGATAAGGCATTGTGCTAAGTGATAGGATTCCAAATAAACTTAGCAAAATCATTCCTATAATCACGACAACAGGACGATTAATCAATGTTTTTATCATAAATTAGCCTCAGAAACATTATCTCCATCTTTTAAACGTTCTATCCCTACAACAATCACCCTATTTTCAACATTAAGATTCCAATTTATAGGCGCAATGTATGCGTTTAATCCCTCATAACCCTTAATAGTAATTGCCACTTTTTTTGCTTGTTTTCCATTAAGCACAAAAATTACATTTCCATTTGCTTCTGGCAAAATCGCATCACGTGGCACTAAAAACATTTCTTTATCTCCTTTAACTCCAAAAGAAGCGCGCACCTCTAAACCCTCAATCAATTCTCCTTTAGGATCATCAATCGCAAGTTTTAGTGGAAAAGTCCTAGCTTTTGCGTCTCCTAATGGAATCAATGCGCTAACTGTTGCTTTATAATTTTGATTTGCGATTTGCACTTCTAGATTATCACCAACTTTTAAAGAACGCAGAATCTCAAAAGAAACTTCAAACGTTGCTTCAAGTGGAGTTAATTTTGCAAAATTAAATACACCCGCTCCAGCACTTACCCATTCTCCTTGTTTTAAAAGCTTTTGCAAAACTACACCATCATAAGGTGCTGTGATAACTTTTTTGCGCTTTTGCGTTTTTAACAATTCTAATCCATGCGCGATAGATTCCATATTTCCCTTTTGTGCTTGCATATCAAACAAAATATCTTCGTATTCTTTAAAAGAAATTGATTCACTTTCATACAAAGTTTTATAACGCGCATAATCTTTTTTAATCTTTTCATACTGCGCTTTTGCTTGCTTAAATGCCCCTTCTTTTGAGGCAATCTCATCACTAAGCAAATCACTATTTAAAATCGCTAATACTTCTCCTTTTTTGACGCGTTGCCCTTCATTAACAACCACAGAATCAATAATTCCAGAAATTTCAGAAGCTAGCAAACCTCGCTCGCTAAAATACAATGAACCCACATATTGATAAGTTTGATTTAAGATTCCACTTTGGATAGGTGCAGTTTTCACAAGTGTGGCTTTGGAAGCTTTTTTGGATTCTACATTTTGCGATTCTACCATTTTGGATTCTAATTGCTCTTTAGGCTGCGCAGAATCCTTTTGTGAAGCATTTAAAAATCCAATCCCTATACCGCTAAATATTGCTATCGCGCATAAAATAATAAAACTTTTGCTAAATCGCACAAAATTCCTTTAAGAACTTTATTTTATTGTTATTGTAAAATGAAAATGTTAAATTTTTGTGAAATCTCTAAAATATTGCAAAAAAAGCATTATAATCTACATTTTTAAACAAAAAAATAGATTAATCACAAAAACACTATAAGTATGTGTGTATTGGAGAATAATGCGCATTTTTTTACTCTCTAGCATAAGTGTATATTTTTTCTGCGTTGCTTTGCGCTTTTACTATCCTTTTGTTTTGGAATCCTATCCGCAATTTTTATATCACAACGCTTGGCTATTAAACACTAACGATGGTTATTTTTATGCACAAGGCGCAAAAGATATTTTATTGTTTCTACAAAATTTCACTAATGATTCCTTGCAAGATTCCTTATTAAAATCCACGCTGAATTCCCCCATACATGAACCTTTAGCAATCATCACTGCAAGCATTGCTTATCTTACTCCTTTTTCTTTGGAGCAAGTGTTATTTTATCTTTCAGGATTTATGGGAACACTCATTGTTTTTCCTACAATGTGGCTGACAAAAGCATTTGGGATTCTACCTTCAATCTTAGCAGGACTTTTAAGCGCGCTTAGTGTTAGTTATTATAACCGCACTATTTTTGGCTATTATGATACTGATATGCTAATTTTGCCACTTTGTTTAGGCATTTGTGCATTAATTTTACAGAAAAATCCACGCTATACTTTGGGATTCTTATTTGCCTTAAGTGTTTTTGCATTGCTTTATTATCCAAATTTACGCTATGTATTTTTAGGCTTTATTGCAATTTTAGTATTTTTTAAAGACAAGCGCGCAGCACTTATTATTTTGATGCTAAGCATTCCTTTTGCGCTTTATATACCTTTATTACCATTTTATATTGGCACACCACTATGGATATTAGTTGGTTTAGCTTTGAGTTTTGTGAGCATTCCACAAAAATTCTTTTGGCTCTATCTTTGCGCTTTTACGCTTTTTGTGCTTTATATTTTATTTCCTAGCTTTTTAAATGCTCCTTTTATTAGCACGCTTTTTAATGCACCTTTAAACCCTAAAAATGCAGAATCTCTCCCGTTTTTAAATGTTTTAGATTCCATTGCAGAAACTTCAAAAATCTCTTTTTTTGCTCTGGCAAACCGCGTTAGCGGAAATCTTGTGCTTTTTTTATTAAGTCTTTTGGGTTATTGTTATTTGGTGTATAAACAAAGGGAATTTCTTATCTTTTTGCCGCTTTTATTCTTAGGATTTTTTGCACTCGCACAAGGGCTTAGATTTAGCTTTTATGCTGTGCCTGTTTGCGCACTTGGATTAAGCTATCTTTTTGCGATTTTTTCCAATAAGATTCCATTGCATTTTATTTTACGCCTTGCCTTTATTGCTTTAATTCTCTCTCCACATCTTATGCATATCAAATCCTACACTCCAAAGCCCATTTTAGATTCCACAGAAGCAAATCTTTTATATGCAATCCCGTCTAAAAATGGAGATTTTGCGCTTTCATGGTGGGATTATGGTTATATGATTAATTATTTTAGCAATCTTAATGTTTTTATTGATGGCGGCAAACATTTAGGCAAACAAAACTATCCTATAAGCTTATTTCTTAGCCATTCTGACAATCACTTTAGCTATAAAATTGCTAAAACTTTACTTGATGGCACAATAGACAAACACCAAAATGCACCAAATTTCACAGAATCCCTACTTTCTCACCCTATCGCAAACCACACCAAAAATCTCTATATTATTCTTTTTCTTGACATGTTAGAAATTTTTCCAAGCATTGTTTCTTTTAGTGCTTTTGATACAATCACACACAAAGCGATTCCTTTAAAATTTTTCTCCCTTAGCCAAAATACAAAATCCCAAAAAGCGTATTTTAAAAACAATTTCATCTTAGATTTAAAAAGAGGAATCCTAAGCCCAAACCACCAACAAATTGCAAAACTTATCAGCCTAAAAACAAACCAAACACAACATTTCAATCCAAAAAGCCCACTAAGTGCGCTAGAGCTAAAAGATGGCAGAATCGTATTGTGCGATACAAGCTATTTTGAGAGTTTTTATTTTCAAGGATTATTTTTTGAGACATTAAACCCTAACTTATTCCAAAAAGTGCTAAAAAATGACAAAATTACAATTTACAAACTCCTTTAAAGGATTTAGAATGAAACTCACACATTTAGATGAAAACCAAAACCCAAAAATGGTAGATGTTTCCGCTAAGGATTCCACACAAAGAGAAGCGATTGCAAGCGGTAAAATCACAATGAACAAAGAAGCATTTATCGCCATAAAAGAACAAAAAGTCAAAAAAGGAGCAGTTTTGCAAACTGCAATTATTGCCGCTATTATGGGAGCAAAACGCACTTCAGAACTCATTCCTATGTGCCACCCATTATTTTTAAGTAGCATTAAATGCGATATTGAAGAAATTCCAGAAGAAAATGCTTTTATTTTAAAAGTGCGTGCAAAGACTCTTGGGCAAACAGGTGTAGAAATGGAAGCATTAATGGGGGTTAATATCGGACTGCTAACAATTTATGATATGGTCAAAGCCATTGATAAAACAATGGTTTTAAGCGAAATTTGCTTACTTGAAAAAAGCGGGGGTAAAAGCGGACATTTTATGCGTTAATTTCTGACAAATAATAACAATTTGGCGAGATTTTAAAATCTTATTTTTATAAATATTTACTTTTTTTGCAAATGTCCGATATATGAAAAGCTCAACAAAGGAAATAAAATGGAAATTAATGGAGTTTCACAGCAAAATTACCAAAGCGGTTATGAGAGCGCAAAAGCTAATGCACAAGCTATTGGAGCAAGGTTGGTTAGCTATTATGAAACTGAGGATATGGCAATGACAACGGTTACTTCTGATATGGGCAAAAGCTCTAAAGAATTGCAAGAGGAACAACTAAAAAAGCTTCAAGAAAAACAAGAAGAAACTAAAAAAGAAAATTTACGCACAGAAAAAGAATCACAAAAGAATCTTATAGATAAAAAGGGAAACCAATCCATACATATTAGTCTTGATGTTTAGTGGTTTTAGACGAAATCACTTATTTGATTTGAAGCGATGATAATAATGACTTAAAATTCACAAATTATTGTATCATTATGCAACAATACATTAATTTATTCCAAAAGCACTTTAGAATCCTAAGAAATTTAAGCCTTATTTTGATACTTTTATAAATCATAATTCATTTTTGGAGGAAAGTCATGAAAAAGAATATTGTTTTCTTTGAAGCAGTTGGCGGAAGTGATAAAGGTGCAGATGGACACAGAAAAGACACTATGCCTATGGTGAATGCACTAAAAGATAAAGGCTGGAACGCAGAAGTCGTGCAACTTACTGATGATATTTTGCGTGATTCTAACAAACGCGAAGAAGTTTATAAAAAAGTGCGCGATAATGCTGATGGTTATGTTTCACGCGTGAATCCCGGAAATTTAAAAGAAGAGAAACTTTATTTTGATATTTTGCGCAAACTTTGTGCTGATGGGCTTGTTGGCATGCCTCACCCAGATGCAATGGTTGGCTATGGAGCAAAAGACGCATTAACAAAGCTTGCAGACACACCTTTAGTTCCAGATGATACTTATGCGTATTATGATATTGCAACTTTTAAAAGCACTTTTCCAAAATCTCTTGCTAAAGGCGAGCGCGTGCTTAAGCAAAATCGCGGTTCAACAGGTGAAGGAATTTGGCGTGTTAGATTAGAAGATGCTAGCAAATATAATTCTTGCGATTCCTTACCATTAGATACAAAAATCATCTGCACAGAAGCTAAAGATAATCATAGCGAAGAAAGAAAATTAGGCGAATTTATGGATTTCTGTGAGCAATACATCATTGGCGATAATGGAATGCTTGTAGATATGACTTTCTTACCTCGCATTAAAGAAGGTGAGATTAGAATCCTAATGCTTTATAAAACTCCTGTTTATGTCGTGCATAAAAAACCAGCAGAAGGCGGCGATGCGTTTAGCGCAACTCTCTTTAGTGGTGCAAAATATCGTTATGATGAGCCAAAAGATTGGCAAACTCTTGTAGATTGGTTCTTAGGACAACTCCCATCTATCAAATCTAAACTTGGTAATTATGATTTGCCACTCATT
This sequence comes from Helicobacter sp. MIT 11-5569, assembly GCF_000765695.2. GTDB lineage: Bacteria > Campylobacterota > Campylobacteria > Campylobacterales > Helicobacteraceae > Helicobacter_D. The sequence goes on along the minus strand of NZ_JRPB02000014.1, from coordinate 16,205 downwards.
TGGACAGCAGATTTTATCTTAGATACAGATGAAAAAGGTGCAGACCGCTATATTTTAGGAGAAATTAACTGCTCTTGTGTTGGCTTTACAAGCCCAGAAGAATTTATGGCAAAAATTGCGGTAATGGTTGGTGATAATATCGTAAATATCGTAAGCGAGAAAAAAGCTTAGATTATTTCTTGTATTGCGCTTAAAGCGCAATACATCTCAAATTTGACTTCAGAAACTTTATACACAAATTATATTAGAATTAGCACATTTAATCCCAAATTGTAAAGGAATGTCTTTTGAAAAAGAAATTTTTACAACAAGCTTGTCTTATAGCAGTTAGTTCTTTGTTGCTTAGTGCTTGTAGCCAAAAATACCACACATTGCCAAATACACGCGTGGTTAAAACTTGTCCAACTCTACTTGTTACTTATGAATTTGGTTTTTTAAAACAAGGAGAATATGATGATTTAAATCTCCCAAATGAACGCATAAAATCACTAATCCAAGAAGGTTTGGAACAAAGTGGTTGTTTTGGACAAACGCAAGTAATATCAGACGCTTATAAACATTATCGCTTAGATGTTGTCTATGGAAATATTAGCACAAGAAGCGCAAGGGGAGGTTTTTTTCACTCTCAAACAAGTGATGCACTAGTTTTTGAAGTGCAACTCTCTTTTAATAGAATGGATGAAACAAGAATCTTTTATGGGAAGTCCAGCCTGCAAAACGACAATGAACAATATTGGCAAATTTTTGGGCAACCCTCAACCCTTGATGCAAATGAGATTCAAATCACCATACAAAATGCAATTAACTCTGCAATAAATGAGGCATCACGTAGCTTCTTAAAACAATAAATAAAAACAAAAGCCCCAAATCTTTATAAAAAGGGGCTTAAAAACTTTTTATAAGCAACCTACAGAAAACTACTTCCCACCAATCCAGATACTCCAAACAATAAACTATCGACAAAGAAGACTGAAAGACATACATAAATTGTTGCGATTCCAACAACAACTTTTAGTGGTAAAGTTGCATTTTGTAAATAAATATTTCCATCACTAATCAATGGATCTTTTAAAAACATATAAACAACAAGCTTTAAATAATAATATGCTGCAATTGCGCTGTTTAAAACCATGACAATAACTAAGAACAAATATCCACTATTCATTGCTGCGCTCATCAAATATACTTTTCCCCAGAATACTGAAAAAGGCGGAATCCCAGCAAGAGAAAACATAAATAATCCCATTATCACAGCAGCTAATGGGCATAATCTAATCAAACCAGAAAATTTTTCATAAGAGTGATCATAGCGTTTATCCCATATTTGTTCTTTTGTGCGTGAAATCCAAAGCATTGAGAAGATTCCAAGATTTGTAAAAAGAAATAAAATCCAATACATAAATAATGCGCTATATGCTTGTGTTCCACCAACCAGAACCGCACTAAAGGCAAATCCAGCATGCGAAATAGAGCTATAAGCGAGCATTCTTTTGACATCTTTTTGGACAAGTGCTACAAGATTTGGCAAAGTAATCGTCAATACAATGAGAAAATAAAATACATTATGCACCCACACAATATCCATAAAAAAGCTAAAAATTCTAATTGCCACAACAAGCACTGCAATTTTTGGCACAATAGACATAAAACCTGCTAAAAAGGAATTTGAACCTTCATAAACATCAGGCGTCCAAGTATGAAATGGAACTAAAGATGCTTTAAATCCAAGCGAAGCAATAAAGAATACTACTCCACTCAATACTAAATAAGAAGGTTGATAGCTATTTATCTCCAATACTGCTTTCATTCCCATTAAATCTAAATGCCCACTTGCAGCATATAACAGCATAGAACCAAATGCAAAACATCCAGCAGAGAGAGAGCCCATTGTAAAATATTTAATTGCTGCTTCAAATGCTGTAGCACGATTATGCATCGCAATTAACGCATAAAGAGCTAGAGAGGCTGTTTCAAGCCCTAAAAAAATCACAATTAAATGGTCACTGCTTACCATAAATTGGAATCCTGCACACATTAATAAAAATAACGCATAATATTCTGGATATTGGAATTCGTGAAATTTATTATAACTTAGCGTTAAAGGTATAAATAAAATTGCAGCAACCAAAATAATCAATTGCCCAAGTAATGCAATACCATCAACTAAAATCAAATCAAAAAATGCCCTTTGCGCTCCATCAATGCTAAAAAACATAATGTAGCCAAGGTCAAGGGCTATAAATAACACTGCAAGCGTTGTATAGAGTTGCTTATTAGCACTCTTTAAGCACATATCCACCGCTAAAATAATAATCGCCCCAATAATAGCAACTAACATCGGGAAAATACTAAAAATATTTAAACTTTCAAATGATACACTAAATGGTTCTAACATTTATTTTCCCTCCTCTTGTGTGTTATTTCCCTCTTTTAATATTTCTTGTTCTTCCATTTCTTGCAAGCTTTGTTTGCTAGATTCTTGTATAAGCTCTAAGCCAAAAAAATCCATACTTTCTTGTGTTACGATTCTTGATTGCATAATTGCCAATACATTTTCAACACCCTTATTAATCGGTTCTAAGATAGGTTTTGGATATACTCCTAGCCAAATTACAATCACTACAAGAGGGAATAACGCACACCATTCTCGAGCATTTAAATCACTAAGTTTCATATTTTCTGTATGAACTAATTTACCAAAAAATGCCCTGCGATACAGATGCAACATATAAACAGCTCCCACAATAATGCTAATTCCAGCAATTCCAGCCATCACAGGAGAAACTTGAAAAAAGCCAAGCAAAGATAAAAACTCTCCAACAAAACCCATTGTTAAAGGTAATCCTGCAGAAGCCATCGCCATAATTCCAAAGACCGCTGCATAATTTGGCATTATTTTTGCGATTCCGCCAAACTCCGCAATAACTTTTGTGTGTCGCCTTTCATACAGCATTCCCACAAGCATAAACAATGCCCCACTAATAATCCCATGGCTTAGCATAAAAAATACAGAACCAGCAATTCCTTCAGTGTTTAATGCAAATATACCAATCATAATCACACCCATATGCGAAATAGAGCTATATGCAATAACTTGTTTAATATCTTCTTGCGCAAAAGCTACAAACGCTCCATAAATTACCATAATCAAAGATAAAACTGCCACAGGTATTAAAAGTGCAATACTTGCATCAGGGAATAGCGGCAAAGAAAAGCGCACAAAGCCGTAAGTTCCCATTTTTAATAACACTGCTGCAAGGATAATAGAACCAATTGTTGGTGCTTGCCCATGCGCATAAGGAAGCCAAGTGTGCAAAGGAAACATCGGCACTTTCACAGCAAGCCCTGCAAAAAACGCAACAAAAAGCCAAAGTTGTAGATTTTTTGGAATCGCACTTAAGCTATACCATTCTAAAAGTGAGAATGTCCAAACTCCACTGACATTAAAATAATAATATGCTAAAAATAAGATTCCAACAAGCATTAACATTGAACCCAAGAAAGTGTATAAGAAGAATTTTACAGCCGCGTAGATTCTACTTCCACTTCCCCAAGCACCGATAATATAAAGCATTGGGACTAAAGAGAGTTCCCAGAAGATATAAAACAAAATCATATCTAAAGCGCAAAATACTCCAATCATAATGCTCTCAAGACACAATAATGAAATGATTAGTTTTTTTGTCTCATGGGATTCATTAAGATAAATAAAGCCAATTAAGCTAATAAACGCGCTTAGCAGAATCAAAAATAATGAAATTCCATCTACTCCCACAAGATAGCTTACTCCAAAGCTTTCTACCAAAGAAAATGCAGTTACAAATTGGAATCCATCAGCACTCCCATCAAAACCATACCACAACAGCAAAGCCAAAGCAAATTCTATTGTGCTAATTACAACAGCATAAGCTTTAAGATTCTCTTTAATTCCAACTGCTAGTAAAGCACCAAGCAAAGGGAAAAAGATTAATAAGGTTAAAAGGTAGTCCATACGCCCTCCCTATAAATAAATACAAGCAAAAGTAACACCACTACTCCAAAGAACATAATTCTCAACATCCTAGATAAACTACCTCCTTGAATCCAACGCATACTCTCACCACTACTATTTAACATTCTAGCAATCATATCTACAATATAATCAATCACATGCTTATCTGCTAACCAAGAAAGTTTTGCGATTCTAAAATAATTTTGAATGAACAATTTATTATATAAAGCCGGAATAAAATATTGATGACTTAAAAGCTTATAAATAAAGGTTTCTTGCCATTTTGGTGAAAACCCTCCACTTTTATACTTAAAGACTGCAAATGCGATTCCACTTAAAGCAACACAAGATGTTAAAAGAATCAAAGTCCAAAGTGTTTTACTCTCTAAATCTGCCCTAAAATCTGGAAGCGTTTGTAAGATAAAATGATGAAAATATCCTTCAAATAATCCTGCAAAGACTGCTAAAACACCTAAAGGCAACATTGCATAAAGCATATAAGAATACGCTTCATGAGGATGATTTTCTGTATGTTTCTTCTCTCCAAAAAACACAAGCATAATCAATCTAAAACTATAAAATGCTGTTAAAAATGCACCAAGCAATAATGCTCCCCACAATACATACGCACCACTTCCAAAAGCAGCTTCTAAAATTTTATCTTTAGAGAAAAAGCCAGAGAATGGATAGATTCCAGCCAATGCAACAGATGCTAGAATCATAAGAATTGCTGTATATTTTAAAGGTTGATACAATGCACCCATTTTGGAAATATCTAATTTATCATGCATTGCGTGCATTACATTTCCTGCACCCAAGAACAATAAAGATTTGAAAAACGCATGCGTTGCAAGGTGAAATAATGCAATCCAATATGCTTCTAATCCAGCGGCTACAAACATATAACCGAGTTGAGAAAGCGTAGAATACGCAATAATGCGTTTTAAATCTTTATTAACAAGTGCCATTGTCGCTGCAAATACTGCCACAAAAGCACCCAAACACGCAATAGCAAATCCAACTTCTGGAATCATAGAATACAAAGGATTTGCACGAATCACCAAATACACACCTGCAGTTACCATTGTCGCAGCATGGATTAATGCAGAAACAGGTGTTGGACCTTCCATTGCATCGGCAAGCCAAGTGTGTAAAGGAAATTGCGCACTTTTTCCCATTGCTCCTACAAATAGCAACACACCAATAGCAATTAAAATCCCTTTAGGTGCTTCATAAATAGTGCTTAAGACTTCTTCGTAATTTAAACTTCCAAACGTCCAATAAATCAAAAAGATTCCAAGCAACATTCCTAAATCCGCAACACGATTCATAATAAACGCTTCATTTGCAGCAAAGGAAGCAGAATCACGTTCATACCAAAATCCAATTAACATCCAAGAACATAACCCAACGCCTTCCCAGCCGATAAATAATCCTGCAAAATTATCACTCATAACAAGAATCAGCATAGAAAATACAAATGCACTCAAATACACAAAGAAACGATTGAAACTTGCGTCATGGCTCATATATCCAATAGAATAAATATGCACACAAAGTGAAACTAAAGTTACAACAAGCATCATTGTTACACTCACACTATCCACTAAAAACCCAAAAGGAATATAAAGCCCTCCTGCCCCAATCCAATCCATTAAAGTAACCCTTAATGCGATTCCACCTTGAAAGATATAAATAAAAAGTAGCAAAGAAGCAAAAAAGGATACACCAAGCATTAACGATGCAAAAATTCCAACACCTGTAAATTTTTTCTTAGAAGCAAATGGAATCCCAAAGATTGAACCAACAAGCGGAGCAAATAATGCACTATATAAGATGACTTCCATTCTCTAACCTTCCATAATTTTCAATTGGTCTAAATCTAGCGTATGGTATTTTTTATACCAAGCAATCAATAATCCAACCCCAATAGCAACCTCACTTGCTGCAACTGCTAAGATAAAAAATGCAAACATTTGCCCATTTAAATCCCCCAAATGCTTACCAACTGCTACAAATCCCACACTTACAGCACTCAAAACAATTTCTGTTGCAAAAAAAAGCATTAACAAGTTTTTGCGCCTAAGCATTCCAAACACACCAACAATAAACATCAAAGCAGATAAAATTAAATAATGATTAAGCGTTATCATAAGATTCTCCTTTAGGGGATTGTTCATTTAAAGTTAGAGAATAACGCATTCCTTTCCCTGCCAAAACAATTCCAGCAATCATTGCTACAAGCAGCATAATTGCAGCAATCTCAAAAGGAATAAGGAATTTTGTAAAGAGCACATAACCTACCATCTGCACATTACCAATACCTGCTTGTATTGGATTTTGCGCTTGTAGTTGTGTGAGATTCTGTGCAATGATAGGAGCAACAACAATTAATACAAGCAATAACGCGCCCATTCCACTTAAAAAAAACAATACTCTAGGATTCTCTATTTTTTCGTTTTCTAGTTTTTGACTATCAAAGAACATCATCGCAAACGCATAAAGTGCAATCACGGCTCCAGTATAAACTACAATTTGCACAACACCCAAAAATTCAGCTCCTAATAAAAAGAAAAAAGCTGAAACAAACATCATTCCAGCAGCAAGCGCACTTAAAGCATATAAAATATTTTTAGTTGTTACAACAATTAAAAACATCGCTAAAGTCAATGCGCAAAAGAAATAAAATGCAATCGCTTCAAACATTATCCAACCTCCACTTGAGATTCCATTTTTTTAGAATCCCCATCTTCTGGTTTAATCTCTTGTGATTTTTCTTCTATGTATTTTAGAGGTGTTGCTTTAATGCGTTTATCTGCATCTATGCTCACGCTTCCTACGCCATCAAACTCATAATCATTACCACTTAACACCTTATCAATCGGTGTTAGCATATCAGCCTTAAGCGCAAAAGAAGCACGTTGCTCACTTGCATTTTCATAGCGATTCCCATGCACGATAGCAAGCTCTGGACAAACTTCTGCGCACAAGCCACAATAAATACAACGTCCAAAATTAATACTATATTCAAACACAACTTTACGCTTATCTTCCCCGTAGCCTGTTTCCATACGGATACAATTTGCTACACAGATTTTCTCACATAGCCCACAACCAATACATCGCTCATTACCGCTATCTAACAAGCGTTTAAGCTCATGCACAGCTCTATAACGCGGACTTAAAGGGAGTTTTTCCAAAGGATATTGCACAGTGTGGATTTGCGCTTTACACAATTCCTTAAACACCAGCCAAAGCCCGACAAACAACTCTCCTTTTAATGCGCGATTCCAAAATCTTACAAACTTTTGTGTTTGCGTCAAAGGTAGAGTTTTTTCAAAAATCTTTACATATTGGCTCAATTTCCACCTCCTAAAACAACAACTCCTGTAACAAAAACATTTAAAAGTGCTAAAGGAAATAAAACTCTCCAGCATAATCCCATTAATTGGTCAGGACGCACATGTGGATATGCTGCCCTAGCCCACATAAATAAGAATATAAAAAACATTACCTTTAGAATAATTGCAATTCCTCCAGGAATAAACCAAAGCGAATTGAATCCTCCCAAAAATATTAAAGAGACAACAAAAGAGAGTGAAATCATGCTTGCATATTCACCAATAAAAAACATTCCCCAACGCATACCTGCATATTCTGTTGCATATCCTGCGACAATTTCTGCTTCATGCTCTAGTAAATCAAAAGGCGTTCGATTCAACTCTGCATACCCTGCAAATAAAAACAATAAAAACGCTAAAGGCTGTGAAAATACTAACCAATCTGTAATTCCTCCATTTTGATAGTTATTAACATCTATCAAAGAAAGAGAACCCACAAGCATCAAAGGTGCAAGCAAAGATAAACCAGAAACAACTTCAAAGCTTAATAACTGCACCGCTGTTCTTGCAGCACCTAAAAGAGACCATTTACTATTTGCGCTAATTCCAGCAAGCAAAGGACCATACAGCCCAGCTGCCCCGACACCTAACACAAATAAGATTCCAACATTAATATCAGAAACAATAGGCTGAATGGTGCGCCCGAACAACTCAAATTCTGGAAAAAATGGAATCGGAGCCATAGCAATAAACGCAGTTGCTGCAGTAATTGTTGGTGCGATTCTAAAAATCAAACGATTTGCACCACTTGGCACAATATCTTCTTTTGTAAAAAGCTTGATTCCATCGGCTAAAATCTGTAAAACTCCAAATGGACCCACGATTGTTGGACCTAACCTTCTTTGAAAAAATGCTAACACTTTGCGCTCGACATAAGTTGTAAATCCAGCAAGTGCCGAAAAGATTAACACCAAAAGTAGAATTTTAATTAATGTTTCAATAATATAAGCTATCATTTTAAGACCTTTATAGAAGCATTTGCATAGCGTGAATTTGTAAATCCACTCTCTACTCCACACACACCAAGAGCTGCAAAAGTCCCTTGCATTCCCTTATCAATACTCACTTCTGCTTGCGCAATTACTCCGTTTAAGAAATCAATCTCCACTCTATCTCCCTCATTGATTCCAAGCTTTTGGGCATATTCCTTGCTAACTTGCAATCCATTTTTGGAATCTAGTTGCGTCGATGCAAGCGTGCTAAGAGAAAAATGTGCCACGCTATTACGCGCATAAAGATTATAAGAGCCTAAAGATTCTAACTTTAATGGTGTAATTTCAATCTCTTTTTTAGGATAATGTGCATCCAATAAATATCCGCGAATTTCTGTGCCATCGTTTGCAAATCCAAACTGCAAATCATCATAAACAATACTCTTAAAACCTTTTGAAAGCGGTAATTCTTGTGTATAATCAATAGTGTATTCTTTTTCTAAGCCCAACGCCTTAGCAATATCGTTAAAACAATATCCATGATAAGGTGTTGCAGGAGCGATAGGAACGACACGTTTATCAACATTAACAAGTGTTCCTTCTTGCTCATTTAAATAAGGCAATTGTAAAGCATTGCAAGCCTGTGTGCCAATTTTGTATTTTCCATCGACATTGTAACCAATGCTATACCCTTCCCCTTCCTTATCCAAACTACAAATCAATGCGATTCCAAGTGCGTTTGTCGTAGGGGGCAGCAACATCACTTTGACAGAACTTAATGCTTCAATATATCCTAAAATCCTAGAAATATTTTCTGCATTCCTTGCTTCATAAACATCAAACCCTACAATCAAAATAGGATTTTTTGCTCCATTTAATGCACTTTTAGTATTTTCTATTGCAGTTCTTATAGATTCTCCACAATACGCATACAGAGTGCTTGTTACGACTTCTACTTCTTCTTCTAATATTTCTGTAATTTCTTTTTCTGCAAAAGTTGTTTTACCTTCTGCATCTAAAACTACATTACCCTCACTATCACGCGCCTCTTCTTTGATTTTTTTCTTTACTTCTTTTTTGAGAATTTGCTTTTCTTTTTGCTCAAAAGATTCAATTTGCTCTCTTAAATGCTTAGGCATTGTCTCTCTACTAATACACGCATCAGCTAGCAAAAGAGCCATTGCCTCTTCACTATCAGGCTGATAGATTCCATTAATCGGAGTTTTTACAAAATTATTTAGGACAACATCTTCCATTGTATGAAAACAAGCTAGATTTGCTCCCTTATTTTGTTTCATTGCATTATTAATACTATGTGTTACCACTGGCATATCATAACTAAGTGCTCCACCAAAAGTCATCACAAATGTGCTTTTTGTAATTTCTTTTTGTGTTGCACTCCCTAAATTCCCAGTAATCTGGCTAAAAGATTCTAAAAACTTCTTAAAAGGATATACGCTATTGCATACCAACTTATAACCAAACTTCTCTTTTAGTAACTCTAGCATTAAAGCTTCTTCATTACTAACATCACCTGCAAATTTTATAATCTGCGCTTCTTTAAAGGCTGCAATAGTTTTGTTAAAGGATTCCAAATCTTTTTTAATATGCTGGTTATTTACACTAAAAGCTAAACGTCCAGCAGGACAAAGTGTAGAAAAATTCCAATCACTTACAACACGATAAACTTCTTTTTCTCCTCCGCCGATTCCTTTTTGCTTGACTTCATAAGTAAGAGCACAACCATTACCACAATGCGCACAAGTGCTATCAATCTTTTCTAACTCCCAAGCATTAGAACGATATTGAAAATGTCCAATAGTGAGCGCACCAACTGGACACACGCTTACACATTCTCCACAATCTCCACAAGCATCAGCTTCCACACCATTTAGCCCAATCAAAGATTTTTTAAATTTCGTCCAAACACCATAAGCATCTTTTGGCATACTCTCTTTATAGGCTTTATCTGGCATTTCTCCATCATATTTTAATGCTTTAATATGTGATTTTCCAATCTTATCCTTGCATAGAGTTACACAACGTTCACACACGATACATAAATTCGGGTCATAAACAGCTTTTCCCCATTTATCAAATGCCTTATAAGTATCCTTTAATGCGTAATTTTGCTCTCTAACTCCTACATAATGCGTGTAATTTTGTAATTCGCACTCACCACTTTTATCGCAAACTCCACACTGCAAAGGGTGATTCACATCATAAGCCTGCATAATTGCTACACGCTCTTCTTCAATCTCTGGGGTATTTACCACAACTTTCATTCCATCTTTGACTTTTGCATTGCATGCATATACACGCTTTCCGTCAGCTTCCACCATACACATTTTACAAGCAAGCGTAGGTGATGCGCAAGAGAGATAGCAGATTGCTGGAATAAAAATAGAATTTGCACGCGCAACATTTAAAATACTTTCACCCTCAACACAAGACACTTCACAGCCATCAATTGTTACTTTTATTTCTTCCATTACGCCACCTTGCTTAAACTTACAAGTTGATAACAAAAACCATTTTGCAACTTCTCTCTAGAAGCCCATAAGATTCCAACCATTCCTCTAAACTCCATATTACATTGCATGTTTGCTAAAACTTCTTGATTAGATTCCAAAAATCTCACCTTCACATCTGAATTTTCTTGTATTTTACTCACAGAACAAAACTGCTTTGAAACTTCTAACAAACCCTCTTTTTTAGGATTCTCTTGCACATAGACAACCAAGCCATCATAACTATCAACCTCTTCTAAAGGAGCAATTTTCGCACACTCTTGTGAAGTTACTTTTGCGCAAGATTCCAAAAAGATAATCTTTAAATTTTGTAGTGTTGAAGTAAGTAAAGCCAAAATTTTTGCAATATTGCTTGCTTTTTTGTGTGTTGCTAAATCACCGCCAATAAGAAGCGTCAAACCCGACTCTGTATAACTTTGCACAATCTCTTCCAATTCTTCTTCAGAAAAATTACATTCAGAAGCCAAATAACCTACATCAACAGTTTTAGCAAATTCCTTTAATTGTTCATCTCCAAAAGCACTTAATCCATACGCAAGCAACGCAATCACTGCTTCTTCAGAACCCACTTCATAAACAAATTGCGTAAAATCACAAGGATTAAAATGCAAAGGATGCAATAAAAAAACTTGATTTTTTGAAGAATCCAAATCTATTCCTTTTTCTTGCAATGTAAAAGCAAAGTCCTCTACAAATCCACCCAAAAGCAAGAGGTTTTTATCCTTTAATGTATTTTTATCTAGCGATTCTGCGAAAGTCGCCTTACCACCATTTCCCAAAAAGGATTCCACTAAGGCACTCATTTGGCAACCCTTGCGGTTTCTTTTCTCACAACAATCGTCCAATCCACTTCATTAAAACGCAAAGAGTTTAGCAATGTATTTCCGCTTACTTCCACTACATCAGCACTTTTTTGGACATTATCAAAATCTAGCACTTCAAAAAGAAAAATTCCAACTTCACCTACTTCTAATTCAGATTCCAAAATCTTCTGCAAACGTTCACAAAAATTGTTTTTTAAATGCCGTAAATCAAAACGTTTCATCGGTCAATCTCCCCAAAGACTATATTTGTGTTTCCAATAATTGTTACAACATCCGCGAGATAATGTCCGGGTAGTAAATCTTGCAAAACTCCTGTATGGAAAAAGCTTGGAGTGCGCATTTTTACACGATAAGGATAAGGCTCGCCTTCAGAACGAATAAAGAACCCAAGCTCGCCTTTTGGAGATTCCGTTGGCACATAAATTTCACCAACTGGTGGGCGCATACCTTGTGTAACCAAAACAAAATGCTGCATTAAAGAGTAATTTTGTGTCATAATTTGCTCTTTTGGGGCAGAAAAATACCGCGTATCTTCACACATTAAAAGAGTATCTGTATCTTCATATTTGTCAATAAGCTGATAAAGCAAACGGATACTTTGGCGCATTTCTTCCATATATAGCAAATAACGCCCATAACTATCACAACTATCACTTATAGGAATATCAAACTCTAATTCATCATACATTTCATAGGGCTCTTCTTTGCGAATATCCCACTCGATTCCACTTCCGCGCAATAAAACTCCACTTAATCCCCAGCTTTTTGCCATTTGCGGACTTACAACACCTACATTTTCTAAACGCATTCGCCAAATTCTATTCTCGCTCAAAATTCCTTCGTATAATTTAATCTGCTCTGGTAATGCTTCTAAAAAAGCTTTTAATTTTGCAATCCAATCTTTTGGTAAATCTAGTGGAACTCCCCCAATTCTAACACTAGAATGCGTTAATCTTGCCCCACAATAATCCTCAATCAAATCAATCCCAAATTCACGCTCCCTAAAGCAATACAAAAAAATACTCATTGCACCAACATCAAGAGCATGTGTAGCTAACCAAAAAAGATGCGAGATAATGCGATTAAGCTCTAAAAGCATTGTGCGAATCACTTTTGCGCGTCTAGGAACTTCCACTCCTAATAATTTCTCTACACTTAAGGCAAATGCGTAGTTATTAGAGCTTGCAGCAATATAATCCATTCTATCAGTTGTCGGCAAAAACTCATTATAAATCATATTTTCTGCCATTTTTTCCATTCCACGATGCAAATACCCAACATCAGGAGTTGCCTTGACTACCTTTTCGCCCTCTAATTCCAAAATTAAGCGTAATTGCCCATGCGCACTTGGGTGTTGAGGACCAAAATTGACAACCATTACATTATCGCTAATGCGATCAAAAGCGACATTTTCATAAAAGGGCATTAATTTATTAGGTTGTTGCATACTACTTCCTTTCCTTAAGCTCTTTTGTAGATTCTGGAGTTAATTTTTTCACAAACAACACGCCATCTTCTTCTTGATAAGTAATGGGTTGTGGCTTCTCTGCGCCTTTTTCTATTTTTTGTCCATATCCTACTTCATAGCCCAAATGTGAAAAACGTTTAGAATCGTAACGATCCACACGCGCAGGCTCTCTCTGCTCTGCACCAATGACTTCACGATATTCTTTTCCAAAGATGGTATCCACTTCATACCATTGTGCCGCTTCATCACCTTGTAATGGATAACTTTTAAGCAAAGGATGTCCCACCCAATCATCTGGCATTATAATACGCTTAGGATAAGGATGATTCAAAGGTAGAATCCCAAACATATCATACATTTCTCTTTCGCTCCAATTTGCACTACTAAATAATCTGCTTACAGATTCTATTCTTTCATTCTTTTTTAAAAAAGTCTTAACGCGCAAACGTTTGACTTTTTGTATAGACAATAATTGATAAAAAATCTCAAAGCCTCCCTTGCTCTCTAAATAATCCATTGCACTTAGCTCGCTTAACACATCATAGCCTATCCCCTTTAGGATTTCTAAAGCTTTAAAAATAGAATCTTTTTCTACCCATACTACAAGTGTTCCACGCTCAATATAAGATTCCATAACCTTAATTTGCATACGCAATATTTCTACATCAGCAAGATATATATTATCACTCTCTATGCTTTCTCTAGGAATTTTAGGAGAAACATAAAATCTGTCTTTATAATTAACCTGTTTTTGTGCATTTTTCTTTGGTTTATACTCTCGCATAATACTCCTTTATACCAAACGCTTTGGAGCGACTGCACGTCTTGCTTTTTGCTTGCGAATCTTTTGCTGCAAAACCATAAGCGCATACTGCAATGTTTCTGGTCTTGGAGAACAGCCAGGTAGATAAATATCCACAGGTATGATTCTATCGACACCTTGCACTGTGGCATAAGTGTTAAACATACCCCCCGTATTTGCACAACTCCCCATAGAAATCACCCATTTAGGCTCTGGCATTTGATCATAAAGTCGCCTTACAAACTGCGCGTGTTTTTTCGTAACAGTCCCTGCAATAATCATCACATCACTTTGTCTAGGACTCGCCCTAAAAATCGTCCCAAATCTATCGAAATCATAACGACTAGCCCCTGTTGCCATCATTTCAATCGCACAACAAGCAAGCCCATAAGTCATCGCCCATAAAGAATTACTGCGCCCCCAATTTAATAACTTATCTACACTTGTTAGCGCAATAGGTAATCCACCACTTTTTAAATAATCTACTTCATGCTCTGCCATTGCAATGCTCCTTTTCTCCATGCATATACAAATCCAATAAGTAATAAAAATATAAATAACACCATTTCAACAAACCCAAAAATGCCTAAGATTTTAAAATCCACTGCCCATGGAAACATAAAAATAATTTCCACATCAAACAAAATAAACAATAACGCCATAATGTAAAACTGCGATGAGATTCTATTGGGCTGTTTAGTGGGAGCTAAACCACATTCATAAGGGGCTAACTTAAGTTTTTGACTATTTTTATTTGCCAACTTTCTGCCTACAAACCTTGAAAGAAAAGTTGTCGCCAAAAACGCCACAAATGTAAAAACAAAAATAACGAATACACCAAAATAAGGGTGTGCTACATCTAAATGAGACACGCGTTCTTCCTTGAAACTTTTTTGATTATCTTAGCGTAGTTTTCTTTAAATTTTAAAATTTTCCTTTAAAAAATTGTGTTTTGATTCCATATTTTAAGCATTTCTAAGAATATTTACAGAATAAAAATATAAAAATAAAGTAAAATTTTTCTTATCCTTTTGAGCCAAAACAACAGAAAACTTTTTATTTGATACTCTAATTTTATTTTTACAATCATGCCTTCAGAAGCTATAATATATACTGATACAAAAAGAAACACTTATATAATAAAAAGATTTTAATTAAAAGCTAGAACTACAAAAAGCTTAAATTTAAGAAAAGAGAATAAATAGAAAGGCAACACGCCACAAAATTCCTGTGGCGCGATGCTTATTTTACAAATAAAACAGCTTTTAACTGATCTTCTCCGTAAATTGGTGCTAATGTTTTTGTGTAAGCTTCTTCCATAAGACCATTTTCATTCAGCTTTGTAATTTCTTGATTAATCCACTCTAAAAGTGCAATATTACCCTTTTTAACAGCTGGAGCAATCACGTCTTCATCTCCTAACTTTCCAATTGTTACCACAAAATCAGGATTTTCTTTTACCCAAGCAAACAGCAATAAATTATCATGCGCTAACGCATCACCTCTGCCATCTTTTAATGCTAAGAATGCTTCTGTATTTTGGTCAAATTTTAACAATTCAATTTCTGGGTGATTTTTTGTAAAATAAAAGTCTGCGGTTGTGCCTTTATTAACAATTAATTTTTTTCCTTTTAAATCCGCTATATCTTTGATTGCACCATCTTTTGATACAACTCCTAGCGCAACTTTCATATAAGGTGCTGCAAAATCTACGACTTCTGCTCTCTCAGGAGTTTTAGTAAAGTTTGCCATAATCACATCTACTTTTCCACTTTTTAGGAATTCCACACGGCTTGCAGCTTCTACTAGCTCAAATTTTACCTTACTAGCATCTCCTAATAAATCTTTTGCCATTTCTCTTGCTAAATACACATCAAACCCATCATTCTCCCCCTTGTCATTCACAAAACCAAATGGAGGCTTATCACTAAAGACACCAATTGTGATAACACCCTTTTGTTTAATTGCAGACAAACCATCTTCACTAGAAGTTTGCGCACTATTTCCACATCCAGCAAAAACACCTATTGCAAAGACTGCCAAAAACGCTTTAAAAATTAGGTTTTTCATTAATTATTCCTTATAAAAATTTGCATAAAGCAAAATAATTTTATCAAGAAACCTTTTAAAGTCATTTTAAATTAAGTTAATAAAAAGATTCCACAGCAAAGTGCCTAGTATTGTGTAATTTATCAACCTTTATTGTTTATTGTTTTATACCTGTAAAATCATCAATCATTTTTTCTATTTTATTTT
>NZ_JRPB02000013.1 GCF_000765695.2 Helicobacter sp. MIT 11-5569 | reverse complement strand
ACGCGCCCCTCCCACAACCTTTTTCATCTCATCATCTGATAATGCTTTAACCCCTAAAGAGTTTTCATTCACTTTACCATTAGTTGCAAGAGCAATTAATCTACTTCTGCAAAAAGTGTGCTTGAGATTCCTAAGCTAAATAAGAATCCTAAAATTAGCTTTTTCATTTTTCCCTTTTTGAATGAAAGTTTAGGATTTTATTATAGTTTGTGGAATCTTAAAAGAAAAATAAATTTTAACTTTTTTGATAAAAGCAATTTTTGGAATCCTTTTTGCTAGCAAAGTTGGAATGAAATTTCATATTTTTACAAAAAGGAACACAAAGTTTGATATTCTTATGTAACGATTCTATACAAAAGACTTTTTTAAATTTTATAATTTCTATGTTTAATGAAGCTTAAGACTAATCTTTATATATAGTTTTTCAATCATAATTTAGTATTGAGGAGTTACCTAAATGAAAAAGTTATTAGCAACTTTATTTCTAAGTTTGGCACTTGTTAGTAGTGCATATGCAACAGATTTAATTGCTCTTGCAACTAATGGTAAAATGAATGAAAACTCTTTAGGAGTTAAAGTCTTATCAGATGATGAGATGAAAAAGGTTGTGGGAGGGGTGCAAGAAAATAGGATTGCTCCGATTGTTGGCTGGAGAATTAGACAGGGAGTGATGTGGGGAATCAGATACACTGCTTGGGGAGCACACAATCAAAGACATCCTTTAAATGGCAATAATGGTTGGCATTGGTGATAGAAAGTCTTATAGGGAATATCTTAGAAGTTCTTATAAAATGTAAGGGTAAGGACAATTTATGTCTTATAGTTGGCGTAGTAATAGCATTAATTTTGTTTTATATTTTTGCTAAATTGTAAAAAATAAAAGAGTTTTTAGATATTATGGATAAAGTTAAATAATATTCTTATTGTATAAAAGGACAAAATACTAAAGCACACTTTTTGCTTACTCTTTTAATTAATTGAGCAAACCCTAAGTAAAAAATTTTATCCAAAATAGCTTAGGCTACTTTTGCCAAAAGCCCTAGTTTTTATGTGTTCAAATGCGCCGATTCTCTCTGGAATCGCAAGTGTAGAATGGTGTTCTAAAATCACAAATTTAAAGATTTTGGGTTCTAAATCCTGCACCATTACAAAGCTTTTTATATAAATATCTTCCATATTTTCGCGCACATCAAAAGGCGGGTCAATATAACCAATACAAGGGGATTGAATATTTTTTAGCGCAGTTTTATAGTGCTTAAACGTATCGCCAAAAATGAGTTGGTATTGCGCTTTGTTTTGGCAAATTTGCGTAAGATTAGATTCTAAAACTTCATAAGATTTTTTGTTTTGTTCAAAAAATAAAGCAAACTTTGCACCGCGGCTTAATGCTTCGATTCCAATACTTCCACTCCCAGCAAAAAATTCCACAAAATTTACCCCCACAATCTCCGCGCTTAGAGTGTTAAAAAGAGATTCTTTTAAAATCGCTTTAGAAGAGCGTGTAATTTCAAGGGGAGCCATTTGTAAATTTCTGCCTTTATAAATCCCACCAATAATTTTTAAAGTTGGAATCTTAGCCACGATTTTCCTTTAAATGCTCTAAAATTGTTTCTTCAACTTCTTTTGCGTAGCGTCTTAAAATTGCTTCAATTTTTGCATTTAAATCATTTGATAGTATGGAATCCAAAGGCTGTGTAATATTTGCGCTTGTGTGATTGCGCACTTTAATCTCTTCAATCTCTCTTTCTGTGCTTTTTGGTGCTATCACTTCAATATCAGCTTCACTGCCTTTTAATGCATGATAAAAAGATTCTAATTCTTTAAGCAATAATTCTTTTGTAAAAGGAATCTTTAAATGCGCGCCTTCCATATCTCCGATTAAAAATATTGGTTTTTGGGATTCTACATGTTGTGTTGCTACGACAAAATCACAAAGTTTATAGCTTGTTAAATACTCTTTTAAATACATTTCTAAACTTCTATCTAACAGCAAAGAATCACAAATTAGCGCAATTTTCATTTCCTATCCTTTTAAATGAGCATTAATGAGAAATTATAGCGGATTCTCTGTGTATTTTTTGATTTTTTTGTTAGCTTTTGCCCTAAGATTCCATATTTTAGAATCTTTTTGCTATAATTTAAAAATTTTTAAAACAATAGGAGCAACGTTATGAAAGTTATGGTAATACAAGGACCAAATTTAAATATGTTAGGAGTTCGAGATCCGCGAATCTATGGACCAGTAAAACTAGAAACGATTCACGAAAATATTCAAAAACACGCGCAAACTTTAGGTGTGGAGGTTAGTTTTTTTCAAAGTAATTTTGAAGGAGAAATTGTCGATAAAATCCAAGAATGCTTTGGAGAATATGACGGAATCATTATCAACCCGGCGGCATATTCTCATACTTCTGTGGCAATCCGTGATGCAATTGCTGCAGTAAATATTCCTACTATTGAGGTGCATATTAGCAACATTCACGCAAGAGAAAAATTCCGTCAAGAGAGCTTAACAGCAGCAGTTTGCGCAGGTGTAATTGCTGGATTTGGACCATTGGGTTATCATTTAGCACTAAATGGGCTTGCACAAATTGTTGGCGAGTTAAATGCTGTTAAAGAAGCAAGAAAGCAGGCTGCTGCTAAAGCACAAATGCAACAACAAACGACACAACCGCAAGAATAATATTGTTAAGAATAATTTTAAGGAGGGTGTTATGGAAAACTTTATTATAAAAGATGAGAATGCTCTCTATTATGAAACGGGCTATAGTTGCGATAATGCCTTGTTTATCGCATTTGGTGATGTGGGATATTTTATCACCGATGGACGCTATGAGACTGAAGCAAAAGAGAATCTAAAGCATAATAAATATGCAATTTCTCTTGTTATAACACGCGACTTAATCCGTTCTGCGCGCGCAATTTTGAAAAAACATGAGAAATCTACTCTAATTTATAACCCACAAGAGCTTTCCGCATTTTTCTTTGAACGCTTGAAAAATGGCATTAAAATCAATTTTATTCAAAAGCCAAATTTTCATCAACAAAAGCGTATGATAAAAACAGCTGATGAAATTGCGCTTTTAGAGCATTCCCAACAATTAAACTTCAAAGCATTTAAGAAATTTGCAAAATTCCTTAGTAAAAAAGGCAAAAGCTCCACAGAATCCTTTTTGCATTACAAATCAAAAGATTTTTTGAGCCACAAGGGAGCGTTTGATTTAAGTTTTAATCCCATTGTTGGAATCAATGCAAATGCAGCAAAACCCCACGCACTCCCAAGTAATGATAAGCTCCATGTAGGAGATTTGCTACTTTTTGATGCGGGATTAAAATATAAACGTTATTGTTCTGATATGACGCGCACAGGGTTTTTTGGCAAAAATGGAATCTCTTTTAAAAAGCAACAAAATTTTACAGATTCTAAGCTGCAAAAAATCTATGATATTGTTTTAAAAGCTCAAGAGAGTGCAATAAAAGGAGCAAAGCCGGGTATGCTAGCAAGTGAAGTTGATGCTTTGGCGCGCAATGTGATTGAAAAAGAAGGATTTGGAAAGTATTTTGTGCATTCTACCGGGCATGGAATTGGGCTTGATATTCACGAGCTTCCAAATATTTCGCAACGCTCTAAAATTGTTTTGCAAGAAGGAATGGTGTTTTCTATCGAGCCTGGAATCTATATTCCAAATTACTATGGTGTGCGCATTGAAGATTTGGTTGTTTTGGAAGCTAATGGAGCGCGTATTATTGGAGAAACTTCCTGATGGTTACCCCAAAACAACACTTTTCTAGCAGGCATTGTTATGGTGTAAAAACCTATAAGATTAAAGAACTTAGCGAAAATTTAATCCAATTTACACCTACAAAAAACTTTTTAAAACACAATCCTAAATTTATGCTTTCTAAAACACCGCGTTTTACACAAGTGCGCAAGCTAAATCCTTATCGTTTTTTTAAAGCATATCCTAGATTAAAAAATTATGTGATTTTAGGGATAGGGGCAAATTGTGGTGAATCTTTGGTGCGTTTTTGGAAACTTTTAAAAAGACTCTCTTGTAAAAATGTTATAATTGCCACTTCACCGATTCTAAAAAATCCAGCCTTTGGCTATCTACAGCAGCCAGATTTTTATAATGGGGTTATTTGGTTGAAAACCAAGCTAGGGATTGCGGATTTTTGGAGTTTTTGCGCATATTTGGAGCGTCATTTTGGTAGAGCGCGCAAACGCCCTTTTAAAAATGCTCCGCGCACTTTGGACTTAGATATTATTGCTTTTAAGAATAAGTGGATAACATTGGGTAATTTGGAGATTCCACATTGTGCGTGGAATGAGCGTCAAAGTGTTAAGATTCCATTATTTGGCGCAAATAGCAATTAAAGTTTGGGAAGTTTGGAGAATGCTATGAAATTATTTACCTTTACGGCAGAAACAGGAGCACAAGCTCTAGCAGAAGCAAAAAAAGAGCTTGGAGACGAATTTTCTATTATTGCACAAAAAAAGTTAAGTGATGGTAATTATGAAGTCTCTGTGGCAATTAGCGAAGAAGATTTAAAAGAAGCCAAAACTAAACAACAACAAGATGATTTAAAACCAAAAACAAATAATATTGCCGAACGCCTAGAACTTATTGCGCAAAAAGAAATTGAACGCAAACGCATTGCACAAAGTATGCCTCCACTTCCTGAAGATGTTTCCTTGCAGCTTTCTGACGCGGTGCGCCAAATCTCACAGATTGCCGGAGTTGCTCCAAAAACTCCTGCAAAATCTCCCTATGGGACGCCAAAAGATTCTGCTCAAAAAGAAACAACACCGACTACACCGCCTAAACAAATAGAGTCCAAAAAGGAAGACAAGGATTCTTCCCCACAGAAAAAAAAGGAATCGCAGCCTGATGATTTGCGTTTAATCCGTGGTGAAATTGATAGATTAAACGATAGGCTTAAATTAATCCAAAATATGTTTTGGGAAGAGCGCGGACCAAAGCGTGATGGGCTTATTATCCCACACGAGTTTGCAGAGATTTATAGAATCACAAAAGCAAGCGGAATCGCAAAAGAGCATTTGGAAAAAATTATGCAGCTTACTTTAGAGCTTATGCCGATTAAAATGCGTGAAAATTCTGTGCTTATTAAGCGATATTTTAGAGAAGTTTTGCGCAAAATGGTTGTTGCAAGAGCGGAGAATCTAAGCAGTAATGCTAAGAATATTATGATGCTTGTTGGTCCAACAGGTGTGGGTAAAACCACGACTTTAGCGAAACTGGCTGCGCGTTATTCAAGACTTTTAAATAAAAATTATAAAGTTGGAATCATAACCCTTGATACTTACAGAATCGGTGCGGTGGATCAATTAATGTTTTATGCCAAAAAAATGAAATTGAGCATTGATACGGTGGTGGATACAGAAGAATTTGTCAATGCGCTAGATTCTTTGAAATATTGCGATTATATTTTAATTGACACGGTGGGAAGCTCACAGCACGATAGAGCGAAGTTGGAATCCCTAAAAAGCTTTGTTAATGCTGACCCAAACGCAAAAATTGATGTGAGCTTAGTGATGAGTGCGACAACAAAATACGAGGATTTAAAAGATATTTACCATACATTTTCTACACTTGGCATTGATACATTAGTTTTCACAAAACTTGATGAAACGCATAGTTATGGAAATATTTTCTCTTTAATCTATGAAACCAAAAAGCCTGTTAGCTACTTCTCTGTTGGGCAAGAAGTGCCAAATGATTTAAGTGTCGCAACAAGCGATTTTTTAATTGATTGCTTGCTAGATGGGTTAGTTAAGGCATAAAATGAAAAATCAAGCAGCAGAATTAGAATTGCTCCTAGAAACTCCCAAAACCTCTAATACTAAATTTATCACCATAACAAGCGGTAAAGGTGGTGTTGGAAAATCTACATTTGGGGCAAATCTGGCTTATAAACTCTGGCAGCTTGGTTTTAAAGTTGGAATCTTTGATGCAGATATTGGGCTTGCAAATTTAGACATTATGTTTGGTGTGCGCTGTGAAAAAAATCTCTTGCATGTGCTAAAGAATCAAGCAAGCTTAAGAGATATTATTGTGCCAATTGAGCATGGATTGTATCTTATTCCTGGAGATTCTGGCACAGATATTTTTCGCTATAAAAGTGAGTTTATGTTTGAAACGTTGATTGAAGATTCTGCACTTTTAGATAGTCTTGATTTTGTTATTATTGATACAGGAGCTGGTATTGGAGAATACACACAAACTTTTTTGAAAAATAGCGATGAAGCTATTGTAATTACGATTCCAGACCCTGCTGCAATCACTGATGCATATGCGACAATTAAGCTTGCAGCAAATTACAAAGAACGTATTTTTATGTTAATTAATATGGCAAAAAATGATGAAGAAGCGCAAATGATTTTTCAAAAAGTGCAGAAAATTGCTCAAAGTAATATTAGCAATATTAAGCTAGAATACGTAGGAAAACTTACTAAAACAACTTTGATTAATTATTACAGCAAAAATCGTGGAATCTTTGTTAAAGAAGAGCCAAACGCAGCCCCTTCTTTGGAGATTGAAGAGATTGCTAGGTCTTTAGCTAAAAAAATGGAACGGAATGTGCTAGTGCAAGAAGATAAAAGATTTGGAAAGTTTCTAAAAAAGATTCTTGGTCATTTTTAGGAAGTGTAAGGAAACAAAATGCCTTTAAAAATGGATAATTTCTTAAGTTTTGCGATTGTTAATGGATTTTTTATTGGACTTTTATTATCCTTTTTAAAATTTGACGACCCTGCGATGATTGTCGCTGGAACGCTTATTTCCACAATAGGATTCTATCTTATTACTCTTGTTAGCGTATCGTTATTTGTGCGCTTTATTAATACCAATGAGAATGTGAGTGCAAAAAATACTTACAACGCACTTTTAGAAGAGTATATTGATGAGTTTGATAAGCGTGAAAAAGCAACAAACAAAATTCGTGGATTCTTGCGCACTATGGAAAAAACAATGCGTGAAGAGGAAGAAGAGGATTTGCGCGCAAAACCAAACAAAGTAGAGAGTGAAACTTATGGCGATGACTTCTAATGGCTATCAAAATGCTCTTAAACACCATCAAGATTCCTTAGCCCTAGATTATCTTCCTGCACTTAAGGCTATGGCTTATCGCTTAAAAGAAAGATTGCCTGCAAGTGTAGATTTTGCAGATTTAATTTCCATTGGCACAGAAGAATTAATCAAGCTTGCGCGCAAATATGATAGCAGTTTGAATGATTCTTTTTGGGGATATGCAAGACCGCGTGTGCAAGGGGCGATGTTAGATTATTTACGCTCTTTAGACCCTCTCTCACGTAATATGCGCTCTTTAATTAAACGCATTGATAAGGCGATTGCGCAATATTATAATGATTATCAAGAAGAACCTAGTGATGCGTATTTAAGTGATTTGCTAGGAGAAAGTGAAGAGAAGATTAAAGAAGCAAGAATCGCAAGTGAAATTTATAATGTTATGCCACTTGATGAACATTTTGGAACAAATCATGAAGATGCATTAGAAAGTGTGCAAAAAGAAGAGCTTATTGAAGTTATCACAAACATTTTAGAACACGCTACACATAATGAACAGCTTGTTGTGCAACTTTATTATTATGAAGAGTTGAGTTTTAAGGAGATTAGTGAAATTTTAGAAGTTACAGAAGCTAGAGTTTCTCAACTCCATAGGGCAGTGATTAGAAAGGTGCGACAATACCTTGAAGAAAGGGGGTTAAATGGCTGATATATTATCACAAGAAGAAATTGATGCGCTCTTAGAAGTTGTCGATGATGAGGGTGGGGAGCAAGAAGTAGCAGAAAAACCCGCAGTCGTTCAACAACGACAAATTACACTTTATGATTTTAAGCGTCCAAATCGTGTTAGCAAGGAACAACTCCGCGCATTTCGTGGAATCCATGACAAAATGGCAAGAAGTTTATCAAGCCAAATTTCTGCAATTATGCGCTCCATTGTTGAGATTCAGCTTCACAGCGTGGATCAAATGACTTACGGGGAATTTTTGATGAGTTTGCCAAGTCCCACAAGTTTTAATGTTTTTTCTATGAAGCCTTTAGATGGAACAGGTGTTTTGGAGATTAACCCTAGTATTGCCTTTCCAATGATTGATAGACTTTTAGGGGGCAAGGGAGACCCTTATGAATCTACGCGTGAATTTAGCGATATTGAACTAAACCTATTAGATACAATCTTGCGCCAAATGATGCAGAATCTTAAAGAGGCTTGGGGTCCTATTACAGAGATTTTTCCAACTGTTGATGTTAAAGAATCAAGCCCAAATGTTGTGCAAATTGTTGCACAAAATGAAATTGTTATAATGGTTGTTATGGAGATTATCATCGGGCATAGTAGCGGTATGATGAACTTATGCTATCCGGTTATCTCGCTAGAATCTGTGCTTTCGCGCCTTGCAAGTCGCGATATTATGCTTAGTGAAACAAGTGCAAAAAAATCAAGAAATAAAGAGCTTCAAGCACTTTTAGGAGGGGCAAAAGTTAATGTTGCTGCTGTTCTTGGAGAGACAAAACTTTCTATGCATGAGATTTTGGATTTAGAAGTTGGCGATATTGTGCGATTAGACCGCCCTGCTGATGATACAGTTATTGTTAATGTAGATGGTAGAGAGAAGTTTTTAGCAGGAATAGGGTTGCATCGTTATCGTAAAACGATTGAAGTGAAAGAAATGATTAAAACAGAAAAAGACCAAGTCAAAGAAATCCTAGAAATGCTTGAAGTGCAGCGCAAATCTAGAGCAAATGAGCTTGAAGAGGAGTAAAAATGCTAAATGACTTTTTAAAACTAATTATTCAAGAAACAACTGCTACTATTGAAGGTTTGTTGGGACAAGCACCAGAAGTTAGCCATATAGAAGCACAAGATGGCAAAAATGATTCTATCAAGCCCCCGATGGCTAAGATTGATATTAATACTGATGATGGTGTAAGCTTAGCGCTTTTTATCTCCCCTAAAGTCGCAACTACACTTGCTGATATGATGTTAGGTGGGGAAGGGGAGAGCCAAGATACAATGAGTGCAGATGATTTAGATGCGACAAAAGAAATTGCGTCTAATATTTTTGGGGCTATTTCTACTTCTCTTGGCGGGCAAAAAGAACTCCCAAAACTTAGTTTCACGCTAAGTAATATCAACTTTATCCCTGATGGAGATTTGGGGCTTGGAAATTATAGTGGATTCTATACTTTTTCTTTTAACATCGGTTCTGTGCAGGATTATTTGTATTTTGCATTTTCTAGTGCATTTGAAAATCACTTTAATCCAAGTGTGGCAGAAAGCCCAGCCTCAACAGATACCCAAAATGCAGGCAATAATGGTTTAGCTAAAGTAGAGCTTAATAATGCTGAAATGAAAAATATGGCAATGCTTTTAGATGTGCGCTTGCAAGTTAAGGTTAGAATTGGACAGAAAAAAATGCTACTTAAAGATGTGATTGCTATGGATATTGGTAGTGTTGTGGAGCTTAATCAACTTGCAAATGACCCTTTAGAAGTGCTTGTCGATGATAAAGTCATCGCAAAGGGTGAAGTTGTGATTGTCGATGGAAACTTTGGAATCCAAATCACAGAAATTGCTCCGAAAAAAGATAGAATCGACCAATTATTATAAAGATAAATTATGATTTTTAGTTCTTATGTTTTTATCTTTGGCTTTTTGCCGATTATGCTGCTAGGTTTTTATGGCTTAAGATTTTTTGAGAAAAACTTTTTAGCTAAGCTTTTCTTAGTATTTGGAAGTTTATTTTTTTACGCATTTTGGGAAGTAAAATATCTTGGGCTTTTATTGCTTTCTATTTTGGTAAATTATGGAATCGCAACGCTAATTTTAAGGAATTCTGCTACTAATGTGGGGGGGGGGGCATAATTCCCTAAAAGCTAAGCTTTATCTTTGTGGTGGAATCTTTTTTAATCTCGCATTACTTGGAATCTTTAAATACACAGATTTCTTTTTAGAAAATTTCAATCTCATTGCTAATCTTTTAACTCTTAACTTCAATATCCCTTTACCGCATATTTTATTACCTCTTGCGATTTCGTTTTTTACTTTTCAACAAATTGCTTTTTTGGTGGATTGTTATAAAAGAATTGATGTTAAAGATTTAGAAGAAAATTACGATTCTGCGAGCTATTTTAAGATTGATTTTTTGGATTATTGCTTGTTTGTTAGCTTTTTTCCACAGCTTATTGCAGGTCCTATTGTGCATCATAAAGAAATGATGCCGCAGTTTAAAACACTCTTTGAAAACTCTTTTGTGCAATGGGATAGGATTGCTAAGGGTGTGTTTATTTTTTCTATGGGTTTTTTCAAAAAAGCTTTGATTGCAGATAGTTTTGCACAATGGGCGAATAATGGATTTAGCATTGTAGAAAAAGGAGAGTTTTTAAATATCGCAGAATCTTGGGCAACCTCACTTTCTTATACTTTTCAGTTGTATTTTGATTTTAGCGGGTATTGTGATATGGCAATAGGACTTGGATTACTCTTTGGAATCTTTTTACCGATTAACTTTAACTCTCCTTATAAAGCATTAAATATTACAGAGTTTTGGAGAAAATGGCATATCACTTTAGGAAGATTTTTAAAAGATTATCTTTATATTCCTTTAGGGGGAAATATGGGTTCTAAACTTCTAACGCTTAGGAATCTTTTTGTTGTTGCATTTTTAAGTGGAGTTTGGCATGGGGCTGGATTTGGATTTATTATTTGGGGAACATTACATGGGCTAGCAATGTGTTTGCATAGGGTTTATGGAATGCTTTTAGAATCTCTAAATTTACAAAAAAGTGCATTTTTGCAAAGCCGTTTTTATAAAGTTTTATGTTGGATTGTTACTTTTAACTTTATCAACATTACTTGGGTATTTTTTAGAGCAGAGAATTTACAAGGAGCATTGCATTTGTTGCAAGGAATGTTTGGGATTGTGTGGGTTGAGTTGCCGCAGAAAGCTTATAAGATAGGTGAGTTATTACACGCAATAAATGCAAATGATAGAGCATTAGGACTTCTTATTCTTGCTTTTGTGCTTGTTTTAGGCTTTTCAAACTCGATGCAAAAGCTTGATTCCTTTAAGCCAAACCTAAAACAAGCAATATTTACAGGAATCTTATTTTATGCTGCTTTGGTTTCTCTTGCAGTTACTCCTTATGTGGAATTTATTTATTTTAATTTCTAGGAATTTATATGTCTTATAAAAAATATTTGCTTTTAGTCTTTGTGATTCCACTATTTGTTTTAATTCCACTTGGAATCTTGCTATACATTTATGACCCATTTCAAATTTATCACAAACCTTACTTTAGAGAAACTACATTTTTTAATGATATGAGAATGCAAGATAGGGGTATTATTGACCATTATGAGTTTGATTCTTTTATTTTAGGTAGCTCTATGTTTATGGGAACTTCCTCTACTGAAGCCACAGAAAAGTTAGGAGATAATTGGATAAATATTTCTTTAAATGGTTCAAGATTTAATGAAAGAGCTGTTATTTTAGATTATTTATTCCGCCATAAAAAACCAAAATCTATCCTTTATACTATAGACGGATTAATGTTATTAAGCACTTTAGAGTTAGATACAACAAAATTTAGCTATTTGTATGATGATAATCCATTTAATGATTTTAAAACATATTTTAATGCAGAGTTTTTACTTTGTGCCCTTACTTTCTCCCATAAAAAAGAGTGCGTTGGGGAATATACAGATATTCATCGCTTAACTTCTTTGGAAAATTCACCAGAAACTTTTAAACTTTTTGGGGGTTTTCAAAATTGGATTCAATACCACAATGACCCTAGAATTAAAGATATTGTTAATGCTTTGTCTCAAATTGACGCATTACCACCATTCCAACCTATCAATCAAACCTTTGATATAAGCCCTATTGCAAATCACATTAACGCACATTTTATTCGTTTTGTTCAAGACAATCCACAAACACAATTTCATATTATTATTCCAACTTATTCGCGTCTAAGTTACAGATTGGCGCCACCACAAAATTTTTATGCTTGGGCGCAAATTATGTCTTGGCTGATACCTTATTGTGAGCAATTTGATAATATTAAATTTTATGGATTTGACCATTTAGATTATGCAGATAATATCGCAAATTATAATGATTTATACCATTACTACCATAATCTAAACTCCTTTCACCTTGATGCAATTGCGCAAAATGCGTTTATTTTAAATGCTCAAAATATCGTGCCTTATTTAAGATTGATGGAGCAAAAAATCATACAATATGACGCTACACCGCTTTTTGATATGCTAAAGGCTGCAAAAGCACAAAATAAATAACTTTTTTTTGCAAGCCTTTTTGGCTAAAATTTCGCACATGGATGAAAAAATTAAAAAATTCCTTGCAAATTCGCATTTATTAACTTTAAGTGTTATTGATTGTGAGCAAGATTTGGCTGCAATAGGTGTTTATAGTGCAAGTTGCTATTATGCCTTTATGGTAGAATCTCTGCTAATAAAAAGCAGTGCGGATTCTAAACATATTAAACTTGCAGAACTTAATCCAAATATCAGCGTAACTATCGCTAAAGATTCTAAAAATTTAAGCAAAATTGAAGGTATTCAAATCAAAGCGTATTTTCGCAAAGCATTAGCAAAAGAAAAAAAAGCCTACTACGCAAGATTTCCTTTTGCTAGGCTTGGAAGTGGTGAGATTTTTGCTCTTGATATTTTGTGGGCAAAATACACAAATAATGCTCTTTTAAAAAAAGTGATCTATATAAAGGAATAAAATGAAAAAAGTTTTGTTGTTGATGAGTGGCGGTGTGGATTCTAGCTATTGTGCGTATCTGCTACAAAAACAAGGTTATTTGGTGTATGGAGTGTATTTAAAGCTGCATGACAAAGAAGAAAAGCATGCTTATTTTGTGCGCAATATCCAAAAATGCGCACAGCATTTAAATATAGAATATTCTATTATTGATGAGCACGAACTTTTTAAAGCAAAGGTGTATGATTATTTTGTGGAATCTTATAAAAAAGGCTTAACGCCAAACCCTTGTGCGATGTGTAACCCCTTTGTTAAATTTGGAATCGCATTTGATTTGGCAGATAAAATGGGGTTTGATTATGTCGCTACTGGGCATTATGCGCAGGTTAAAGAAGGCAGAATCGCACAAGGTGCAGATATACACAAAGACCAAAGTTATTTTCTTTTTGGGTTAAAACAAGAGTGGATTCCGCGCATTATTTTTCCACTTGGTGATAAGATTAAAGAAGAGATTAAGCCTGTGGCTCTTAAAGAACTTTCTTGGCTTGGCACACTAGAGACTTATAAAGATTCTCAAGAAATTTGTTTTGTAGAAAATTCTTATATTGATGTGCTAAATAAGCATTATGCCACAGAAGTTAAAGGTGATGTGCTAGATGCGCAAGGAAATGTTATTGGCACGCATAAGGGTTATATGCAATATACGATTGGCAAGCGCAAAGGCTTTACGATTCAAGGTGCTTTAACTCCACATTATGTGCTAAAGATTAACCCACAAAATAACACGATTGTCGTAGGGGATAAGGAATCACTGGCGACAAAAGAAGTGCGTGCGGCTAATTTTTCTCTCTCAAAAGAGTATTTTAAAGGGGATAATCCATTAGAATGTGAAGTGAAAATCCGTTATAAAAGCCACAAAGCAAAAGCTAAGATTAAGCTCATTGAAGAAGAAAAAAAAGAAGTGATTGTTGCGCATTTAGAAGAGCCTGTTTATGGCGTGGCAAGCGGGCAAGCTCTTGTATTGTATGAGGGTTCTAAAGTGCTTGGTGGAGGATTTATTTTATAGCTAGCCCATTTAGCCTACATTGTAGGCTAAACTAGGGTAACCATAGGGATAATTGTAGGGTATTTTTTTATCTTTTTAAACATAAGCTTTCTTAAAGCACCCCTTAGCTCGTTTTCCATAGCTTTTTGGTTATTGTAAAGCTCTTTTTTGCAATTTTTTGTAAAAAGAGTAAAAAAATCTTCCATTTCTTTATTAAACGCTAGCGTTTCTTTGCTAGAGATGATTCCCATACTATGAATGCGTGGTTTAGCATTTAGAGAGTTTTTCTCTTTGTTGAATTCCACATTAACAATCAAGATTCCATTTTCTGCTAGATTTTGTCTATCTAAAATCACATCATTAGCAATTGTGGTATTAACTTGATTGTCAATATAAGTTTTGCCAGTTTTTACACTACGCACTTTGCGCAAATAGTTGTGTGCAATTTCTACTTGGTCGCCATCTTCCATAAGGAAAATATTGCGCTCATTAACTCCACAAGAAATCGCAGTTTCTTTGTGTTTTAAAATATGGTTGTATTCCCCATGCACTGGCAAGAAAAACTTTGGTTTTACAAGGCGAAGCATAAGCTTTTGTTCTTCTTGTGCTGCATGTCCGCTTGTATGAATCTCACTAAAGTCTTGATAATAAACTTTTGCTCCTGCTTTGTTTAGGAAGTTTAAGATGTTGGATACAGAGCCTTCATTACCCGGAATCGCTTTTGCAGAAAGAATAATTGTATCGGTTGGCTTGATTTTAATATGTCTGTGCTCATCTGTAGCCATACGATAAAGTGCGCTCATTGTCTCCCCTTGTGAGCCAGTTGTTACAATTAGCACTTCTTCATCTGGGTATTTTGCAACTTCGTGTGCTTCAATAAAAATATTTTGGGGCAAATCAATATAACCTAAAGTTCTAGCAATTTCTAGGTTTTTCTCCATAGAACGCCCAATAACGGAGACTTTTCGGTTGTATTTAATCCCATGTTGAATGGCTTGATACACGCGATGAATGTTAGAGCTAAATGTGCTCATAATTACACGTCCTTTTGCGCGAGAAAAGAGCAAATCGAATGCAGGTCCAACACTCGCTTCACTTGGCGTATAGCCGCTTTTATGTGAATTTGTCGAATCACTAAGGAGTAATAGCACGCCTTGTTCTCCATAATGTGCGATTCTGTTTAAATCTGTGGGATAGCCATCAATTGGCGTGTGGTCAATCTTAAAATCTCCGGTGTGAAAGATTAATCCTGCTTCTGTTTTAATCGCTAGCGCGCTAGAATCCACAATAGAGTGCGTGATATGAATCCACTCAATTTCAAATTCTCCGATTCTTATTGGTTTGCGCTTTTCTACTGCGCGGAATAGCGAGCGAAATTTTTTAAGCCCATGCTCATCAAATTTAGAGCCAATTAGCCCTAAGGGCAGAGCTGTGCCATAGATTGGAAATTGGTATTTTTTAAACAAATAGGGCATTGCACCGATATGGTCTTCGTGTGCGTGCGTGATGATAATGCCAGCAACTTTATCTTTTATAACTTCAAGATAGCTAAAATCAGGCACTAAAATATCCACGCCATGCATACTTTCATCAGGGAAACTCATTCCCGCATCAATGATAATCGCAGAATTTTGCGTCTCAATCACAGTCATATTTCCGCCGATTTCTCCCAAGCCACCTAGTGGAGTGATACGCACTTTGCCATTTGGATTAAATTCTATTTTAGAATGTGGAGCAAGAGCATCTTCATGGATTTTTGCATTTAACTCTACGGCTTTACGCAATTCTAGGTTTGAAGCTTGTGTAGCACCATTTCCATAGTTCTTGTTATGGTGTTGCTTTGGACGATTTTCGCGCGGGGTTGTGTCATTTTTCTCTTGTTCTTTTTTGAAGCGCGGATTGTGTCTGTTGCGGGGTTGAGTTTTTTGAGATTCTTTTTGCCCTTCATTGTTTTCTTTGTGAGATTCCATTTTGCTTGCACCTTTTGGGCGCGGTTTAAATCTGCGATTATTTGGGTCGCGATTTGGTTGTGGGTTTGTGTTTGTTGGTTGTTCTTCCATTGTTCCGCCTTTTATAAAATTTTCAAAAGTCGGTGATAATTTAGAGTATCAATCTCATGAGGTCGTTTGCTAGAGGCTATTGCTAAAGATTGTAAAGCATCTATAATTGTTTGTTTTGGATAAGCTTTACTTAGATTATTTAGAATCGTTTTTCTAGGTGCGCTAAAGGCGACTTTCAATAAAGATTCTAAATGTTCCAATTCCTTAAAAATTGGTGGGTTTGCTAATTTTTCTAGCAAAAACACCGAAGAAGTAACCTTAGGCTGCGGCACAAAAGCACTAGGAGGCACATCAAAGAGCAGTGTTGCCTCGCCTACGCTTTGTGTTAGCACGCTTAATGCGCTAAAATTACTTTCTCCACACTCTGCGCAGAATTTTTCCGCGACTTCTTTTTGTGTCATCACGACACAGCCTTTAGATAGGGGGTCTTTGATGGTTTTTACCACAAGTAATGTTGCGATATAATAGGGTAAGTTTGCTACAAGAAAATAAGGTTTCTTGCGCAAACTTTGACTATCCCAAATCTCTAATACATCACCAATCTCAAGGCGTAAATGCCCACTCTTTAGCGCATTGCTAAAGCGATTTTGCAAATAAGGAATTAATTCCTTATCAACTTCATAAGCAGTGATATTCCCTAAGCTTAATAGCTTATTTGTTAGATCACCTAAGCCAGCCCCAATTTCTATAAGCTCAATATTTTGTTCCATTTTGGGAATGGATTGGATAATCGCATTTAAGACATTTTCATCTTCTAAAAAATTCTGTCCAAAATGCTTTTTTGCTAAACTTTGTTTTGTTTTAATGTTATCACGCCTTAAAAATTGCTAATTGTAACACAAAAAAATTAAATTTAGCATTTTTGGATAAAGCCACTCTCTAAAATGCAAATTTTAACAGATTGCCCACTTTGATTTGTAAGCAGTAAAAATACAGGTCCTTTTGGGGCTTCAGGTTTTTTATAAGGGTTTTTGCAACGCAAGAATCCTTGCTCATCAAATAAGATTCTTGCTTCATTTCCTTCCCCACATCCTCCAAAAAATTTTACCTCTTTGATTCCATAGCGTTTTGTGATTGCTAAATCTCCATTGCGTAAAGGATTTGCAAATTTAGAATTATCGACATTATAAACATTTAAATATCTATTATCTAGTAAATCTCTAGCAATTTCTTGTTTATCGCGCGGGCGGTCATCAAAATGCTTTGTTTTAACTGCGCGCGCAGAATCGCTAAAAATATAATAGGCATAGCCAATATCCTGCAAGGGTGAAAATTGCAATCTCCATAAGCTTTCTTCCCAACGCTTGCGTTCATCTTCGCAAAAATCGCTTTGACAAAAAGCACTTTGTGTGATGTGTTTAGTTGTATTTAGGCTTAAATAGCGCGTGTATTGCAAATGCATGATGATTTGGTTTTGCGCTAAATGCAGTTTGGAATCTGGTAACCATACAAAACCTAATGTGGCAAAAATGCTAAGAATGGCTAAAACAAGCAACGTTTCAAAAAGGCTAAATGCGGGACGCAACATTAAAATCATTTCAGATAAAAAGTAACAATCGTTTTATTATAATAAAGAATCGGAATCTTTAAAGCGTCATTTTTAGGGGTATCATAAAGTGTTGCGCCGCCTTTAGAGATTCCATAAAACTTCAAACGCTCTTGCATTTTTGCATCTGTTTTGATACTTTTGATGCCTTTAGATTCAAGTGCTTGCGCAAGCTCTTTGGCGATAAAATGGCGATAGGCAAAATGCTCGTTTGCCTGTGGCAAAAAGACAAAAAGTGGTTTGGATAAAAATAATGTAGCAGATACTGCTAAAAGCACGATAAAGGTAGCTAAAAATGGGATTCTATAACGTGCGCGAAATTGCGGAAGCCTCACGCGCAATCCAGAGAAATACAAACTCACCATAAGCGGAATCCCTAAAAGTAAAAAAGGGGCAAAAAGCTCAATTTGCACTCTTTGGCGCAAAGATAAAAGCCAAATAAACATAAGCGCACAAAGGGAGATATACCACATTAAAGGTTTTGTTTTTGCATTAAAGTAGCGATAAAGCATATAGAGAAAATATAGATACAAAAGTGGGGAGAAAATCAACATTAAATGCCCATTTGTATCCAAAAAATATCCTTTTGGGTGTCCGCCAATTTCTAATCCAAAACAATACATATTAAGCGCAAATAAAATTAGATAAATAAGAATCAATTTAGTCTCTTTGCGTGCAATGGCATAAAAAATTAACGCAAGAAACAAGAGCGCAAAACTTGCATCAATAAAAGCTAAAACAATAAGTAGCCAAAAAGGAATCTTTTCGTATTTTTGCACAAAAATACAAAGCAAAAGAGTAAAAAATATCACGATTCCAGCATTTGAAACAAGCAGCGCAACTGCATTTACACCCGGAAGTAAGCAAAAAAGTAATGTGGCAAAAATTGCATCACTAGGACGTTTTAGAAATCCTTTGGAAAGATAAAACATTAAAGATGCATTGCAGAAATGTAGCAACAAAAAAGGCAAGCGCAAGGCAAAATCATTTTGTCCAAAAAGACGCACACTATACGCCCCAGCAAATCCCCCAAAGCTACTAGGGTTGAAAAACTCTTTTGCTTCATCATAACTAATACTAAGCGTGCTAAGTAGCCATAAAAGCGAGCCTAAACTTAAGCAACATAAAACAAAAAGCCAAAGAAAATCACGCGCTTGTAGTTTCATTGTTTTCCTAGACTTCTGTAAAAACATAACCTTGTTTTTGTAGTTGCGAGCGAATCGCATTTTGGTGGTCTTTGCCTTTGGTCTCAAGCATAATTGTAATATCCGCATCTCCAAAAGCAGCAGAAGTGCGGTCAAAATCTATTTTGACAATATTTGCACCAAGAGAAGAGAGCAAGTCGCTAAGTTTTTGCAGACTTCCGGGCTTGTCAATAAGTGTTACACGGATTCGCATTTTGCGGTGAGAGCGCACTAAACCTTTTTCAATGATTGTGCCAAGCATCGTTACATCAATATTTCCCCCACTAAGCACTAAGCCTAAAGATTCATTGTCTTTAATCGCAAATTTATGGTGCAAAACTGCGGCAACTACGCTTGCACCAGCACCTTCAACGACTAATTTTTGATTTTCTAGCAGATATAAAACCGCATTTGCAATTTCTTCATCATCTACCATGACAACTTCATCTACGGATTCTAAAATGTATTCAAAATTTGTAGGATTAACATCACGCACTGCGATACCATCGGCAATCGTGCGAACAGAATCTGTTTTTTGAATCTCTTTTTTGTGGTAAGAATGATACATTCCGGGTGCTCCCTCTGCGACAACGCCTATGATTCTCACTTGTGGTAGCATTTGCTTGTAAGCTGCTGCGATTCCAGCAATTAGTCCCCCACCTCCTATTGGCACGACAATTGTTGTTAAATGGCTTTGGTCTTCAATCATTTCTAAAGCCACCGTGCCTTGCCCAGCAATCACTTCATCATCTGCAAAAGGGTGAATAAACTGCAAATTATGTGTTTTAGCGTATTCTAGGGCATAAGAGTAAGCCTCATCATAATTATTTCCTTTTAAAATCGCTTCAGCCCCGAGCTCTTTGACGCCCATAACTTTAAGCAAAGGCGTAGCTTCGGGCATAACGATAACGCCTTTGATTCCATAATGCTTTGCACTATATGCAACACCTTGTGCGTGATTTCCAGCACTTGAGGCAATTACGCCTTTTGCGCGTTCTTCTTGTGTGAGTGAAGCGATTTTATTAAAAGCCCCGCGTAGTTTGAAAGAGCCTGTATTTTGCAAATTTTCTTGTTTGACATAAACTTTTGCGCCACAAATTTGGCTAAGCTTTGGTGCAAATGCTAATTTAGTGTGCTGCACAATGCCTTCTAGGCGCGCTTTTGCGTCCATAATTTTAGAGAGTGGAATCATTGAAATAGCCTTTCATGTTCAATTTTGATACAAGCATTTTCAAAATACACGATTCCTGATTTCTCTAGCAACTCTTTAGCTTCTTTGCTTGAAAGTCCTAATTGCACCCAAACACATTTTGGGAGATAAGGAAGCGTTAGAGTTTCTTTTGCAACTCCTAAAAGTGCTTCACTTTTGCGAAATACATTTAAAATATCAATATCAGATTCTGCATTAAAGGCATCTTGTAGGTTTTCATAAGCTTTACAGCCTAGAATCTCTCCGCCTTTTGGGTAGATAGGAATAATCACATAGCCTTTTTTTTGTAAGTATTGCGCGACTTTATTGCTCGCTTTTGTAGGGTCTGGTGATAAACCTAAAATTGCAATTTTTTTGGAATTTTCTAAAATTTCCTTATCTGATGTTTGCATAGCATTGCCTTTTTATGGAAAATTGCTACTATTTTAACAAAGTTTTAGGAAAAAAATTTTTAATTTCAAGGATTTAAAATCCATTCTTTGTAATAAGGTAGCTGTGTATCTTGGCTAAAAAGTTTTGCTTGCGCATAAAGAGAAGATTTGTCAAAGAAATTTGGGTGTTTTAGCATAAAATCCATACAAAATTCCATTGCTTCTTTGGAATTTAGCGGAATGATAATGCCACCTTGTGCAAGCTCACATTGTTTTTTGGAATCCAAAAATTCTCCCTTAGGGGCTAGAATCTCCTTTGGTGCGCAATTAGTGGTGATAATTGGCACATTTAGCGCTAGAGATTCCACTAAAACATTAGGAAAACCTTCGTGATTTGACGCAAATAAAAAGCAATCTGCTTGGCTTAAAGGTGCGTAAGGTTTTTTGCTTTTTCCTAGCAAAAAGACGCAAGATTCTAAGTTTAAAATGTGAATTTGTGCTTTAAGGGTGGATTCTAACTCCCCACCACCGATAATAAAAAGAGAAGCTTTCTCTTTAAAATTTTTCATTGCTTCTATAAGCAAACGATGATTTTTTCCATTATCTAAGCGTCCAATGCTTACAAAAATATATTTTCCTTGTGCTTTGTGTTTTAAAATCTGTTTTGATAAGTCAGAATCTTCTTGGCTCTGCGCGCGGATTTTATCAAGGTTGAAAAAATTGAGCAAAAGAGTAGTTTTGTTTGGGCTAATATGAAAATTTTGCACCAAATCTTGAAGATTTTGGGGCGCATTTGCACTAATTTTATCAGCTTTGTTGTAAAGGAAGGCAATTAAAATCTTGTTAATTTTTGAGCTTAGATTTTTATAGCCATATTGCAAGCTTGGGTGGCTGCGTTCAGAAATTAAGATTCTAGGTTTTTTGGATTTGCAAAGCAAGCTAGCTAGAATATTAATGTAGTTTGGGCGCGTCATTAAAGAAAGGGAAACATCACAATTTTTAAGAAGTTTTTTGTATTTTAAAGCAAGAAATGGCAGTTTTAAGAGTTTTTTGATTCCACTTTCTTGGGTAGAGTTTGTGCCTAAAATGACTTTTTTTATCCCTTTTGGGATTGGGTAATTACAAATATCTTCTAATAATACGAGCTGAATTTCACAATCTTTTTGCATTGCGTCTAATAATAAAGATGTAATGCGTTCTGCTCCCCCAGCCCCTAAGGAATACAAAAGAATATTGATACGCATTAAAGTCCTTTTAAAATTTGTAGTGTTTGTGTGCGCATACTTTTTGGGCTAAATTCTTTTAAAATATGCTCTCTGGCTTGCTTTTTAAGCATTAAAAGAGTGTTGGAATCTTTGAGCGCATAAAGGGATTGCAAGCAATCTAGCGCACCTTTGGAATCTTTTGGAGTAAAATAAAAGCGATAAGAATCTTGATTGAAATTTGCGATAATTTTGCTTTCTCCAACATCGCTAACAATTGGAATACAGCCGCAAGCCATTCCTTCTGCAATGGAGTTTGAAAAGCTTTCGGTATAAGAAGTTGATACAATACAATCAAAAAGGGGATAATAAAGCTCTATATCGTTTTTCACACCTAAAAAATGTATAGAATAGGGTTTTAAAATCTCCGTGCAAGCGTGAAGAATCTCTGGATTTGTTTTTCCTAAAGAAACAAATGCGATTGTATCTGTATCTTTGCCCTTGCAATTTTCTAAAAATTCCTTAGCAACTTGCGCAAAAAGTGGATAGTCTTTTACAGGATTCATTCTCGCAGAGATTCCAAAAACAAAAGCATTGCTTTTGATGCCTAATTCTTCTTTTAGGGCATAAGAATCCCTAGGCAAAAAGCGTTGTGTATCAATGCCATTATGCACAACAAAGGCTTTATCCATGCAATATCCCTTGCTTTTATAAAAATCAATTGCGTCATGAGAGTTGCAAATAATTGCATTTGCATAAGAGCTTAAGAATTTTTGTGTATAAAAATATAGCTTAGAAGCTAAGGGAAGCTTTTTTACATTGATTGCGCTAGAGCGGAATCCAAAAACAACTTTACTTTTAAGAAAAATCGCACAAAGTAGGCTAAAAATATTCATCTCGGGCATAAAAGCATAAATACAATGCGGATTAAAAGCTTTGATTTCTTTATAATAGCGCAACAAAAAACCAAAATCCAAGCGTCCTTTTTTGTTTAAACAAATATGCGGAATCCCTGCAATTTCGTCTTCTAATTTTCCGCCTCCATATATCGTGCAAAGTAATAATTCCACTTCTTCGCATTTGGCAAGCTCTTTTGCAAGAAGCACCCATTGGCGTTCAGCCCCACCAAAATCAAGAGAACGGATAGCAAGTAGGATTTTTAGTTTTTTTGCTGTTTTGGATTCCATAGGATTCTTATTATTTCTCTACGCGTTGGCGGATTTTTAATTTAGGCAGACAAGATACAGGCAAAAATAAACACGCAAAAACTTGAAGTGCAAGCAAATTTGGTCGGATTGCTAAACTTTGCAGAATCTTTTTAAAGGCTTTTTTGCGGTCTCCCCCTTGTCGATACAATAAAGCTGCTATTGCGCAAAGTTTTGCAAGGTGGGCTGGGCAACACTTTAAGCGTTCTTTGTAAAAAAGTAAAATATCTTGTTCGTAATTTTTCACCATTTCTAAGGGTTTGTATTTTAGATTTTGTGTTAGAGATTCTGCATGGATTCTATAAAATTTCAAAGGTTTATGGAGATAATAGCATGGGCGATTCTTATGAAGTTTTAGCCATAAAAGCCCCATATTACCCCTTTGTAAGTTTTCATTAAAGCGTCTTTGTCCTAAGAGTTTGCGCTCAAAGAGCGTCAAAAACTCTCCATCTAAACAGCCGCATAACACTTCTTGAAAGCTAATTTCGCGTGATTCGCTAACACCTTTTCCGCTTAAGAAACCATCATCACTTCTTGTGCAATTTGCAATAATGATTCCATATTGTTTCTCAAAGCCTAAATAAACATTTATCATTTGAGAAATTGCTTCTTTAAAGAGTAAATCATCATCATCTAAAAGCGTAATAAGCTCACCTCTTGCGTGGTCTAAGCCATTATTGCGATTCCCTGCACTTCCTTTAGCGCGTGTATTTTGCACGACTTTGATATGTGGATTTTCTTGTGCGTATTCATAAGCAATATTAAAGGTATTATCGCTTGACCCGTCATCACTTACGATAATTTCTAGGTTTGGATAATCTTGTTCTAATAAGCTTTCAATAGATTCTGTAAAAAAATATTCACG
Organism: Helicobacter sp. MIT 11-5569; assembly: GCF_000765695.2. GTDB lineage: Bacteria > Campylobacterota > Campylobacteria > Campylobacterales > Helicobacteraceae > Helicobacter_D. Next base: position 13,216 of record NZ_JRPB02000013.1, on the reverse strand, counting down.
ATTATAGGTTGTTAGGATAATGCTAACTTTTGGAAAGTTTGGGTTTTCTGGAGCTTCTTCTAAAACTTTTTGAGAAAATTCCTTAGGTAAATCTTGAATATTTAATGGTGTTTGCATTAGAAAATATCCTTATGTGCTACAAGAGATAATGTTCCATTTTGCATTTTATAAATGGAATCACAATTTGTAATTGTGCTTAGACGATGCGCAATAATAAATAATGTTTTGTGTTTTGCAATTTTATAGATTTCTTCCATAATTTTAGCTTCTACTTGTGCATCTAATGCACTTGTTGCTTCATCAAGCACCAAAATTTCAGGGTCGCCATAAAGTGCGCGCGCAATGGCAATGCGTTGTTTTTGTCCGCCACTTAATGCGATTCCTCCATCGCCTACTTGCGTATCTAAGCCTTCTTTTTGCATTAAAAAATCATAAATATTTGCACTTTTTAGCACAGCAATCATTTTTTCTGCATCAAAATCGCGTCCAAAAGCGACATTTTCTGCTACGCTTCCAGCAAAGAGATAGACATTTTGGGGAATATAGCCAACTTTTGCGCGCCAACTTTTAAGATTATTTGTATTAATTTTTATGCCATCAACTAAGATTTCTCCCCTTTTGGGATTTAATAGACCAATCATCACATCAACTAAAGTGCTTTTTCCACTTCCAGATTCTCCAATAAAAGCGACTTTTTCACCTTTTTGAATGGTAAGATTAATGCCTTGTAGAATCGGTTTTTCTTGATAGTTAAAATGGAGATTTTTTAGTGTGATTTTCTCTTTAAAATGGACGTTTTCATTGCCCAAATCTTTAATTTTTGTCGTTAAATCTTGATAAATAATTTCAAGTGAGCGGAAGTTGAAAATGATTTTATTATAAGAATCTAAAATGCGATTAATAGAAGGTAAAAGCCGATAGAGTGCTAGCACATACATTGACAGCAAGGGCAAATAGCTTGTTACGTTATTTGGGTCTTTAATAAATAAATACAAAACCACCGCAATCATCATACAAAAGCCAATAGCTTCAAGTAAAAGGCGTGGAATATGGAAAAAAGTTTGGTTTTTGATATTTGCTAGAGAATAGCCCCAAAGTGATTGTGAAAAAGTTTGTAGAATCGCGCTATCATCGCTTTGAAGTTTGATAATTTTGTAGTTACCAAAGCTTGAGCTAAGCGTTTCAAAAAAACCTTTTTGGTGTGCTTCTTTTTCTCTGCCTTGATGTTTGATTTTTAGGGTGATAATGCGTGCCATTAAAAAACCAAAGAATGCTAACATTAGCGTTAAACCAAGTGTAATTTTAAAATTCACAAATAAAAGCGTGCTGTAAATTAATAGCACAACAAAAACTTCTGAAGTCATAAACAAAGCTGCGGCTAATAAGATTGTGAAATTATGCGCTTCTGTGGTGATTGTTTTTGTTAAATAGCTCGTATTTTTGGTGATGAATTCTTCATAATTTAATCCCAAATAATTTCTAAAAAGGCGTCCTACAATCAGATAATAGCGTCCAAAAGTAAAGCGCGCAAGCAAGTGTTGGTAGATTAAATTAACAAGTGAGCGTATCACATAAAAAACTAAAAGTGTCATTCCAAAGAATATTACAAAATCTCTAGGAGAATGGAATCCTAAAAAAGTGTAGGGAAGGGAGAAATAAGGTTTTTCTTCAATCAGATTAAAATCGCTTGCTACTGCCATAAAAGGCGCGATTGCTGAGATTCCAATAAGCTCGATTAAAGAGACAAATAAGGAGAGCAACAGCAATCCATAAATATATCGCCGATCATGGTTAGAAAGGATAAATTTTAATTTAGAAAGCATAGAAACCCTATATTTTTAGCGGATATTATAGGATAAAATAGATATGAATTTTTTTAAATCCTACGAAAACTTAGTGCTTCTAGCAAATGCGATTTTGTAATCCATTGCTGTTGCTCTAAATCTGCAATACTGCGTGCAACACGCAAGATTTTATCTGCACCACGTTTTGAGATTCCAAATTTTTGTGTGGCTTTTTCTAGAATTTCTTGTCCTTCTTGCCCAAGCTTACAAAAGTGTTCAAACTCTTCTCCTTCAAGTCTTGCATTAAAGCAAGTTTGCCCTCTCTCTTTTTGGTATTTAAAAGCTTGCAAAACTTGTTCTTGCAAGGTTTTAGAATCTATACGATATGCGTTTGTTTTAGATTCTTTTTGTTCGTTTTCTTGCATTGCTACAAAAAGATCTAAGCGGTCCCAAAAAGGGTCAGAGATTTTGGATTTATAGGCATTGATTTCTTTTTGGTTGCAGCGACATTCTTTAGTAAGACTTAAGAGATTCCCGCAAGGACAAGGATTCATCGCTGCTACAAACATAAAATCTGTGGGGTATGTGATTTTTGCTTGTGAGCGTGAAATTGTGAAATTATGATTTTGCAAAGGTTCGCGCAGAGATTCTAAAAGATTTTTTGGAAAATGGGGCAGTTCATCAAAAAACAATACTCCCATATGCGCAAGTCCGATTTCACCGGGCTTTATGTTTTGTCCAACAGCACTTCCTAGAATCGCAGCTTTTGTCGCACTATTGTGCGGATTCCTAAAGGGGCGATTTGGAGAGATTTCAAGTGTAGTGGTGGCAAGTTGTAGCATTGCATTTAAGTTTAAGGGTGGGAGAATAAAAGGAATCCTAGAAGCTATCATACTCTTTCCACTTCCTGCACTCCCTTCAAAAAGAATGTTATGGAATCCACAAGCAGCGATTAATGCAGCTCTTTTTGCTCTCTCTTGCCCGATGATTGCATAAAAATCTAAGGGAAATTTTTGAGAATAATAGAATTTTTCTCCCTGGATTTCTAAATACGAAAAAGGCAAGGTGGAATCATAAGATTCTAGCTGGGGTGGATTTTGTAGAATCTCTAAAGCTTCTTTTAGAGATTGCGCATAATACGCTTTTAGATTTGGAATCTTAGAATAAAATGTTTGCGCATCTTTTGGGAGAATAAAGAGTGCATCTTGATGATTATTGCTAAGAAGAGAGAGTAATAAAGGATAGATTGTAGGTGTATCTTTAATGCGCCCATCAAGTCCTAATTCTCCAAAAGCAAAAATTTTGTTTGAATGTGCAGAAAAATCTAGCGTGTTATATGAGGCGATTAATAGTGCAATAGGTAAATCGTAAAAACTTCCTTGTTTTGGTAAATCTGAAGGAGAAAGATTGACGGTAATTTTAAGAGGAGGAAATTTAAAACCATTTGCCAAAAGAGAGGATTGCACTCTTTGTCGAGATTCTTGGATTGCATTACCTGCAAGTCCTGTGATAGAAAATGATGGTAAAGCACGTGTGAAACTCACCTCAACTTCAACTTCTTTAGCACTAATTCCTAGTTGTGCAGCGCAATATAATGTGTTTGCTTTCATAAAAAGCCTTAAAATAAAATCACTTTTGAGTTTAACAAGTTTGGAGAAAAAAATAAGTTGTTTTAAAGAGGTTAGAACATTTTTACTCTATTATGTATTAAATTGTAACAATTTGGTGTAAAAACATAAATTTTTTATGATTTTTGAGGAATATACGTGATAATGTTACACAAAGATTATGTAAGGGTAAATTATAATTTTGGGTGTTTTAAATAAAGGAGAGCTTATGGAAAAAGAAAAGTTAAATCGCCGTGATTTACTAAAATTAATGGGAGTTGGAGGCGTTGCTCTAGGAAGCGCAAGCTTAGCTATGCCAACACAAGCAAAGGCAAAATCTGATAAAGCACCAAATATTGCGATTATTGGGGCTGGTCTTGGCGGAATCTCATTATCGGCAAAATTAGTTGATGAGCTACCAAATGCAAAAATTACACTTTTTGATGCAGACCCTATTTTGTATTATCAGCCCGGATTTACGTTAATTGCTGGTGGGATTTATAACAAAAAGGATACAGAATACAAAAAAGAGGATTTGATTAACTCAAAAGTAAATTGGATAAAAGAAAATGTCGCTTCCGTAAATCCTAGTGCAAATACATTAACCACAACAACTGGTGCAACACATAATTATGATTATCTTGTGATTGGGACAGGAACATTTAATATGTTTGAAAAATATAAGGGGTTAAGCGAAGAATTTATTAATGATCCTGCGACAAATGTTACAAGTATTTATACAGCAGATGGTGCAGTAAAAGCGCAACAAATCCTTAAAAAGGTTGCAAAAGATGGGGGAAAAGTTTTATTCGCAGAGCCAAACACTCCAGTCAAATGTGGCGGAGCTAACAAAAAAGTGAATTTTTTACTTGATGATTTAACAACAACAAAAGGGACGCGCTCAAAAACAGATATGATGCTATGCACAGGTGGTGGGCAGATGCTATCAAGCCCTGTGCATGCAAAGATGATTGAGCAGTTTTTTATTGAGCGCAAAATGCCTTATGCAACGCGTCATTTGCTTGTAGAAGTTGATACTGCGCACAATATAGCCACTTTTGAAAAATTAATGCCTTATGTGGAAGATGGAGAACAAAAAGTTGCAAAAGAGCGTATTGAAAAACCTTATGATTATTTGATTGTGATTCCACCTATGAAAACAGCAGATTTTATCACAGAAGCTGGACTTGCTATCACTAAAGGGCATACTGCTGGTAATTGGGTAGATGTCGATCAATACACTTTGCAACATAAAAGATTTGAAAATATTTTTGCAATTGGTGATTGTGCTGGAATCCCAAAAGGAAAAACAGGAGCAAGTATTCGCAAGCAATATCCAGTGATTGCAGCAAACATTATTTCACATTTAGAAGGAAAACCACTAGAGGCGAAATTTAGTGGTTATACAGCTTGCCCACTTATAACACGTTATGGAAAAGCAGTTATGGTAGAGTTTGATTATGAAGGAACTGCGCCTAGCATGCCTTGCTTTGGTGCGACAAGAGAAAGTTGGATGAACTGGTTTGTAAAAGTGTATTTAATGAAGCCTATGGTTATGCAAGCAATGGTAAAAGCAAAAGCATAAAGGAGTGAAAATGAGTAATTTAGATAAAACAATTCGTTTGATTGTAGCTATGGTGTTGTATTTCATCTTTGGTTTTGTGTGCCAAAGCTGGTGGTGGTTAATTGCGTTATTGCCTTTGCTTAGCGCAGTTTATGGATATTGCCCATTATATAAAATCTTGAAAAAATAAGTTTGCGATTCTTTAAAAGAATCGCAAGATTCCGCTTAAACTTTTAAGATTAGCTTTGCAATTGTGCATAAAAATTCTTATAAAATTGTAGAAATTCCCCCTTTAAAATCGCTTCTCTAGCATCGCACACGAGTTTAAGATAATAAGCTAGATTATGAATGCTAGCAAGACGAAAATAGCTCATTTCCCCACTGCGGAATAAATGGTGCAAATACGCACGTGAGTGATTTATGCAAGTGTAGCAATGGCATTTAGAATCTAGCGGTTGGGTATCGAGTTTAAAGCGTGGGGATTTAATAGCAAGCTTGCCAAAATGTGTGAAAATCGTCCCATTTCTTGCATTGCGTGTTGGCATCACACAATCAAACATATCTACACCTCTAGCAATCGCTTCTACAATATCTTGTGGAGTGCCAACACCCATTAAATAGCGAGGTTTATCTTTTGGTAAAAGTGGCGTTGTAAAATCTAGCGTTGCATACATTTGCGCATTTGGCTCACCAACTGCAAGCCCGCCAATTGCATAACCATCAAAATCGCCAAGACTTGTTAAATCTCTAGCACTTGCTTCTCTAAATTCTCTATCTGTCCCACCTTGCACAATGGCAAAAATATGATTTGTGAGAATCTCTCCTTTATCTTGTGCAATTTGTTTTTTGAAGTTGTGATAAGTCATTGCGCTTTGCGCCCATTGTGTCGTGCGATTTATGGATTCTAGGATTCTTTCTTTGCTAGCAGGCAAACCCACTAAATCATCTAAAATCATCATAATATCGCTATTAAGATTGTATTGAATATCAAGCACTTTTTGTGGAGTAAAAAAGTGGCTTGAGCCATCAATATGGCTTTTAAATACGATTCCATCTTCTTTATATTTGACATTAGAATTTAGGCTAAAAGCTTGAAAACCCCCACTATCTGTTAGGAAGTTTTTAGGAAATTTTGTAAAATGGTGCAATCCACCAAGTGCAGCAATAACTGCATCTCCGGGACGTAAATATAAATGGTAAGTGTTGCCTAAAATAATAGGCGCATTTAATGTTAAAAGGTCATTAAAATCCAAAGCTTTTACGCTTGCTTGTGTGCCAACAGGCATAAAGATAGGAGTTTGTATTTCTCCATGTGCAAGTTTTAGGATTCCAGCACGCGCATTACCATCAGCTTTTTGTAGATTAAATTCCATTTTCAACCTTTTTTTGCTACATTTTCGCCAATTTTAGCGCGTTTAGGGGAATATATGCGAAAAGTGCTTTTAATTTTGAATGGAATTGTAGCAAAAGAATTCCTAACAACTTTAACATTAAAACATCTGGATAAAAATGCGTATATTTTTGTCTCCCTAGATTCTAGCCTTTTGCCAAAAAATCTTCCACAAGATAGTGAAGCTTATAACTTTGACCCAAGTGCTTCTAGTAAATTAAGAGAAATTTTAACTCCACAAATTACAGATTGCTATGTGATTTTAGAAGATATAAAAGAGCGTGAAGCAGTGTATCATACATTGCGCGGATATAATAAAATGCTGCAAATTACAATGCTAGGAGAGATTCCGCTTGCGCAAAGTGATAAACAACTTTTGATGATTAATGAAGCATATTTGCTAAGCAGTCGTTTGTTTGAGAAGTTTCCAAATATTCCTAAAACTGCTAAAAATATTGGCTTAGGAGAAGGCGAGATTATGCAAGTAAGCGTGCCCTTTGGAAGTCCTTATGCTTATCGTAGTGTGGGTGTGATTAAGCAAAAAAAATGGAAAATTGTTGCAATTTACCGTAACAATGGATTGATTTTGCCCAAATATTCTACGACAATTCTTCCAAATGACGCGCTTTTACTTGTAGGAGACCCTGATACACTTTGGGATATTTATCATCGTATCAAAGAAGAATTTGGACAATTTCCAACACCATTTGGGCGTGATGTTGTGCTATATTTTGACTTATTGCATTCTAAGGATTTGGAAAATTATTTATACCAAACAACTTGGCTTTTTGGGCATTTTAAAAACAAGCGTTTAGAAGTTTGTTTTTTGAATCCTACAAATATTACAACAATAAAAAAAATCGAAAATCACCCCTTATTAAATGCAGAAAATATTTCTTGGAGAATTGAATACCACGAAACTTCGTTAAAAGCGTTGATTGAAAAGGATAAAAGTAATAAAAATATTGGTTTGATTTTATTAGAAGAATATTGTTTTAGTCGCTATCGTGGGTATTTGTTAGATTTAGGGATTCCACTTTTAAAGTTTGGCGCACAACCGCTAGATTCTTTAACACATGGTGCAGTGATTTTGCCAAAAGATACAGAAGAAGCAGAGAAGATTTCTTCTGTTGTGTTTGATTTTTCTGAACAAATCGGTTTAAAAATTTTACTCTATGATTTTGACCCTAATGAAGAAAATCACGAACAAGCATTGGATTATTATAAGCATATCGCAAAAGTGTTTAACAAAAAAATAGAAATTGATAGCACAGCCACGCAAAACCCAATCTTTTGGCTAAATACACAAGAAAAAATGATACAAATTTTGCCATTAAGAAAGGCTGGCATTAAGCATAATCCATTTTTTTCAATGCGTGATGTAGAGAATTTAAGTGCGTATTTAATCAAGATTCCACAACTTTTTGTGCCAATTTCTGTGTAATTAAAAAAGTGTAATATTTTCTATAAAATTCACATTAAAAGAATCCGATGGAATCTTTTTGCTTAAAATTAATGCGCTTAGACAATATGGGAGATTGATATGATTTGCTTTTAGATAAATATTTAGTGTTTTAGAAAGTTTATCTAGTTTTTTGGGACTAATATTATAAATTGGCTCAAATCCTATTCCACTTTTTACTTCTATAAAATGCAAGATTCCGTCTTTTTTAGCGATAATATCAATTTCTCCTAGTTTTGTGTTGAAGTTGCGCTCTAGTATTGTATAGCCTTCTTTTTGCAAAAAGACACAAGCATAATCTTCTGCTTCTCTGCCTTTTTGTGTAGTGTTATTTTTCAATACGAATCATTACAGGAGATGTTTTTACGACTTCAAGAGAGCTAATGCGTTCTATCGCAAGTTTAATATCTGCTTCTGTGCAAGTATGTGTAGAAAGAAGTAAAACAGAATGGTTTTTATCCTTTGCATTACGTTGCAAGAAAGTATCAATAGAGATTCCAACTTCTCCAAAAACCTTAGCAATTTGGGCTAAAACGCCGGGTTTGTCAAGCACTAAAAGACGCAAATAATATGCGCTTTTAATTGCATTTATGGGTTTAAGTTTTAGAGTATTGCTTATTGTTTTAAATCCTAGCATTGGAGAGCTTTTTGTTCGGGCAATTTCAATAATATCAGAAATCACAGCACTTGCAGTCGCTTCTCCTCCAGCTCCAGCTCCATAATATAGAGTCTCTCCCACGCAATCACCCACTACGCTAATGGCATTCATCACACCATCAACTTTACCTAGCATTGCATTTTTTGGTAAAAAAGTAGGATGCACGCGTAATTCTATGCAATCCCCATCTTTTTTTGCGATTCCAAGTAATTTTAAATGGTAACCAAACTCTTTGGCAAAGGCAATATCTTCTTGCGTGATTTGTGTGATTCCTTCAATTAAAATATCATCTGGGCGCGCGTCAATTCCATAAGCAATACTTGCGAGAATTAGGAGTTTATGTGCTGCGTCAAATCCTCCTATATCAAAGGTCGGGTCTGCTTCTGCATAGCCTAAATCTTGGGCTTCTTTTAAGACTTCTTGGAATCCCGCGCCCTCATCTTTCATTTTTGTTAAAATAAAATTACAAGTGCCATTAATAATTCCGCGTATGCTTAAAATATGGTTTGCACCTAATCCATCACGCAAAGCTTTAATAATAGGGATTCCACCTGCTACACTTGCTTCAAAGCCTATGGGTAAATCCCCAGCAATTTGCTGAAGTGTGTAGCGATGATAGGCTAACATTGCTTTATTTGCTGTAACTAGGGCTTTAGAAGCTCTTAAGGCTTTTTTGGCAATCTCAAAAGGGGCATCTACACCCCCGGTTAATTCTACAACAATATCAATTTCTGGGTCATCTAGGATTTCATCGACATTATTCGTGATAGGAAAATCAAAAATTTCGCGGCTTTTGGAGAGATCTTTAACTGCTCCTTTTTTAATGCGCATCGCACAACCTGCGCGTGCTGCAATTAGGCTTTGGTTATCATGTAAAATCTTTGCAACACTGCTACCAACTGTGCCTAAACCGATGATTCCTAAAATGAGTTCTTTCATATACGCCCTTTGTGAAAACTAGAGGTGGATTATAGCGTTTTTTGGCAAAGAAGAGATTTAATATCTCCAAGCAAATTTTTGTTAAAATGCGCTATTTACTTTTTAAGGTAGTAGTTTTGAAAATTAAACAAATTGATGAAAATTCCTTTACTTTACAAGGAAAGATTAAAGAAATTAGCGATTATCACGATTTAAAATCTTTGCTAGAAAAGCGCAGAAAAGCAGGGCAAGTGGAAGTGCATTTTAATATTCCACAAGCAAGAGAGATACATTTTTTTATTTTAGGCTATTGGTTAAAACTTGCTTGTAAAGATGGTTTTAAAATTCATTTATATGTTACAAGCCCCTATTTATATGATAATTTGTTACGCTTTGGATTGCACATATTTTTTGAGGTGAAAAATGACGATATGGCACAATATTTATAGCCATTTTGACCCTGTTGCTTTTAGTGTATTTGGAATCGCGGTGCATTGGTATGGGATTATGTATGTTTTGGCACTTTTAATTGCACTATTGGTAGCAAAATGGATTGTGAAAAAAGATTCTTACCCTATTTCTGATACGCTTTTGGATAGTTATTTTATTTGGGTTGAAATTGGCGTAATTTTAGGGGCGCGATTAGGCTATATCATCTTTTATGACCCTTATACAAGTTATTATTTAAGCCAGCCATGGCAGATTTTTAATCCTTTTGACCATAGGGGAGAATTTGTTGGAATCCGTGGAATGAGTTATCATGGAGCGGTGATTGGATTTTTAATCGCTTCGATTCTTTTTGCAAAAATAAAAAAGATAAACTTTTGGCTTTTTATGGATTTAGCAGGGCTTAGTATTCCACTAGGTTATGTGTTTGGGCGTATTGGAAATTTTTTGAATCAAGAGTTAGTCGGCAGAGAAACGACAAGTAGTTTTGGGATTTTAGTTGATGGAATCTCGCGCCACCCTAGCCAGCTTTATGAAGCATTTTTAGAAGGTATTATTGTTTTTGTGCTGTTATATGCGTATCGTAAAAGAGCGCGTTTTGTTGGAGAGATTGGAATCTTATATGGAGTGTTGTATTCTTTAATGCGCTTTTTAGCAGAGTTTTTGAGAGAGCCTGATATACAATTAGGATTTATCGCTTTTGATTGGCTAACACAAGGTCAGCTATTATCTTTGTTAATTGGTGGATTTTGTTTTGTGCTGTGGTTGTATAAAGGCAAAGAAAATAGAGAGATAAAAAATGGCTAATATTTCTTTGCAAAATATCTCAAAGCAATATGACTATAAGGCGATTTTGCAAGATGTGTCTTTACATATTGAAGAAAATGAACGTGTAGCAATTGTCGGGCGGAATGGTGCAGGAAAATCCACATTGCTTAAGATTCTAAGTGGAGATTTGCAAAGTGATGAAGGGGTTAGGATTTTAGAGGGGGATTTGGAGCTTAAATATCTGATTCAAAAGCCAAATTTCAAAGCAGGACAAACGACAAAAGAAGCAATCATAGAAGCCTTGAGTGAGCAAAATTTTGCAAAAGAGCGGTATTTTGAAGTCGGAAAGCTTTTGCAAAACTCTCCTGAAGATAAGGCACTTTTGGCAGAATACGCAAAACTGACTAATTTTTTAGAGCATCATAATGCTTGGGATTTAGAAGCAAAAATTAAACAAGTGCTAGAAACTTTTGAGTTAGAAGATTTGCAGAATCGCTATGTGAATTTACTAAGTGGGGGAGAGCAAAAGCGTGTGGCTTTAGCGTGTTTGCTATTGCATAAACCAGATATTTTACTGCTTGATGAGCCGACAAACCACCTTGATGTGCAAATGGTAGAGTTTTTAGAAGATATGCTTTTACGCGGGGGATTTACGCTAGTATTTATTAGCCATGATCGATATTTTATTGATAAAGTTGCTACGCGTGTCGTAGAAGTCGAAGAGGGAAAAATTAGGAGTTTTAAGGGGGGATATAGCGATTATTTGCGCCAAAAAGAAGCTTTGTTATTAAGTCTTGCAAAAAGCCATGAAACATTATTAAAACATTTAAAAGCAGAAGAAGAATGGCTAGCGCGTGGTGTGCGTGCAAGAGTAAAACGCAATGAAGGGCGCAAAGAGCGCATTATGGAAATGCGTAAAATGGCTAAAAGTAATCCTACATTAATCCGCAAAATGACTTTAGAGCTAGAGAGAGAGCGTAAAAACTTCAATCAAGAAGAGGGAGTGAATCGTAGAAAAATGCTTTTTGAAACAAAGCATTTATGCAAAGAAATCGAAGGAAAACTATTAGTCAAGGATTTTAATGTCAGGATTCTACAAAGAGATAAAATCGCAATTGTTGGGCGTAATGGTTCTGGTAAATCCACATTATTAAAAATGCTTTTAGGAAGTATCCCGCCAAGTAGCGGAAGTATTGAACATGGGGATGTGAAGATTGGTTATTTTGACCAACATAGAGAAATGTTAGATGATAGTAAAGATTTGTTAGAGACTTTTTGTCCTTTTGGTGGGGATCATGTTGAGGTGCGCGGTAAAAGTATGCACATTTTTGGCTATTTAAAGAATTTTTTGTTTCCTAAAGAATTTTTGGACAAGAAAATTGGAAATTTAAGCGGGGGAGAGAAGAATCGCGTAGCACTTGCCTTGCTTTTTACCAAAGCGTATGATTGTTTGATTTTAGATGAACCGACAAATGATTTAGATATTCCAACAATTAATATTTTAGAGGAGTATTTGCAGAGTTTTGAGGGCGCGATTATTTTTGTTAGCCATGATCGCTATTTTGTAGATAAGATTGCAAAATGCTTGTATGTGTTTAAAGGGAATGGCGAGATTGTGGAATCGCATAGAAGTTTTAGCGAGTATTTAGAGATTCAAAGTGAGTTAAAAGAATATGCGGCTTTAGAGCTAGAATACAAACAAGATTCCACACCGCAAAAACAAGAATCCCCCAAAGAAACGCCAAAGAAAACGAAATTAAGCTACCACGAAAAACGTCTTTTAGAGATACTTCCACAAGAAATTGAAGGTTTAGAATCCGAGCTTAAAATCCTAGAAAATTTGCTATATAATGGGGGCTTAAGCACACAAGAATTACAAGAAAAATCTTTAGAATTTGAAGAGAAAAAAGCACTTTATGATACAAAGATTCTACAATATTTAGAACTAGAAGAAAAAGAAAATTCTCTTAAACCCTTGACAAACACTAGGTATTAGGCTTTATACTTTTGTTTTTATTTTATAAAATAGGAGAATTATGTCTTACACAGTTATAGAAGTTGAAAAAAGAATCGGGATTTCATCGCGCAAGCTTAGATTTTGGCTTGATAAGGGATTATTTCCTTTTGTGGAGAGCGATAGTCATGGTGTGCGCTATTTCGCACAAAGTGATATGGAATGGGCTAGATGGATAGATTGGCTTAGACAATGTGGAATGAGCCTAAAAGAGATTAAAACATACGCGGAAGCTTGTGGTGGTGGGATTAAAACTGCGCCAATGCGTAAAGCAATGCTGCAAGATACACATACAAAGCTTAATGCCCAAATTAAAGTCTTACAAGAAATTTCTGAAAAATTAGAAATGAAAATTGGGCTTTATGAAGAGATGATAGAAAAAGGCGTGGATACTTTTAATCCACAAAGTGGAGATTATAAGACTTGCAAAAAGCAATGCCAAGAAGGCAATGCTAAGAAATCAAAAAAGCTTGATTAATAGCTTTTATTATTGAAACAACAAGGAGTAACAATGCAACCAAAACTTAAAAATACATTTTCACAAAGAAGCACACCCACAAAAACGACAAATCGCGATATATTCACGCGCGATTTAGCAGGTGAG
>NZ_JRPB02000012.1 GCF_000765695.2 Helicobacter sp. MIT 11-5569 | reverse complement strand
TCTCTAATAGGGCTTTGGCTTCTACCTGCTAAGACTTCAAAACCCTTATACATAATTACAAGCGTGATAATAATGGAGAATAAAACGCTAAGCTCAGCCATTTTGTCGCTCGTGCCTACTTGTCTGATTGCATCAACGATTTGTTGGATGCTATTGCCTAAGGTTTGAAATAATTTTAAATCCATCTATTTATTTCTTTTAAAATGTTTTGCAATGTCTTCATCTGTAATTGTTGAATTTAAAATAGTGTCGAACGACCTAGAATATTCTTGCATTGCAATATCTTGTTGTATATTTCTTTGGTTTTGATAGCTTGAATTTGCTAAATCTAATTGATTTTTAACCATTTGAATTTTTGCGACTTCTAGCTGAATCGCATTGCCAACATCCGCGCTTTCTTTAATGTCTTTAGTGTTGGCTAATTTATCTTGCAGTTTTTTAAGCGTTTCGCTAATTGTGTCCATTTGTATGGAAGCTTGATTATATGTTTCTACTTGCGCAGCATAAGTGATTAAATCCACTTTGCAAATGTTTTTTTCTGATTGTGTCATATAATCAAAATTACATCTATCAAAGCTCGTGTATTTGTTAAAAATTTCACTGCCTTTTTGGCTTAAAAATTGCTCTGGATTTCTTAAAACATCGTTATAAAAAGATTGTATATTTTTCCCAGCTTCAGAAAAATCAGAATAAATTTGTTTAATATCTTTCATAAAAGCAACAGAATCTCTTATGCCTGTTTTTGAAAGTAATTCATCTTTGTAAGCTTGGATTTGTTTTTGATAGTGCGATACGGTTTCTGCCCACCTTGAAGCTTCTTTAACCCACTCTGCGATTTGTTTAGCATTTTGTGTTGCCATTTGTTGATTTGCAGCAACATCCACAACAGGAATTCCGCCAGCACCAAATGCAATGTTAGAAAATAGGAATAGGCTAAGAAGCGAGGCTGTGAGTTTTTTGGTATAATTGCGTGGGGTGTTTGCCACAAGGTTCGCACCCTTGTGGTCAAAATCTAAGCCCCTAAAGGAGCTAAGATGAATACCGCTAAATTCATCATAGTTGCAATTATACTCCTTTGTATAATTGTAGTCAAGGCTTATTAGCTTTGCCCCACTCGTTGGGGTATGATGGATTTTCCTTGTGGTTAAAAATTTAAAACTTCTCATAAATATCTCCTAAAATGGAATTTCTTCAGATTCTATATTCATTGTTGGGTGTTCGTATTCAACACTCGGTTCTTTTGGTGGTTCTTGTGTGATTTGTGGTGTATCTTTACTATCCTTTTTGCCTAGCCAATAGAATTTAGAAACAATCACGCTTAGTATTGTTCTAGTGTTTCCTGCTTCATCAAGATATTTACTAGAGGATAATTCTCCACTGCACGCAAATTGAGAACCTTTTTTGATATACATAGAAGCATTTTCTGCACTCTTTCCAAACAACACAATAGGAATCCAAGTTGTGCTACTCTCATCATTCCCTTTTTCATTTTTCCACCTTTTAGTAATGGCAAGAGAATTTTTTGCATAAAGCTTTCCACTGCTTGTATTGCCTATTTCAAAATCCTTGCCTAAATAGCCGATTAAATTGACATTATTCATTGTTAAACTCCTTTTGATTTGAGGTTGGATCTTTTGGTGTGCGGTTATCTACAAGATAATCCAAAGAAAAAACATTTTTGGATTCTTTGGAGTAAGGATTTTTAGTAATAACCACACTAACCTTGTAGTCGTTTTTGGGTAAGTTTGGATTAATAAGATTCATTAAATCCATTAAATATTTATTATGGCTTGGAGTTTCTTTTTGCAAGAGCTTCTCCATTTTATTAAAGGCATTAATAAAAGCGATTTTAAATAAATCTGCTTTTTTGCCTGTAAGCCCCATAGCTATAAATGAAAAGCCATCTTTGGTAAGCTGATATGTAGGTCTCATTTCCCCTTTGGCGTCTTTATATTCAACGAGCCGAAAATTCCGCTCGTTAAAATTTTTAGTTTCTTCATTTCTAGTTTTATTCCTAATTGTTTCCAAAATGTCCTTATGCTGCTTACTAAATACCCTTGCTATATCTAAGCTTGTGCAGAAAATTTGATCATCTTTATTTTCAAACACAACCTTTTGATTATTGATATTAATAATATTTGTGTTGCTCATTTTTTAAACCCCATTGTTAAAGTTTGAATCTGCACAGGAGCATTGCTCTTTTTGCTGCTAAATTCTTTTAGTTTTGCTTGAAAATCAATTTTGTTTTTATTTTCTTGCGGTATAATGTTAGTAGCAGGACGGAGAAAATCACGGTCGTTAAACTCTCGGCGAAGCTGACCCTGTTCGCCCCTACCCTGCCTTTCTCCATATTCTGTTTCTGAATGATTAGTTAGAAGTCTATTAATATTTTTTCTTTCTATTTCATATTCTCTGCTCCCATATCTTAAAATACTCTCATCATTAGCTTTTACTCTCCAAGTGTAATTATTTATTCTTTTATCAATTTCAGCATCTACATTCTTAGCTACTTTAGGGAAGCTAAGCATTTCTTCTGTGGTTACCATACCTCTTAAATTTGGATTGTTTAAATGCTTCTTGGTTTCTTTTTCCATAAATTCTTTATCAACTTTAATGTCGCCTACATTGCTTTTGACCATTGTGTAGGGTTTGGTATTCTCTAGCACTTTGTGCATTTTGGAGCTTTCTTTTTTGGATTGTCTATCCCAAACAATATCTTTTAGATATTTGATTGTTTTTTCGCATTTCTCAATGCTCTTTTTTGCTTCGTTAATGTATGATTCAAGTTCTAATATTTTGTTTTCTAATTCTTTATCGCTCATTGGTTACTCATTCCTATAAAATTCTTTAAGCTCTGCGACTTTTTCATCAAGGCTTTTATCCTCTTGCGCGAAGATTTTTTCTATGGTGTCTATATAAGTTGTTCCAGTGGATAAGATTTTTAGATTCTCATTTCCTAAAGAGCTTAAATCTAAAGTGCAGATGGCTTTTTCATCTTGTCTTTTGACTAAGAATTGTCTTTTTGCAGGATCAAATCCTTTAATAATCATATATTCGTCATAACTTAAACCAACACCATCAACATATTCCTCATCTTTAGCTTTTGGATTTGGTAGAAAAACCATTGTCGCAGATTGCTCAATGAGTGTTTTTGCATTTTTGAGTTTTAAAAAGTCTTCTAAGCTTTGTGAAGCAAGTCTTAAAAAGCCATTTTGCTTTCTAATGGTTTTAAATTTGTTTTTGACTTCTTCTTGCACAATTTCATTTTCTAGCCACTTCCAAGCCTCATCAATATCAATACAAAGCCTTCTACCATCAGTTAAGCTCATTACACGCCAAAGAATGTAATAACTTAGAATCCCCGATACATCTTTATCATCTAAAAATTCAGTCCCATCAATCCCAAAAAGATTAATATCATCAGGAAAATCTAAATTATCAAATTCATTATCAAATACCCAGCCAAATTGCTTACCTCTTTTAAAAAGTGCTAGTCTTGATTTAAGAGAATTATCATCATCAACATTTTCTGTTAGGTTTTCTAGCAATAATGAAATAGGGAATTTTCTCTCCTCTTTATCAAAGCCTTTCATAATGGAATTTACTGCATTATTGAGCATTTCTTCTTCTCTAGTTGTTAGAATTTCATTATTTCTAGTAACTAAAAGCTTGATTAAAGATTGTAGTTGTCTTATGTTTTCTTGTGTGGTTTCAACCATGAAAGGATTAAATCCTGTTGGCTTACCATTTTCAATGCTAATATATCTACCACCAGCACAAAGAATATTGCCTAAAGCTCCTTTGTCTTTATCTAAATAAACCGCTGTAAATTTTCTATTTTTTTCAGGAACATCATCGGGGAAAGTATCTTTATTCGCATATTTCATCATTTGATTAACAATAAAATTCATAAAGACCGTTTTACCGCCACCGCTTTGCCCCAAAATTAAAGTATTTGCTAAAAAGAAGTCGCCAAAGTCATTTTTACTTGCCCCCGAGCTTTGGTGAAAATTGAAATAATAAGGTTGTTTGTTTGGTGTTTTTAAAATCGTAACTGCATCTCCCCAGCAGTTTTTATTTCTTTTACCCATTGCAAAATTGTGTAAAGCAATTAAAGAAGAGTAATTAAGGCTAGAGATTAGATTAATGCGTGGGCGTATGGCGAAGTTTGTTGGCAATTGTGAAAAGAAAGTAGCAGGAAGTGCTATTGTTGCTAAAGTTACACCAAATCCTAGCTCATTCATTCTTGTAATAACTTCATTTGCGTTATCTTTGCATTCTTTTAAAGAATCACCATAAACAAGAATTGAAAAATGATATTTGCCAAAGGAAATCTCTCCATTTGTGAGTTGATCTAATGCGTCATCAATTTCTGCCACTTGGGAAAATCCATCATCTTCAGTTGCAATGAGTTGTTTTTTCTGTTTAGAAATTGCAGATTTAGCGTCTATTCTAGGAATTGGTGAAAAGCTTTGCGTGATGATATATTCAATATCTAAATACATTAAAACATCTAAGATTCCAGCGAAAGTTTCGCTAGTATAGTCTTTAATTTCAATACAACGCGCAAATCTTTTTTCACCATGATTGCTGTTAAATTGGATGGTTTCGTGTCCAAATTGTATGTTTTGTAAATTGCCATTTAGATATTGATCTATTGGAGCTGACAATACTCTTATAGGATTAAATTTACCACCGATTAGATAGTTGTAAAACTCTAATTGATGAGAATATGTTTTATTATCTTTTGAATAGGTTTTTAATCTTTTTGGACTAAAATCTTTAAGGTTTGCTTCTAGTCTATCTGTAAATTCTCCAAATTTCATTAGAAATAGGCTAATCATCTTTCTTTTACTCTCAAAAGAGCTTTTCATAAAAGCTGTTTTTTCTATTTTGACCTTTAGAGGATCAAAAATTAAAGTGAGATACAAAGCATTTTTTCTTAATGTCCCTTGCTTGAAGGATTCATAATACTTTCTATCAATCTCCTCTAAAAAAGCATTGTTAAATTTTGAAGTGAGCCTATCTTCAATGGAATATCTACAATTATGAAAATAAAAGCTCACAGGCTCATTTGCAAAAGATTTAAATAACATATTCAAAAGATCATTTTTTGTATCTAGCTCATCGTCTTCTTCTGCCTCAAAGTTAATACCTTTAATCTCCCAAGTTGAGATTAAAAAATAATTTTTTGTAATCACCACAGAATCACTAATTAAAGACGAAAAGGGAATAAGTTTTTCAAAACTAGGTTCTGCTTTAAGCCCAAAAACAGAGATTTTTGGAAAATCTGAATTTTTAGGCAT
Source organism: Helicobacter sp. MIT 11-5569 (assembly GCF_000765695.2). GTDB lineage: Bacteria > Campylobacterota > Campylobacteria > Campylobacterales > Helicobacteraceae > Helicobacter_D. The sequence continues at coordinate 33,060 of NZ_JRPB02000012.1, read as the reverse complement.
TTCTCTATAAGAATTTGCGCTATAAGTTTTAGCCTTATAGTAATTCTTAGAAGCAGGGTTGGAAAAAAATCGCATTTTTAAAAACATTAAACGAAATATAAAATCATCCCTTTTTGTCATTGCTTTCATGATGAAAAATGTGGGGATTGCAAATGCAAGCAGAAAAATATTTTGGCTGTAAAATGCAAGCAGAAAGATTCCACACATTACAACAAAGAGCGGTGTCATAGGAACTCCAAAAATCATTGGGGGACGCGTTAAGCCTTTAAAAAGCGGATTGTTTTGCATTATTAACCTCGTTGCAATGTAAGATTATGCGATGATATATCCAGCAATTGCTGATGCTGAACCAACCAAAACACCACCGATAAATACAGGAGCAACCTCTCTAAGTGTTTGCCCTTGAAACATTATTTTAAAACCTGCCCACATAAAAGCAATTGTGAGGATAATCGCACCAACTGCGTATAAAGCTGTGCTTAGATTTTCCATAAAAGTATTGACTTTATCAATACCACCAGCACCAAAAAGAAGCATTGGACTCATTAAAAATAACGACCATAACCTTGTTTTCATTTATTGTTTCTCCTTAATAAAAATGAATGATTAATTTTTGTTAATATATTAGTTAAATTAATGAGTTAAATTTTGTTATATAATTAGATTAATATTTGACTTATGGTTTTATTTTAGAATCAGATATTTTTTATTACAATTAACGCAAAAAAGGAGTCAATAATGGCATATCCACTTTTAGGCACAAAAATCGTCTTGGATGAAGAGAAAATTTTGAGAGAGGGTAAATATAATTTAGAAGATATGTATAAAGCAATTGATGAAATAGCACAAGATTGTAAGCTTATCAAAAAAGATAAATATACTTATCATTGTATGGGAGATAAAAATGATTTAGCTCGTTTGGGAAATTTTGTTTATGGTAATCTTATGGAAATTGCTTGGTTCACCAAAAATATTAAGGAATGGATTTGGATTAGTGAAAAGGAAGGCAACGAGGAGTTAATTGGTGATGAAATGGGTGTTTGGTAATGAGCTTAACACGCAAGGCTATTAACTTTGATTTATATACAGATGAATTGAAAAAATCTTTTTTAGATACTAGAGAGCCTTATAACCAAATTAAAAGATTTATGCTTGAAAATGGTTTTGAACATAGACAATATTCAGGCTATGTTTCAAAAGAACCTATGAGTGATAGACGAATTTTAAAAATGGTTAGAAAACTTTCTAAGGAATTGGCTTGGATTTCCGAGTGTGTAAAAGAATTTGATGTGACAGAAATAGGTGAGCAATATAGCTTGAAAGAAACTATACAAAATATGCACTCTAAAGCCAAAATAAAAGAAGTTGAATTGAATCAAAGTAATAAATTCAAAGCTAAATTTCAAGAATTTAAAGAACAATCCACAAAAAATCAAAAATTTAAAGATTTAGAACGATGACTATCGCTTACATTAGAGTATCTACAGACAAACAAGAATTAGATTCACAAAAATTAGAAATTATGGAATATTGCCACAAGAACAATATCAAATTAGATGAAATTTTAGAAGTTAAAGAAAGCTCTACAAAATCTCAAGAGAAAAGAAAAATTAAAGATTTAAAGCAAAAACTAAAATCTGGTGATTTATTAATTGCAACAGAGCTTTCAAGGCTTGGTAGAGATATGTTAGAAATTATCAATCTAGTGCTTGAGCTCAATGCTAACGATATAAAATTTTTATTTTTAAGGCAAATGAGACTTAGCAATTTTAATAATCCCGATTCTAAATTGATATTGTCAATTTATGCTTATTTTGCTGAAAATGAAAGAGACTTAATAAGCAAAAGAACAAAAGCAGGATTAGAAAAAGCGAGGGCTAGTGGCAAAATTTTAGGGCGTCCTAATGGCACATTAAATAGTATTTACGATAAAGATAAGGACAAGATAAAGGAATTATTAGCAAAAAATTTATCTATCTGCAGCATCTGGAAACTACTTTATGCTGATAGTGGTAAGAGCTATAATGGCTTATTGTGGTTTATTAAAAAACGCAAATTAAAATGAGATTAATTTTATTATTAAGAATAATATAAAATAAATCTGTTAAAATTAATCGTTCATTTTTACTTCAAAATTAAGTAAATCATATATTTTAAGATACTTGCCTTTAATATTGGTTTAGATATGCTTTTGACATCAAAAGAATCTGCTAAAACTCACTTCCCTTTTATTAAGCTATCCAATCCAACCGATATGGTTACTGCTGATTTTAGTAGCTCACGAAAATCATAATCATTAGATTTTTTATTTAAGTCTAACGCTGCAATTAGCACACATAATTCAGCAGATTTTTCCAAAGCCTGTTCCATAATTTGATTATTTGTCAATTCTTGCATGTTTATTTTTCTCTCTTAATCAAACAATGATTTCTGCGTAAGAAATTTGTTGTTTTTGGTGTTGAGTTGGTTCATAGGATCATTGCGCTTGATAAATCTTTTCACTCTGTTATTGCTTTGATAGATGAAAAATAAATCATTTTTATTTTTGTATTTATCATAAAAGAATTTATCATCATACTCGGCAAATTCTACACCTTTGCCATAGATATTGATTCCAAATTCTATGAGCTTATCTTTTAGCTTGATAATCTCTTTCTTTTGTTTTGAAATAATAGAGCTTTCTTTGTAGAGCCTATAAGCTTTAATCTCACAAAACTCACTATAACTAAGAATCTTTTTATCAGGGAAGCTTGTCAAAAATCTAATTAAATCTTGCGCCACTAAAGAATTTAAATCTATAAGAATTTGCGATAAGTCATCATCGTATGAAAGCGTAGATTCTGTTTCAAGTTTTTTAATGTATTCTCTGCGAACTGTTAGCACGAACACAGAAACAATCACTCCATTTTCTTTTGTGATACGCTCAACAGAATCAAACATTAAAATCCCTTTATCTCTTTGCGTGATTGTTTGCTTATCACCACTTTCAACATTTTGTGTAAAAGCTAAATCATAGGCAAAGCGAGAAATTTCAATAAATTTTTGCTTTAGCCACGAGTAATTGCTAGGATTTTTGTTAAGGTATTGTTTTAAAAATTTATAGGGTTCTAATCTTACTTCCATATCCCAAAAATTATCTTGGTATTTCTTGATGACATTAGTATCTACATTTTTCTTGATATACAAGAATAAAGCGTCTAGGATATTCCTATGTGTTTGTGTAAGCAAAGAATTTTTAAGACTAATTGCATAAGATGAGCCATTAGCACCAACCATTTTAAATTCTATTTTATTGTCATTTTCTTTGAAATTTTTATAAAAATTAGAATCTGTAAGTTTGCGAGAACTAAGATAAAAGACCCCTCTATTCTCATTCATTGTTACATAGCCCTCTGCTAAATCATTAACGCTTACAGCGGATATATCTTTTTTATTGATAATCTCCAAAGTGTGAGAATCAATATTGCCTACTTTTATATCTTTAATGAGTGGCTCATCAATGCTAGGGTTATGCAATACCTTGATAGTCTTTTGGTATTCTCCCGCATTAATATTGTTATTATCCTTTAAAACTTCAAGTAAGCGATAGGTTGTAGAGCTTTTATCCTCACCCTTTTGGAATGAGAGTTTATAAACGATTCTAGGCGCATTAATAATCACAGAGCTACCCATTAAGCTCTCGCCCTTTTTATCTAAATGGTGCAGTAACAAAATTGCTTGATTGTTTGCTTTGGCTATGTCTATTAAGATATTAAAAAAGTTTTGCACATCATTTTGATTGTTTTGATCTTTAAAACCTAGCGTAGAGAAAAATGCGCTAAAAGTATCAAGCACGATTAAATCACAATCCGCCAATTCATTAAGCTCTTCTTTAAAGCTACCGATAGAATTTTTATCAATCTTTGGAAGCTCATTTGAAAACTCAAATTCTAAGCTTTTAAAGGGATAAAAGCTTTCTATATTTTTAATGCGTTCTAAAATCGCTTGATTCTTATCTTCTATACTCCAAAAGAAAGGCTTTAAACCATCATTGATTGCATTTGCGCACACTTTTAAAGCCAAAAGAGATTTACCTACCTCACTATTACCGCTTAATACTGCCACAGAACCCATTTCTAATTTAATTGTATCCTCACAAATGATAGATACACTATCATCACTAAAAAGACCGAGCGTAATTGTATCAATGGTATTGCGTTTAGGCATATATTCTCCACTCCAAAATTGACTTAAATAGAATAGTCAGATAAATAACGCTGGAAATTATAGTGAAATTATTATATGTATGTCAATATTAGCTTTTGAAAAGCTTATAAAAAATAAAATTGACTTAAATAGAATAGTTTATTATATGTATGTCAGCAAAAATCACTCCAAGAGCCACAAAGCTTACTGAAAAATTGACTTAAATAGAATAGTTTTTGACTTAAATAGAATAGTTTTTGACATTTTTTCGGAAGCCACCCACGATAAAAAGGCACTTCCAAAGCCTGATTGACTTAAATAGAATAGTTCCTAAATATATTAAATTTATTAAATATAAATTTAATTAAAAACCCAAATACTAATAGGTAAATCAAAAATTAAAATTTTTGACCTTTTACATAAAATCGCAAATTACTAAACTGCGATTTTGAACAGCACCAAAAAGAAAGTTTTATAAGAAATAAAAGAGCTAAAATTTATTAGGTGGAAATTTCTGTGCAGTGAATAAAGAGAAACATAAATTTAATGTTTAAAAAAGTGTATAATTATTGTAGAGATTAACAATTTGAGGGGAATCTGTGGTGGAAAGAAAGAGCATATTAAACTTTAGTAAATTTAAGATTTTGAATCAATTGTATTTTGATTTGATGGTGATAGTTATTGCGGGTTCTGTGATTGGTTTAATTTTAGCTTTTAAATTCTTCGCCTATGAAGATGTTTGGAGTTTTTTTCAAGATTATTTTATATTGATTGTTCTCTTTGTGATAATGCTTGTAGGTCTGTTTGATTGTTTAAAAGGGATAAGGAAGTATAAAGAGATTTTAAAGAATCATCAGCATTTAGACTTTGAAAGTTGATTTTATATTTTTAGAGCCGCGCGATGTTTTTGAATTTCTGTATAACATTAGTTATTATTAATTACTAAGAGTAACTATTAATATATAATAGTTACTAATGTATAGCAGTATTTATTGTGATTTTTGATTGTTGTTTCTTTTAAAATGTTTTGCAATATCTTCATCTGTAATATTTCCAAAATCTGTTACAGAATTCATAAAATTTGCGCTGTAAGCATTTTCACAATCTGCATATTCATTGCTAGGATTTCCATTTAAATATTTTAGTTGTTCCTTTTCAAGCTTTTCGCTCCCCTCTGGAAACTTTTTCTTACATTCTGCAACTTTTGCTTCCAACTCCTTAGCATTTTTTGGGTCAGAATAATACTCCACAGACTTTGGCTCACTTGAACAAGCAGAAAATACACCAGCAACAATTGCACCTAATAAACCTAATTTAACCGCTCTTTTCATTTTTCTACCTTTTTGTTAATTTAAAGTAACTATTATATATTATTGTTTATTAATATATACAAAAATTACCTTGTAATGTCTTGCTCTTTGTGCGCAATGTGAGCGGATTTAAAGGTGTCAAGTTTTTTGTGAAAATCAGGTATGCTTAGCTGTTTTTTCACTTCATCAAGACCTTTATTTAAATAAATATCATTAAAATCACTCATTCCTTGTTCTGCCTCTTTATTGGTGATTTGCGGGATGATGATTTTAATATCAGGGAATTTTTTTTGGATTTCCTTTGCAGTTTCTACTCCAACATTAGAAAGCCCTTGCAATTCTCTTTTTTTGTCATTATCTGCTATTAAAGTGATAGGAGTGTTTTGAAATTTGGCTTTCAGAACTTCAACAATTTTTGGTAGGTTTCCAGCATCTACACCCATAATTACAGGTTTGTTGAGTGCTTTATAAATTGTGGCTGTAGTAGCAAAGCCTTCTGCTATAATAAATTCTTTGCAATACTCTAAACTTTTAGCTCCTATGATATGAAAACAACCAGACTTTCGCGCAGAATATTCTATGCCCTGTTCTTTTTCTTCTTTGGTTCTTATGATTCCGATAATTTTATCTCCATTGGGAAAGATTCTTTGGACAGACCATATTTTGTTGTTCTCATCTTTTAAAGGAATCAGTAAAGATCCTTTGGAATCTTGCTTTAGATAAAAATTTTCATTAAAACCTTTTTTAAGCAAATAAGGGTGATTGGATTTTGCCCAATTTGCATTTTGATATTCTTCTTCAATTTTAAGAGCGGTTTTTTCTTGTAGCTCCAAAATTTCTTGTTTATTATTTTTTGTGGAAGCTACAACTTTTTTTTGATGAGGAGCTTGATAGTTAGTAATAGTTTGCTTTAATTCTGAAGGCATTTTCCAATTTTCTTTAATGCCTGTTTTGAAATTTTGGATAAAACCTGCGGGATATTCATCCAAGAAACCGCTATAAGCCCCGCTTGTTTCTCTGCCTCTATCAGTAGTGGTTTTTACTCTATGAATCTTTCCATCCATAATGGGTGAGCCATCAATAATTAATCCTTGTTTCTCCAAAGCATTTTTAAAAGCAGAAAGTATTTCTTGCTCATCAAATGAAAATTCTTTTTTTTGTTGCGGATACAACCATTGCGAAAAAATATTTTTATCTAAAGTTTTTGGAGCAAACCATTTTTTTTCTTTATCGTCCCACATTGCTCCTAGCAATCTTGCTTTTTCTTTGTCTTTAAATGGAACATAAAGATAAATTCTTTTTTGCGGCATAATTTATCCTTTTATCTATTTAAAGAGCGAGTTTTATCTGCTGTTATTTCTTTATCAAATTGCTTTTTATTTAGTTTTTTTTTGAAAAATTCACTCATTTTTTGCTTAAAAAATGATGGTTCTTTTGTTGAAAGTTGATTTTCTTTATTATAGTCTTTTCTAGCTTCTGAAAAAGACTTAGAAAATGTTAATACCATTGCAGCAATATCTTTATTGACTATTTCAGATAAATCTTTTAAAGCTTTAAAAGTGCCATCTAACATTTGATCATAAGTTGTTGGTTTGTAGCTACCAACTTGATTGTTAAGATTTTCTTTTGTGTTAGGATTTATACTCTCTTTATTTATTTGAGAGCTTCCAATATTAATGAGATGATCAATTCCTTTTTGAAAATTTTTATCTCCAAGTCTTATATTCAACGGAATTTTTTCTTTATCTGTAATGATTTCAAAATTAATAAATTGATTTGAAAAATCTTTTTTTAATAAACTTTCGGCGATGTCAAATGTCTTTATGGTATTAAAGAATTTATTAACATCTTCTCCCTCATAAGTTCCTTCTTGTATTGCTTCTTTATAATGCTCATTCAATTTGCTTACATCAGTCACTTTGATTTTGTAATTCTGTTCCATTTTTATTCTCCAGAGTATTTCTTGTTTTGTTGTTTTTTGCGTCATCTATTCTATCTGTATTTTTATTAAAAGAGCATAAACTATTTATTGTAGCCATAGCGTCTTTAGTATTTTTGCAGTCCAATTTTTCTATAAGCAGATTAAACTCGTTTATAAAATTATCACATTCTTCAAAATCTTTGAGTAATGCTACAGAAAGTTTTTTATATATACGCTCTTTCTTTTCCTTTTCTTTTTGGCGTAATTTCTTTAATTTCTCATCATACTCACGCTTTAACTCTTCTATCATTTTACTTTCTTGAAGCATAATTAATCCCTTTAAAAATTATATAAATTGCATTATTACAAAATAAACTTAATATCTTATAAAGCTTGATATTGTAAAATTCTCAAAATTCAAATAATCTATGAAATGCAGGATAGGCAAAAACGCCGAAAAGTTATATAAAACTTTTCATCTTATTTTGCCGAATAAACTCTGCGAGGCTCATTTTGATTATTAAAATAAGGATATTTTTATGAAAAAATACTTGCTAACAATTGAAACAGATAATCTTGATTTTTTAAATAAAATTAAGTTGGAAACCAAGTCATCAATCAACAAGATTATCAATTATATCATTAGAGATTATCAAGAAAATAAGGATATTTATGTAAATAATAATTTTAAATTACTTGATAATATACACCAAAATAAGAATGAAAATTTTAGAGAAATAAGAATAAGATTAAGTGATGATGAATTTAATCTATTAAAAGAAACTGCCTCATATAATGGTTTTAGAAGTGTATCCAAAGAAGCAAAATTTAGACTGATAAATTCTTTAAATAAAAACAAATTTTTTGCAAATGCAGAGCTAATTGCATTTATGAAAACTAGGACAGAAATTAATTCCATAGGTAAAAATATTTATCAATTATTAAAGGTTCTTAGAAGTAATAATTTAGTTAAAATCAATGAAGATAATCTTAAAAATACCATTGATAGTGTTAGAGATAAAATAGATATATTGTCTGATACTCTTGGCAAAATTATTGAGGTTAATAACCAAAGAGTTTAAATGTCTCGCCTTAGAATATTTGATGATGAGATAATTGCAAAAAAAGTTTTTACCAAAATAGAAAGTGCTTCAAAGCTTCCATTAAATTATATAAATAAAAATAGAAATAATTATATTAAAAATTCAAAGACAGGTAAGCTTTCTAGTAAAAATATGTTTAGAAAAAATACTGAAGTCGTTGTTAAAGTTACTTCAGGTTCTAAAAATTTTCAAGCACTTTCAAGACATATAAATTATATTTCTCGCAATGGAAATGTTGAATTAATTTCTAATGATTTTGATAGATATGTAGGAGAAGATGAGATCTTAGATGTAAAAAGATTTTTTAGAAATGAAGGTGTTCCTATTCCATCTTATAAAGATGGAGCAAAAGAGAAAAAGCATACTATTAATATGGTTTTTTCTATGAAGGAACATTCTGCTGCTCCAAAAGAAAAATTACAACAAGCGGCAATGACTGCTTTAAAAAGAATGTATCCTGATAATTTTTTTGTAGCTGCTTTTCATGGTGATACAGATAATCCACATTGTCATATCTGTTTAAAAATTGCAAATCAAAATGGCAAAAGAATTAATCTAAGAAAAGCAGATTTAGCAAATCTAAGAATAGAATTTGCTAAAGCATTAAATGAATTAGGTGTTGAAGCAACAGCTACAAATAAAAGACAAAGAGAAGCAGAAAAGAATCAAGAATTATTCATTAAAACAAGTAAAGAAAATCCAACCCATCAAACTCCAAAAATAAAAATGCACTACTACCAAGTCTTAGATTTTGGAAATGCTAATTATCAATTTAGTGCCGATAAAAATGCAAAGAAAAGTTATTATGTGAGCTATAAAACCAAAAAGGGAATTGCTACAATTTGGGGACAAGATTTAGAAAGGGCTGTAAAAGAAAATAAAGTTTTAAGGGGGGAATATGCAAGATTTAAAATAGTAGGACAAGAGGAATATGAGATAAAAAGAAAAGTGAAAATTAAAGGAGAGTGGAGAGAAGCTGCTAAAATTCTAAAAAAACCTATTTGGGATGTTTCTGTTATTGGTAGAGAGAAAGAATTAAAACAAATTCCCAAAAAGATAGATAAACAAAGATATAGAATTATACAAGATAAAGGAGTTAATCGTGAGAGAGATTATACAAAACAATATAGACAGAGAGTCTTACAAGAGCTCGGTAATAAATCAGTTAAAAGAGGAGCTGTTGCCAACAAAGGAAACTCTTTGCGAGTATTGTCCAAAGAGCCTATGGTTTATGACGCAAAACGAACTCAAATGCTTTTGCGCATCAATGCACTCAATCAGTTACAGCAAGGAAACAGAGGACGATCCAATAATAACTTGCGACGGACAGATATTAGGATTAATAGAAATGAATGAAGCCACTAAGGAGTAAAAGTTGAAAGAAGAGCTTTATACTAGCAAATTTTATGTCTCCAAAAAAGGAGATAAAGAAGTATGCTTTAAATTAGGTTTTGAGGTAGAGGCAATTGGAAACAACAAAGAATTTTATTCTGTTGAAATATGGGCAATTATAGATTATCAATATTTAAAAAATGGAGAAAATATTATTCCAAACACTAGCAAAATGAGAAATTCTTGGAAGTTGAAATATGAGTATAATGAGCGGTGGAACTTCCATTCTTCCATAATGATTCATCCTGATTATAGATCTCTTGGCATAGGAACATTTGTAATTAATAAAATGTTAGAAATTGCTTTAAACTATGTTCCAACAGGTAGGCTTGTTGGAAAATTGAGTTTCGTAGATGAAGAAGATGAAGATAACCACAAAAGAAGAGACACATTATATAAAGATTTAGGTTTTATATTTAATGATAATAACACATATTTTAGTATAGATGAAATTAGCAATTTAAAACTAAGGAAAGAGTTTGATTATATTCAAGAGCTTTCTTTTGCTAATGTGTTATGCCAATTAAAAAAAATGCAATATGAAAAAGAAACAAATGATAAACTTATAAAATACTATAGAGATAATTCAATCAAAGCCGATAATGACATTCGCTCAAAAAATAAATTAATATTTTCTCTTTTAATTGTATTAGCTCTGTTGATTATCAATATATTAATTTGAAAGCACAATGAGTTATCCATTTAAATATTATTAAAAGACTCCTCAATACGCTAATTGCAAAAATTAATTTAGTTGCAAATCGTTTTCCTTTGCAATTTCATTGCTCTTATTTAGACTTTCTAAAATACCAGCAGACTTTGGAGTAAAACTGCTTTTATAATCTTTTTGCTTACTCATTTTTTCTATTTCGCTCATTACAGCGCGATTATCTTCTCTTAGGGCTTCCAAATACTCTTTTCTCTTATAAGCGGGAGTATTCTCTCCTGTAACGCTTTTTAATTCTGTAATTTCTGCTTTCAATTTTTGAATTTGTAAATCTTTTGAGGATATGAATTTTTCTAAATTATTATAGAAATTATTAACTTTTGTCATAAATCCCCTAAAGCTCACTTCATTTGCTAAAGACAAAAACTGACTATCTTGCTTATATACTAGATTTTCAGGTTCTACAAATATTTTGCCATCCAAAGTTGAAATATAAAAGCTAAGTGTATCTAGCGATGTTTTCTCTCCACTGATTAACAAGCCTTTATACTCAAGAATTTTATATTCTTTTTGATAGTCTTTAGAAATAGCCTCAATATTCTTATCAAAAATTAATTCTATTTCCTTTTGTTTTCTTTTATTGCTATCGCTATTATCATCTTTGAAAACAATAAAATCCTTAGCAATATTCTCATCGCTTTGAATTTCGTAATATTTTCCTTGAAAATTTTCATTATTATTTAACTCCACGATACCTTTTAAAGTCTTATATATCAATACATTATTTTTTAAATAATCAACCTTAGAGATATTGTTTCTAAGACTCTCTTCATTATTGTGGATTTGTCTCTTATAGCCACTATAAAGCATTTCCTCTTGTCTTAAATCGCTGTTTAATTGCACCTGCAATAAAATAAGCGGATTTCCTGTGGCTTCTGCCTTCATTTCTGCGGCATCAGCTGCACCACTTGTAATATCCTCTAAGGTTCTTACGCTAGACCCAGCTTTTCTAAATTGTTCTATGGAACGAGCTTTACTTTCAATGACTTGCCACATCCTAGCATCATAGGTTCTTTCAGTAGCATATCTAAACTCTTTTACTCTAAAATTTTGTGGATCTCTCATAAAGAGTTCATTGCCTTGTCTGATAACTCTACCGCTTCTTTGTTCTAAATCACTAGGACGCCATGGACAATCTAAATGGTGTAAGGCTACAATTCTTTTTTGCACATTTGTTCCAGCACCCATTTTTTGAGTTGAGCCAATAAGAATTCTAGCTTTCCCCAAGTTCATATCTGCAAAAAGTTGTGCTTTTTGTAAATCTGTTTTTGAATCATGGATAAAACGAATTTCATTTTGAGGAATACCCATAGAAACAAGCTTTTTTAAAATATCGGTATAAACATCAAATTTTGATTGTTCTGCTAAAAGCTCATCTAAACTTTTATTGCTTTCTTCCTCTGTCTGTTCTATGGCTTCATTGATGTTGATAAACTCTTCTTCTTTGTCCTGCTTTGATTTTGGTGTTATTTCGCTATTATCCAAAATAACTTTTTGTGAGTGTTGCTTTGGTGTTGATAAATCACAAAAGATTAATTGTGTGCCTTTGTCATTATTCCAAGCATTATACTCATTATAGACATTCTCAACAAGTTTATTGATTTTAGAATTTGCATAATCATCATAATAGGGATTAATCAATCTAAAATCAAGACCAGCTTTTCTAGCGTCTGTGGTGCAAGCAAGTAAATTATTTCTTGAAATATCTTCTTGTTGATGTTCCATTCTCCAAACAATAGAGCCTTTATTCCACATTCCATTTTCATCTTGAATGCCTATAAATTCTGCTATGGCTTCACTTCGTGGAGCGATTACATTAATAGGTTTGTCATTATATAGCTTTGGCACAAAATTTTTTTGAAATTTCATAATATCAGCATTTGTTACAATATCTGCAACACTCTTATACATGGTGGAAAGTTCAGGAACATTTTTAAATTTATTAAATCTTGCGACTATTTTGTAATTAATTCCAGAGCTATCAAGTTCCCACGCGTTTGTAACTTCTCCAAAAGTTGAAGCCCAAGCGTCAAAGCTTTGTATTCTTTTTTCTTCCAATACATCTGGTTGAATGTATCTTTGCAATGTGTAAAGCTCTGTAATAGAATTACTTATAGGAGTTCCTGTCAGAAAATAAAGTTTTTTGTTTTGCTCATGGATATATTTTGTTTTGCAATAAAGATCATAGGCTTTTTGTGAGCCTTTTAAATTGCCAAGACCACTTATATCACCCATTGAAGTTGTAATGAGTAAATTTTTAAACTCGTGAGCTTCATCAATAATTAAAGCATCAATTCCTAACTCTGAAAAATCTATCGCTTTAGATTTTCTATGCGCTGTTTGTAAATCTTCCAACTTTACTTTAAAATTTTCAATGCGTTTTTCCAAGTCTTTAACAGAATATCGCATAACATTTTCATCATCTTGCTTTTTGTTTAATGTTTCCTCTAAAATACTAATATCCTCCTCATATTGTTTTTTTATTGTTTCATAAGGAGCAGGTATTAATTTAAATTGTGAATGTGTCATAATAATAGCATCATAGTTATTCGTAGCAATTTTTGAAAAAAATTTTTCTCTATTGTCTTTTTTTAAATCATCATTGTTGGCGACTAAAATATTAGCATTTGCATAGGCGTGATAAAACTCATCATTCCATTGTCTTGCCAAGTGATTTGGAACAACAATTAAAGGTTTGTTTAAAAGACCCATTCTTTTTTGCTCCATGACCGAGCAAATTGCTACTAAGGTTTTTCCAGCACCCACTTGATGATCAAAAATAATGCTATTTTCTTGAATTGCTCTGTATATTGCATTTTTTTGGTGTTTTTTGAGCGCGATATTGGCATTGAAGTTTGGAAGGTTTAGATTATCCCCTTTGTATTGTGGCTCTATGTTGGTATTAAATCTTTCGTTGTAGATATTCTCTAAATCTGTGCGCCTATCATAGTCTTTGTAAATCCACTCTATAAACTCATTTTTTAAATTCTCTAATTTAGAATTAGCAATGGCTGTTTCTTTTGGATTTAACTCCCTATATTCTCTGCCTGTCTCATCTTGTTTTTTATCATAAATGCGGATAGGCTTTCTTAATAAGCCGTGCTCAAATAAATCAAAACAGCCTATTCTTTCAGTGGCATATTGTGAGCGGATATAAGGGCTTAAAATGTATCCATTGCCTTTAAGATTCCATTCACCAGTTTTTTCTATCAAGAATAAATCGTAATTATTAGAATCAATTTGCAAGGTTTCCTCTATAAATTCTTTGTAATATTTAATGGGTATCCAAGTAGTTCCCAGGCTTATTGCAATATCAACAGCTTTTAAATCTTTGGGTAAAACCTGCTCCAAACTCTCTAAATTATTAACAAATTCATTGTAGCCGCCTTCCACTATTTTTTTTACTTCCTTGTATTTTGCTTTAACATTTCCAGAAAGATATTTTTCAGCCAATACAAAATCAGTAGGATTTTTATGATTTCTAAAAATCAATTTTTCTTGTTGCAACACATTAAGCGTTTCTGTTAATGGAAGCTCCAAATGAGATTGTAAGAATTGTAAATCAATTCTCCCATGCTCATTAATACTAGCGATAAGTGCTTCTTGAGGAGTGGAGATTTTAATTTCTTTTTGTGCATTTATGGTTCGTTTGAAAAAAATATCCGCTTTTGTTGCACTAGGCTCTAATGGATTAACACCCTCTTTTAACGCAACATTTTTTGAAATACCAGCATTATAATTTTTCTCTAAAGACAAAATTTTATTTGCTTCTACATCTTCTCTGAAAGCTTTTTTATTGGCGTCTCTATTTAAAAAACCCTCTTTAGCAACAAACTCATCATAAAGATTATTTAAAAGCTTTCTTTGGGCTTCTACTAGACTATCATTAAGCTCATTTTTTTCATATTGGATAAGAGTATTAAATTGATCTCTAATCGCGATGAGCTTTTTAATTCTCCTTTTATCGTGTTCGTTTAAAACAGGCTTTGAAAATGTTATTTCATTATCATCGCTCCAAACTTTCATATAAACTTCATTATCATATTCAAAGTAATTGCCATCTTTTAGCTTGTCAATAACTTCGTTATATTTTTGATATTCAGGAGATTCTTTATCAACCTTGTAATAAGAAAATTTGATTTTAGTTTCTTGGTATTGATAAATATCCTTAGGTAAAGTTTGGATAAAGTTTTCTAATGCGACTTTTAAATCTCTACCATCATTTAAGCATTCCAAATCGTATCCATATTGAGAGCTTTTAATATCCATTTTCCCTAGAATGTTTTGAGGATGATTTTTAAAATACTCATTAATATGAAAGTCGCTTAAAATAACAGGTTCTATACCTCTTTTTTCAGCTTCTTCAAAGTGATTATCGTAATATTTTACGCTTTCTAGCCACGCCTTATCTACGCTTAAATCTTTACCTTTTTTAAAAAAGATAATATCTGTTGTAACTTCGGTATTAGCTCGTTTTTTAAAAGCGTTATTTGGCAACCTCACTGCTCCTAAGAATGTTGCTTGTTTTGCTATATATTCTCTAATTAAATTATTCTTAGAATCCAAAAAATAGCTTGATACAACAAAGGCAGCAATACCACCATCTTTTAAATTTTTAATGGAGTTTCCAATAAAATAGTTATGCACACTCGTTTTGTTTAGAGTAGTATCGCTTGGATCTAAAATCTTTTTTTGTCCAAAAGGAGGATTTCCGATAAAAGCGTCATAAGGCTTATGAAATAGATGATGTTGAAAAGCTTTATTGTAGATAGTTTGATTTGGGTGCAAATTTTTCAAGATATTTGAGCTTATAGTATCAAGCTCAATACAGGTAAAATGATATTTATCGCTGTAATTTTTAGCGTAGGATAGAAATGAGCCTATTCCTGCGCTTGGTTCAAAAATTTCTTTTGCGTGATTGTCATTATTAAAACCCAGCTGATTAAGACCTTGATAAATGGTATCAATAATGATTTTTGGAGTGTAGAAAGCGTCTAAAGTTGAAGTTTTTGCATTTTCATATTCTGTGTAGTCAAGTAAGGTAATGAGTTCTTTAAATTCCTGTTCCCACTCTTTATTGTAATGATCAAAAGCTTGTGGGATTCCGCCCCACCCTGAAAATCTATTAAGAATTTCTTGCTCTTCTTTGGTGGCATAGCGATTTTCTTTTTCTATAGTTTTTAAGAGTTTAACAGCCTGAATATTTTTTTGAAATCTATCTTTTAAAGAACCAAGATAGACTTCATCATCACTTATAAAATCTAATTTTTCAGATTTGAAACTTCTTCTTTCAAGTCCATCATTTCTTGTTGTAGTCCCCAATATTGATTGTTGATTGTTTCCTCTTGCGTCTGTTTCTTGTCTTGATTCATCATCTCTTGAAACAAAGGAGAATAAATTTGTGGTTTTACTGCTATGAAATGATTGAGATTGATTTGCGCTTCTGCTAGTATCTCCATATCCGTGATTCCCTGCATTCTCTGCTGCTCCGCTTCCTTGCTCTCTAAAATTTCTAGTTCTATTTCCGCTTGTGGAAGTGCTAGTGTTGTTAGTTCTGACATTCCTAGAGCTTTGATTGTGTTGGGATAAATTTCCGCCCATCTCTCTAATATGATCAGGCTGTATTGTGGAATCTTCTTGTCTATCCAAAGTTGATGTATCTGATGAAATGCCACTTCGTTTAAAGCCATTTTCAATCTCTCCATATTTGGATAATTCTCTATTCTGTTGCTCATTTTGTTCTCCTGTAAATTCTAATTCTATAAAGTCAAATAAATTCCGACCACCATAACGCTTTTCGTCTTCAAGTTGCTTTTTTGTTTTTCGCATTTGTATCCTTGTAGTTTTGTTTTTTGCAAGGATATTTTAGCATTATTATTCACCGACATTTAGAACCCTAGCTTCTTTCAAAATTAACTTTCTTATGTAGGAGCTGCTCTCGCTGCTCAAATCTAATTCCATTAATTTTTTTAAAATGTCGTGTTCTTTTTGATTCAGTCTGCACACTATTATATGTTCTCTCCTTAATTCTTTATCAATAATTTTTCGCCCAGAAGACTTTTTTTTGTCTGCCTTTCCATAAGTCTTTTGCGAAGTTGGTTCAGAGTTTAGTGCTTCAGCAATTGTAAAGGGTTTTTTCTCCATATTATTTCTCCTCTGTAATGAAATTTAAAAGCTTTTGGTATTCATTGAAAAAATTTGTGTAGCTCAATCTTGAAAGATTGTTTTCATTATAGAGTTCTGTAAAAGAAGCTCCGCTACTCATTGAATTTTCAATAATTTTTGAAAACTTAAAAAAGAAAAGATTTAAGTCTGTAAAGTTGCTCTCAAGCGTTTCGCAGATTTGATTTTTTTCTTTTTCATCTCTGTAATCTGTTACTAGAATGCAAACTTTAGCATTATTACCTATTTCATTTAAGGTTTCTAATGTCCTAAGTAAAGAATTATAATTGCTAGTGCAAGGAACAATAATGCAATCACTATCTTTGACAATTTCTAATATTCCCTTTTCCACAAAACCACCAAAATCATAAACGCAATTATCTATTTTTTTTGGAGTCGGTAAGATTTTTGCCTTTTGGGGATAAATCTTTTCTATAATGGAATTATCGTTGCTTTGGAGGAAGTATCCTAAATCTTTAGCAATTGAAAAAGCAAAAGGAGTTTTACCAACGCCGCCCTTTTTGTTGATAACAGATATAATCATCGCAGAATCCTTTTTTATGTTAATTAATAGTAACTATTATATATTATTAGTTATTAATATATATTAAAATTAATTTTAATTAGCTAATGTTGCTCTGTTTCGTGGATGTTGCCAATAACCTCACAAGATTCTGTATTAATCCAAGAAAAATCTTCATCATCATCTTCGTTTTCTATATTTATAACG
Organism: Helicobacter sp. MIT 11-5569; assembly: GCF_000765695.2. GTDB lineage: Bacteria > Campylobacterota > Campylobacteria > Campylobacterales > Helicobacteraceae > Helicobacter_D. Next base: position 15,530 of record NZ_JRPB02000012.1, on the reverse strand, counting down.
ATAAACTTTCTTTCAGAATCTAGCGCAACTCTAACTTTATCCCCATTTTTTGTTATAAGAATATCTCCCTCAAAAATCTTTTTATTATTTTCATCAACTTTTCCTGTGCAAAGCTCAATTTCACAATCTTGTAACTCTTCTTCACTTAGTCTTGATTTAGCCTCATTCCCAACAATAAAATGAAATTTCCTAGCAGGACAATCTGCATTATTACAATTACAATACTCGCCTTTTTCATTAGGCTTTGGCACGATTCTAAACTCAAAATCTTTTACTAACATCTTGGAAACTCCTTTGTATTGTAGATATTCTCTATAAAGCTATTACTATGAGATTCTAAGGGGGAAGCAATAAAGTGATTACCTTTTTGCTTAAAAAAGAATGCACAATCATAATCTTTGCATTGCTCATACAAATCTATTACCCATTCTTCTTTTGTTGCTCTTGCTCTATTGCCACTCTCTCCCCCTACAATAACCCAATCAAGACAAGTAGAATCATTGTCTTTTTTAAGATATTTAGTAAGATTTACATTCTCTAGCATAGGCTCAACACTTACAAAGACTTTACACCCTGTAATCTCTTTTATTTTTAATAAATCTGGGATTCTTAAATCTGCCATTTCTTGATTTTCTGCTGTTACTCCAAGCCAAATGTGCTTTTTTAAATCTTCATAAACGCTGTCGTTAAAATAATCTGGTGGAATTTTTGATTTCAAAAATTTAGTAAAATACTCTAGCATTCTATTTGGACGCTTAGTAAGAACTTGAAAGGTTAAATCTTGTCTTTTTTCCATATACCAAAATGCTTCGTCTATGTATAAAAACTCTATTTTTTCGTGAAATAAATCACTCATAGAGCATACAAAGATTTTGCTACCGCTTTTATATTTCTTTTTGTCTAGGATTTTCTTTAAAAATAATTCGTGAAATATAACTTCGTCCCAACCAAACCAATACATAGGCAAGAAGAAAGCATCGTGTGGATGGTTATCTACTATAATAGTATTATCTATAGAATACATTATATTTCCTGTGCAAATTACAGTTCCCCACCCCCAATAATCCTTTAATGTAAATTTATTCTTCAAATCTAATCCACAATGCTGACAACGCATTTTGGCTGTCTTTGCTTTTGCGATTCCTTGTAAGCGTTTAGTCATAGCCTTAGCATAGCAATTCTGACAAGCAGGGCTTATTTGTGTGCAACCCGATATAAAATTCCAAGTATAATCTGTCCATTCAATTTTTGTTTTCAATGTGATTTTTCTCCAATCTTGTTAATTAATAATAACTATTATATACTATTAATTATTAATGTATATTAAAAATTAATTTAAATAACTATAATATATTATTAATTATTATTAGTTATTAATAATATATTAAATTAATTTTAATTAACTTATATTTGGTTTCCCACCTTTATCAAAGCAGCGATAATCGCAGCCATTTTTCCACTCGTTACAACTCCATAAAATATAGGGTTTTCCTGCTTTAGAAATTCCCTCTTTTCTAATCAAAAATCCTTTTTGACATTTAGGGCATTGGTATTCGCTCGTTTGTGGGCTAGATTCTTTTTTGGGATTTAAATTTGGCTTACCTTTGTTGTCTTGATAGGTTGCTTTACACCCAGCGTTATACTCGCTACAACCCCAAAAATCTCCATATTTCCCCTTTCGTTTTGTTAGAAAGCCTTTATTGCATTGCGGGCATTGGATTTTTGGTTTATCCCCATTTTCCATTATTTTAAAACTTTCATTGCTACTAATTCTTTGAATCTCATTAATAACTTCTTTTGTAACTTCGTCTAAAAATTGTTTTCTGTTCAGCTCTAATGTTTCTATCATCTTTTGTTGTTCAAACCATAAAGCTGTCATATCAGGTGTAGTAAGTGATTTTGGAGAAAGCGAAATTAAATCTCTCCCTTTCTTTGTAGATTTAACAACTTGTTTTTTATCTTGGCTAACCTCTATATATCCTCTATCAATTAAAGTTTTAATATGATTAGACCTTGTAGCAGGTGTGCCTATTCCTCCACTTTCTCCTTTTTTGTCTTTGTCTTTTTCCATAAGCAGTTTTTTAATTCTCTCATCGCTCACATATTTAGCAACACTATTTAAATCTTTTAATAAGGTTGTCATCGTATAGTAAGGGCGTGGCTTTGTTTGTCTTTTTTCAATTTGCACAAGAGAACATTTTGCATTATCTCCATTTTTTAGTGCCGATAAATCACAATCATTATTTTCCGATTCGCCTTCCTCTTCTGTATCTATATTTTTCCACAAGCTCCTAAAACCACTTTTTGTGGTTCTATTTTGTGTAGTTGTAAAAATTCTTTGATTTATCTCTAAATCAATGGTTGTTGTTTGGTATTCTCTAGGATTAAAAAATTGAATGATGAATCTTTTTGCAATTAAGTCATAAACGATTAGCTCATCTTTGGTTAATTGCGATGAAATTTTGTTTTGAGTAGGAATAATTCCATAGTGCGCGGAAATATTAGAATCATTAAAAGCTTTGCCTTTTATTTTTACATCGCTCCCAGCGATCAAAGCTTCAATCTCATCATTATTTAAATTTTCTTTTATGGAGCTTAGAATCTTTGGAGCTTCTTCAAACATTGTTTCAGGCAGATACTGACAATCAGAGCGATTGTAAGTAATGGCTTTATGCTTTTCTCTTAAATCTTGTGTGATTTTCAAGGTTTTATCAGGGCTAAATCCAAAAATTTTCGCACATTCTGCTTGTAAGACAAGTAAGTTATAAGGCAATGGTGGATATTCTTTTTTGTTTTCTATTTTTAAATTGATTTTTGCATTTTGACTTTCACAAGCATTTTTAATATCTTTTGCGATATTCTCATCCAAGATTTTTTCTTCTGTTTTCAATCGCGCTTTGAAGATATTGTTATTAATTTCAAAATCACCAATCAAAGAGAAATAATCTATACTTTTAAAGCCTTCAAATTCTTTATCCCTAGCAACTACTAGCCCCAAAATAGGTGTTTGCACTCTGCCAACACTAAGAGAGTTTTTATCCGTATATCCATTTTGTCGGGCTTGTATTGTATAAGCTCGTGTGAGATTAAAACCCACAATCCAATCTGCTTGACTTCTTGCAAAGCCTCTCTCGCTCATTCCTTTAAAATCGGTATTTGGCTTAATTTTAGCTATCTCTTCTTTAACTGCTTTTGGCGTTAAATCATTGATTAAAACCCTAAATACAGGCTTAGAGGTTTTAGAATACATAATAATTTCATCAACTAAAATTTGTCCCTCATCATCAGCATCACCACAATTTACAATGGAATCTATTGTATTGCTATTTATGAAATCGCAAATAATTTTAAGCTGCTCTTTACTATCCTTTTTAGGAAGATATTTAAATTCCTTAATGGGAAAGGGCAAATCTTCAAGCTTCCATAGTTTGTATTTTTCATCATATTCTTCAGGTTTAGCAAGTTCCAATATATGACCAAAAGCCCAAGTAACAATATCATTACCCTTTTGAATATATCCTTTTCCGCTCTTATAGCTTCCCTCTAATCCTTCCGCAATCGCTCTGCCCAATTCAGGCTTTTCTGCAATGAATAATCTCATTTTTCTACCTTTCTAAATTTTTATTAACATTGTTAATTTGTTTTTCTGTTTGTTTTTCTTTAAATTCTTTTAGTTTGTCTTTAAAATGATTAGTGGATTTATTTTCTTGTTGTGTAGTGCTATTGTTGGTGTGATTTGTTAAAGTTTGATTAGTTTCTTTGTTGTTGTCTTGTTGGAGTTTTTCTGTAAATGAAGGGGGAAGAATCGCCCCATTTTGTGCGTAAGCCTTAAGGGCTTCATACTTATAAAGCTCTTGACCTTCTTTGCTTAAATTTTGGAGCGATATTCTTTCTTGAGGATTGATTCTCCATATTTGGCTATCATTGAATCCATAAAGGTATCCACTCTTTTCGCCCAATCTTCTACTTCCCTCGCCCAAGCTTCTGCTTCGTCTGCTTCTCTCTTGGATAATTCCTCTAACTCGTCTAGCGAATAAATCGGAACATTCTCGTAATGCGCTTGTTTGAGTATCGGTTCTTGTAGTTGCATTGTGTATTGCATTATTTATTTCCTTACTATAATCTATACTTGCAAAAGGTATTTTAGCATTTGGTTCTGTGATATAAAATAAATTAGGATTGTTTTTATCCTGTTCTATTTTAAAGCCTGTTTCTTTTTCTATTAGTTCAATCTCTTTGTGAATTTTTATTGTTAGAGATAAAATAGTGTCAAATTTAGATTCCATTATTATACCCTAAATCATTATCATCTTTTTTACCCATCATTGAAGCTTGATTTGAAGTTCTTTTATTAATATTGATTCTATTTTTTTTCGTATCAAAAGAGATACTATCTTGCGCACCTATTCCAAGCTCTTTATGAAAATTTCTCGCAAGAAGAAAAATCAAATCTTCTTTACTTAGCTCTTTATCTATTTTAATCGTGGCTATTTTTCTATTTTTGGAGTTTGTCAAATTATAAAAATTGTTATGGAATACTGCTTGATTCTTATTATCATCAAAGCCTAGATAGAATTGATTATCTTTATTTAACTCGCCTACCAACGCATTAGATTTATAGATTTTGATATTATTCATAAGGGTTTCCTTTTTAAAACAAGCTAGGTTCTCTAGCAATAAGACTTTGATTCTCTGGATTCCAAATCCAATTTTCACCCTCTCTAAAATAGTCAAATTCTCTAGGAGTTTTTGGATAGAGAGTAAAATTGACTTTTTTATCTTGTATGGATTTTTCAAAGATAAAATCTTTGATTGCATGAAGTATCTCACTTTGTGTAAGAGGCAGATAACTATAAGTTTCTATTTCGCCATTGATAGCAACTAATTCTCGTTTATTGTCAGTATAGGTAGTATATGAGCAAGAAAAAGTCATTTTGCATTCCTTTTATATTAATTTATAATTACTATTAGTTAATAATATTAACTATAAATAATTATTATTAATTTATATTAAATAATAGTAACTAATAATATACGCCCAAAAGGGCGCACATTATCTTTCAAATCCCTTATCTTGCTTCTTTTCAGGCTCTTTGATTTCTTGAGTTTGCTGCATTTGCTGTTCTTGCTTTTGTGCTTTCATTTCGGCTTCATTGACAACTTTAATTCCGTCATTTGAGATGACTGCTATAAATTCATTGCCTCTTTCTTTTAGCTCTTGTTTGAGCTCTTCATTGTAAAGTCTTACATTAGTTTCTAAATAATGGCTTTTAGAGCCATCTTGATTTTGGCGTTCTGTAATGCCTACACCCTCAATTAATTCTTTTGCAGATTCTCGCTTTTGATTGATTGTATAGTAAAAGTAGCCTTTCTCATTTGTGTTAGAGTTTATATAAATAAAATCATCTCTATTTTGCGAGTTTGTGGGTTTTAGCACAATATTATGAGTTTTTTCATCTCTATTTACAAAAAAGTTTTTCCACTCATTATTGACTTTTGCAGAAAAGAGAACAGAACCATGCTCCATTGCGGCAACTTGTCCTGCTTCTTTAATAACATCAATCAAGGCTGTATCCACTTTTCTTTGCTGAATATCACCTTCCTTGCTTCTGTAATTTAGTGCATTGTTAGTATCAATAACAATTTTATCATTAACCAATCGTCCGAATGCCATTTTTATCTCCTTTATTAGAATTTTTGTTTTTTTGTTTTTTTGCGAATTTGATATATAATTATTTTGTTCATTCACCTCCTTGTAGTGTGATTTGAATACTATTTTTATTCTCATTAAAAATAGTTTTTTTGTTTTTTGCGAAGCTTAAGGTGAGGCTTTTATCATCTTTATTAACAGAGATAGTAGCCAAACCTTGAGTGATTGCAGCCACCCTCCCTTTTAACTTGTTATATTCTAAATGCTTTGCATATGTAAGAGATAATAAAACCCCAAAAATAACACCCAAGCTAATAGAAGCAACACTAAAAAATACAAGAAACCATTTGGTATTTTTTGTCATTTTTGTAAAGATTTCCGAAAATATATTAAGCTTTTGTTTTCCGTCTGCAACAAAGCCATCAAGAAATTCTTGATAGATTTGTGCATTGTGAGAAAGCTTATATTCTACAATTTCACAAAAGCTATTAATTTGTTGGTTGTAATTTTTGAGCTTTTCATCTAAGGATATTTTTTGGATTTCATTAGCAAATTTGGCAAGATCCTCCATAGTCTTTTTGATAGAGGCTGTTTTATGAAAAATCTCTTTTTCTTCATCGCTAGGAGGATTTTTAAAATAAGCGACAAGAGCCAAATGGATACTATTTAATTCCGAAAAACTCTCCTCCAAATCTTTAAAAATACCATCCTCTGTATTGCTATGCGAGTTTTGCTTCCCAACATGGATTTTTCCATTGATTGTTTGCATGGTGTTTGTAAATCTTTCTAACAACTCATTAAAGTTAATTATTTCTTGTGTGCTGTTGTTTTCCTCATTTACAATTTCATAAAGACTATTTTCATTAGAATTATTTTCATTCATTATTACTTCTCATTAACCCAGCAATTTTTTGAAATCATTGATTTTTGATAATATCCAATATCTACTCTGTAGTATTGATTCCCTACTTGTTTTCTTTGGTTTTGAGGTAATTGCGTATATTCATATCTACTAATTTGGGCTAATTTCTCACCCTGTTCTTTTTGTGATAATGGTAGAGCACTATAAACATCTTGTGAGACTTCTTTTAATTCATAGCCTCTTTGCCACTCATTTTTTTCGTAAAATTTAGTATCACAAGTATATTTTAGATTGTAATCAGTATAACTTGATGTAGATAGTAATTTGCAAGAATTTGTCAATTCAGGATTTACTCTAAATCCATATACATTGACATCCCTACATTGAATGCCGCTACCATCCCCATCATTTGTGCATACTTTATCCACCCTAATAACTTTATTCTCAATTCTATTATTAAGGGAGGTAACTGAGCATTCACCATCCAAATTAGCCAAAATTTCATTTTTGTATTTATACATTTCAGGATCGCTTGAAGCAACAACAGGACATAAATCCAAAAAACTTTTTCGTTTGGCAACGACTTGCGACCATTTTTTCGCATTAATGCTAAAATATCTTGTTAAAGCTGCGCTACACTCTGCAGGTTGCACAGGTGAAGCTAAACAAAGCATTGCTTCACAAGCTAATCTAGTATCTCCAGATAATAGCTCCAACTCTATTGCATTAGCGGATACAACACCAAAAATTAAAGTAGATAAAAGAACCTTTTTCATTTTTCATTCTCCTGTATTAGTTTTGTTAAAAAATAGAATATTTACTACATTGAGTTTTTCTTCATAGGGATTGATAGGCTGTAATTCAATAGGGATAATGACTTGATTTTTAATAAAATACTCTTTGTAGTCTTTAATTAAATCTTCTCTCCCTATTAGAATCATCTTACTAGCATTGTGCGCCAAAAGAAAAGTTTTTGTTACAAGCTCATTTTGGATAAAATCATCTCTCGTTGAATTTTTTTCAACCGTGATTTGATAAGTCCAATTTTGTGAGCTTAAAAAATCATCTTTTGGGACGAAGTTATACTGCCTTTCCAAAATAGAATTATTAATGGATAATGCAGAACCACTATCTAATTGTTTTGGTTTTGGCGCAGAACACCCTATAACCATTAACGAAGCCATAATGGCTAAACTAAGCGACATTTTCTTCATTGTCTTCTCCTATAATTTGAATTTTAACTTTGCATTCTCCTTGTAAGATTGCATTTTCTAGTTGCTCTCTTGTTGGTATTTTTTTGATTGCTGCTAAGCTTTTTGAAATCGCTTTAAATTTATCCATAAAATAAGAATCGGAATAATAGAAAGCTTTATTGCATAAAATAGGTTTGCCACTATCAATTGTGATAAGCTCATTTTCAAATGACATTTCTCGTAATTCTTGCGGTAGCATTAAAGCCCTACTTGCTTCACTAATGCTTCTTGAGCCGCCCCCATTACCGCCTGAATTTATGCTTCTTGAGCTTGTCTTAAAAGTCGTGTTACCTAGAATCTTAGAAATAGCTTCCGCGTCTTCTTGCTCTCTTGGAGCATAGAAAATTTGACAAGCATGATTTGTTAGTAATGTTTTAGCTCCCTCTTTGCCATAGCCTAAAGGTGGCTGCGTTTCTAGCTGCGATAAAGATTGATAGATTGTTAATAATCTTAGATTGTATCCAGCAATGAAACTTACAGAGGTTTGCAAGATTTGAATTCTTCCGGGTGCTGTAAATTCGTCCATTAAAAGCAAACAAGAATATTTCAAATCTTTATTCTTTTGTGGTAATTCTTTGGTATTTAACAAAATAAGTTGCGACCAAAAAATATTTAAAATAAATTGTGCATTTGCTAATTGATCAGGAGTAATGCCAATGTAGATTGTCATTTTCTTTTTGCGCAAATCTCTTAAATCAAAATCGCTTGTTTCTGTGCTTAATTTCAATGTTTCGCTTTCAAAGGGAACAAGAGGCGCATTAAAAGAACTCATTACGCCTGATTTTGTAGCATCAGAGCTAATGTTAAAATAGGTTTCTAAGCGTCTTTTTGTGGCGTCATCTAAAACTTCACAATGCACTAAAAAGTTATAGGTATCATCAAAGCCTTGTATTGCTTGATTTTCATTTTTAATAGATAGCCCTTTTGAAAGCTGTAAAATATTATAAAAATTAAACTCTCCTATTTTTATTTCAAAAGCTCTTTGGAAGTCTTTTCCAATATTGCTTAATTGCAAATCACGCCACATATAGCATAATCCGACAAATAAGTTTTGCGCTAATCCATTAAAGAATTTGGAAGTTGAATCCCCATCGAGCGGATAAAGAATGTTAGCTAAGTCCATTAATTGACTATCGCAATGCTCCTTATCACTCATATCAATATAAGTCAGCGGATTATAACGATGAGTTTGTCTTGAAAATGGATTAAAGAGATAGACTTCTTGCCCTAAAACTTCTTTTCTGTATTTGCTTGTGTAGTCAAAACATTCTTGTTTAATATCTTGCACGACTGCGCTTTCTACCCATTCTAGTAGGTTTGGTATAACAATACCTACACCTTTACCGCTTCTTGTAGGAGCTCCTAACGCTACAAATTGCTGACCCCCAAATCTTAAAAATTTACCTTTATATTTTCCGATGATAATGCCCTTATCATTAAATAACTTCATCTGCTTAATCTCGTTATTATTGGCAAATCTAGCTTCACCAAATTGCGATTTTTTGGTTTTTAGAGATAACACCAAAGCGGTAAAAGCAATCAAGCAAATTCCAAATGTAACACCTAAAGAAAGCCATATTTTTGGGTAACCATTACTAATTGCTTGAAAAGTGAAATTAATGTTGTAAATTTCAAGAGCTTTGACTATTTTTACTTTATTCAAAAAGAAAAAAATAATCGGTGTTAGTAAGTAAGTGAGAATAAAACTTGTTATAACAAGAAAAATAATTTGAATATTTCTTTTATTTTGCATCTATCGCTCCAAGTCTTGATTTTTAATAGTTTTATTTGCACTAAAATTTTGCATTTTTTCTTGAAAAAATGCTTTATTTTTACTTGCCATTGGGTCTTTTGGTTTGCCGCCGACTTCATAATAATGAGAAAAAATGATTTGATTATTTTGATTTCTATCTTTAAGCGTAATATCAACACTAAAATCTTCTTGTGGAAGTTTTTTATAAAGCTCACTCATTATTTCTGTAAGATATTTGTTGGGGCTATGTATTTCTTGGGTAATAACTTGTTCCATTTTATTAAAAGCATTAATAAATGAAACTTTCCATATATCAGCTTTCTTGCCTGTAAGCCCCATTGCTATAAAAGAAAAACCATCACGAGTGAGTTTATAGCAAGGCAAGACCCTGCCCGTGCTATCTTTATACTCACTGAGCCGAAAATTCGGCTCAGTAAAATCTTGAATTTCTTTATTCTTTAATTTTTCATTGACTAAATCTAAAATATGCGTATGCCTTTTTTCAAATACCCTTGCTATATCCAAACTCGTGCAAAATATTTGGTTATTTTGAGTAGTAAATTCCACCTCTTTATCGTTTATATTTACAAGGTTTGCATTTGTTGCTTTTTTATCTTGTGTTTTAATTTGCCACATAAATATTTCCTTATTTGGTGTTTTCTATTTCTTTGAAATAGATTCCATTAATGCGTCTTTTTCCATGATGTGCGTGGATATGCACAACAATATCTATTAAATCTTTAAGGGTTTTTTGGATGATTTCAAAAGGCACACATTGTCCTTGTGGATTCTGCAAAGTCATTAAAGCAAGTCGCGTAAATGTTTCTTCAGGGCTTCCTGCGTGGCAGCTTGTAATGCTGCCTCCATGACCACTTGCTAAAACATTGATAAAATCATAAGTTTCAGCACCCCTAAGCTCTGCTAATAAAATCCTATCAGGCTTCATTCTTAAACAAGATTTTAAAAGCGTTGCAGAATTTAGAAAATCTGTGCTTTTTGCTTCGGAAGGATAGAATAATTGCACGAAGTTTTTGTGTTCATAGAATTTAATCTCCTCAACATCCTCAATGGTAATAATCCTATCTTCAAGGCTTATAAAATCAATCAAAGTTTTCATAAAGGTAGTTTTTCCACTACCTGTTTCACCAGCAATAATGATGTTCTTGCCAAATCCAACAGCCTTAGAAATAAAACTTTGATAATCTTTTGCTTCATAAAGCTTGATTAATTCCTTATCGCTTGGTTTAATTTCATTAGTATTGGGATTTAAATCTTCAAAAAGACCACTTTTAACATGATCTTCCATTTTAAAGCGAGTTTTACTCGGCTTTCTAATGGTAATAGAAATGTGTTCATTTTTTGTAGCAGGAGGAATGACAATTTGCATACGCTCTCCGCCTACTAAAATACAGCTAAGAATCGGGCGTGCTACATCAATCTTATCTTTTTTAAAAGCAGCCGCCGCAGTTGCAAAATGGCTTGCTCTCTCAAAGTCAAGTTCAGTAGTTACAGATTGCCAAAATCCTTTGGAGTTTTGTATCCAAATTTTATCATCCCCATTGTAGCAGATTTCATTAATGCTATCGTCTTTTAAAAATTCCCCAAAATATTGTTGCGTATATTTATCTAATGTGATTGACATTCTTTTTCCTTGTGAGCTTATAAACTTTTGAAAAATCAATATCTTTATTGACATAAACGCCAACCAAATCACCATGATTTTTGTAAAGTGTGGGTTTAATATCAATCATTTTTTCTAAAGCAGTATTGGCAATTTCATTAATATTATCCCTTGTGTTTTGACTATAATTGTAATAGTTGTTGCCATTGCCATTGTTTTTGCTTAATTGATCGGCTAAAATAGCCATTCCATCATCAATCATTGAAAGCAAAATCGCAGAACCAAAGCGTTTAAGATAGTGATGATCTACCCAGCCGGGCATACCACTAGCTCCTAGCTCATCAGTAGCACCCGAATACACAGGAATAATAATGTTATTAGGCGTTCTAATTTCCTGCCAAATTACAAAAAGCCTATCCATTCCATCATCAATTTGACCCGCATTAAATGTTCCTGTAATCGTGCTACCTTTTTCAATTAAAAGTGTGTTTCCATTTGCAGAATAAACATCGTTTGAAACAATACAAGCAATTCCGCCTTTAATAGAGCTTACAAGTTTTGTTTTTAAGGCGCAGCCTATATAAGTGCCTTTAGGAAGGAGTAAGTTTTGATCAAATTCACTCAATTTTGCAATGGTTGGTGTAAAAACTTCTCCTACAAAATCTCCCCCACCTTGTAAGCTATTAGGATTTTGTAAAGCACCAGCACCATTTTGTCCAAACTCAAACACCGTATTTGGTTTTTCTCCGAATTCTCCCCCAGCTCCAGCTCCAACGCCACCCCCAAAATTCCCATTGCTAGATGAAGCAACAACAGTGATTCCAGCACCTTTGATAATTCTAGGTTTTGGTGGTTTTGGTTCAAAAATTGGCACTTCTTGCTGTTTGGGTTCTTGCGCGATGAGTTCGTCAAATGTTTTTTGTGGAGCAGGTGGGACAAATTCTTTTTGTTTTACGCTTTGCGCTAAATCTTTATTGTCTTCTTTTGGTGTTTCTTCAACGCCATCATTCCTGCTTAAAAAAGAATTTAAGAAATAAACCATTAATACAATGAGCAATAAACCACCAATGGCGAAAATACCATAGCCTTGTATTTTCTTAAGGTGATCTTTTTGGCTATTTAATTCTGTTGTATGATTTTCAAAATCATTGTTTAAAGCGTCTTGTTCTTTATCGTGCATATTCTCTATTTCCTTATCATTTTTGTGCTATAATTCTCTTGATCCATTCGGTAAATGGATAAAAAGGTTTTACAGAGCCTTACAAGTTGATTAAGCTCGGTTCTCTTTTGGGGAGCTGAGCTTTTTTTTTGGCTATTTAGTTGGGTATGCGGGCGGAATTCAACTTGTAAGGAGTCCATAATGGATTCAAACCTATTCATTGCAGTTATTGCAGTGCTAGTCACGCTTTTTAGAGAAGAAATAAGAGAAATCTTATTTAAATCTAAAAAGTAAATAACTGCCTTCTGTAAAACTCTGCTGCAAGGATTTACCGCCCTTGTGGCAGTTTTTATTCTTATCATTTTCCACCCTTTTTATTAACTTCCCGCTGAACATTTTCATTAGAAGTTTCCCTTGTTTTGCGTAATGGATTCTTTGCGTATCCCTTATTAAAAATTCCAACAACCTTATCCCCGCTTCTTAGGAGAATTTGTTTAGCAGTTTTTTGAATCACTAAAACATCATAATTGCCATCTTTTTTGATATGCGTATTTAAGATACTTTCTTTGCCATTTTCATACATAAAAACTGCAGGGAATGTTTTAGTGTTATCAAATCCAAGATAAGTAAAAACACCATCATCATAGGCAAAATTTGGGCTTATATCCTCACTTCCTTTATTGACTTTCATATAAAAATCCCAATTTCTAGGAATGGTATTTTTATTTAAATCAGTTCGGATATTTTCTTGCTCTTGTGCTTCTAAAAATTCCTTAGCAGCCTCATAATCTTTTTGCGGATATGAAAAGCTAAGTTTGTAAGTGGTGTTGCTGTTTTTGGTAACAAGCTTTAAATCAAACACATAAGCATTTAAATTTGTAATTACAATTAAGTTAGTTTTCCAATCACTCGGATTAGGATCTAGCACAAATTCTTGCGAAGATTGACTTTCTCCCATATTGTTTTCGTCTTGTTGGACAAGCTGTGTTTTATAAGCTTTAGGCTTGATGAATAAAAGATTGTCTTTTTCTATTAAATCCCAACCCTCCGCAAAACCTGTGGCGGTATTAATGATTCTCTCATCAATACCAAATTCCAACACACTTACATATCCATTTTTAGCATTTACTTGAAAGACATCATTAGCATTATAGACTGCATAAGTGATTCTTTTATCGTATATGGAAGCTTTTGGAATATTTAAAGCCCATACAAAACTGCTTAAAAATAGGCTAATTAGAATTATTTTTTTCATCTTTCTACCTCGTCATCAACTCTATATGTTAAAACTTTAAAACCAAGAGGATTTAAAATCCTGTTTTCCTCACTAGCTTTTGCTAAGATATAGTCATAACTTAATGTAATGACTTTTGTTGCGTGTGCTGTTCCTCTTGTATTGAGATTCTTTGTAGTAATGATTGCTCTAATGGTTGAAGTTTTAACACCATTGCTTTCCCCCAAAACAATGCTTAAAATTTGCACACTCACTTCATTAGAATTTTTTAGGATTTGATCTCTTGCGTTATCTCCTTCATACCAAGCCCTGTATTCATTCGCAACCTTTTCAGAGCTCATTAATTGAGTGAGCAAATAATCTTGATTCAAAAGCTCATAGTAATATCCCTCTCTAGCCTTAATATAAGTCCCAATAAAATATTTATCTAAAGCTTCATTTTTTGTAATTTCTTTCTCATCAAGTATGGTTAAAATATCAACCATTCCTGTAGTGTTATCTACCCTTATCACATAAGGTTCAATAGTTTTTAAAGGGGTGAGCAAAACAACAGCAACAATAGAAAGAATCGCTATAAAAATAGAGATAAAAGCAATAAGCCACGCTCTTTTGTTGCTTTTTTCAATCAAATATCTAAAACTTGCTTCATAATCTAAAGCAGTATTAAAATCGTTTCTCATCGCTCTTTTCCTTGATCAATGGATTTATCAATAGCTTTTTCTTTCTTTTTGAAAAAGCTATTAAACTTATCCATAAAGTGAGATTGTTTTTTGTCCTCTTTTGCTAACTCTTCTTGCTCCTCTTGTTTAATCTTGTCTTCTAGGCTAATCCAGCCTTGTTTTTCAAGTTCTTTGCCCAAATCATCTTTTGACATATTTATCCTTTCTGTATTAAACTAATAACTCTAATATTATTTAGATTCATTAGATTCCTTTGTAGCTTGATTAAAATCCGTATTAATAGGTATCCAATCTTTTTGACTATTAAAAAGCTCATCATATTTGCCTTGATGAGTGCTACAAGCACTCAAGAAAACACCAAAAATAAAAAGAAAAATAAAATTACGCTTCATTTCTCATCCTCTCATACATTCTTTTTGCGCCACTATATGCAGCCCGACCACCAGCTTTAGTTCCAGCCCAAGCTCCTCTACCAGCTGCTTTAGTTCCAGCCCACGCAGCTTTACCTCCATATTTTGCAGCCTTACCAGCAGCCCATCCCGCAGGTTTTGCAGCTAATTGACCAATAGGATTTAAAGCTCCACCTATTGCACCGCCCATTGCGCCATCCATTGATACATTTGCAACCTTTTCAGCAAAAGCTTTTGCGCCTAAAATCATAATAACCAAAATCAAAGAGGAGATTACATAGAAAATACCTGTTGCTAGCACTTCATTTCCAGATCGTGTTTTGCTTGTTAATAAAGTAGCCCAGCTATTAATCTCATCCATAAAGGTTTGCAAAAATAAACCAACCAGCAAAATTACTAAAGTATTAGAAAGCAAAAGACCAATCCATTGTGTAAAAACATTCTTTGTGGATTTAAAAATTAAAAGCCAAAACACAATAGGAGCAGAAATTACAAGCATTGTTTGGGTGAAGGTTGTAACGACTAAAATCGCTAATGTAGGAACTGCGGCGACTAAAAATCCGATATAGCAAAGCAACATAGCAACAATTGCCATAAAAGAATCTTTTAAGCCGCTTGATTTAGCCCAAATTGTATTTGTCATTTTTATAGTATTTGCAAACATAATATCTAAGTTTGCATACATTTGTGTGCCACCACCTGCCCATTCATAGACTCCATCCATTGCAGAAATTGCTAAATCTAACCAACCTCCAAGATTTAATGCAAAAGTAATCGCTAGGAGTTTTCCTGCTATATCCCAAGTAAGCTCTCTAATAGGGCTTTGGCTTCTACCTGCTAAGACTTCAAAACCCTTATACATAATTACAAGCGTGATAATAATGGAGAATAAAACGCTAAGCTCAGCC
>NZ_JRPB02000045.1 GCF_000765695.2 Helicobacter sp. MIT 11-5569 | reverse complement strand
CAAATTGGTTTAAGGAGTATTACAAGTATTAGCTATTTAAGCAGTGGAAATGCTTATATTTATAATATGTATCCTACACTTGTAGCACAACCTGATACAAAAACTTGGACAGATACAAAGCAAGTTTCTATTAGTCAAACTTTTATTTATACGCTTGTGCCAAAGTTTGATATTCTTATTGCAGGTAATGGTAGCTATAAACAGAATGAATATGTAAGTGATTTTGGCTTGTCTTATAACACAGAGAGAAGTTTTGATTTTGATTCTTTGTGGATTGGAGGAATTTATACAGGAGATAGTATTGGAGGAGTATTTGCCCCACAAATTACTTTACAAACTGGTGTGATTCAAAGAGAAAAACATTTTGATGAGAGTAAGAACTTTGCTTTTAAATCTTTCTCTGCGCGATTTGCATTAAAAAACTATTCTGATCCTGTGATTTCATCACTTTATGTTGGTGGAGTTTATAATGCAGATAGAAACTTTGATTATGGAAAATTAGAATATGGGAATACCATTAACTTTGGGGCTGATATGTCTGTGATTTTAAGCCCTAAAATCTCTTTAGATGTT
>NZ_JRPB02000011.1 GCF_000765695.2 Helicobacter sp. MIT 11-5569 | reverse complement strand
CTCACCTGCTAAATCGCGCGTGAATATATCGCGATTTGTCGTTTTTGTGGGTGTGCTTCTTTGTGAAAATGTATTTTTAAGTTTTGGTTGCATTGTTACCTTTTTAATAGTTGCTTCGTTTGCTTTGTATCCATTCGCTCAATCTTGCTAAATATACATAAAATAGTGGGATAAAGAAAACTGCCAAAAATGTTGCAGCAAGCATACCTCCAAGAACGCCTGTGGCAATAGAATGGCGGCTAAGGGCTCCTGCACCACTACTGATTGCAAGCGGTAAAACACCCATACTAAATGCAAGTGAAGTCATCACAATAGGACGGAATCGCAATTTTGCTGCGCCAATTGCTGCATCAACAATGCTTTGTTGCTTATGCTCACGAAGCTGCATTGCAAATTCAACGATTAAAATCGCATTTTTTGCCGCTAATGCAATCAAAACAAGTAGCCCAACTTGGAAATAAATATCATTTTCCAATCCACGCAAAAAGGTCGCAAGAATCGCACCAAAAAGCGCAAAAGGGACTGCACTAAGGACACAAAGCGGCATAAGCCAACGTTCATATTGAGCAACCAAAATCAAAAATACAAAAACAAGCCCAAAGATAAAAGCTGTCGCGCCACTATTTTGGCTAACTTTTTCTTGATAAGTTGAGCCAAAATAGCCAATATCATAGCCTTGTGGCAAAATTTCTGCTGCAATTTCTTCAATCGCTTTAATTGTATCACCGCTTGAATAGCCTTCGTTTGGATAGCCAATAATTTGTGCAGCGAGGAAAAGATTGAAGCGATTAACAATCTCTGCGCCTATGGTATATTCAAAGTTTAGAAGTGAGCTTAGAGGGATAAAATTGCCATCTTCAGATTTGACAAAGACATATCTCAAATCCTCTGGAGATTGGCGAAAGTCTTGTTCGCTTTGAGCAATTACGCGGAAAGTGTGGTTAAAAAGCTCAAAATTATTAATATAATAGTTTCCAAAAGTTACTTGCATTGTCCGAAAAACATCAAAAATATTGACATTTAAAGCCGCAGCTTTTTCTCTATCTAAATGCACAGCAATTTGAGGAATATCTACTGCAATGCTTGTAAAAGCGTTGCGAATCTCTTTGCGCTTGAGTGCAGCTTGCACGATTAAATCAGTGTATTTTTTAAGTTCAGTGAGGCTTGCACCTTCTTTGCTTTGGATATAGATATTAACACCACTAGAATCAAGCCCCGATAATTGTCGGAGCTTGGTTGGCAATAAAGCGTGCATCTGGGTAATCTTGAAGTTGTTTGGAAATGTCTTGGATAAATGCTCGGTCGCTCTTGTTGCTATCTTTGCGCTCACTCCAATCAATGAGCCGATGAAATCCTGCACCACCATTGCTTTTAAAACCTTGTGATAATTGACTAAATCCAGAAATGGTTGTCATCTCGGCAACAAGTGGATTTTGCTCCAAAATGTTTATCAAATCCTTTTGCACTTGTGTAGTGCGCGAAAGCGAAGCACCTTCGGGCAAAATAGTATGGATATTTACGATTCCCATATCTTCTGCGGGGACAAGCGAAGTGGGTGTGCGTTTGAATAAGTCATGGGTCGCAAGAAGCATAACCACAAGCAAACAAAGAAATAACAAACCTCTTTTGAGGACTTTTGCAACTTGGAGCGAAAATTTTAAAGTGAGTTTTTCAAAAAAATCATCAAATTTGGCAATAAGATAAAAAGGTTTGGAATCGTGTTTTTTCAAATACATTGCACAAAGGCTTGGTGTGAGGGTGAGTGCAACACAGCCAGAGATTACGACAGAAATTACAATTGTAATTGCAAATTGGCGGTAAATCTCCCCGCTAAATCCTCCCATAAATGCAACAGGGATAAATACTGCGCTTAAAACCAAAACAATCGCAATCACAGGAGTGGTGATTTCTTGCATGGATTTAATCGTTGCTTCTTTTGCGCTCAAATGTTCTTGGTGCATAATGCGTTCGACATTTTCAATCACAATAATCGCGTCATCAACTACGATTCCAATTGCAAGAATCAGCCCAAAGAGTGTTAAAAGATTGATGGTAAAGCCAAAGAGATAAAGCCCGACAAAAGTGCCAATAAGTGATACCGGAATTGCAATGCATGGAATAATTGTTGCGCGCCAATTCCCTAGAAATACATAGATAATTAAAACAACTAAAACAATTGCTTCAATAAAAGTTTTGAGTACTTCTTTCATGGATTGCACAATAAATTCTGTGGGGCGAAATGGGTTAGAATATTTGACACCCTCAGGAAATTTTTGTGCAAGTTGGTCCATTGTTTTTTGGACACTATTAGCAACTTCAAGAATATTTGCTCCGGGTTGCAGAGTGATTCGAATGGGTATGGAAGGCGTGGAGTTATAAAAATATGATGTTAGATATTCTTGCGCACCAAGTTCAACTCTTGCAACATCTTGAAGTCGCAAAACTGAACCATCAGGATTTGCACGGATAATAATTCTCTCAAATTCTTCAGGCGTTGAAAATAATCCTTGTGTAACAATTGTATAGGCAAATTCACTTTGCGCAATGGGTTCTGTGCCAATTTTTCCGGGTGCAAATTGTGAGTTTTGTTGTTGGATTTTGTCGATCACTTCCAAGGGGGCGATATTTAAACTCGCAAGTTTATCGGGCAAGAGCCAAATGCGCATTGCATAATCCGAACGTCCCCACAAATCAACATCGCCAATTCCGTTAATTCGTTTGAGTTCATCAATGACATTGAGGATTGCATAGTTTGCAAGATAGAGCTGTGAATAATTTGGGTTTTCGGAATAAAGATGATAGAGCCCAACTACTGCAGTAGAATTTTTGCGCACTGTGATTCCAAGCCTTTGTACTTCGCTAGGGAGCTGACTTAGCACCGCTTGCACGCGATTATTAACATTTACAACTGCCATATCTGGGTCTGCATTATTGTTAAAAAACACGCTTAGGTTCATTGTTCCGCTGCTTGTGGTAGAAGTCCGAATATAAATCATATCTTCAACACCATTAATGCTATTTTCTAAAATGCTTGCAACATTGGTTGAAATTGTTTCAGCACTTGCACCCGGATAGTTTGCACTCACAACAATTTGTGTTGGAACAAGTTTTGGATATTGTTCAATTGGAAGATTAAAAAGACACAAAAGCTCAGCAATTACGATAATGATAGAAATGACCTGCTGAAAATGCAGGGCGATTGATAAAAAACTTTGAGAACATTAATTTTCCTTTTCCTTAAACTTCTGTTATTTTCCCTTTTCATACCCCCTGCCCAAAAACACACCAAGCAATCCCCAAACAAACGAAATCCCAGCGCCAACAAGCAATACACAAAGAATCCCGATATTTGCAAGCACACTTTCAAGTTGTGCAGAGAGTGCGTCTCCACCACGATAAACGACTGTATCAAGGAAGTTTTTGACTTTGTATTTAGAATCTGCATCTAGTGGCACAAAGAGCATTTCACGTCCGGGTTTAACCAGCGCATATTCACCCACACGTCGCATACTCATCACAACAACCAAAGGCAAAAATGCAGGGTGTGTAAAGGCAAGAACGACAAAGCCCAATGCAATCACAAAGCCAAGTGTGCTTAAAAGACTTGTGATTCCAAAAAAGCGTGCAATTTTTGCAGTGAGGAAGATTTGAATAAACAATGCGCTAAGTTGCACGATTAAATCAATATTTGCAAAAGCGGCGATTCTTGCTTCACGCGTGGGGAAAAGTTCGCGCACGATTCTTGCTTGCTCCATATAAAGAAAAGTAGAAACACTTGTAAGCAAAAGAATAAACCCACAAAGTGCCAAAAGATATTTTGAAGCTATGATGAGTTTGAATCCCACAAAAGGATTCTTTGAGCCAATGACTTTATCAAATCTACTTAAGCGTTCTTGAGTTTCAAAAGTTTTGAGCTCACGCAAAATGAGGTTTTTAAGCAAAATGCCACAAAATAATAGAGCAATGGAGAGAAAAACAAGGTTTGCTACTCCTAAATGAGCGACCAAAAACCCAACGCTACTTGCTCCAGCAATACTTCCTAAGCTCGCTCCTGCAGTGATGATTCCAAAAAGGCGATTGCTTGCTTCTTTGCTAAACACATCGGCAAGCAAGCTCCACGCACTAGAAAATGCAAAAAGGTTAAAAACGCTAATCCAAACATAAAACACACGCGAAAGCCAGATGAAATGCTGTGTATGAGGCTCAAAAGATTGCATTAAGATATAAAACACCAAAAGATTAAGTCCAAAAAAGATAAACACACAATCCGCATAGAATCTTCGCTTAATCTTGCCACTTAGCCACATCAGCAAAACAGAAGCAAAAATGCAAACAATAAAAGTAGCCAAAAAGAGCCATTTGAGCTCATCTTTGCCGCCTTCTAGTCCCAAAGCATCACGCATTGGACGCAAAATCGCATAAGAGCTAAAGAGCATAAAATAAAGCCAAATGCAAAAAGTAAAAGCCTAAACTCACCCTCTTTTAGGCTTAGGATTCTATAAAGTGTGGATTTCATTTAGTGTCCTTACAAAAATTAATATAGCATTGCGCAATACTTTGTGCATTATTACTTCTTAGAATCTACACCTCATTTAAGCTTAAAAGCTTTGATTTTATCAAGTGTAAAAACAATATCTTCACCACTAATAGAGTTTTTGTGGCAATCATAACACCTTTGCGTATTTTCAGTATAATTGCGACTTTTATCAGCATTAAATGCTTCAAACTCCCAATCGTTATTGACTTTTTGCATTGTAATATAACGATTGATTTGCCCTCTTTGCCCACTTTGATTATGGTATTCTTCCATCACAATAAGCGTTCCATTTGGCAAATTTTTCCCTTGTTGCAGTGCGTTTATTACATCTTTATCTATAAACATATCCTCTATAATACTTCCACGCATTACACTTGTGTAGTGAATACTATTTTTATAAGATTGTGAGCTAATAACTTCAAAACTATCTGCAAAACTAAGATTTTCTGTCAAACTTAATTGTGCTATGCTATATCCTCCTATGAAGACAAAAATAAGGGTTGCACCCAAAAGTTTAATTGAAGTTGTTCTCATTGTTTCTCCTTAGAATCTATGCTTTTAGACTACTCATATCAATCACAAAGCGAAAGTCTGCTTTGCCTGCTGCGACAATCTCATAAGCTTCATCAAGCTTGTTAATAGGAATAATTTGCACTTTGGGATAAATCTTGTTTTTCACGCTAAAATCTAGCATTTCTTGCGTTTCTTTGATTCCACCAATCACGCTTGGATAGATTCTCTTGTTTTGAAACTGCCAAACAAAATCATCAAAATCAAGCTTTGGCTTATCTTTGCTTGCAGGCAAGCCAACAATCGCCATTTCACCGCCAAATTTTAGCATTTTGTGATAGACATTCACATCATAATGATAAGGAATTGTGCTAATAATAAAATTAAAAGTGTTTGCAAACTCGTTAAAACGCTTACTTTTGACATTCACAAATTCTTTTGCACCAAGTGCAAGCACAGCATCCTTTTTCTCCACAATATCAAAGCAAGTAACCTCCGCGCCAAGTTTTACCATATATTGCAACGCCATATGCCCTAAACCTCCAACGCCTGCTACAGCGACTTTATCACCCTTTTTAACTTTGGAAAACATAATTGGCGAATAAGTTGTAACCCCTGCACAAAGCAGCGGTGCGACTTTTTCAAGCTCTGCATTTTTAGGGACTTTAATCGCAAATTTTTCGCTCAAAACAATGTTGTTAGAGTAGCCACCATAGGTGTTTGCGTCATTATGAAAGACATCTTTGCTGTTGTATGTAAAGACGGTTTTGCCATTTGTGCAATATTGCTCTTTACTTGCCTTGCACGCTTCACATTTACCACAACTATTTACCATACAGCCCACACCTGCGTAATCGCCGACTTTAAATTTGCTCACAGACTTGCCCACTGCAACGACTTTGCCAAGAATCTCATGCCCGGGCACAATGGGATAAATCGGCACATGATGATCACCACTCACTGCATGCAAGTCGCTATGGCAGATTCCAGCATACAGAATCTCAAGCAGCACATCGTTTGCGCCCATTGGGTGGCGCGAAAACTTAAAAGGCTTAAATTTCCATTCTTTAGAATGTGCGGCATAGCCAATACTTGGAATCTC
This sequence comes from Helicobacter sp. MIT 11-5569, assembly GCF_000765695.2. Lineage (GTDB taxonomy): Bacteria > Campylobacterota > Campylobacteria > Campylobacterales > Helicobacteraceae > Helicobacter_D. Next base: position 46,636 of record NZ_JRPB02000011.1, on the reverse strand, counting down.
TTTACCACTTAGTGCTTCTTTTAATCCTAAAATTTCGCTTTGTGTAGTTGTGTTTGCATTTTGTGCAAACAACGCATTTGCGCCAAATCCCAAAGCAGCCGCTCCACCGGCAATTTTTGCAGAAGTCTTAAGAAATTCTCTGCGAGTTTTGTTGTGTTGATTTTGCATTTTTTGCTCCTTAAATAAAATAAAAAAATATTATAAAGCATAACACTTAGTGTTTGTCAAGAGCAAAATATAATTTTAGATAGTTTTATTTTCTAATAAAAGTTTTAGATTCTGCAAAATGTATTTAATGTTTCTATCACTTTGAAAATCTCTTTATCTTCCATTACTTGACTTATGGGAAGCGATAAGACTTCATTATGAATTTTTTGCGTTTGAGGGAATTCTAGTGTATTCCATTCTTGATAAGCAGGCTGTTTATGGGGTGGAATCGGATAGTGGATAAGTGTTTGGATTCCATTTTGTTTTAAATACTCTTGTAGCTTATCACGTTCTTTAGTTCTTATAACAAAAACATGCCATACATTAGAATCTTCATCGCCTGCACGTGGCAAAATAATCTCTGAATGTTTAATCCTATCCAAATAAATATTTGCGATTCTTTTGCGTTTTTGATTATCTTCATCTAAAGATTTTAACTTCACACGCAAAATTCCAGCTTGGATTTCATCAAGTCTTGAATTTAACCCTTGATAAAGATTTTCGTATTTTTTAAACGAACCATAATTAGCTAAAGCGCGGATTTTATCTGCTAATGCTTTATCATTTGTTGTAATTGCTCCAGCATCACCAAGCGCACCAAGATTTTTACCCGGATAAAAGGAGAATCCGCTAACATCACCTAAACTACCAGCTCTTTTTCCTTGATAAATCGCTCCGTGTGCTTGTGCAGAATCCTCAATCACTTTTAGATTATACTTCTTTGCTAATGCCCAAATTTTCTCCATTTCCACCACACGCCCATATAAATGCACAACCAAAATTGCTTTTGTTTTTGACGTAATATGCGATTCTATGCGCTCAACATCAATATTATAAGTTTCTAAGCTCGGCTCTACAAGCACAGGAGTGCAAGCATTATCAGTAATTGCTAAAATACTTGCAATATAAGTATTTGCTGGGACAATAATCTCATCGCCTTTTCCAAAACCATAAGCTTTTATGATTAAACGCAACGCATCTAACCCATTTGCACAACCCACACAATACTTAGTGCCACAATACTCTGCAAATTCTTTTTCAAACTCTGCATTTTGCTTGCCTTGTAAATACCAGCCACTTGCACACACTTCTTTAAAAACAGATTCAAAAGAATCTTGAAATCGTGCATTTATTTTTTGTAAATCTAAAAACTTAACCACTATTAATTTCCTTGTGTAATACAAAATTGTGCCAAACGCAATAAATTTGCAAAAGTAAATTGATATTTCTCATAAAGAATCTCTTGCCCTCCTTTTTGATTATAAAATTGCATAATTTTGTGGTATCCCCAAATTTTGCGAATTTGGTGTGGCGAGCATAATGCCATAGCTCCCCAAAAAAACTGCAAGGTTTCTTTGTAGGGTTTTACACCTGTGTATTCTATCTCTTTAGCAAAAGCTTCTTCTAAAAGCGGAATATCATCAAAGCCTAAAAACTCATCTAAAAGTGCGTGTGCTTCTAAAACTTCTCGCATACCTGTTACTTGGCTTGGAGAGCTAAGCTGCGACCCATTTTGCATAGGGACTTTATAGCGCACGATTCTCTTATTTAAAACTTTTGCTTCTCCTAGTTTCATCAGCCTAATGTGCATTTGATAATCTTGAAAACTCACCATACTTACAGGCAAAGGCATAATTTGGTTAGCATATTTGCGCTTAAAAGACATACCCGGAGAAACAAAACAATTCCAATTTAAAAAAGTATAGTAAATAAACTCTTTTTTGCTTCTATTTTGCATATTTACATAGCCATTCATTAGTGCTTCAATCACATTATTATTCTCATCTACTGGAATCAAAGGCGCATATAAAGCTGAAAAATCATCACTTTTGTGTGCATTATAAACTGCTTCTAATGCGCCTAGTTCAAAGGAATCATCACCTGCGCAAAAAAGCAAAATATCAGATTTAGAATGCTTAAAAGCAGTATTCAAAGCAGCATTTACACCGCGATTAAAAACATGTTTAATAAGTTTAATACGTTTATCTTTATATTTTAAAATCTCTTTAACTGTGTTATCACTGCTACAATCATCTACAATCAGCACTTCAAAATCCTTAAAAGTCTGATTAAGAGTAGATTCTATAAATCTTCCTACATATTTTTCATGGTTAAAACTCGGTGCTAACACTGAAATTTTTGGCATTCATCATCTCCTTTAACAAAAGCAGAAGTATAAACTATTCTACCAATCTTTACAAGAATCTACGAAAAAGATTTATTACCAAAATTTGGTTTAAAATTATTTCACGAGCAATGCAGAACCAAAGAAATCCGTCAAAGGCACAACTGTTACTCCATTTTCTTTACAAAATAAATCAACCGCTTCTTTGCATCTTGGATATCCTGCATTTTTATAATCATGCACCATGATAAAGCCACCTTGACTTAATCGCGGATAAAAAACTCTCAAACCATCTAAAATAGGTTGATACAAATCCATATCCAAACTTACAAAGGCAAACTTCTCACTAGAATCCAAATCAAAAGTTTCTGGGAAAAAACCTTTTTTTACAATACATTGTTCTTTAAATGGCATTCTATTAAGAACATAATCTACATTAGTATCCATAAACCTAACTTGCATGGATTCTATATTCCCTTCATGTGTATCAATCTCATTTGCAATACTTTTAATATCAAAACCTTCAAATGTATCAAACAAATAAAGATTTCTATCTGGGAAAAAAGCATTAATTTTCCTGCTAAACTCTCCCTTATAAACTCCACATTCTGCTACCGAACCTTCTACATTATGCGCATAAATGCTCTCTGCAATAAGCTCTAATTGCTTATATCTTACAAAATCTTTAGATTCTTTCATTTTTTTGCAAGATGAATGTTGCATAGTTACAGGGAATATATAATTTCTTTCATAATTAAGAAATATTTCACTTAAAACATCATCATTTAAAAACTCTGCATATTCTTGGTTAATTTTTTGCATTAAATCACCAAAGAATACATCATTGTCATTATCAATAATAAATGCTATGGCTTTTTTGGAATCCAACCCCACTTCTTTTATTTTATTTTTCACACTACTGACATTTCCACTAGCAATTAACAAATAATCATATTCTAAGTCTTTAATTGTTTCAATTGCATAAACAGGATAGCCCTTAAATTCCTTAATCGTATCTACTCTAAAGGTATAAGGATTCACAAACCCCAAAATCTCAACCCTAGAAAAGTCAATATTTTTATAAATAGATTCTGCAACCGTCCCCACTCCAAAAATAACAATCTTTTTCATATTTACACTCCTATAAAATTTATTTTATTCTTTGCTTATAAAGAAGCTGCCACATAAATATCTCCAGCTATTTCTGGATATTGTTCTCCTAACTGCATAAAAGCTTCAATCATCTCTTTATTCCATTGTTCTTTTATTTGTTGATTAGATAATGGCTTCAGCCAATATCCACCGCTTGCCACTACCTTTAAACCAGCATTTACAAATTCTTGCAAAAACTCTTCCAAATTATAAACTCTTCTATGCCCATGAAATACATCTGCCTCACTCATAGATTTTTCACTATCTAAAAGCCCCATTTTTACAGCTGCTTGACGATGGATAGAGTGGGAATTTGGAACTGCTGCAAAAATTATCCCGGAAGTATCTGTTTTTAGCCAAGTTTTAGCTAGTTTTAATATTTCAACAGGTGATTCCACATGTTCTAAAACATGCCCCATTACTATTGCATCATATTTTCTAGTAGGCTTAAACTCTTCAAACAAACAACAATTAACCGACAAATTAGGAAATTCTTTTTTAAGCGCATTTGAAAAATAATCTGAACCCTCCACAATTTCAAGATAATCCGCATATTTAATCAAGCGTCTTGTCATAACACCTTCTGCAGGACCCATCTCTAAAATACTTCCGCCTTGATAAAATCTTTTGAATATATCAAAACAATAACTAATTTCATACGCTGAAACCTCTTTTGCTTGTAGCGGGTTGCTATAGTCTTGCGCAATGTTTTCCAATCGTCTTTTTTCTAAACACATATCATCTCCTTATGTTAATATTTAATCCACATTCTTCTATGTTTTCAAATTCAACACATGCTAAATCTGATTCCAACATTTCAGTATGTAAGGTATTTAAAAAATCTAAGAAAGGTAAATTCCTCTCTCCTTTTTGATAAGAAATTATTATTTTTCCATTTATGTTTAAAGCATTTTGTGCTAATCCACAAGCTTTAAAAAACATAATTTTTTCTAATTTTCTTCCTAATGCTCTACAACTAACACATAAATCTATTATATGTAAATTTTTCTCATCTTTAAATCCAATAAAGATTCCTATAATCCCACTATCACTCAATTTATCTTTCATTGCAATCGTGATGATACATATATCCTCATCAGCAAACCAATCTCTTACTACTTCTTGTGTAGGGCGTGTGTAGTTTGCAATAAATTGATTTGTTTTATTAAGAAGCTCCGTTACTCTAGGGAGTGTATCCATAGCATTTACTCTAAATTCTAATTGAATTTCTAGTTTCTTAAAATAAGATTCGGGAGATAAATTTGATAATTCCTGTCTTACAAAGTTTGCTTGAATGTCTTTGGAACGCAACAAATCTTCTTTGCTACTTGTGAGCTTTAACATCTGTGGAAATAATCTAAGAATTTGTAAAGTTTCTATAGGGGATTTGGCTAATATTACTTTAACGCCTAAATCCCTAACATTTTCAATTTCAGCAGGGTTATCATCAATAAACAATATGGAATCTAATCCAATATTAAGAGCTTTTGCTATCTCTTGAATGCTTTGTCTTTTGGGATTCCAGCTGACCTTTTTGACATCAAAATCTTCCCATTTTAAACCAAAATCTTGCCTTCTTTTAAAAAGATTTTTTACATCTTCTTCATAATTTTTAGAAGCAATTGCCAACAAAAAACCTTGTGCTTTGTATTTCAATATCTCTTTATGAAGTAACATATATTTGTCATCATAAACCAACGCATTTTCGCCATCTTCTCCTAATATCCCACCATATAGCGTATTGTCTAAATCTAATACTATTGCTTTAAGTGTCGGCAATATCATAGAAGGAATTAAAGATAAACCTAAAATTTGCGCCACGCTAATACAAGCTATGTTACTTAATCGCATTCCTGTGATTTGCGATTTTGCCTCATCTAAAATAGAATCCAAACCCATTTCCCCAATCATTTCAGAGATGAAAAAAATTGCACAATCTAAAATACTTTGAAATTTACTTTTTATAGAATCCAAATTTTTAAGTAATTGACTTTTATAAATATCTAAAAAAATTATCAGAATCGGGGATTTTGAAATGCTTCTTAAATACTCCACACGCTCAAAAATATGCTCTAACGCATTATTTTGCCTATAATTGTCTAAGTCAATCCACAAAAGCTCCAAATCACAACTTTGATGATTTTCAAACATAAAGCTATCATCATAACTTCCTATATTAAAAACCACATTTAAATGAGAAAAATTTAAAAATGGTTTAATAATACTTTGAATCGGCTCAAATGCGTGATTCCTATGCACATTAACACAGATTGTTTTCCCATTAATATTTTCTTTTGACAATTCTATTAGTTGCCTTCTTGTTAAATTATTCGCAAATATATCTATCATTTTTCGACAAACTCCACTAATAAATGATTTCTTAACATAACAAAACATACCCTAGAAAAATAACTTGCTTTCTTAGCCGACTGAATAATCATAGCTTTTCTCCCCCCCCCCGCAACATATATGATTTATCTATTTCAAGATTTAATTTATTCTGGTAATCCAAACTTGCAAAAAGATTCTCTACGCTTTTTTCAATACTTTGTGTTTCATAAGCTATATGATACATTTTTGTATGATTTTGTAGATAATTATCCAAAGGACCATTTGCTTCTAAATTTTCTAATAACTCTAATCTATATTGGGGCATTTGGATATTAGAAGAAACCAAAAAAAGTCCCCTAACTCCTTGTGTTTTATCTACAAACTCATCTTCACATACAAAGCCAAGTGCTTTATAATAAAACAATTCATCTGAAATTTTATGAGTAGCCACTCCGATGTGGTGAATTGGCAACTCTAAATTCATCTTATCAATTCCCATATTTTATTGACTAACAAATCTTGAGAATCTATTTTTGGCAAATCCTGTTCAGAAAACATGATATTAAACTCCTCTTCAATGCTCATAACAATATCAATATGCGCAAGAGAAGTCCATTTTTCGCAATTTTGCCTTGAAACTTGCGTATTTTCATTGACTTCTACCTCTAAAATATCCCCTAAAATCTCACAAACCTTTTGTTTAATGTTTTGTTGCATAAATTACTCCTTTAACGATTTAAAAGTGAAAACACTTTTTTCTTAGATTGCTCGTATGCTTCTCTTGTAAGCATTAAAACTTTTAACTTTTCTTTCTCATCAAATCCTATATCCACAGCACCAGCTTTTAAATGAAAATCCAATACTTGAGTATTTGCGGGATAAAGCGTAAAGACATTTTTATCATCTAAATTCAAACTCTCATAAAATGTTTTTTTGACTAAAAAATCTGATTCTAAAGACTGCAAAAAATTCACTCCATCTTGCATAATCCAACGCCCAAACTCATAAAAAGCTAAGTTATTTTCTATAACAAATGTATTATAAGTCGGATAAATGCTATTTAATCCTATTGGTTTGCCTTGCTTATCTTCTATGACAAAATACCACTCATTATCTAAGCTTTTATAACGCTCCATATAAGCAATCTGCTTTTGTAAATCACCATCTGTTTTGTGAATAAATTTTGATTTTTTTTCATTAGTTCGTAAGTCTAATATAAAAGCAGAATCACTAATTTCAGCTTCACGCAAATTAATATACCTGCCCTCTATTTTTGAAAAATTATGCAAATTTCTCATGAAGCAACCTTGTAAATTTTTGTATTTTTTGAGAAGTTTTGTAAAAAGATTTGCGGATAAATTCTACTTTTCCTAGTTGCCATAAAGACTTTTGGAATCGTAAATGAAGTAAAAAGATACGCAGATATTCTGCTACTAAATTTGCCCCCCCCCCCCCGCAGAGACAGCATTATTTGCAGGAATAGCATAAAAAGAAGCAGATTCTTCCTTATATGCCACCACCTTAAACCCATCAATACCCGATAAGATAAAACAATCTCCCTTATCTTTAAAAACATTTCTCCCGATATATTCCTCACTTAAAATGCTTTGAGAGATTGCCACTCCGCGAATTGTAGGGAGTTGATATTCTTTGAAAATAAAAGCACGCAGTTGGTTGTGAATCTCAAAGCTTGTTTTTTTCAGATTTATCATAATATTTGCCACATCAATATCTGTGCGTGCAAAATAGCTACTTTGCAAAGGAGATTGTTTATAAGTGCTAAACTCCCCATTTAATAGCACATTAAATTTCTCTTTAAACAACGCAAACCCTTCTTCTAAATACCTAAAATACAAATCCCTAGCACTATCTTGCAATCCTATTTTAAAGATTCTTTGAGCGATAATCTCGCCTGTATCAATGCCATTATTAATCGTATGCAAAGTTACCCCGCTTTCACTCTCACCATTGAGAATCGGCGTGATAGAGGTAAAAACACCCTTATATTTGGGCAATGCAGAAAAATGGATATTGTATAATCGTTTGCTTGCAAATCGCTCAACTTTTATAAGCTTATCAAACTCTAGTGAGAGAAAAAGCACATTAGGGATTTGCTGCACCTCTTGTAAAGTAGCGATTTTTACATTTGATTGGTTGGCAAATTTATAAAGTGAGGGTTGCCAAGAATCTTCACCATTATCGTTGTGGTTTGGAATCACACAAATTTCATTATTTGCAAAAAGTGTAAGTGCGTATTTTAGAGCATTTACAGCAATGCTATTTTTGCCCGCTATGCAAAGTTTGATTTTGGATTTGCTAGGAGATTCTAAGCGCATTGCCTAATCTCCACAGTTTTTAAGCGATTTACCTTGCCGTGTGGCAAGATAATATTGAAGCGAGATTCTAAGCTTTGCGACAAAAATCCAAAAGCTAAGAAAGCTAAATTTGCCCCCCCCCCCCGCAGGATTGCTCATTGCAATCACTTAGGATAATTTGGGATTTGCAAATCATTTTTGTATAGGGCGGGACATCTTTGCTTACTACAGCTCCAGCACCAATCATCGCACCCTCACCGATAACCACGCCGGGCAAAATCGTAGCATTTGCCCCGATACTTGCACCTTTTTTAATGGTGGTGGTTAAAAATTCTTGTGGATAAACTTTAGAACGCGGGTATTTGTCATTACAGAAGCTAACATTTGGACCAATAAACACATCATCTTCGATAATGATTTTATCCCAAATTTGCACACCACTTTTGATGGTTACATTATTGCCAATTCGCACATCATTTTCTATAAAACAATGCGAACAGATATTGCAATTTTCCCCGATAATCGCATTAGGCAAAACCACGCAAAATTGCCAGATTCTTGTATTTTTTCCAATCTGTGTGCTTTGCACATCAGAGAGAGGATGTATCATTGCTTTTTTCACCTATACCTTCCTTAACTAATCCTATAAATTCTCCATAATCCCTAATATACTCATTTTCATCGTAAAAATCACTTGCTAAAACCACAAGCCTACAATCATAAGAAAAATTTTTCATCACACGCCACATATTTTTACCGATATATAAGCCTACTTCAGGGGAATCAAGAATCACTTTTTCTTTTATTTTACCATTGTCTAAGAGGATTTCACAAGAACCTGCTAGACAAATCATAATCTGCTCTAAGTTTGTATGCGCGTGCCCACCTCTATCAAACTCTGGTGAAGCATCAAAAATATAATACACGCGTTTAATATCAAAAGGCACATTTTTACGCGATTCTAACGCGACAAGTTTTCCCCTCTCATCACTAAAGGCGTGCATAGTCAAAATTTTATAATTCATCTATGCCACCTTTAAGGTGCAAATATCTACAATTATCCCCCCCCCCCGCACGAGTAGGCAGAACTCATTATAATCATTAATATATTCTTGTTTATTATAATAACAATCACTTAGAACAAGCAATACACAATCTTTAGAAAAATCATACATTTGCTTCCATAACATTTTACCTAGATAAAGCCCTTGTTTTGGGCTATCAAGCGTAATAATCTGCGAAGTTTTTGCATCATCAATCTTCACCTTGCAACTTCCTTTAAGCGCAATCATCAAAAATGCAGAATCTTTATTTGCGTGATTCCCCCTTGTAGCAATACTTGGCACATCAAAAATATAAAATACCCTTTTAATCTCAAAAGGGCAATTTACATTGTTTTGCAATGCTACCAAAACAGAATCTTTATCGTTAAAAAAGTTAAAATCTATGAGTTTATAATCCATTTTTCTATTCCTCTTGATTGATTTCTCTAATCAACCTTGCAGGATTCCCTCCAATCAAACTATTAGCAGGAAATGAGCGAGTAACCACACTTCCAGCACCTACAACACACCCGCTTCCTAAATGCACTCCTTTTAATATTGTTACATTAGAACCAATAAAACAATCATCACCAATAACAATATCTGCACATTTGATTTTGTCAATATGATGATTCCTATATTTAATAGACAATCCATGCCCATCACTGCTCATCGCCGTAAATTTCGGACCTATCATACAACGTTGCCCGATAGTAATATTAGAATAGGAAGCAACCAGAGTGAAATTGTTATTAATATATGTATTAGCATGTATTGTAACTACCCCCCCCCTAATCTGAAAATGATTATATCCACTAAAAAAATAAGGAGATGGAAAATATCCCAAATGCACGTCTTGCCCGATTCTTATTTGTCCGCCTTCATAACATAAGAACAAAGTAGGAGAAACAATATGAAAATCTCCACCCTTTAAACGCACATTTGATAATATTTTAGCAAACCAAAAAATTCTAAATCTAAGAAATAGATTTGTCCATTTAACAATCTTATTTCGCATTAGATTTCTCCTTATACTTTTCCACATACCATTGCAAAGTTTTTTGGATTCCACTTTCAAAACTCTCAAGCGGTTTCCAACCCAAAAGACTTTCTATTTTACTAGAATCCACCGCATAGCGTCTATCATGCCCAGCTCTATCTTGCACAAAGGCAATTTGTGTGGCGTAGGATTGCCCATTTGCTTTTGGCTTTAGGGTATCCAAAATCGCACAAATAGTTTTAGCAATACTTAGATTCTCTCTTTCGCAATTTCCACCGATGTTAAAAGTTTCCCCAAAATAAGAAGAATGAAAGACTTTATCAATCGCAATGCAATGATCCTCTACAAAAAGCCAATCGCGGATATTTTTGCCATCGCCATAAATAGGAATCTCTTTGCCTTGCAAAGCATTGCGGATAATCGTAGGGATAAGCTTTTCATCGTGTTGCTTTGGTCCATAGTTATTCGAACAATTTGTGATAAAAGTTTGCAATCCATAAGTATGATGATAGCTCCTAGTCAGCATATCACTACTTGCTTTAGAAGCAGAATAAGGGGAGTTTGGCGCATAGGGAGTGGATTCACTAAAATACTCTCTCTCGCCCAATGAGCCAAACACCTCATCAGTGCTAATATGGTGGAATCTGCAATGCTCTTTGCCTTTTTTGGGTTGATTTGGGGATTCAAACCAGCTTAAATACGCATTATGCAAGAGATTAAAAGTCCCATTGACATTAGTTTGCACAAACGCAGAAGGATTATTAATAGAATTATCCACATGGGATTCTGCGGCAAAATGTATCACGCCTTCAATATTATACTTTAAAAAAATCTCCCTTATAAAAGCTTCATCGCAAATATTCCCTTGCACAAAGGTATAATTAGGGTAGTTTTCCACACCTTTAAGATTCTCTAAATCCCCCGCATAAGTGAGTAAATCCACATTTATGATTCTGTATTGCGGGTATTTTGACAAAAAATACAAAATAAAATTACTGCCGATAAAACCCGCCCCACCTGTGATTAAAAGACTTTTAATCATTATGAAAACCTATTTCTACAATGTTTTTTAAATATCGCCCATAACCACTTTTATTTAAACTCTCTGCACGCTTTAAAAGCAACTCTTCATCAATCCAACCATTGTAATAAGCAATTTCTTCTAAACAAGCTACTTTGTAGCCTTGTCGTAACTCAATAGTTTGCACAAAAGTCGCTGCGTCAATAAGGCTATCGTGCGTTCCTGTATCAAGCCATGCAAAGCCTCGCCCTAAGATTTGGGATTTGAGCTGTTTTGCCTTAAGATAGGCAAGATTTACATCAGTAATTTCTAATTCTCCGCGCACAGAAGGCTTAAGAGATTTTGCAATAGAAATCGCATTATTATCATAAAAATACAATCCTGTAACCGCATAATTGCTTTTAGGATTTTGGGGTTTTTCCTCTATGCTTAGGACATTTCCCACCTTATCAAGCTCGGCGACACCAAATGCCCTAGAATCTTTCACGCGATAAGAAAAAATTGTTGCGATTCCTTTTTTAGCAGATTCCTTTGCCTCTAAAAGCATTTGCGAAAACCCTTGACCATAGAAAATATTATCTCCCAAAATCAAAGCAATATCATCACCCTTGATAAAATTTTCTGCCAAAATTAGCCCTTGCGCCAAACCATCTGGAGATTCTTGGACGCAATATTGAATATCCATTCCAAGCCAACTTCCATCACCAAAAATTTCTTGAAATCTTGGAGTATCTTTAGGAGTAGAAATAATCAAAACTTCCCGAATCTTAGCAAGCATAAGCACAGAAAGCGGATAATAAATCATCGGCTTATCATAAATAGGTAAAAGTTGTTTTGAGATTCCTAGTGTTGTGGGATAGAGCCTAGTCCCACTCCCACCTGCTAAAATAATGCCTTTCATCACTCTATGCTATGAAATAAAAATTATTTAATCTCTTTAATAAAGGCATCTTTATTGATTTTTTCACGAATTTCACTAAGTCTGCTTTGCGCTTCTTGTTTTGAAGCAAAAGGACCGATAAGCAAACGATTATTATCTCCTGATTTTTGCATACGATAGCTAAATTGATTTGATTCAATGAGTCCTAGCAATTGTTTATTTGGAGCAAATTTACTAAAAGAACCCACTTGCACATAAAAACCTTTTGTTGCTTCACGACCTTCAAGCGCAGACTCATTGACTTTTACATCTTTAAAAGAATCTGCAGGATTTTGTCTTGGATGTTCCACCCTTGAAACCTGTGGCTTAGTTGTTTGCGGCTTACTTGGCTCAATAGGCTGGGAAGGTTGAGTAACCCTTGTATCGGTTTTAGATTCTGGAGCACTTGGTAAATTTTGCGCACCTTGTTTTGCTTGTTCAGCTTTAATTTGTTCAATAATTCTTTGGAATTGATCATCACTATTTGTGTTTTCTTGGATTGGCTCTTGTCTAAAATCGTTAGTTTGCGCATTTTGTTGCAGATTTGCTTGTTGCTCTACACGCTCTAAGGGCTTTTGTGCTTCCATTTGTATTTCTTTTTCCTTAGAATCACCCTGTAACATATACACCACCAAAATCACAACCGCAAACAAAAGCACACCAATTGCACTTAATAATACTATTTTCTTGCCGCCCCCGCTCTTTAGTTCATCAGCATCATCATTATTGCTAATCAACAAATCATCAAGCTCTAATTCTCTTTGCTCTTTTTTATTTGGCTCTAATTCTGTCATTTTCTCTCCTTTACATATGTCTCGACCAAGATGCACCACGCTCTTTTTGATAAACATCATATGGAATCGCTAAAATATTAAAACTTCTTGGAATATCCAATGATGGAAACATTTTCCACTCTGTTGGCATTTTTTGTGAAAGCTTTGCTCCTAACATTTTTGCTAACTGACAAGCTTCCTGAAAAGTTGTGTGTCCCTTATGCACATACAAATGCAAATGTCCAGAAGTTTTTGTGTGATAAGCAGTAAAGTTAATAAACCCTTCTTCTCTTAATAAGAGTTGCGCACGATGCCAAAAACGTTCTGCATTAAATCCATTATAATCAAAGACAATATTTTCTACCTTATCATGCGCATTAATTAGCGAGTGAGCAATAGTAATCTCTTTTTTAAAATGGCTTTGCAATAAATTTCTAGTAATAGGCTCATCTACTCTTTTAAACTTATCATAAAATATTCTTCCATTATGTTGGGTCTTTGTTCCTAATCCACGCTCTTTAATCCAATAGTGCGATGTGATCATTTTAATCAATTTTAAATCCATATCAGTTACCACTGCATCACTCCTTACTAGAAAATTGCTTTATCATACACTGGAAATTGTAGCGCAAGTTCCTTTAATTCCATTTTTATTTTCTCTTGTTTTTGTGTATTTTGAATATCATCTAAAATATCAGCAATTCTATGTGCTACAATATCAAACTCTTTTTCTTTAAATCCTCTAGCTGTAAGTGCTGGAGACCCAATCCTTACACCGCTTGTAACAAATGGGCTTCTAGTTTCGCCCGGAACAGTATTTTTATTTACCGTAATTCCTGCATTTCCTAATGCTAAATCTGCATCTTTTCCGCTAAATTCTCTATCAAGTAAAGACAACAAGACCAAATGATTATCTGTTCCATCGCTTACAATTTTATAACCTCTTTGCATTAACACACTTGCTAGAATCTTTGCATTAACCTTTACTTGCTTTGCATATTCTTTCCAAGATGGCTTTAGATTCTCTCCAAAACCAACAGCTTTACCAGCAATCACATGCATAAGCGGACCTCCTTGCATACCCGGAAACACAGCCTTATCAATTTTCTTTGCATATTCCTCATTGTTTGTTAAGATTAATCCACCTCTTGGACCTCTTAATGTCTTGTGTGTTGTTGTTGTTACGACATCTGCGTATGGGAATGGATTTGCATATTCTCCTGCGACAACAAGTCCAGCAACATGTGCAATATCTGCCATCAAAATCGCCCCAACACTATCAGCAATTTCTCGAAATCTAGCAAAATCTAACACCCTAGAATATGCACTAAATCCGCAAACTATTAAGTTTGGCTTCACAATTTTTGCAATCTCTGCAACTTTGTCATAATTAATTTTCCCATCAAGCTCCACGCCATAAAAGAAACTTTGATACATCTGTCCAGTAATACTTACCTTTGCACCATGTGTTAAATGCCCTCCATGGCTTAAATCCATTCCCAAAATCTTATCATGAGGCTTTAAAAGCGCAGAATATACTGCCGCATTTGCTTGACTTCCAGCGTGGGGTTGCACATTTGCAAAAGCACAGCCAAAAAGCTCTTTTGCGCGTTCAATAGCAATCTCTTCAATCTTATCTACAAATTCACAACCTCCATAATAGCGTTTATAAGGATAACCTTCGGCATATTTATTTGTCAAAACACTTCCCATAGCTTCCATTACACTAGGAAAAGTGAAATTTTCACTAGCAATCATTTCTAAATGTGTATTCTGACGCTCCAATTCTTGGTTAATTAATTCTAAAATTCTTGAATCAGTCTGCTCTAAAATACAACTCATCTTTTATCCTTTTCATTAATTTCTTTTTTCTGTAACTTCAAAGCGGGAAATAAAATCACATCTTTAATGCTAGTATTGCCTGTTAAAAGCATGACAAGTCTATCAATTCCTATCCCTTCTCCAGCAGTTGGTGGCATTCCATAAGAAAGCGCAGTAACATAATCTTCATCCATATATTGTGCTTCCTCATCACCTGCTTCTTTTGCCGCAACTTGCGCTTTAAACCGCTCTAATTGGTCTAAAGGATCATTTAATTCACTAAATCCATTAGCAATCTCACTTCCGCCAATAAACAATTCAAATCTATCTGCAATTTCTGGATTTACGTCATTGCGTCTTGCTAAAGGACTAATAGCAATTGGAAAATCTGTGATAAAAGTTGGATTGATTAATTTTTCTTCCACAAAAGCATCAAAAGCTTCACTTTGTAATTTACCTAGCTCCATTTTAGATTCCAACTTCACATTATGGCTTAGAAGATACTCATACAGCGCATTTTCATTTATTACAACTTCTTTAGGGATTCCACCAATCTCCACTAACGCATCAACATAAGTAATCTCTTTAAACGCACTAAAATCAATGGAATTGCCATTAAATTCTAGCTGTTTTGGCAAATTTAATGTTTCTAGCAAATCATAAAAAAGTTCTTTTGTAATTGCGATTAAATCCTTATAATCTTTATATGCCCAATAAAACTCAATCATCGTAAATTCTGGATTATGGGAATGGTCCATTCCTTCGTTTCTAAAATTACGATTAATCTCAAATACAGCTTCAAATCCACCAACAATTAAACGTTTTAGATAAAGCTCTGGTGCGATTCTAAGATAACGCTCCACATTTAGCGCGTTATGATAAGTTATAAAAGGTTTTGCATTTGCTCCTCCGGGGATTGGGTGCATCATTGGAGTTTCAACTTCTAAAAAACCTTTAGATTCAAAAAATTTGCGCACACAAGATACAATGCGTGAGCGTAAAATAAAACTATCACGCACTTCTTTATTCATAATCAAATCTAAATATCTTTGGCGATAGCGCAACTCAATATCCACTAAACCATGATATTTTTCAGGTAGTGGAGAAATTGCTTTTGTTAGAATCTTAAAATCTAAAGCATGCAGGCTTAATTCTCCTGTTTTGGTAACAAAAGGAAAGCCCTTTGCCATAACAATATCACCCACTTCAATATATTTTTTAAAAATTTCAAAATTCTCATTTAGTTCATTTTTAGATAAATACACCTGCAATATGCCGCTATAATCTTCAATCTTAATAAAAGCTGCCTTTCCCATTAGGCGGATAAATTTGATTCTTCCAGCGACTTGCGCACTTTTGCTTATATCTTTCTTTTCTTCTAAATCTTGCACATTTGCATAGGTTGTCAAAAAATCTTGTGTGCTAATCTCTTTTATGATTCCATTGCAATAAGGATTAATCCCCATTTCACGTAATGTATTGGCTTTTGTAATTCTTCCTGCTACATACATATCGTTTTCAAACATGGCAATCCCTATCTACATCTTTTCTAAATTTTCTAATACCGGTTTTGCTTCTTGCACAAAATCAAGTTTAATGATTGCTTCTCCTGTGCTTTTTAACATAGGATAAAGATAGCTATTTTGTGTTTTACTCTCAATAAAACTTTTTGCAAACTGAATATTTGTAAGAGCCGCAATGATAATTGCAAAAATCATAAATACTTTTAATCCTCCAAATACAAAACCCAATAAACGATTGACAACTCCTAATACACTTAATTTTGCTAGTTTTTGTAACACTTCTGCAATAAGCAATGCACCAACCCAAACTACAACAAGTATAACTAAAAATCCAATAAGGGTTATCGCGGAAGGATTTTTAAACGCATAGACATTTGCGCTAATCCACCCACCAACACTATCTGCATACACAGAAGCAACATACACACCACCGACAATTCCTGCTAATCCAAAAAACTCCCTAATAAATCCATTAATCGCACCACGAATCGCAAGAAAAAAAATCAAAACCCCAACAACAATATCAAACCAGCTAAACTCCATTACACACCCTAGCAAAAATTTAAATAATAAAAGGCTTATTCTACACAAAACTAGCATAAAAAAAAATTATGCTACAATAAATTTACACATATTTTAAAGACTCTTTACAAAAAGGATAAAAATGGCAGCAAAAGAACATAGTTTTGATATTTCTGCAAAGGTAGATATTCAAGAATTTAAAAATGCCTTAGAGCAGGCAAAAAAAGAAATTGATAATCGCTTTGATTTTAAAGATGATAAGGCAAAAGAGCTAAATTTCAACGAAAAAGACAAAACATTAAGTATTTTGGCAACAAGTTCCAATAAAGCAAAATCTATTAAAGATATTTTGGATTCCAAACTCATTAAACGCAACCTTTCTTTAAAAGTTTTAAAAGAAATCAAAGAAGAATCCGCAAGCGGCGGCAACACAAAAATCACATACAAACTTAATGATACCCTAGATGATAAAAGCGCAAAAGCCATTAACGCCGCAATTAAAAATGAAAAATTTAAAGTTAGCACACAAATTCAAGGCAATGAAATTCGCGTTAAAGCTAAAGATATTGATGAATTGCAAAAAGTCATTGCACATTTACGCAAAATGGAATTAGAAGTTTCTTTAAGTTTTGGAAATTTCGCGTGAGTGCCAAAAACAACTTAAAACCTCAACAAAAAGAAGGAATTTTAGAATCCCTTTTGCATTATGAAACACTCACAAACAAAACTTATGCAGCTTTAGCTGGAATCCTTTGTGCTTTATTTTTAAGTGCATTTATTTATTTAGAACATTTTCTTGAGGAAAAAAACTTCCCAATCTACTCCACAATCTGCGCAATTTTAGGATTCTTTTTATTTTTTAAACTCTCTCGTTTTGGGGCATTTATTTGTGGTGGAATTTTAGGAATCTTATGGTTTTATTGGGTGGGTTTTAGTTTAAGATTCTATGATTTTACTTATCTAATTCCATTGGTTTGGATTGTATTTTTTATTGTGTATGGAGTGCTGTTTTATCTCTTTTGCTTTTTTTCTAATCCTTTTTATCGCTTATTTGCTTTAACGCTTTCTAGCTTTATCCACCCTTTTGGTTTTAACTGGTTTATTATGGAATCTATCCTTGTTAAAAGTTATTTTTTTCCTTCTAAATTTATACTTTTTTTACTCCTTTGTAGCATTGTAATACTAATTGCACTACTTGCTAAAAAATTTTACAAAACAAGCCTAATTTGGCTGATTGCTTTTTGTATTTTACTTCCATCAAATACAGCAATTAAAACAGACCCAAACAATATTCCTTTAAAAATAAAAACAACGCGCTTTGAGATTCCACAAAATTTACGCTGGAAAACCGACCAAATCCACCCAATTATCCTACAAAACTTTAATGCAATTACACAAGCTAAAAATGAAGGTTATGATGTAATTATTCTCCCTGAAACCGCATTTCCACTAAGCTTAAACTTACAATCGCAACTTTTAGAAGAATTAAAACAACAAAGCAATGGAATCGCAATTTTAACTGGGGCAATTTATCAAGATTCCACACAAGAAAATACAAATTTTTTCAACAGCGCGTATTTGTTCCAAAATGGTGAAATGCAAGTTTTTAATAAACTGATTTTAGTTCCTTTTGGAGAGAAGATTCCACTCCCAGCACCTCTTACAAAATGGATTAACAAAACTTTTTTTCAAGGGGCAGATGATTTTATGACGCAAGATTTTAAAGCACCTAATTTTGCATATATCAAAAACCAAAGATTCCAAATTGCTATTTGCTATGAAGCCACAAGAGATGAATTTTATGTAAATTCCCCAAGCAATCTTATCGCAATTAGCAACAACGCATGGTTTGCCCCCAGCACTGAACCCACACTTCAAAAACTACTCATGCTCTATTTTGCTAAAAATCATGGCACGAGAGTCTATCACTCTAGCAATGCTTCAGCAGATTTTACGCTAGATTAGCCACAATATTTTTGTGAAATCACTCTCTTGCTAGGCCACTCCAACGCGCTTAATGTAGCATTTGGAAGCCTACTATAATACACGCAACCTGTATCAATTGCAGCAAAATTTTCTGTTATCAAAACGCCTTCTTTTTGCACATCATGTCCAAAAACATTAAAAATATCTACATCATTTCTTTTATAGGATTTCCCATAATGCTTTAAGCGATTCCAACAATACTCTTCACTTATTTTTTTGCCATACAAAGGCAATCCAAATCCATGTGAAATAAAAAGATTCTTCCCAGATTCATCTGGATATTCCATTTCTAAATACAAAGGAAGATTTTCAAAATATTCTAAATGTTTTTTTAAATGCTTAATTTTTCCATCTTTTGCATAACTTTGGATAGTTTCTCTTCCTCCATTTTCTATCCAAACACCCTCACGTTCCACAGAGGCAGAATTATAAAACTCCATCATTAAAATTTCGTGATTCCCTAAAACACAAGGATATTTTCCAAAAATTACAAATTCAACTACTTCACAAGATTCTGTTCCTCTATCTACTAAATCCCCTACAAAAATCATCTGCGACTTTTCCTTCTGGGGAAGATTCTCTATAAGTGCGCACAAAGTCTTATAACAACCATGCACATCACCAATAATATATAAAGGGCGTTTAAAATCCAAGTCAAAATCAACCTGCATTACATTCCAATAGCAACCAATACAAAATAACAAATCGCACTAAAAATCGCCGATGCTGGCACGGTGATTACCCATGCAGCGATAATTTTATTAATAGCAGAACGTTTAACTAATTCTTCTTGATAAGCTTCTTTAAGTCTTTTTTGTTCTTTTTTCTTCAATTCCGGAATATCAATATTTTTAATTTTCTTTTTGGATTCCTTTCTATCAATGCTGTTTAAAATCGCTCTTTTTCTGCGAACAGAAGCATTACGAAATTTATCTAAAAATTCTTTGACCTTTTCGCTATCCTCGCCCTTGCGAGATTCCAAAATCTTAAATTCCATTTCTTTATATTGCCGCTTAAGATGCTCACGCAAAAACCCTATACCAAATATCGCACCAATCGCAATATGCGTAGAGCTTACAGGCATTCCTAGCTCACTTGCTATTAGCACTGTTAGAGCAGCACTCATCGCAATACAATAAGCACGCATTTGGTCTAACTCTGTAATCTCACTTCCTACCGTGCGGATAAGTCTAGGTCCAAAAAGCGCAAGCCCAATAGAGATTCCAAGCCCACCAATAAGCATAACCCAAAAAGGCACACTCATATTACCAAACTCAAATGCAATTTTTAAAGAATTATTAATTGCAGCCAAAGGTCCCACAGCATTTGCAACATCATTTGCACCATGTGCGAAACTCAAAAGTGCCACAGCAAAAATTAATGGAAGCGTAAAAAGTTTGTTGATTTCTTCTTTTTTATTTTCCATTTTTTCTAAAGTTTTTCTAATAATAGGTTTCACAATAAAAAGCACAACGACAGCGATTACTACACTAAGTCCAAAAGCAATTTTGCTATCTAATGTGATAATATGTCGCAAACCTTTATTAATCAGATACAAACTAAATGCCCAAGTCATAAAAGCTATCAAATAAGGCACAATATGTTCTGCGGACATTTTTTTGTTCTTTTTATAGGTAATTGTATGCTTGATAAAAAATAATAAAACTGCTGCGATGATTCCACCCATAACAGGAGAAATCACCCAACTTCCAACAATTCCGCCTAGCTTACTCCAATTTGCTACTCCAAATCCACCTGCTGCGATTCCAGAACCTAGAATCCCACCAACAATAGCGTGGGTTGTAGAAACAGGTGCGCCAATCACGGTGGCAATGTTTAACCAAATCGCACCAGAAATTAATGCGGCAAGCATTAAAGTAACAAACTGCTTTTGGTCGCCAATCGCATCTACAGAAACGATTCCAGAACCCACGGTGCTTACTACTTCTCCACCAGCAATCAATGCCCCTAAAATCTCACATATTGCTGCAATAATAATCGCTCCTGTCATTGTCAAAGCTTTAGAGCCTACCGCTGGTCCCATATTGTTTGCAACATCATTTGCTCCAATATTAAGAGCCATATATCCGCCAACAATTGCTGCAAATCCTAATAAAATCGGATTCGTAACTTCTTCTGCAAAAGCAACCATTACAATAATGACAAGCACAAATATAAAGATAACACTTGCTTTTTGCAAGCCTTCTTTATTGATTTTAAACCCTTTATCCGGATGTAAAAAATTTTCCATTTGATTCCTTTGTTGATTTTGTGATTCTGTAGAAAAACACATTTAGACCAAAACCCAATAAACCTAAGTTAATTTTACTTTTCCTTTTATTTAATATTGCTTTATTAACAAGATTAATTCTGAAAATTTATCACTTAAAGTAACTTTTTTAAAAAGAAATTTCAGAAATTAATGATTGTGCAGATAATACATTTGCATTAAAAAGAAGCGTTATTCAATCTAATTTTTTAATCAAATTTTCTTTTGCTATTTCATTTTTGGAATACTCTTTGCTTTTACTCCATATAAATTCAGGCTTAAAGCCTAGCATAAGGAAATGCAATGCAACATCAACTTAAATCTCTCAACACCTTGTTTTTAGTAATTTCAGGTTTTATCACTGCAAGTTTTTTAAGTGCTTGCGCAACCACAGAACCAAAAATTTCATTTCGCCCGCCCGCTTATGTAGAGGAATTGCCTCCCAAAGAAGAAGAAGATAATTTTGGAAATCCCGGAAGTATTTTTGGAAAAGGTGATAATCTCTTATTCTCTGACCGTCGAGCAATGCAGCTTAATGATTTAGTAACAGTAATTATCAACCAAACTGCACAAGCAACTTCAAGTGCAAATAAAAACCTTAATGAAACATCAAATGCAACACTAACAGGACCGGGAATCACATTTGGAGGACCAAGCCAAAGTATTGGTAACCTTACAAATAAACTCAACAATCTTACAGCATTTGGAATCACTACTGGACAAAATACCTCAACCTTTCAAGGCACAGGCTCACAAAATCGTCAAGAGGCATTTTCTACTACCATTGCAGCACGTATCATCAAAATCTTGCAAAATGGCAATTATTTCATTGAAGGAAGTCGGGAAATTCTTATTAATGGAGAAAAACAAATTATTCACTTAAGTGGAGTTGTGCGTCCTAATGATATTGCACGAGACAATACAATAGAATCACGCTTTATTGCTGATGCTAAAATTATGTATGATACACAAGGAGAACTCAAAAGAAGCACAGAAAAAGGTTGGGGAACAAAACTTATTGAATCTGTTTGGCCTTTTTAAAGGCTTATTTAGGCTACATTAAGATACAATACGCAAATCTCTATTTTGAAAGGATTTGCGGTGCAAACTCAATATTTTATTGGAACTCGTGGGGGAGAAGATTCAGGTATTACTTTTGAAAATGCTGTTCTTAGCCCAAGTGCTTCTTATGGTGGATTATATACTCTAAAAAAACTTCCAAAATTTAGCGAAGATGAGATTAAAGAATTTTCTGAACTAAGTTATGAAGAGCTAACAAGAATCATTTTAAATAAGTTAGGCTTAAATATTCCAAGGGAGTTACTTCATGAGGCTTTGTCATTATATGAAAATTTTGATGACAAAACTTGTCCAGCACCAATGTATCTAATGACGCCTTATTTAAGTGTCCAAAAACTTTATTGTGGTCCAACACGAGCTTTTAAAGATATGGCTCTTCAACCTTTTGGTGTGCTTTTTAGTGGATTTCTACACAATAATAGAAATGCGCATAATTATTTAATTTTAGTTGCAACAAGCGGAGATACAGGACCAGCCACACTCCAAAGCTTTGCAAACAAACCAAACATCAAAGTTGTTTGCATTTATCCTCACAATGCAACAAGTGATGTGCAACGCCTACAAATGACGACTGTTAATGCTGATAATATTGCTGTTTTTGGAATTCATGGAAATTTTGATGACGCGCAAAATGCTCTTAAAGCAATGCTAAAAGATTCAAAATTTAACGCGATACTAAGATCTAAGAATACCTCATTAAGTGCTGCAAATAGTGTAAATTTTGGCAGAATTGCATTCCAAATTATCTATCATATTTATGCAAGTTTGCAAATTCATAAAATCAATGGAGAAAAAGTGCATACAATAGTTCCTAGCGGAAATTTTGGTAATGCACTAGGTGCGTTTTATGCAAAACTTATGGGATTCCCAATTGAACGCATTTGGATTGCCTCTAATGCAAACAATATTTTGACAGAATTTATCGACACAGGCGTGTATGATATTTCTCATAAAACTCTACAAAAAACTTACTCTCCTGCAATGGATATTTTAAAAAGCTCTAATATTGAGAGAATGCTCTTTGCACTTTTTGATTCCTATCGCACAAGAGAATTTATGGAATCTCTAGAGAGCACTGGAAAATACACATTAAGTAAAGAGGAGTTAATTTGGGTGCAAAATTATTTTAGTGCAACAAGTTGCAATGATGATTTCTGCCTTAAAACAATTAAAGCATATGCAAAAAAAGGCTATATTATCGACCCACACACAGCATGCGGAATCAAAGCCTACGAAACGATTCAAGCTAAATATCCTAATGCAAAATGCGTGCTATGCTCAACAGCAGAATGGACAAAATTCGCCCCAACATTAGCAAAAGCTCTTGACCTTGGTGATTTAAGCGATAAAGAAGCCCTAGAAACTATTGCACAAACCTATAGAACTCTGATTCCAGAGCAAATTACTGCGTTATTTAATCAAGAAGAAATCCACAAAAAAGTGATTCAGAAAGAAGAATTATTTGATAGTATTTTGCAATGGTTATAAAGGAATAGATTATGCTTTATTTTTCTGATTTACTTTTGAGGCTTCAAGAATTTTGGCATAAACAAGGCTGTCTAATCATTCAACCTTATGATATTCCAGCAGGAGCTGGGACATTTCACCCTGCCACACTTTTAAGAAGTTTAGATACTAAACCTTGGAGTGTTGCTTATGTTGCTCCATCGCGCCGCCCCACAGATGGACGCTATGGAGAAAATCCAAATAGACTAGGAAGTTATTATCAATTTCAAGTGCTAATCAAGCCTAGCCCCAATAATATTCAAGAGCTTTATTTAAAAAGCTTAGAATATTTAGGCTTAAATCTAAAAGAACATGATGTGCGCTTCATAGAAGATAACTGGGAATCGCCAACATTAGGAGCATGGGGTCTTGGCTGGGAAGTGTGGCTTGATGGAATGGAAGTTACACAATTTACTTATTTTCAACAAGTTGGCGGAATCCCTTGCGACCCTGTGGCTGTGGAAATCACCTATGGCACAGAACGTCTTGCAATGTATCTACAAGGCGTAGAAAATGTGTTTGATATTAAATGGAATGCAAATTATACTTACGCGGATGTGCATTTAGAAGGGGAATATGAGTTTTCAAAATACAATTTTGAAATTGCAGATACTTCTATGTTATTTGAATTTTTCACAAAAATGCAGCAGGAAGGGAATCACGCCCTAGAAGCAGGTTTGCCATTGCCTGCTTATGATTGTGCGATGCTTGCAAGCCACCTATTTAATGTCTTAGATGCAAGAAAAGCAATTTCTGCAACTGAACGCCAAAATTACATTTTAAAAATCCGCGAACTTGCAAAAGCTTGCGCAACCCTATATAAAGAACAAGAATCTTCGCGACAAGAACGCCTAGATAAGGTAAAAGCCTAATGCAAACAAGTGATGCGCTTTTAAAAATTTTAGATTCCATTAGCCCTTTTGAATTGCAAGAAAAATGGGATAATTCTGGACTCATTCTAGGTTCTTTAAAGTCAGAATTCCAACACATCTATCTTAGTCTTGAAGTTACCTTAGAAATCTTGACAAAAATGGAATCTAATTCTTTGCTTATCACACACCATCCTTTAATTTTCTCCCCCCTAAAACGCCTAAATTTTGAACAATATCCTGCTAAACTTCTAAAGCTTGCAATCCAAAAAAATATTCAACTCATTGCAATGCACACAAACTTTGACAAAACGCACTTTGGAGATTATGTCGCACACAAAAAACTAGGCATACAAACTTATACAAAAGAGGATTTTGCAATACGCTTTACATGGGAAGATTCCTTAGAAGCATTATTAAAATTTGTCAAAGAAAAGCTCAGAATTTCTAAGCTTAAATACACACAATCTAATTTTAAGATTCCACAAAGTGTTGCTCTTATCACAGGCAGTGGAGGAAGTTTTATTAGAGAATTAAACGACATAGATTGCCTAATTACAGGTGATGTCAAATACCATGAAGCTATGGAGGCACAAGCTCTTGGAATTAATATGATAGATTGTGGGCATTATGAATTAGAGTGTTATTTTGGAGAAATTTTATCCCCAATTTTGACAAATTATGGCTATAAGGCTATAATTTTGCATTCACAAAATCCCTTTAATTTTGTCTAAATAATTTAATCTTTGGAGCCCCTTAATGAATAAACATTTAAGCCAATTAATAGAAATTGCAAATCTTGATAAAGAAATTGATTCTTTTGAACCACGCATAAAAGAAGCAAAAAAAGAACTAAGTGCAATAGAAGACGAAGAAGCTAAACTCAACAATACAGCAGAAGAGTTAAACGCTACTTCAAGAGATATTTCACTTTCAATCCAAAAAAATGAAAATCATTTAGAAGATTTATCTCTAAAACTTGAAGAAATTGCAAACAAAACAAAACTTATCAAAACTGAAAAAGAAAGCAAAGCTTTAAGCCTTGAAGAAGAACTTGCAAAAGAGCAAATTACATTTGCTAATGAGGAAATTACGCGATTAAATGGAATCTTAGAGAATAAAAAAGAAGCATTAAAAGAGTTAGAAAACACAATCAAAACTTTAAAAGAAACTCAAAAAGAAGTGGCACAAAAAGTAGAAGTGGAAGTGCAAAAAGTCAAAGACGCACAAAAAGAAGTCTTCACGCAAAAAGAAGCACTTGTTGGCAAAATGGATCAAAAAATTATCTCCTTTTACGAAAAAATCCGTAAATGGGCTAAAAACACAAGTGTTGTTCCTGTTACGCGTCAAGCTTGCGGGGGTTGTTTTATACGCTTAAATGACAAGATTTATTCAGATGTAATTCGCTCTGATGATATTCTCACTTGCCCACATTGTGGAAGAATTCTGTATAATCAAACAGAAAACTAATTATAAATAAACTATGTATGGTTTATGCCTATTATTTTCTAATGTGTATGGTGCATTTTTGCGCCCTACCTTTTCTTTTTCTTTTAAGTTTCAAACAAAAATATAAAGTTTCCTTAAAAAAGCGTTTCTTTATCCCAACGCCATTACCAAAAGGTGCATATTTTTGGATTCACGCTTGTTCTTTTGGTGAAGTTAAATCCATGCAAAGCATTATTAATTCTCTACAAAGCTCCCTTGATGCAAACCACAAAATTTTATTAACGACCACTACACAAACAGGCTTTAATCTAGCAAAAAAACTTTATCCAAATTGCACGATTGCCTATTTACCTTTTGAAAGCTTTATCCCTTTTTGGCTAAAGGGCAAACAAATTATCAGCCTAACGCTAACAGAAGCAGAATTATGGCTAATGCCTTTATTTTGCGCACATGTAAAAGGAGCAAAAACACTGCTTATTAACGCTAGAATTTCTACGCGTTCCTATCCGCGTTATTTGCGATTCCGTTTTTTTTATGCAAAACTCTTTACTTTTATCCAAAAAATTTTTTGCCAAAGCCCAATAGACAAAACCCGTTTAGAATCTCTAGGTGCAAAAAATATCCAAATCTTTGGCAATCTCAAACTTGCTGAAATTCCACAAGTTCATCAATCCTATACTGCTCCAAATGCTCCTTTATGGGTGATTGCAAGCACTCATAGCAAAAACAATCAAAGTGAAGAAGTCTTGATTTTAAACAATATTTTAAAAGCCTTTTTCGCTAAAAAACAAATCCAAAATCTTCCACATTTCCTCTTTGCTCCACGCCACCCAGAAAGATTCTTAGAAGTTGAACGCGACTTAAATGCAATCTTGCAAGCCAATAATCTTCCTTTGTTACAAAAAACATCGACACAAGGCATACAAAACTCCCTTAATACTCCTTTTATTTTACTAGACACACTAGGGGAACTCAACAATCTCTACGCAATTTCCTATGGTGTAATTCTAGGAGGAAGTTTTTTGCCAAATATCGGCGGACACAACCCTATCGAACCTGCCTATTTTCACACAAAATTAATTAGTGGTCCTTATATTTTTAATCAAGAAGCTTTATTTGCAAGCGTGAAAAACTGCATAATTTGTGAGATAGATAAGCTTGCAGATGTTCTACAAAACCCTTTAGAAAACACTTACATCACTCAAAATCTTGAAATTTCTAAAATCATCAAAAGTATAAAGGAGACCTAAATGCAATCTAACAAATCTCACAAAAAAGCCCTTAAAAAGGATTCCAAACAACAAAACTCTAAAAAAGATTCCACCCAAACACACACAAAAATTCCAAAAGATGCACAAAAAGCTTATAAACTCTTAGCATTACAAGAAAATATTTCTAATAGTGTCGCAAAAGATTTGATTGATAGGGGATTAGTAAGTGCAAATGGAAAAAAAATTCTAATCGCACGTGGATTGCTCTCTCCAAATACACATTTTAATATCCAACAAATCCATAGCATTAAAAAAATTTTTCAAGATGAGAATATCCTAGCTCTTGAAAAACCAGCTTTTTTAACTAGCGAAGAAATTGCCAAAAACTATCCACAATGGGTGCTTTTACACAGACTTGATAAGGAAACAAGTGGAATCTTATTGCTCGTTAAAGACAATAGCCCCTTTCATCTAAAAGCAAAAGAAGCTTTTAAACAACTCAAAGTTACAAAGCACTATACAGCCATTGTCGAAGGAATCTTAGAAGAAGAATGTGAAATCACAGCACCTTTGCTAATCCAAAAGGGACGCAGTGCTAAAGTTAGTGTTAGCAAAACACAAGAAGGGCAAAAAGCCATCACACATATCACACCCATTGAAATCTCTGGCAAAAAAACAAAACTTGATATACAAATCAAAACAGGCAAAACCCACCAAATTCGTGTGCATTTAGCGCATCTAAAACACCCTATTGTTGGAGATACACTCTATGGTGCTAAACCTGCAAATCGTATCTTGCTCCATGCAAGGCATATTGCTTTACTTGGATATGATTTTACCTCTAATGCTCCTAGCGAGTTTATCTTTAAAGATAATCTTTAAAATTTTGATCTTCTGTAGATTCTACATTTTCTTTCTCTATAATCCCCAAGACCTTTGCCGCAAAACCCAATGTCATTCCCTGCACTAACACAGAAATAAAAACCATAAAAAATACTACATTGAAAATAAATTGTGCTTGCTCTAAATGATAAACAAAAGGATAAGTCGCTAAGATAATTGGCACTGCCCCACGCAATCCAACCCAAGAAATAAAAAATTTTTCTTTGCTACCATAGCGACTTTTCGCAAGAGAAAAAAACACTCCTAAAGGACGTGCAATAAACATTAGAACAAATACAAATGCTAATGCTTGCAAAGCAACTTCAGTCAATTGCGAAGGAAACACGAGCAATCCAAGCACTAAAAATACTGTAATTTGCATCATCCATGCAATTGCATCATGAAATGCAATAATATGTGCTTTATATGGAAAAGCAAAACGATTTGTCATAATTCCAGCAATATAAATACTTAAATATCCATTCCCACCAAGTAATGCAGAAAATCCAAATATCATAAATAACCACGCGACACTAATTAGCGGATAAAGACCCGGTTGAGAAATGTTAGCTTTTGCGCAAATCTTTGGAAATACATATCCGCACAAAACTCCAATTGCCCCACCAATAGCAAATTGTCCCATAAGCTGCACAAACCATTCTAATGCAGTTGAACTTTCTTGCATTACAATAAGTTGCAATACAGTAATAGTAAGAAAAATTGCCATAGGGTCATTGCTTCCAGATTCTAATTCCAAGAGAGGTTTAATATTATTTTTAAGTTTAATTTTTTGAGAGCGAAGCACCATAAACACTGCTGCTGCATCTGTAGAAGACACAATAGAGCCTAACAATAATGCTTCTAAAAATGTTACATTCCATATCGCATAGAAAAATCCCGCCAAAACTAATGCTGTAACCAAAACTCCAAGAGTTGCTAGCATAACCCCACTAACAACTACTGGTTTAATTTGCTCCCAATATGTATCAAGCCCTCCACTATATAAAATAAAAATTAGCGCAATACTTCCAACAACTTGTGCTAAAAGAGTATTATCAAAGTCAATCCCTACAACTCCTTCACTGCCTAAAAACATTCCCAAAATTAAAAAAATTAGCAATAAAGGCAATCCAATTTTCTCTGAAATTTTGCTTGCATACACACTTGCAAATAAAATCATACCAACAACAACAATATATACATCTAAATTATTAATAATCTCTAACATTGTATTTCTCTAAATTTTAATACGCGACTGCAAAGCTCTGATGATAGAAAGCTGGTCTACATTTTCCAAGCTCACCCCTGTTGGAACACCTTGTGCAATTTTTGTAAAACACAGCCCAAAATGTTCTAATTTGTCCTCTAAATATAGCATTACACTATCACTTCCAAGCGATGGACTAAATGCAAAGATAATCTCTTTAATTTGATTTTTTGCGATACTTCTCTCTAATTGCTCCAAATCTAACTTTTCAAGACTATCAAGCACAAAATACTTCCCAAAAAACTCTCCACTATCCTCTAACAAAAAAATCTCTCTAGGATTTGCGACAATACAAAGTTCTCCATTATTGCGCGTAGAATCCAAACAAATCTCACACACAGCTTGATTTGTAATCCCACCACATTCCTCACAAACACACAATTCATGGACACAGCATTCAATATTATGCGCAACCTGCAAAGCACTAAATTTATCTTCAAATGCCAAAAAATATGCTAAACGCATTGCAGATTTTCTCCCAACGCTAGGAATCTTTTCTAGCGATTCTACAAGTTTTGCAAAATTTTCAGGATAAGACTTCATTGCTCCATCGTCCAAATAAAATCATAATTAGTAATTATAAATAAGTTTAAATTAAGAATCTATAAAAATTCTACTTATAAACTCAATTTTGTAAAAAATTAAATTTAACCGCTTATAAAACTTTATTGCGATAGAATGCTAAGTTTATTTTTCATCTTTTAGGAGTATATTTTTGGAAGAATTTGATTATTATGAAGTGCTAGAAATTGAACGCACCGCAAGTGGAGATGAAGTCAAGAAAGCATATAGAAAAATGGCATTAAAATATCATCCAGATAGGAATCCTGATGATAAAGATGCTGAAGAAATGTTCAAAAAAATCAATGAAGCTTATCAAGTATTAAGCGATAAAGAGAAGCGACAAATTTATGATACCTATGGCAAAAAAGGCTTAGAATCTAGCGGTTTTGGCTTTAGTGATATGGAAGGCAGTATTTTTGACATCTTTAATTCTGTATTTGGAGGCGGTTTTGGTGGATTTGGAGGAACTTCGAGGCAAAGGAAAAATGAAAAATATCCACGTGATTTAGCAATAGAAGTTGAATTAAGTTTTGAAGAAGCTGTTTTTGGTTGCAAAAAAGAAATTGAAATCCTTTATAAAAATGCTTGTTCTGCTTGTAAAGGAAGCGGAGCAAAAGATGGCAAAATTACTACTTGTAGCACTTGTAAAGGAAGCGGTAGAGAAACATTTTCACAAGGTTTTATGACTTTTGCTCAAACTTGTTCTAAATGTCATGGAAGCGGACAAATCGTTGCAGAAAAATGTGAGAAATGTTCAGGAAAAGGATTCCACGAAGAAAAAGAAAAATTTGAGGTTAAAATCCCAGAGGGTGTAAATAGCAATAATCAAATCCGCGTGCAAGGACATGGAAACAAAATGCCAGATGGCACACGCGGAGATTTGTATGTGGAAATTTACGCTAAAGAAGATGCACATTTTATCCGCCATCACAATGATATTTATTTAGAAGTTCCTGTATTTTTCACACTTGTAATGCTAGGAGGAAATATTAAGATTCCAGCACTTACAAAAGAGCTTGATTTAAAAATTCCAATTGGCGTAAAAGATAAACAACAATTTGTATTTTATGGGGAAGGAGTTAAAAGCGTAAATAGTGGCAAAAAAGGAAATTTTATTGCAGTTGTTAATATCATTTACCCAGAAAAACTAGATGAAAATCAACGCACACTTTTAACACAACTTCATCAATCTTTTGGCTATGAAGATTCCAAACCGATTGCTTGCCATGAAGGCTTAATGGACAAGATTAAAAACTGGTTTAAATAATACAAAAATCCTAAACTCTCCATAGGAGAGTTTTAATATGATTCCTAATTAATACTTGCTTGTCCCTACTTAAAAAAATTGCTAAATTTAGAGAATCCAAACATTATGAATTAAGAAATTTATACACCCCGCAAAAAGAGGTGGGCAGCTATAAAACAGCGTATTTAATAGAAATGCAAGCCTCTAAACTTGAAAGCTCATCTAGCACACTTTGAGAAACCGCATCATCAACTATAATAAGAGCTAATGCTTCTTTTCCATAGCGTCCAAGACGAAAATCTGCAATATTAATATTATGTTTTGCTAAAGTCGTCCCAACAAATCCAATAACACCGGGAGTATCATCATTTCTAAAAAGAATCATTTTGCCTTTTGGTTCAATATCAAGTGCAAAATTATTAATATTTACAATTTTTGGAGTGTTTTCATTAAAGACAGTTCCACTTACACTAAATGTGCCTTTTTGGGTCAGTAGCGTAAGTTTAATTTGATTTTTATAAATCCCTTGCGATTCCTTACCTTCTAGCTTTACTTCAATTCCACGTTCTTGCGCTACATATGGAGCATTAACATAATTGACTTTATCGCCAACTGTGGCATTTAGGATTCCAACAAGCGCAAATGTTGAAAGAGAAGAAAGATATTCTTTAATCTCTCCTTCTGCTTCAAGAGTAATAGAGCGCACTTCATCTTTATTAATTTGAATTGCAAAAAATGCCATTTTTTGCACAAGTTCCAAATATGCTTTCATAAAACTAGGTAATTCATTCTCTTTGATAGGCAAATTCAGCGCATTAGGAAAACTTGAACCACGAGCAGCTTCTAACGCTGCTTGTGCAGCTTGAATTGCAATTTTCTCTTGAGATTCTAATGTATTAGCACCAATATGTGGCGTTACATAAATATTCTTTAAATCCAAAAGTTTATTACTTGTGCCGGGTTCTTTTGTAAAAACATCAATTCCCGCCCATCTAACCTTACCAGATTCCAAAGCTGCATACAACGCATCTTCATTATATAATCCACCGCGCGCGCAATTAATCAAAATCACACCATCTTTCATTTTTGCAATCTGTGGAGCATCAATCATATTGATTGTTTCTTTATTTTTTGGAGTATGGATTGTGATAATATCACAGCTTAAAATATCATCAAAATTTCTTGTATATGCGATTCCAGCATCTGTGGCTTTTGCTGGATTGATATAAGGGTCATAAGCAATCACTTCCATTTCAAAGGCTTTCATACGCTTTCCTACCCTACTTCCAATATTACCAAATCCAATAATACCAAGCTTTTTGTCTTTTAATTCTGTTCCATACCAATCTTCACGCTTCCATTTGCGCTCTATTTTAAGTTGAGTATTCGCATCAGGAAAATTGCGAATTGCGCTTAAAATATGCGCACAAGTTAATTCAACTGCAGCAATAGTGTTAGCGGTTGGCACATTCATAACTACAACACCTTTTTTGCTAGAGCTCTCAATATCTACATTATCAACTCCAACACCCGCACGCACAACAGCGCGTAACTTTGATGCAGAATCCAAAAAACCAGTATCCACATCTGTAGAACTTCTTGTAATTGCTACATCTGCTTTATGCAACTCTTTCTTCAACGCATCTTTTGGCAAATCCGCCAAATTTAACATTGTTACATCTGCATCTTTTGAAAGTAAATCCAAACCGCTTTGATGGATATGATCACAAATAATAATTGTATATTTTGACATCAAAAGCCTCCATTTTAAGTTTTAGATAAAGTATAATCAATTGCATAATGCCTCAATTGTTCTAAAACATTGCGCAAATGATTTTCATCTTCCGTAGCGACAACAAGCCAAATATTTTCGCCTATTTTATAATAAGAATATTCGATGTTATGCGCTCCAAAGACTTGGTTAATACAAAAAAATTGATAATCATTAATCACACCCACAGAAACTCTAAAAACTTCTTTTGTATTCTTTTTAATATTATTTGCATACAAAAGTTTTACTTGTAATTCAGAGGCAGGATAAATAAACTCTCTCTCACTTTGCCCAGAGAGGCGATTTATCCAATCCGGAGGAGAAGAATACGACTGCATATCACTGGGTTTTGCCAACTCATAAGGACTAATCTCTGGCAATTCATAAATATTCATCGCTCCGATATAATTACGAATCAAAACAAATAACAATATGCAAGTAAAGATTGAAAAAACACCAATTAACAACCTAGTTTGCATATTCTTAAACCCTCATTAAGAGATTTGGTCTTTGATAATATCCCCTAAAGTCATCTTATCACTTGCATTATCATTAAAGTTTTTTAGATTTGTTTTTTCTTTTTGTCTTTCTAAACGGCGCACAGACACACGAACTTTATTATTTTGTGCATCAATTAGAGAAATAACACCATTAATCTTATCGCCAATTTTAATTTCCTCTTTTTTAAGAGGCACTAAATCTTCATTGCGAATTAACGCATCCATAGCATCATCAATCTTAATAAATACACCAAAATCTTTAATATCTCTAACCGTTCCAACCACCGCATCATCTAAAGAATATTTCTTTGCAAATTCATCGACAGGAGATGCAATCAATCCTTTGCGTGTTAAAGAAATACGCTCTTTTTGACGATCAATCTTAGCAATTTTTACCTCAACACTCTCGCCAATTTTCATCAAATCTTTGCATTTTTCATTTTTATTCCAATACGCATCTTCATTATGTAGCAAACCATCAATTCCATCAAGTTTAATAAACGCACCAAAATCTGTTAGAGTCGCAACAACGCCTTTTAAAACTTCTCCTTCTTTATGCTTCTTAGCGAATTGATCAAAAGGCTTATCCAAAAGCTTCTTCAAAGATACTCTTAAACGGCGACCTTTTGAATCAATCTCAATCACCTCTACATCAATTTCTTGTCCAACTTTCAAAAACTCTTCTGGATTTTGAATATTTTTATTCCAAGAAATTTCAGAGATATGCAAGAATCCTTCAATATCATTCCCTAAATCCACAAATACACCATAGGGTTCAATATTGCTCACAGCAACCTTAATCGCATCTCCAACTTCAAGCTCGTTTTCTACTTCTTTCCAAGGGTCTTCAGTTGTTGCCTTAATCGATAATGCAAGACGTCTCTTATCTTTATCATAGCTCAAAACTTTAACAGGCACAATATCTTCTTCTTTGTAAAGTTTTGAAGGATTAACAGGACCTTTATAACTAATCTCTGTATAATGCACTAAACCTTCTACACCATTAACATCTACAAACATTCCAAAACTTGTAATTTTCTTAACTTTGCCTTCTAAAACACCTTCTTCTTTTAAAAGATTATCTACGGCATCTTTTTTTATTGTGTTTTCAAGCTCAAATAAACGCTTGCGTGAAATGACGATACTATCTTCTTCAGGTTTTACATTGATAATACAAGCTTTGATTTTTTTACCTTCAACCTTGCTACCTTCCTTAAAAGCTGCAGCAAACTTTGGCATAAAAAATTCAATATCACCACTTTCAACGACATATCCACCTTTGTTGCGTTTTACCACAACACCTTCAATAACTTTATCTTTGTAATCATTACCTAAACTTTGGATATATTGACGCACTTTTTCTCTACGCACTGCTTTTTTATAAGATACAATTGGTTGTTCATTGCGTCTGCCTGTAATAACGATTGGCAAGGTATCCCCCACTTTAAACAACAAATTCCCTTGTGCATCTAAAATCTCATCAAGTGCTACAATCCCTTCTTTTTTTTCTCCGGGAACTGCAATAATCACTTGATTATTTTCAATTGCAACAATATTTCCTTCAGAAATACGCTCACTTTCTTTTTTTTCAAATTGTTCAAACATTGAAGCAAAGTCTTCATTTTCATCAATGACAATCTTTTCTAATTCTTGTGTATTAATACCTACAACAGCCATCTGCACCCTTTTAAAAAAATAAATCTTGGAATTTTAGTCAAACTAGCCTTTTAAAAGTATAAAACTAATACTTTTTGATTGCATTTACAACTTTGTCTATAATCCAATTAGGTGTAGAAGCACCAGCAGTTACTCCACATAATTTTTTGTCTAAAAACCATACAGAATCTAATTCCGAATAATCTTCAATCAAATAACAATCCTTGCAATATTCTTTAGAGATATTATAAAGTTGTTTTGTATTTGACGAATTTTTCCCTCCAACTATTACCATTACATCGACTTCTTTTGCTAAATTCCTAGCAGAATCTTGATTATCGAAAGTCGCATTACAAATCGTATTAAACACTCTGCATTCTGAACAATGACTAATTAAATAATTAGCAATCTCCAAAAAAAGATTAATATTTTTTGTCGTTTGGGAAACAAGAGCAACTTTATCATGCACCTTTACTTGTTTTAAAGATTCTAAATCTTCCACAACAATAGGATTATTGCTACAATAGCTCATTACACCCTTAACTTCTGGATGTTTTATATCGCCAAATATAATAATTTGATAACCCTTAGCACTCATTTCTTCACAAATCTTTTGTGGTTTTGTTACAAAAGGACAAGTTGCATCTGTAATCTTATTTGTTTTTTCTTTGAGTTTTTGTAAATCTTGCTTTGGGATTCCATGTGTGCGGATAATCACTTCAGCATTTTGTGGAATCTCTTGAATATTTTCATTCACCACAACATTAAATTTTTCTTTTAAACGATTAATCTCTTTTGCATTATGAATCAATGGACCTAATGTGATTCCATTTAGTTTTTTCTCTGCTAACTCAATAGCGCGCTTAACCCCAAAACAAAATCCATAATTTTTCGCTAATTTTACTTCCACTTTCTAACTATCCTTTTTGACAAACCATTGTAATAGAGCTTAAAATCTCTAAGAAATTTGGAAAAGAAACATTAATATATTCTGCATTTTCAATCTCCATTCCATTTTTTAACCCAGCAATCGCAAAACTCATTGCGATTCTATGGTCGCCAAAGCTATCCACGCAAGCTTTCTTAAACTCTCCACCTTTGATTTTTAATCCATCATCGAGCTCTTGCGCATCAATACCGCACAATTTAAGATTTTGCACAACTGCTTTAATCCTATCTGTTTCCTTCACGCGCAATTCTGCTGCATTTCTTACGATACTCACTCCCTTTGCGCACGCCATTGCGATTGCCAATGCTGGAATCTCATCAATTAACCACGACATTTTTTCGCTAACTTCTACCGCTTGCAATTCCTTTGGAGCAGAAATTATAATATCTCCGATACTTTCATAAGTTTTAGAAGTTTCTTTATATGTAATATTTACGCCCATTTTCTCTAGGATTCTAAAAGCTTCAATGCGCGTTTTATTGAGCAATACATTCCGCAAGATTCCACTTGCATTTGGAGTAATTGCAATCGCTAAAGCAAAGAAAAAGGCACTTGAAGGGTCAGCTGGAATCTCTAAATTCAAAGGTTTTAATTTTCTCTTTAAAGGCTGAATCACAATCTCTACTGCACCATTTTCTTGCACATTAGATTCTATCTGCGCTCCCATGCCAAGCAATATTTTTTCACTATGATCACGGCTTAGCTCTGGCTCTTTATACACACTTTTATTATCAGCAAATAATGCACTTAAAAGCATTGCAGATTTGACTTGCGCACTTGCAATCTTACTTGTATAGCAAAAAGATTTTAACTTCGGATTTCCTACCACAACTAAAGGGGCAAAATTCCCTTCTTCTCTGCCTAAAATCTCTGCCCCTATACTCCTTAAAGGATCTACGACACGTTTCATAGGACGTTTATTTAAATACATATCGCCACTTAGCACAAAGATTCCATTCTGCGCACTTAAAAGCCCTAGATATAAACGAATTGCAGTTCCTGCATTACCACAATACAAAATTGTATTTGGCTCTTTTATGCACTCTGGCGGAGTCAAAAGCAATCCGTTATCTTGTTTTTTGACTTGCAAACCTAGTTTTTTAGCAATCTCTAAAGTATCTAATGTATCTTCACCTTCTAAATAATTCCGCACAAAACTTGGTTGATGACTTAGCAATGCAAACATTGCACAACGATGCGAGATTGACTTATCTGCGGCAATTTTACTTGTATCAAGTTTAAATGCTTGAGCCTTGCTAACTTCTAATTTCATCGTAGCTCTACTCCGAAAGTCTTTTTAAGCTCTTCTAAAACAACTTCCATTGTCGCATTAATATCTTTTTCTTCAAGCGTCTTAGTATCTGATTGCAATGCAAAACGCATTGTTAAACTAATCTTATCTTGTAAAGTGGAATCCTTATAAATATCTAATGGATAGAATCCTACGATATTTGGCAGTTTTAAAGATTCTATACAAGCTCTAACTTTGTAATAAGGGATATTCTCATCTAAAACCACACTTAAATCTCTTTGCGCTTTTTGGAATTTAGAATACATCTTCACTTGCGGAATCCTTTTTTGTAAAGCTTCCATATTTAGCTCACAAAGATATGTTGTGCCTAGTCCAAATTCTTCTGCAACCTTTGGGTGCAATGTCGCAATAATCCCAACTTCTTTACCATTTTGGATAACCTTTGCGCATTGCCCACTATGGAATAACTGAATTGCACTTTGAAATGCTTGTAAATCAAACTCCCCTATAATACGTGCAATCCTATCACAAAAACCAAAGAAACTTCCCTCAATCCCTTTTGCGTTAGGATAGCGTTCCTCACTTAGCAAACCGCTTTGAACAAACGCCATATTTGTGCCTTGCTCACGCTTTTTGTTATACACAGCACCCATTTCAAACAAACTCACAGCACTAAATCCATTATTAAAATTCCGCTCTAACGCTCTTAAAAGCCCAAGCAAAAGCGTGCTGCGCAGTGTGTTTAAATCTTGCGTAATAGGATTCAACAAATCTAATGCATCTTCTAAGACTTCAAATCCATAACCTTGCAACTTCTCTCTATTTTCAAAAACAAAATGCACCGTTTCATTAAAGCCAACCCCAATAGCTTTTTGTGCCAAATTACGTCTTAAACGATATGTGTTTAAAGCACTATCCCCTTGATTGTGCTGCACAAAATGCAATGGCTCACTTGGCACATTATCAATTCCATAAAAACGGATAATCTCTTCTGCTACATCTTGCAATCCTGTAATATCATGACGGAATAATGGCGGTTCTGCAATAATAAAATTTTCATCACTTGAAATTTCTACTCTAAAGCCAAGCCCTTTTAAAATATTAACAACTTGTAATTTTTCTAGCTTCACTCCAATAATACTTCCCATTAATGATAAATCAATAGTAACAGGATTCTTTGGTTGTATTCCAATAAGCTCTTGTGCATCTGTATATAAAACCCCTTCTTCGCCCAAAAGTAGCCCACAAAGCACCGATAATCCCACTTTTAAATCAGGAGAACTTCCTCTTGAAGTGCGTTGAAAGACTTTTGTATCCACTTTTGCCTTTGCTTCCATTACTTTTTGTGCAATAATCTCTGGGGCAATATAACTTGCCTCTAACGCGATAAATTCTTTTTCTTTTCCAAAAGATTCTTTACTCTCATAAGTGCAAAGATTCACACCAATAATAGATAATTTTTTATTTTCATAATAAATACTCTCAAGCCCGCTCTCATCTTTTTTAAGCGTTAAAACAATCTTTTGTCCATCTAGCTGACAAAAACTTTGTGGATAAGCATTTAAAATCACTCCGCTAAAAAGTGTGCTAAAACTAAGCGCATCTTTTAGCCAAGAGTTTTCTAAGATTCCATTATGTGCGAGTAAAACATTCACACACAATGGCAATACACTAGGTTTTGTTTCCATTGCTTGAAATAACAAAGAAGAATCATACTTATTACTTGTCATAATCTGCAACACACGCCCAATTCCGGGTGCATTATCTGAAACTTTTGGAGGATTTAATGGCTTAAGCTCTAGTTCAAATGCAACACTCAAATCCCTAGCAACCCCCATTAAACTCATACAATCTCCACGATTTGGCGTGATAGAAATCTCATAAATCTCATCATTAAAAAGTTGATATTCACTTAACTCTTTACCAATAACTAGCTCGCCAATGCTAGCATCAAGCTCCATAATACCATCATTGATTTTTGGGAATCCAAGCTCTGTTGAAGAACAAAGCATTCCACAGCTCTCAACCCCTCTTAATACTGCTTTTTTAATAGTAATCTCTGGTAACTTCGCTCCTTCTAACGCAACAGCTACATAAATCCCTTCCCTTGCATTTGGAGCACCACACACAATTTGACGCGTCTCATACGCACCTTCTACACCTCCAATTGCCACTTGTGTAACATTTAGCTTTGTTGCATTAGGATGTTTTTGACATTCTAAAATCTTTCCTACAACCACTTTCTTTGGCGCAACCACCTTACAAAAAGATTCCACCTCTAGCCCAATTTTATTTAAAGTGTTACACATCATTTCGCTAGTAATATTTTCTAGCGGTAAAATATAGCTTAAAATACTACGTGTAAAAATCATTTAAATTGCTCCAAAATTCTTAAATCACTCTCAAAAAATGCCCTTAAATCTGGCACACTATATGTAAGCATTGCAAAACGCTCTACTCCAAGCCCAAAAGCATAGCCGCTAACATTCTCATAACCTACTGCTTTAAAAACATTTTCATCGACAACACCACACCCAAGCACTTCTAACCAACCAGTGTGTGAGCATACACGGCAACCCAAACCTTTACAAAAAATACAACTCATATCCACTTCTGCACTTGGCTCTGTAAAAGGAAAAAAGCTAGAACGGAATCGCACCTTTACATCTCCAAACATAAATTTCAAAAAATCCTCTAAAATAAACTTAAGATGTGCAAAACTCACAGAATCTTTACCTTTTTCGACAACTAAACCTTCC
Organism: Helicobacter sp. MIT 11-5569; assembly: GCF_000765695.2. GTDB lineage: Bacteria > Campylobacterota > Campylobacteria > Campylobacterales > Helicobacteraceae > Helicobacter_D. Next base: position 6,668 of record NZ_JRPB02000011.1, on the reverse strand, counting down.
ACTTGGTGAAACATCGGCGTATGCGTCAAATCATAATCACATCTAAACACATTTCCCGGACAAATCATGCGAATAGGGGGTTGCTCGGATTCCATTGTGCGGATTTGCACAGGCGAAGTGTGTGTGCGCAATAGCTTTCCGTCTTTAAAATAAAAAGTATCTTGCATATCTCTTGCAGGATGATATTTTGGCAGATTTAATGCTTCGAAATTATGAAAATCATCTTCTACCAAAGGTCCCATTTTTAGCGAGAAATTCATTCCTATAAAATACTCTACAATCCTATCTAACATCAGCATTATAGGGTGGTTTGCACCTCTAAGATTACTTGAGCTAAAAAGAGAAACATCAATTTTTTCTGCATTTAATTTTGCTTCTAATTCTTTTAAACTCAACACTTCTTTTTTATCTGCTAAAGCCTTTTCAAAGCGCATTTTTAAGAGATTTAATTCTTTTGCAAGTGCCTTTTTTTTATCCTCTCCATCGCAATTTTTAAGTTCTGCAAATTTCGCAGTCAAACTGCCTTTTTTTCCCATTACTAAAATGCGGATTTCTTCTAATTCTGTCGTATTTTGCGCATTGTCAATCTTAGAAAATATAGATTCCATTGTCTTCCTGCTTTTATAAAGTAATGATGAGATTGTATAAAAAAATATTTTTACTTTGCTTAATATTTCGGTAAAATTCCATAAATTTAACAAATAGAAAGGTTAGAAAATGAGCGTATTTGAGAAGATTATTAAAGGCGAGATTCCTTGCAATAAAGTGTTAGAAAATGATGATTTTTTAGCATTTCACGACATAGCACCAAAAGCTCCTATCCATATTTTAGTGATTCCTAAAAAATTTGCAAAAGATTTTCAAGAGTTAAACCCCCAAGAAATGGTAGGGCTTACAAATTTTATTCAAGAAGTTGCTAGACTTTTAGGGCTTGACAAAAGTGGCTATCGTCTTATTAGTAATGTAGGCATTGATGGCGGACAAGAGATTCCATATTTACATTTTCATATTTTAGGTGGAGCAAAACTACGCTGGGACAATCTCGCGCAAAACATCTCCGAAAAAGAACGCTTAGAAGAAGCAAAAAAGGGAATGTAAGAAAGAGATACAAGAAAGGATAAACTATGCAAAATTTATTTGTCGTGTTAGTAACATATACAAAACCATTAAACGAGATTGAAAAAATCTTGCCAGAACACCGCGCATTTTTAAGCAAAGGCTACACAAATGGACATTTGCTAGCAAGCGGACCACAGAATCCAAAAGTAGGCGGAATCATTATCGGAAAATTTGATTCTAAAGAATCTGCAGAGACTTTTTTTAAAAATGACCCTTATGCAAAAAATAATGCAGCCACTTACCAAATCTTAGAATTTGCACCTGTGCTACACCACACACTTTTAGAAGAATTTTTAAAATAACAAATACGATTCCATACGCTTTATGCGTTGGAATCTTTTTTACACCTTAAAAAACTCTTTATACCAAGCAACAAAATTTTTAATTCCCTCTTGTATGCTTGTATTTGGCTTATAATCTAACTCGCGCATAAGGTCATCAACATTTGCATAAGTCGCTGGAACATCACCGGGTTGCAAAGGGAACATATTTTTTTGCGCTTTTATGCCAAGCTCTTTTTCAATAGCTTCGATAAAATCCATTAAGCGCACAGGGTTGTTATTGCCAATATTATAAATTTTATACGGAGCTTTTGAGCTATGCGGGTCAGGTGCTTTACCACTCCATTGTGGATTAGATTCTGCATTATTATCAATCACGCGCACAACACCTTCTACAATATCATCGACATAGGTAAAATCTCTCAACATTTCTCCATGATTAAACACATCAATAGGCTTGCCTTCTAAAATCGCTTTTGTGAATAAAAACAACGCCATATCCGGACGCCCCCAAGGACCATAAACAGTAAAGAATCGCAAACCTGTTGTTGGCAATCCAAAAAGATAAGAATATGTATGCGCCATAAGCTCATTGCTTTTTTTACTCGCAGCATAAAGGCTAATAGGGTGATCTACATTATCACTTGTGCTAAAAGGCATATTTTCATTTAATCCATACACTGATGAGCTAGAAGCATAAGCTAAATGTTTAATATTATAATGCCTACACGCCTCTAAAATATTAACAAATCCTACGATATTGCTCTCCACATACGCATAAGGATTCACAAGAGAATAACGCACACCCGCTTGCGCAGCAAGGTTACAAACTTTATCAAATTTTTCATTTTCAAACAGCTTAAAAAGATTCTCTCTATCTTCCAAATTTAACTGCACAAAACGATAATTTGGACTTTTATCACTTTGCACTAATGTATTATAAGCGACTGCATTTTGTGCGATTCCAGCATTTTGCAAACGTCCATATTTAATGCGCACATCATAATAATCATTAATGCAATCAAGCCCAACAACTTCATCTCCACGCTCTAATAATCGTTTTGCGAGAAATGACCCAATAAACCCTGCTGTTCCCGTTACTAAAATCTTCATAACTCACTGCTCTAAAATTTTAAAATATTGTTCCATAAAAATTTGATTTGCTAGCCCATTAAACTTATGGATTCCAAGCGTATCCAAACTTAACTCTACTGCATTCACAACCCAAGAAATCTCACTAATATCAATCATTCCCATATGGTTAATTCTAAAAATTTTTCCTTTTAAATCATCTTGCCCGCCAGCAACATTGACATTAAAAGATTCCTTTAACACTTTTCTAATCTTATCGCTCTCATTATGACACACACAAGTCATACTTAAAGCAGGAATTGTTGGATAAATTTTTAGCCCAATCCCCTCCATTGCTGCATCGCTTGCTAAAGAACGCGCCTTTGTTTGGCGATAAATTGTATCATAGCCAATCTCTTTTGCTTTTTCCAAAAATGCACAAAGTCCAATAATAATCGTAGTTGGCGCAGTCCAAGCAGTTGTATTTTTCACTTGATTTTTAAGTTCTGTTTTGAGATTAAAATAAAAGCCCACATCGCGTTCTTGAATCTTTTCTATTGCCTTTTGACTAAGACCAATAATACTAAGTCCAGGTGGCAACATAAATGCCTTTTGAGAACCCCCAATAAGCGCATCAACATATCTTACATCAAGTTTTTCTACTCCCATTGCAGTGATTGCATCTACAATCACCATAATTTCAGAATTATATTCTTTTATAGCTTTTGCAATCACTTCATAAGAATGTCTTAACCCCCCAGCACTCTCACACGCTTGAATACAAAAAGCATCAATATCAGGATTTGCTTTAAGTGCGTCCATCACTTGTTCTAAACTTGCCGGTATATCCCAAGGATTCTTAATCTCAACATTAGGAATCTTAAATGCCTTAGCAATCTTTCCAAAACGTTCTCCAAACTTTCCGCTATTAATAGTTAAAACTTTTTTTGCACATAGAGAAGTTACACAAGCTTCCATAGCACCGCTACCAGAACTAGCAAGCATTAGCACTTCAGGAAGCCCTATGACTTCTTTTAGCAAAGCACGTGTTTTTGCAAAAATTTCTTCAAATTCTGGAGTGCGGTGGTGAATTGTGGGCTCACTCATTGCCGTGCGGACAAATTCTGGGACAGGTGTAGGACCCGGTGTGAAAAGTAACATAAAATCTCCTCCAAAGTAAATTTAAATAATTATAACGCAAGTTTTACTAACTTTTAATTAACAAGGTATTACTAGAATTATTTTGTTATAATTAACGATTTATTTTACCTAAAGGACTTGTTTTGGATTCTCCACTTGACCATATCATCATCACAAATGCCAAAGAAAATAATCTCAAAAATATCAATCTAAGCATTCCTAAAAATAAACTTGTTGTTTTGACAGGGCTTAGCGGAAGTGGCAAAAGCACGCTTGCTTTTGATACACTTTATGCAGAAGGGCAACGCAGATATATAGAATCGCTTTCAAGCTATGCAAGACAATTTTTAGATAAAATCGGCAAACCCGATGTGGATAAGATTGAGGGTTTAACACCGGCTATTGCGATTGACCAAAAAACAACAAGTAAGAATCCCCGCTCCACAGTTGGCACAATCACAGAAATTTACGATTATTTTCGCTTGCTTTTTGCGCGTATTGGTGTGCAGCACTGCCATTTGTGTGGCAAGCCTATTTCTAAAATGCACGCAAGCGATATTATTGCAGAAGTGTTAAAAATCAAAGAAGATTCCAAAATTTTAATCCTATCCCCAATAATCCGCGAGAAAAAAGGAAGCTTTCAAGACAAGCTAGAATCTTTGCGCCAAAAAGGTTATGTAAGAGCACAGATTAATGGTGTGCTTGTGCGCTTAGACGAAGAAGTCAATCTTGCAAAAACAAAAAAACACACTATAAAAGTCGTGATTGACCGCGTTGTTGTCAAAGAAGATAACAAAGACAGAATCGCGCAAGCCATTGAAAAAGCCTTAAAAGAATCCTATGGGGAAGTAGAAATTGAGATTCTAAATGGAGAGAAAGAAAAACCGACTTTAGTGCATTATAGCGAGCATTTAGCTTGCTTTGATTGCAAAGTTTCTTTCACTCCGCTAGAGCCACTTAGTTTTTCTTTTAACTCTCCAAAGGGAGCTTGTCCAAAATGCGATGGTTTAGGGATTCGTTATACAATTGACACCAAAAAAATTATTGATAAAAACTTGCCCTTAAGCGAGGGTGGAATCAAAATTATTTATGGTTTTAACAAAAGCTACTACAATGAGCTTTTTCGCGCTTTTTGTCTCGCTAATGCAATCAACCCAAAAGCAACTTTTGAAGATTTAGAAGAGCACAAACAAAAATTAATCCTTTATGGAAGCAATAATGAAGTTGAACTAAATTGGAAAAATACTAAACTCAAACGCGCTTGGGCTGGAGTAATCTCTATTGCCCATGATATGTTTAAAGATAACAAAGATTTAAGTGATTATATGAGTGAAAAAACTTGTGAAGAATGCAAGGGACACCGCTTACTTCCTCAAAGTCTAGCTGTTAAAGTTTCTAATAAAAATATTGGGGTTTTATTAGATTTGCCCATTGAAGAATGCTATGGATTTTTTGCAAATCCCAACAACTTCACCCACCTAAACACACAAGAAACAAGAATCGCAGAACCCATTTTAAAAGAAATTTGCGAACGTCTATACTTCCTTTATGATGTGGGTTTAGGATATTTAAGCTTAGGGCGTGATGCAAGAAGCATTAGCGGGGGAGAATCCCAACGCATTAGAATCGCAAGCCAGATTGGTAGCGGGCTAACAGGTGTAATGTATGTGCTAGATGAACCTAGTATCGGATTGCACGAGCGCGACACACTTAAGCTGATTAAAACCCTAAGAAGTTTGCAGCAAAAGGGAAATTCCGTGATTGTTGTAGAACACGATAAAGAAACCATTGAACACGCGGATTTTATCGTAGATATTGGACCGGGTGCTGGGAAGTTTGGAGGAGAAGTTGTTTTTAGCGGAAATCTTACACAACTGCTAAAAAGCAACACCCAAACCGCACAATATTTAAATGGTGAAAAAAAGATTGAATACTTTATGCGAAGAGCGCAAATTGAATGGATTGAGATTTGCAATGTAAATATCAACAATATCCATAATCTAAATGTGCAACTTCCTTTGGGTAATTTTGTCTGTATCACAGGCGTTAGCGGTAGTGGAAAAAGCTCTTTGATTCTGCAAACTCTACTCCCAGTCGCTCAAGAACTTTTAAACAATAGCAAAAAGGTAAAAAAGGTTGATGGTGTAGAGATTTTAGGATTAGAAAAACTTGATAAAGTCATTTATCTTGACCAAAGCCCAATAGGACGAACTCCGCGTTCTAATCCAGCGACCTATACAGGAGCAATGGACGAGATTAGAAACCTCTTTGCGCAAACCAAAGAAGCACAAATTCGCAATTATGGAATCAGTCGCTTTAGTTTTAATGTCAAAGGCGGACGTTGTGAAAAATGTATGGGGGAAGGTGAGATTAAAATTGAAATGCACTTCTTACCAGATATTCTAGTAAAATGCGATGCTTGCAATGGCACACGTTATAACACACAAACGCTAGAGATTGCCTATAAAGGAAAAAATATCGCGGAAGTGCTAACACTTAGTGTTGATGAAGCATGTGAGTTTTTCTCTAAGATTCCAAAAATTTATCAAAAGCTAAAAACTTTACAAGATGTAGGGTTAGGCTACATCACATTAGGACAAAATGCTATTACGTTAAGTGGTGGAGAGGCGCAAAGAATCAAGCTAGCAAAAGAGTTAAGTCGCAAAGATACAGGCAAAACGCTCTATATCTTAGATGAGCCAACCACCGGCTTACATTTTGCCGATGTGGATAGACTTGTGCGCGTATTACATCATCTCACAGATTTAGGTAATAGTGTGATTGTTATTGAGCATAATTTAGATATGATAAAAAATGCAGATTTTATCGTAGATATTGGACCAGAGGGTGGAAACAATGGAGGTTTAGTCGTGGATAGTGGCACACCAGAAAGAATCGCAAAACGCTACAAAAAAACAGGAAGCCATACAGGAAAATTCCTAGCAAAAGAGTTAGGGTTTTAACCTTCGTCAAATGGCTTCCTAAAGGTTTTGAGAAAACACTTAAAGAATGGCTAGATAAAATTAAAGGTAATGCTTCCTAAAGATTCTACAATCA
>NZ_JRPB02000044.1 GCF_000765695.2 Helicobacter sp. MIT 11-5569 | reverse complement strand
TAGTGCTATCAAGTTCAGTTTTATCATTTGTGCGAGAGTTGTTATATAAGCTTAGATAAGAGTTTGAATAATTTGCATAAAGATTAGAATTAGAAATATTTGTCAATGCTTACTCCTTAATTTAATTATTAAAGAGTAAGCAAATTTTATTCCAAATACTATCTAAGAAATTTAACTCTTATTTTATCTCGTTTAATCCAATCCTTATACTTCAAGATAATTTTCTATTCTATCTTTCACATTATCCTGAAAATTAATTCTTTGGACATCACTAGAATTATATCTATTGATTTTTACAACTTCATCTGTGATTCTATTAGTTGTAAAATCATAAGTTGTGGCAACTGCTGCATAATAATTAGAACCTAGATTAAAGTATGGAGAATCTACGCTTCTCAATTCAACTTCATAATACGCAGTATAATAAATATTTCGTCCAGAATTATCAACGACACCATAATGTTTTGGGATAAAGCCAGTTAAATACGCCCCTCCCACAACCTTTTGCATTTCATCATCTGATAATGCTTTAACTCCTAAAGAGTTTTCATTCACTTTACCATTAGTTGCAAGAGCAATTAAAT
>NZ_JRPB02000043.1 GCF_000765695.2 Helicobacter sp. MIT 11-5569 | reverse complement strand
TTACTAAAAGATTCCAAAGAGAATAATAAGAATCTTCAAGAATAATAAAGATATAATCCATAGGAAGACTTAAAGAATTGCAAATAAGGATTCCTATGTTACGCATTATTATTCTTTTATTTTGTCTAATCTATTCAAGCTTTGCCTTTGGTGTTAAATCTCTCCAAGATCTTCATAATCAAAATGTGATAAGACAACAATTTGAAGAATCTTGCGGAGCTTCTGCTTTAGCAACACTTATCAATCTTTTTGCCTTTAAGCAATACACAGAACAAGATATATTATCCCTTTTAAATCAAAAGACAGATATGTTAAGCTTTAAAGAATTACAACGAACAGCTAATGCTTTAGGATATACCACTAAAGGATTCCAACTTCAAAGACATATCTTAGAGCAAACTTCTTATCCTCTACTTGTTAGAATAGAAGATGATCCTAGATTTCCACACTTTGTAGTGATTATTAATTATCAAGGAGATTTTATTAAAGTTCTTGACCCAAACTTTGGAGAATATAAATCTACAAAGAAAGAATTTTATTCAATTTGGGATAAAAATCAAACAGGAGGCTTTGCTCTTATTATTGCAGA
>NZ_JRPB02000010.1 GCF_000765695.2 Helicobacter sp. MIT 11-5569 | reverse complement strand
CAAGATAATGTGAGTGTAGCTAATAGCACGAATGATATTACACGCACAGTTAATCAGATTGCTGATGATATTCTAAGTGATGTGAATAAGAAGAGGTTTAAGTAAGGGGGAATCCCAAATAGGATTCTTTCTACTAAAACCAAAGATTATCTAATAGTCGCACACCCTCTATGCGCGCAACAATTAACACCAAAGTGGAATCTTTTTTAATCGTCTTAATCTCTTCTAACTCTCTATTAACAATCACCAAATATTCTACTTCTATATTTTCTAAAACCTCAAAAGCTATTTTTTTTAGTGCTTTAGAATCTTGAATCCCTTGCATAATTGCTTTTGTGATAGCATTAAGTGCGCTAGAAATTTTAAGTGCATCTTTTTTGCCATTTTCACTCAAATACACATTGCGCGAACTAAGTGCTAGCCCCTCTTGAGTGCGCACAATAGGACAAGATACAATGGTAATGGGCAAGAATAAATCCTCAACCATTTTTTGAATGATTAAAAGTTGCTGTGCATCTTTTTGCCCAAAAAATGCTTTTGTAGGTTGTGTGAGATTGAAAAGTTTCAATACAATTTGTAACACTCCATCAAAATGTCCCGGTCTCGTTTTTCCCTCTAGCACATTTGCCATATTCTTTGGCGCATTAAATGTAGTTTGCAATGTGGAATCCAGTGGATACATTTGTGCAATTTCTGGCATAAAAACAATATCAACATCGGTTTTTTGACAAATATTTAAATCTGCCTCTTTTTTTCTAGGATATTTATCAAAGTCCTCATTGGGGGCAAATTGTGTAGGATTTACAAAAATAGATACAATGGTATAATCACATTGTTCTTTACTTTGTTGAATTAGCGATAAATGCCCATTATGTAATGCTCCCATTGTAGGAACTAAACCTATAGTTTTATTTGGATTTTCAGCCTTAAGATTTGCAATATAATGACGCAATTCTTCTGTTGTGGATAAAACTTGCATTTGTGATTCCTTATTTAATATTTGGAACAAAAGGGTGAATTATGCGACTATAAAGTTAAAAAATAAATAAAACATTATATAAATATGTTAAAATGTTTCAAAATCAACAAGGGATTGTATGCAGGAATTAAAAGACTTATTAAAAGTATCAGATGCAGATTATTTAAGCATTTATGAAAAGGTAATTTTGGCAAATACTAATCAGGGTGAGAATATTTTAATTCCTTATATGCCAATGGGCAATCTTGCTTTTGAGGCAGCAATTAATGAGCGTAAATGTTTAGTATATGATGATAATCCGCTCATTAGAATTAACTTTGAATCAGAATTTTTCTATCCAAGTTTAGCTGGAATTAAAAATCGCTTGAGTGAAATCAAAATCACATATAATTTTCCCGACCATGGAATGAAACGTTTTTTAGACTCTAAAACTTATGATGAAGTAATGAGTATTAGAGAATTTTTGCATTCCGCTCCCAAAGATCCGTTAAACTTGTGGATTAAACGCCTAGTCTCTGAAACATTAAAAATGCCACAAATTGTCAATAATGCAATCTCAACTCCTACATATTTTGACGCCAAAGAACTTGCTTTACGCACATACAAGGCAGTATTATCCAATATTGACCCGATGAAAATTTTGATTTTACATCATTATGTCCCTAATTTTCTTGATAATGAGAGTGTTTTAGATGAAATGTTAAATGGAGCAAAGGTTAAAATGGCATATTATGCGCCTTATACATTTAATTCTGAAGTGTATTTTGAAAAACATTTACTAAAAATGTGGTTTTCTGGAATCAGCAAAGAGCGTTTAATCAACTCTTTAGTTAATGACAATGACCATGAAGGTCGCCAGAAAAAAGACTTTTTATCATTGCACAAAAAACTAGACAGCGGAGGAATATTATTTATAGAAAAAATACATGATTATAATTTAGAGGCATTTTTTAAACTTGCACTTTTTTATGGATATGAAAATCTTAAAGCATTTTGCGATACAAAAGGCAATGCGATTTATCTAATGCGCAAACTCGGCACTTAAGCTATAATTAAATCTTAAATGCTATAATTTTGCTCTTTCAAAAAAGGCTCGATAGCTCAGTCGGTAGAGCAGGAGACTGAAAATCTCCGTGTCGGTGGTTCGATTCCGCCTCGAGCCACCACTTAATATTCTAATAGATTTCAAATTACTTTATAAAATCATCGTAAAACAAAAACTTCAAGAATTTTATTATGAACTCCATTCTTCTAGTTGTCTTTTTTTGCATATAGTTGTTTTTCTATTGCAATATAAAACCTAGCAATTTCACGATACGCTTTCTCCCATGCTTCTAATATTTCATGAGTTGCACTATCTCCTAAAACAACTTTGATAGCCTTAAGCAAACACTCGCCAACAATAGGATAATGCTCTTCTCTAACATTAAGTTTCACATGTGTGTGAGCTATAACATTTATTGAAGAACGAATCTCGTCAAGATTTTCTATGTGCATTGCTGCATTTAACACTGCCTTTGCTAAAGCTTTTGGCTGCTTGCCATTTTTTTGTTTTTCCATATCAAACATACTTTGGACTTGCGGGTATCTCTCAAACATATCCTTATAGAAATATTTAGTTACTTCTTCTCCATGTGTTTTTAAGGTAGGGATTGTTGATTTTACAAGCTCAACACTTTTTGAATCTAGCATAATTTCTCCTCTAATAATTATTAAGGCGATAATACTATCATAAATGCAGATGAGAAAGATTATCTTATGTTAATATTATTTGATTTTTCTAGTTCAAAACCATTAACTACAAAAATTATATACCCAATAATTCTTGCACAAAGTGGTATTTTAACAATTCAACCATAGTTTTTACCTCAAAAAATCCCTTAGAAAATCTGAAATTAATAGCAAAATAATTAACACATGATTATATAGATTAAAACTTTTGGAAAATAATATTGTAATAATTGTGGGTAATTTAAGCTCGAATATTAGAATCACTACCTCCCCACAGGGAGATAGAATCTAAAAGCTAGGTAGAATCGCGCCTTTGTATTGGTCTGTGATAAATTGTTTTATCTCTTCACTCTGTAACGCTTTGATAAGTTTTTGGATATTTGGTTGATTTTCATTACCTGCTTTTACAACAAGAATATTAACATAAGGAGAATCTTTGTCTTCAATCGCAATTGCATCATTTAGAGGATTTAATCCAGCAAGCAATGCAAAGTTTGTGTTAATCACAGAAGCGGTTACATCTCCTAAAGCACGCGCTAGTTGTGGAGCGTCCATTTCTTTAAATTGAAGTTGTTTTGGGTTTTCTACAATATCTTGCACACTAGCAAGTTCTACATCACCTTTTAATGTGATTAATCCATTTTTTTCTAAGATTCTAAGTGCGCGCGCTCCATTACTAGGGTCATTTGGAAGCGAAATTAAATCCCCCTCTTTTAGCTCTTCTAAACTTTTAATACTTTGAGAATACACACCCATAGGCTCAATATGAATCCCAGCAACGCTTACTAAGTTTGTTTTATGTTCTTTATTAAAAGAATCTAAATAAGGCTTATGCTGAAAGAAATTTGCATCTAATGAACCATCATCTAAAGATTTGTTTGGTGTTACATAATCTGTAAATTCCTTAATCTCAATCTCTACGCCATCTTTTGCCAAAAGTGGTTTGATTTGCTCTAAAATTAATGCGTGTGGCTCTGGAGTAGCACCTACAATTACTTTTTCTACACTTTTTGTCTCTGGTGCGTTTGCTGCTGCATTTTGATTAGATTCTGTTTTGGAATCACAACCGCTAAACACTGCTGCTACAACTAAAGCACCTAATGTTAATTTGCTAAGAACTGCTGTTTTAAACATATTTGCCCTTTTTGAAAAAATTAGTGTTTTAACTTTCTATAAAGAAAATCTCCAAGACTTTGGATAATTTGCACCAAGAAAATTAAAATCAAAACGGTGTATAACATAATATCACTTTGAAAACGATAATATCCATATTTAATAGCAATGTCTCCAAGCCCTCCACCGCCTACTGCTCCAGCCATTGCGCTAAAACCTACAACCAAAATTAATGCTAGAGTGATTCCACTTACGATACTAGGGAGTGCTTCAACAAACATAATACGAAAAATAATTTGTAGATTTGTCGCTCCAAAACTAAGAGCAGCTTCAATCACGCCTTTATCCACTTCTTTAAGCGCGTTTTCAATGATACGCACAATAAATGGAGCTGCTCCAATGCTCAAAGGCACAATCGCCGCTGTTGCGCCAATACTTTTGCCAACAACAATTTGCGTCAAAGGAAACAAAACAACCATTAAAATCAAAAAAGGAAAAGAACGCAAAGTGTTTGTAATGCTATCTAAGATTCTAAAAACAATCGCATTAGGTGATAATCCATTAGGAGCGCTAGCACAAAGCAAAATGCTAGGAATAATCGCAAGTGCTGTTGCAATAATCGTCGCAATCACGCTCATATATAAAGTATCAAATGTTGCTTCTAAAAGTAAGTAAAAAATTTTGCTATTCATTTTTGCCCTCCTTGTATGATTTCCCAAGTCGCACCTTGTGCGTTTAAATAATTACAAACTTCTTCTTTTTTGTCTTCTTGGATATTAATCACAAGCACGCCAAGTGCTACACCATTAAAAGATTCCAAAGTTCCCCAAACAATGCCAAAATCCATTTGCAAATTTCTTGCCATTTGTGTGATGATAAGATTCTGTGCAATATTTTTTGGGAAGTAGATACGAATATTTAGCCCACTTTGTGGCAAGATTTCATTCTCGCCTAAAAACTCTCGCATTTTAGGGTCAGGAGATAAAAATAAATCTTCTATTGTTCCGCTTTTTAATACTTCGCCATTTTCCATAAACGCTGCTTCTTGACAAAGCGTTTTTACCACTTCCATTTCGTGTGTTACAAGCACGATTGTAACACCTAATTCTTTGTTAATATTTTTGAGTAATTCTAAAATCGCCCCTGTGATATTAGGGTCTAGCGCACTTGTAGCTTCATCACTTAACAAAAGCATCGGTTGCATTGCCAAAGCTCTGGCAATCGCTACGCGCTGTTTTTGCCCACCACTTAGGGCATTAGGATAATAGCCTGCTTTGTCTTCTAAGCCAACAAGTTCTAAGAGATTCTTAATTTGCTTAGAATCAATTTTAATATTTGCACATTGCAAAGGTAAAACAATATTTTCCCACACATTTTTGCGCTGTAATAATGAAAAATGCTGAAAAATCATTCCAATTCTTTGGCGCAATGCGCGTAAATCTTTGACATTAAGCTTTGAAACTTCTAAACCATCGATATTAACAGAACCACGATTAATGGATTCCAATCCGTTAAATGTTCTTAATAATGTGCTTTTGCCCGCTCCACTATGCCCAACAAGCCCAAAAATAGAACCTTTTTTAATACTAAGGTTAATGTCTTTTAAAACCTCTAAAGCACCAAAACTTTTATATAGATTTTCTACCGTAATTAAATCCATTTTATTCCTAAGTTTGATAAAATTTTGCAATTCTATACAAAAAAAAGTAAATAAAGGCTTTCTTGTGTGCAAAATCTTATCTAAAATTTCTAGCGTATTGTTATTGTGTGGTGCAAACTTAATTGCGCAACCTTGGGTAATGTTTAATGATATGGACGATACTTATTTGTATGACCAAGCAAGCGGACAAGTGTATATTCGTGTCAAAAAAGGCGGTAAAAATTATGAAGATACTTTTGTAAAAATGGGCGTTGTGGATTCTATAAATGCAAAACAAAAAGCCGCTCAAAAGCCACAAAACACTACACAAAAGGAATCCAAAAATGACGATGATGAGCAACAAAAACTACTTAGGCAAGCACAAGAAATCCAAAGAAGTATTCAAGGCAGCATTTTAGGGGGAGAAAATTAGAATCTTAACGCCTGCAAAACATAACTTGCATTTTCTAAAGCTTGTGTGCGGTGTGAGATTGCGTTTTTCTCTTCGCTGCTTAGCTCTGCTAAAGTCTGCTCAAATCCTTTAGGAATAAACATCGGGTCATAGCCAAAACCATTTTGCCCTTTTGGTGTGCTTATCACTCTTCCATACATAAAGCCATGCGCGCTAAAATCTCCTTGCGCACTAGAGATTCCAATACACGCACAATAATGTGCATTTGAAGTTTTATGAGGAAGTTTTGCAACTTCTGCGCAAAGCAAATTTAGATTATCCACTGCATTGCCACCGCTATATCTTGCGCTATGGATTCCGGGTTTGCCACCTAGCGCATCAACACAGATTCCACTATCATCAGATAGCACAATATCATCACACTTTAAGATTCCTTTGTTTTTAAGTGCTTCAAACACTGCTTTTGATTTAATCAGTGCATTTTCTTTAAAATTCTTCCCATTTTCTTCAATCTCAAAAGGGGTAATAAGCTTATCCCACGCTAAAATTTCTAGCTTTAAACGCTTTGCTAAAGCTGCATAAATTTCCTTAATCTCTCTAATTTTATCTTGATTTGAAGTTGCCAAAATTAAACGCATATTGTTACCTTGTTAAGCTTTTTTAGATAGAATTTTGATTTTGGAATTTTAGCAAAAGGATTTTAATAATGGCAAAAGATTCTTTGGTAAAACAAAGTTTGCCGCTAAGTTTGATTTTAGGCTCGCGTTTTTTTGGACTTTTTATTGTTATGCCTGTGCTATCACTTTATGCGCTATCGCTAGAAGGTGTAAGCCCGATTTTAGTTGGAATCGCAATGGGTGGCTATGCACTCACACAAGTGATTTTTCAGATTCCCTTTGGATTTTTAAGCGATAAATTTGGGCGCAAAGCACTAATAGGAATCGGACTTATTGTTTTTGCGCTTGGTTCTTTTATCTGCGCAATTAGTGAAGATATTTATCTCTTAATCTTAGGGCGTTTATTACAAGGAGCAGGAGCTGTCGGGGGAGTTATAAGTGCGATGATTGCTGATTTAGTGATTGAAGAAAATCGCACAAAAGCTATGGCATTTATGGGAGCTACGATTTCGCTAAGCTTTACCGCAGCACTTATTTTAGGACCGATTCTAGCGGCAAATTTTGGCGTGCCAAGCTTGTTTTGGATAACCTGCATTCTAGCCTGTATTGCTTTAGTCGCACTTTTTGTAGCTGTGCCAAATGCACCAAAGATTACTTATAGTTTCTCAAACAATAGCAAAGAATATAGCACGATTTTAAAAAATAAGAATCTTCAAATTATGAATCTAACCAACTTCTTACAAAAAGGCTTTATGACCTTAGCACTTTTAATCATTCCAATCGCGCTTGTTAAAGGCTTTGAAATGCCTAGAGAAGATTTGTGGCAAGTGTATATTCCAGCGAGTTTGCTTGGATTTTTTGCGATGATTCCAGCAGCAATTATTGCGGAGAAAAAGGGTAAGTTTAAAGCAGTAATGGTAAGCGGAATCTTGCTTTTTGTGCTTTCTTATTTGTTGATGTTAAGCCAAAGTCAAGCGGTATTTATTTTTGGTGTTTTAGTCTTTTTTGTAGGTTTTTCTATCCATGAACCCATTATGCAAAGCCTTGCAAGCCGCTATTGCAAAGCACACCAAAAAGGTAGTGCTATGGGGGTTTTCACTTCTTTTGGATATTTAGGCTCATTTTTTGGCGCACTCTTAGGTGGGCATTTATACGCATTTTTTAGTATGCTTTCTATTGTGATATGGGTTGTGATTGCTTCATTTTTATGGATTCTAACCTTTAGCCTTTTAGCAAATCCTACAATGCAAAAAAATCTCTATTTGCCTTTAAAGGAAACCACGACATACCAAAACTTAGAATCGCTTATGGAATTACACGGAATCTTAGAATGGTATATTAATGAAAATGAGCGTGTAGCAGTGATTAAGTATGATAAACATTTGCTAACCCAAGAAGAAATTGAATCTTTTATCATTGAGCATTTGCCAAACTTTTTTGCATTAGAAAGTTTCAAGGAGAAATAATGCCGACATTTGACTTTTCAAACTTTGAGAATGCAGAATTTAAGGAAAATTTCAAAGAAGATTCTGTGCGGGAATTACTCATCGCACCGCTTTTGGATAAGCTAGGGTTTATAATGCGAGATTTTAAGAATCCAAAACCACTTGAAATTGTGCGAAGTCTTAAAATCACAAGCCCTACGATTCTAGGGAGCAATGAAAAAATCACGCTTACACGATTTCCTGATTATGTTTTGTATCTTGATTCCAAACTACATTGTGTTTTGGACGCAAAATCTCCAAAAGAGAAAATAAACGCACAAAGCAAGAATGAGAGACAAGCCTTTTATTATGCAATTAACCCTGAAATCAAAGCCCCATATTATGCACTTTGTAACGGAATCTCTTTTGTGCTTTTTGAAACAAAAGGACAAGAGATTTTATGCGAATTCTCAATGCAAGAAATTTTCGCAAATAATTTTAGCAATGATTGCTTTGCGCTTCTTAAACAATATCTCACAACACCCACACAATCCCTGCGACAGACTTTAAGCCAAGATTCTAAAAAGCCTAAGAAAAGTGAGGAATGGTATTTAAGCAGAGAATTGCCAAAAATGATAATCAAGCCACAAAAAAGAAAAAAAGCTAGACATTATGGCTGTTTGGCTTATTTCACACGCCAAAGTTGGGACATTGTAACCCAAAATATCAAAACCTTCACTGATGAAGGCGATGTCGTTTTAGACCCTTTTGGTGGGAGTGGAGTAACCGCGATAGAAGCAATGATGAATGGCAGAGTTGGAATCCACACAGATTTAAACCCACTTTCTATCTTTATGGCAAAGGCATTAAGTGCGCAATGTGATTTAAGTGCGCTTTATGATTTAAGCGAGGCAATTATTGCAGACTTTGAATCCCAAAAGCCCAAAAATGACAAAGAGGCAAGGCAAATGCTCAAAAATGCCAAATATTATCCAAATGCTCTAAGTGAGGAATTTGGAGAGGTTGCCACACAAAAAGAGCAGGATTCTACACTTTGGATTCCACACGATGAGATTTTGCCAAAAGGTAGCGATGTGGATTCTGTCTTAGGGCTTTTTAGCAAAAGGCAATTAGCAGAACTCGCGCTTTTAAGAAAGCTGATTTTCAAACATACTTTTTATAATAGAAAGATTCAAAAAGAATTACGCTATTCACTGATGTTAGCGTTTTATAATACGCTTAATATTGCTAATTTAACCTATCATATTTCAGAGCATAAGGGTTTAACCAATAAAGCTGGTGATAGTAGTGTATTTCGTTATTACCGCTATCGCATTGCAAAAAAGCCAACATTTGTAAATATCACAGAATCTTTTAGAGGCAAAGTTGAACGCGTTTTAAAAGGCAAAACCGAACTAGAAAAATCCCCAAGCGATACTTTTTATCAAAGTTATTTTTATCCTTTGCAAGGCGTGATTAAAGACTTTAAGGGTGCGATGATTAACCAAAGAGAGAATTTAGACAAAACCGATTCTTTGCTTGATAAAACTAATGGCGAAAAAATCTTCCAAGCAGATGCAACAAACTTAAAAGAAATAGAATCTCAAAGCGTGGATTTTATCTATACTGACCCACCTTATGGAGCAAAGATTCCTTATCTTGATTTAAGCACAATGTGGAATGTATGGCTGGATTTGCCTGTGGATTCGTCCTTAAAAGAAAAAGAATGTATTGAAAAAGGAAGTTTGGAGAAAAGTCGTTATGAATATTATGATTTAATGAAATCTTCACTTAAAGAAATGTATCGCGTGTTAAAATTTAATCGTTGGTTGGCTTTCGTATTTCAACACCAAGACCCGAGACTTTTTCAAATTATCGTAGAATCAGCAGAGAATGTTGGCTTTGAATATGCTGGTTATGTGAGCCAAGAAGATACAGGGATTTCTAGCTTTAAAAAAGTGCAAAATCCCACACGCGTTTTGAAGGGGCAGTTGATTTTGTATTTTAAAAAAATAGATAATCCAAAAGCACACATTAAAACAGCGGTTGGCTTGGATTCGCTAGAGCATTTCTATAAAGATGCAGAGGAAATCATTGTCAAAAATAATGGCGCGACAATGGAGGCAATCAGTGCGCACCTTGTGAATTTATGCATCAATGGTGGTTACACTGAAATAGCAGCTAAGGGATATAACATTGTTACGCTCATTAATGAACGCTTTGACTATGACCCTGCGACAAAGCTTTATCATATCCGCGATGAAGCAAGTATCCTAAACTATGGGATTCCACTAGAAGAAAGAGTAAGATATTTTATTTTGGGTGAGCTAACAAAAGCACAAGCTGAAAATCAAGGTGTAGATTTTGATAATCTTTGTTTAAAGGTGATTCCATTATCAAAAAATGGAATCCAAGCAAATAAAAAGATGATAAAAGAGATTTTAGGGGAAATTGCTGACGAGAAAGATAGGCAATGGAAATTAAAAGACAAAAAAGGCACACAAGGGAGTTTGTTTGATGAGTAAAGAAGAGATTGTTAATTATGTAAATCCATTTGAGGTTATAGCAAATTTAAGCAGTTATGAAAGGTTGATTTATGGCACTTTTATCGTGCTAAAACGCAAAAGTGAGCCAACAAATATAGAAAATATCCACTATACCTCCATACTCTACGCAGAGAAAAACCACACTACAATAAAAGAGGGCGAAACGCTCAAGAAAGTCTTAAAAAAGTTAGCTACCTTTGATGAAAGCACACAAACTTGGAATCTCAAAAGCAATGCTGAGATTTTGCAAGCACTAAAAGCTAAGCACAAAACCAAAAGACAAAAGAATCTCAAATGAGCAAAGATAAAGAAAATGTTGAGATTAGCAAAAAAATCTTAAAAGTTACAGGGCAAACTAATGCGCAATTAGGCTTAATCAAAGAGGGAGATAAAGTGCTTTTGGGCTTAAGCGGGGGCAAGGATTCTATATTACTTGCCACTTTGCTTGCAAGATTGAAAAAATACGCTCCTTTTAACTTTGAGTTTAAAGCCTTGACTGTGGATTATGGGCGCGGGGGCGAGTATGACTATATCTTTGAATACTGCGAAAAAAATGGAATCCCTTATGAGCTTTATCGCACAGATATTTATAAAATCTTAGAAGAAAACAAGCGCGAAGGAAGCGTGTATTGCAGCTTTTGTTCGCGTATGCGGCGTGGTGCGCTTTATACAAAAGCACTAGAGGGGGGTTATAACAAACTCGCCTTAGCACATCACTTAGATGACGCGGCGGAGAGCTTTATGATGAATCTTACCTATAATGGTGCTTTGCGCTCTATGCCACCAATTTACAAAGCAGGAAATGGCTTATTTGTGATTCGCCCTTTGATTTTCGTGCGGGAGAGGCAAATTATAGATTTCATCGCTAAAAATAATATTTATATCGCTCCTGATTGTAACTGCCCAATTATGTGGCAAAAAGACGACAAACGCCCACATGCTAGAGAAAAAACTAAACAAATGTTAAGAGAAATGGAAGAAGCAAATCCAGACTTTTTCACTTCTTTAAAAGTCGCATTAAGCAATGTGCATTTAAATAGTTTGTTTGATTTGCGCTATTTGGATAAGCAAGATTAAATAAACTCCATCACTTCACAGCCAAAAACTTCGGAGTTTTTAGGAAGATAGTGTAGAAATTGATTCAAAAATTGCTTGTTTAAAAACATTTCTCCACAAACTACAATATCTTGCGTTTGGTAGTTTTCATTCATATCACGACTAAGGTTAGCAAAGAATTCCGCCAAGGAATCCAAGATTCCAAAACAAAGCAGCGGAATCTCCACCCCAGCAAGCTTAAAGCTCATTATTGAGCGCAAAGTTTGCAAAGTGTTTAAAAATATCTTGCCTCCACTATCACGCTCTAGGCGAAAATCAATGCGTGGTCCTTTTTGCCCCATAAAACTAGCAGCACTTAGCAAAACTTTTGCGCAAGATTCCTTTAAATCTTTCGTATCACCTAAATCTAATAGCACGCCCGCAAGCCCCAATAAATCAAGGAGATTGTTAGAAAATGTGGAATCTTTGGGTAAAGATTTTAAATGCGCAATTAAGGCTTTATTTTCTTTAGTAAAATTTTTAAGCAAGCTTTGTGTGGTTGCATTTAGCGATTCTAAAGTTGCAATAATTGCACTTAAATTTGATTCAAAGTTAAATTCTAAGGCTTCTTTAAAACTTGCATCAAAATACACCAAAAAGCGTGTGGCTTCTCTACCTAAATAAACCGCATTTGTGCGCTCTAAAGAATTGTTTGTGATTGTCTTTTTAAGGGTATGCAAATTTGCATTAGGAGCAAAGGGGATAAAATTATGTGCTAAAATTAACCCATTTTTAGCTACGCTAATATGCAAAGGTTGCGCACTAGATTCCACAAACTCACAGATTCCATTTTCTAGCTTTTCTTTTAGTGGCAAGAGATAAATACCTTGATAGTCTTCTAAAAACTTACTCAAAAGCACCAAATAAGGCTCAAAAGGCAGAATCACATTCACAAAAATACTAGAAAAAAATTCTGCAAAAATACTTTTGGAGCTTAGGGTGAGCATTGGTTTTTCTAATGTCGCTAAAGCTTGCAAATCCTGCTCTTCAGCCTTGAAAATCAATTTTGTATTTTCCAAAGAAAAAGGCATAAAAATAAAAGTGCTTGGAAGTGTAATTTTACGCTTTTCATCAAGCAAAGCAACTTCATATTTTCCAAAAATTGTTTTTAAAAAAATGCGCTCTCCATTTTTCAAGGCTTGTGCATTTTGTTGTAAGGTTTGCTGCAGTATTGTAGAATCCGTGATTTTTAGCTTTTCACCTTTTTGCAAAGCAGTAATTTTTTCTTGAGAATAAGCAATAAACTCCGCCCATAGATTGCAAAAATCTTTAGAATCTTTATTTGTGAGATTATGCAATTCTAAAGGAGTCAAAAAATTTCCTTTAGAAAAATCGCAAGCAGAATCGCATTTTAAAATCCCTTCTGTGCTAAAAGATTCTATTAATACAAACTCCTTGAATGCCCACTGCAAAGATAATGGAATATAGTGTGCTAAGGAATCGCTAAAGGCTAAAATCTCTTCTTGTGTGCCTTGTATTTCAATGCTAAAAGAATGGCTAGAATCTTGCACACACTGCCCTTTAAGCTGCTTACTTTTAAGGGCTGCATAAAGGGCTTTTATACAAAAGTCTTTGACCGAATCTGTATGATAGAAGTTTGCTATATTTTCAAAAACAAAACTTGCAAGTATCATTCATAACCCCTATAAGAGAAATATGCAATTTCTTGCAAGTTTTGATTGTCTATTTTTTCTACACAAACACCTAGAGATTCTAAATATTGTATTGCTTGAGATTCCATAAGCTTAGCTCCTTGCAAAACCTCTTGCGTTAATGTAAAAGTCGGGTCTTCACCAATAATAAAAGGTTTAATTCCTAAAATCTTAGTTGGGGGTAAATCACCCAACATTGCAATCATTTGCAAAGTTTGCAGCATTTCCACTTCATGCGCACTTCCAGCCCAAGTAATAGAATTTGGAATCGCGTTAAAATCAAAGAAATACACATCACCGATTTTTGCGTCATTTGCATCAATAGAATCCAAAATCAGCACAGAATCGTATTGCGAGATGATAGGAATAAGATGTTGCGCCATTGTCCCACCATCTACAATATCTACGGAATGTTCCCCGCTAAACTTATAATTTAGCTTCAAAAGATTCGACAAATGCACGCCAATGCCTTCATCTCCAAAAAGAATATTGCCGATACCTAAAACAAGTATTTTCAAAAAAAGCCTTAAAAGATTAATAAAATTGCAGAAGATTAGTTACCATTTGAAGTGGCAAAAGAATAGGAGAGATTCCTATTCTTTTTCAAATTTCACTCCGCTTAGGATTGTATCAACACCACTTCCGGGATAACGTGTAGCATTCCAAACTGCCATATAAATATGAATCGGGATAAAAATCACAAATGCCCAAGTTAAAATATGATGGATTAAACGCACATTTGCAAGCCCTCCACAAAGCACTTCAATAGGCTTCATCAAAGGCGCAATAAACCCTCCAAATCCCTCGTGATAAACATGTGCATATAAAACTAATCCTGTTAGAGAAATCGCAAGAATTAGTAATAAAACAACAATATAAGTAACAAATTGTAAAGGATTATAAGCACCTTTTAAACGTGGATGCCCACCAAAAAGCAAATATGTTTTAATCACGCCAAACCAAGTGATAGGATTAATAAAATCCAAAAAAGAGCGGCGCTCTACTGCGCACTCTTTTGTAAAAAGCAAATAAATACGAAAAATCGTAACAGCAATTAACACAAATCCAAAAATCAAGTGCCAGCTACGCATTAGCGCATATAAGAATCCTGTCGGCTCTCCACTAAAGTTATTTGGAGCTAAAAAAGGATAGCCTAGATAAAAACCTGTGGCAATAAGTGCAAAAATTGCAATTGCTCTCACCCAATGAAAAATCCTCGTAAGTTTTGAAAACTCCATTATGGGCTTATATTTTGTTTCCATTATTGCCCCCTTAGATATTACAATTCATCGCAATAGGATTAATTTTATATTGACTAATTTCATTGCCTTTTGTATCAATTAAATGCACAGCGCATGCGATACAAGGGTCAAAAGAATGGATTGTTCGGATAATTTCAAGTGGTTGAGTTATGTCTTGAATTTTAATACCAACAAGCGATGCTTCATAAGGACCCATTTGATTTTTGGAATCTTTTGGTCCTGCATTCCAAGTGCTTGGCACAACGCATTGATAATTTGATACAACACCATCTTTGATTCTCACCCAGTGGCTCAATGTCCCGCGTGGCACATTACCAATATAGCGTCCTTTGTATTCTTTCTTGTTATCAATGTTATAAGGTGCGCAAGTTGTTTGGTCGCTTTTTAGGTTCTCTACTAAAGAATTAAAAGCTTCGATTCCATAATCTGCTGAAAGTTTGCACTCAAGAACTCTTGCAGCCGTTCTTCCAAGTGTGCTAAAGAGTGCTTCAAGCGGTAATCCTGTATCTTCTAAAAATTGTGTCGCAACTTTTGTAATACGTGGATTTTTTGCAGCTAACCCCACAACGATTGCTGCAAGAGGTCCCACTTCCATTGCTTCACCATTATAGCGCGGAGATTTAATCCAGCTATATTTGCCCTCTATATCTAGTGCTTTTGTTTTGATTAGATTTCCATCTGGTCCAACTGTATCTTTATCGACAAAACCTGTATAATTTGGCTCTGTTTCACCATCATAAGGGTGAAGCGGCTTATTATTTGCATACCAAGAGTGTGTTGCTTCTTCTGTAATTAACTCTTCATCTAAATCAAGCAGTTTTGAAATATCTCCACCGCGCACGATTCCTGTGCTATAAAGTGTTTCATTGCGATTGACTGGAATCTCTGCATGACATAAGAAATTGCGCACACCGCAGCCCTTTAACACACTTGGTTCATTTTTATACATTTCAGCCGCCATTACAACATCAGCATAATACGCACGATTAATAAAATCAGCAACTTCTTTGTATTTAGTTAGCCAATCTCCAAGTCTTGTTGGGTCTAATACATCTGCCACACAAGTTACCCCGCCAACAGTCAAACTTTGAGGATGGGGCTGTTTTGCACCAAAGATTGCCATCATTTGTGCTGCTACTCTTTGCACTTCAAGTGCTTTTAAATAGTGAGAGAGCACAATTAGATTCTGTTCGGGCGAGAATTTGTAGGTTTTGTGCCCCCAATATGCGTTTGCAAATGGTCCTAAGCCTTGTTTTGCACTAGCAAATTTTTTTACTCTTTCTTGCACATTTGCTAACTCATCTGCACCTGTTGCAATCGGATTCTTAGAATATTTAAATGCTAGCTCGGAAGCTTTTTTAGGGTCTGCTTTTAATGCTTCTGTAATATCACACCAATCTAATCCATGCAAGTGATAAAAATGCACCAAATGGTCATGCAAAACAAGAGAAATATTCATCAAAGAGCGCACCATTTCTGCATTAAATGGAATCTTGATTCCAAGAGCATTTTCAACAGCTGTAATTCCAGCTTTATAGTGCGAATAAGTGCAAACTCCACAAATTCTTTGCACCATAAAACCCACGTCTCTAGGGTCGCGATTTTTTACAATCACTTCTAATCCGCGCCACAATGTAGAGCTAGAATATGCATCAGTAATCACATTGTTTTCATCTACGATAACTTCAATCCTTAAATGTCCTTCAATTCTTGTAATTGGATCTACAATGATTCTTTTTGTCATAGATTCTCCTTTGCCTATTCTTTATCTTTTTTAACGTTGCTTAATACAGCATGTGCTGCCATACCAACCGCAGCAGCTCCTAAAAGTGTGATTCCAATAGTATCTGCAGTTCTATCAGCTCCATTTAACATTGGTGTATCATAAAGCTTACTTGCAAGCGGTTCTTCAAAAGGTCCCATTGTATCCCAGAAATTTGGCTCACTACAACCAATACAACCATGCCCTGCTTGGATAGGCCAACTTGTATGGGAGTTAAAGCGAAGTTTAGAGCAATTATTGAAAGTATAAGGTCCTTTACAGCCCATTTTATACAAGCAATAGCCATTTTTTGCGCCATCATCACCAAAAGTTTGCACAAATTCACCCGCATCAAAATGCCCACGTCTTTCACACAAATCGTGGATTCTTAAGCCATAAGCCCATTTTGGACGATTATACGCATCAAGGCTTGGCAATGTGCCAAAAAGAATAAAATGCAGAACATTACCTACAATATTTTTTTCACTTGGCGGACAACCCGGAACATTAATCACAGGTTTATTAGTAACAGCACTTAAAGGTTTTGCTGCAGTTGGATTTGGATTTGCGGCTTGGATTCCACCAAAGCTAGAACAAGTCCCAATCGCAAAAATTGCAGCTGCATTTTCACTTGCTTCTTTAGCACTTTGCAAACCTGTTTTTCCATGCGCTCCAATCGTTAAATATTGCCCTTCTAGTGCAGTTGGAACTCCACCTTCTACCATTAACACATAGCGTCCTTTGTAACGCTCAATCGCGGATTCCAAATTTTCTTCTGCTTGATAGCCTGCTGCTGCCATTAAAGTTTCGTGATATTCCAACGAAATATAATCAAAAATTAAACTATCAATACCGGGTCCATCGCTTCTTAACAAGCTTTCACTACAGCCTGTGCATTCTGCTAAGTGTAGCCAAATCACTGGTAAGCGGTCTGCGACTTCTGCTGCTTTAGCTGTTAGTGGAGCAAAACTTGCAGGAAGCGAAAGCATTGCAGTCATTGCTCCTGCCCACTTCATAAAATCTCTTCTTGAGATTCCTTTTTCTTTGAGCATTTTTTTAATACTATTGCCTTTTTTCAAGGCTGGAAACTTCGCAATCTCTGCAAGCCTACTCTCCACTTGTTGGAGTAAGTTATTTTCCCTTTCCATTAGTCCTCCTTTTATGGAAATATTGACAATTTTTAAAAAAAGTAAATTAAAATTTACTCTTTTTTTGCTTAATTTAAACTACAGAAAACTTATTTATTCCCCAAATTGATAAAAATTTTAACCTTATTTTATGGGGCAGTGCTGTGTTTAGGAATAAAAAAATCCGCCTCAAAAGCGTTTTCTAGCTTAAGAAGTTGTATTTTTTTATCAATTCCGCCCGCATAGCCTGTCAAACTCCCATTTGTGCCAACCACGCGATGACAAGGAATAATAATAGAGATTTCATTATGCCCCACCGCATTACCCACAGCTTGGGCAGACATTTTAGAGATTCCTTTTTGTCGGGCAATTGTTTTTGCAAGCTCTCCATAGGTGGTTGTTTCTCCATAAGGAATCTTTAATAAATGCTCCCAAACTTGCAAACGAAAGGGCGTTCCTAATTGATGAAGAGGTGGCATAAAGTCTGGCTTTTGTCCTGAAAAATATATATCTAGCCAACATTTTGCCTTATCAAGAATCGCTGTATTTTTGCTTTGGTGTTTGGAATCTAAATTATTTGCATAATATTTTTCATTTTCAAACCATAAGCCAGTTAATCCAACCTCATCAGCAGCAAGTAGTATTTCTCCTATGGGAGAATTATATATTGTTGTATATTGCATTATCACTCCTCAAAAAACTATTAGAATCTTTGGGGGCATTTTGTCGGTTTGACATAGTATAAGTGCGAAGAGGGGCAACCACAGAGATTTTATAATCTATAAACAGCTCATTCCTTCCAAGTTTTTGGTATGCTCGGTGAGCAAGTTGGTTTCGCCACCGCTCAACACTAGCTTCATCTTTCCAAATCGTCATGCTAAGCAATTTATTTGGAATAGCTAAAGAAGAAAACCTCTCAGCGTGGATAAAACCCTCTATCTTAGAAAGTTCGCCTTTTAGAGATTCCGCCATAGCTAGATAATCTTTTATCTTCTCGTTTTTTATAGTTACTTCAAACAATACAATAATTTCATTCATTCCAAACTCCCTTTATTTTTGCATTTCTTTCATACAAACTTTACAAGGTCTGTATCCATCTTCTAACGCTTGGCTTAGAGTATCATAGAAAATCATATTTTTTCTAATGGAATCTTTGAGGGACATGCAGGATTGCATACAATTTTGGTTGTTTTAACTGCAAGGAAAAATTTACCATTGAAGCTTTTATCACGATTTTGACAAATTTTTACCATTTCTTCTTGTATGAGTGGCATTCCCACTTATCCTTTATTTTTAGAAAATATAAACTATTTTGCAAATTTTGATTCTTTGAAAAAGACTCGAAATTGTAACACACTTCAGATTTATACAAAATCAAAAACGTAGAAAATATGGTAAAGTTTGCAGTTATGAAGAAAAAGACAAGCTAAGGGTAACGAAGTTTGAAAAGGAAGCATAAATACAATCTAGCCTAGATAATTACAACAAATGCGCTGTAATAATTGTGTAATTGTTAGCATTAATGGTTATCTTTTCTTTATATGGTGTGCGGTTAATTTCACAATAGTAATTTTTTCCTTGCTCATAGATTCTGCAATTTTTATCTAAGATGATATTTTTACAATATTCAACAACATTAATATCATTACTTAGTTTAAGGTTTTTCTTGATTCTATCCACACCTAATAAAGTGGTATGGATTTTATTGATGTTGTTTAGTAGTTGTTTGCTGTTAGATTTCATATGTAAAGGTAGTTTCTGTATTAAATTTATTTGCTTAATAAAATCAAAATAATTTTATATTTTCTTTTAACCTATTTTTAATAAGTTCGCAATATTGTAAATCAAGCTCTAATCCTACACCTATGCGATTATTAGATTTTGCTTCTAAAAGTGTTGTCCCGCTACCACAAAATGGGTCAAACACTACATCTCCCACATAAGAAAACAGCTTAATGCAGCGTTTGGGTAGTTCTCTAGGAAATGGGGCTGGGTGTCCAATGCGTTTTTTAGATTCTCCATTAAAGCTCCACAATCCATTTGTCCAAGCCATAAACTCTTCTTTGGATATATCACTAATACCTTTTTGTTTTTTCTTCCATTCATTTTTATAAAGCACCAAAATAAGTTCCACAGGTGCAATAACATAAGGTGCAGAAGCACTAAGCCAACTCCCCCACGCAGTCCGCCTTGAAATATTACCCTCATTCCAAACAATGGTGCTATGATATTTCCAACCTATACTTTTAGCTAAAGTCGTTAAATCTGCCCCCATACTTTGATTTCCACCCTTATTTTTATCAAGAGGGATATTCAAACAAAATCTTGCCCCATTTTTTGCCCAAAAATAACAATTATCAAGCCACTCTTTGCAAAACTCCAAATATTCTTTATAGTCATTAGAATCCTCATTTGAATTGTATGCAATACCAACATTATAAGGGGGTGAAGTTATAATTAAATCAAAAGATTCATCTTCAAATTGACTAGCATTTAGCACATTGCCTTGATAAAGTGTGCAGTTATTATGCGTAAAATAGGGAGTAGGCTTTATGACTGCTTGTTTTGTCATAATAATTTCCTTAAATCATTAAGCAGAGATTCTATACCCTTAATTTTATCGCTTTTATCAAAGGAGGTTTTAGCAAGGTAGATTCCATCAAGTTCATATTCCATAACAATGCGTGATTTTTTTGGATTTTCTTTAAAGCTTATCTCATCATCATTATCCGGAGTTATCATAAATACTTTAATATGCTTTGTTGTCTCCGCCTCTAAAAGCTTCAACTTCCAATAAGGTATTTCAGTATATCGCTCTCTAAAAGAGTTTTTAATAGATAAAATTGCTAGGATTTTTGGGAGTTTAGATTCTACTTTGTAAATAATAATATCTCCATCAGGCAAGACACTATAATCGCCAAAATGCACCAATAACATTCTTTTTACAGAATCTAGCTCACAATTCAATTTTTTTGAACGCAAAATTTTATCATTTGTAGTTTTGAGATTATATTTCTGACAAAATCCTGCAATAAGAATTTCAATCACAATTTCAAGGCTTCTGCCAATTACACTTACCCAACCTTGTCTAGTCTTAGTTATCGCTTCTTGTTCGCTTAATCCTTGTGCTTTTAATTCATTGATTTTTATTGTATAAAACTGCTCTTTTTGAATTTCAAAAAAGTCTTTTAAGCAATTATACGCATTGTCTCCTTTCTCTAAAAGGAAAACTTTAAAATCCTCTGCTATTCTCTCATAAGGCTTCATCTCCGCTCACCCAAACACTCGCTTAAAGATAGAATCTACATTTTTTGTGTAATAACTAAACTCAAAGCACTCTTTAATAGCTTCCTCGCCGATTAATCCAACAAGTTCAGAATCTGCTAAAAGATATTGCAAATAAAGCGATTCTCCTTTTTCATTTACAGCGGCTTTGCCCTCTTGCAAATCTCCCCAAACTTTCATCGCGTTGCGTTGCACGATTTTATAAGCATTTTCTCGGCTAACACCTTTTTTAGGAAGTTCTAATAATATTCTTTGTGAAAACACAAGCCCACCGGTTAGATTAAGATTTTTCATCATATTTTTAGGATAAATTACAAGTTTTTCTATAAGTGTGCTAAGCCTAGTTAGCATAAAATCAGTTGTAATAAAACTATCAGGCAAAATAAATCGCTCCACGCTACTATGGCTAATATCCCTCTCATGCCACAATGCGACATTTTCCATTGCTGGAATCGCAAAGGAACGTATCACTCTACAAAGCCCCGTGATATTCTCACTTAGCACTGGGTTGCGTTTGTGTGGCATTGCTGAACTTCCCTTTTGCCCTTCGCTAAAATACTCTTCTGCTTCATAAACTTCGGTTCTTTGCAAATGCCGAATCTCCACAGCGATTTTTTCACAGCTACTAGCAAGCAGGGCTAAATCACTCATTAATCTTGCGTATCTATCGCGCTGAATCACTTGATTACTCGCCGGTGCGGCTTTAAGCCCCAAATCCTCACACACAAGCTCTTCTAGCTCAATAGGCGTATGTGCAAGATTCCCCATTGCCCCGCTAAGCTGCCCGACTGAAATCACTTCAAGTGTGGCATTTAGTGCCTTTAAATGCCTTTTCATCTCATCATACCATATTGCACAAACAAGCCCAAAAGTAATAGGTTCTCCGTGGATTCCATGACTTCGCCCTACCATAAGCGTGTCTTTATGCTCCATTGCACGAAGTTTAATTTTTTCGCTTAGCTCCTCCACATCTTCAATGATGATTTTCAAAGAATCGCGCATTTGCAACGCCACTGCGGTATCAATACAATCACTAGAAGTAATGCCATAATGAAACCAACGCGACTCCTCGCCCAAAGATTCTGCGACACTTGTAGTAAAGGCGATGAGGTCGTGTTTAGTTACTGCTTCAATTTCATCAATTCTTGCAATATCAAATTTCGCATTTTGGCAAATTTTCTCACAATCAGAATCTGGAATCAATCCTAGCTTATTCCACCCTCTAACCAACGCCTTTTCTACCTCTAGCCACGCGGAATATTTCGCATTCATATCCCAAAGTTTTTTCATCTTTTCACGTGCATATCGCTCTACCATTTTAAACTCCTTTAAATTAAATTAATCCCATAAATCAAGCCTATAAATCAATCTTGGCAATTTCTTGCTCCAAATTCAAACTTTTATGTAAGGTTTGAATCTTTCTTTGTGTATTTTGTTGGAATATTTAATTTTTCTAAAATCACCCTAAAATCTTCTAAACAATTTTGATTATTTTTAAGCTCTAAATATTCGATTCCCAAAGATTTAAGCTGATTCTTATTCTGCACACTTAATGTATCTGCTATAAAAATATCAGTATCCCTTGCAATTACAGCATCAGCAGATTCTGGATTACCCTTACCCATCAATTTTACTTCAACTTTGTATTCCTTGCTTTTATCAAAATTGTAAAGTTTAAAATCTACCTCTCTGTCAAAATCAAGCTCTCCATTTTTCTTAAAAATTGCGTCATCAATAAAATCTTTTTCTACTCTACATTGTTGGCATAATGCTAACATTAAAGGTTTTTCAACCCTTTTGCCTATACTGCTCCACGCCCCTCCACGCAATGCGATTTTTTTAGTTGCTAAAGCATTAATAACCAATAAGCTCTCACTTAAATTAAGTTCTACTGAAATTTCTTTATAAGAAATTTTAATGTTAATACCTATATTTTCACCATTATCTCCTAAAGTTTCCAAAAGGGATTCCAAATAATCAATATTAGTATTGGCCACATTAAGCACAATTTCTTTAGTTGCACTACCATAAATATTGCTAATTGTCTTTTTGTTCATTCCTGCAAAAATTGCTGCCTCATTAGGTTCTATCTTAGAATTGTTAATAAAATGCTTTTTATACCATTGCAGATTAATATTTGTATCATTGATTTTTGCTTCTAAAATTTGTTTGAAAAAATCAAGTGCAAAATCTAAAAATTCTAAATTAATTGCATTGATAACTTCCTCTCTATAATCTTGTCCCTTTAAAAGCTTTTCTATCGTTTTATTAATAACTATATCATCAAATCTCATTGAAGCCACCTTGTTTTAATTTTTCTGCATACTCTAAATTTTGCTCACATAAAAGCGGAATCCTGTTCATTGCGTTTGCAACTCTCCCGAATGTCCCACTACCCGCAAAAGGGTCGCATACCACATCACCTTCAAAAGAATAATACTTTAATACCTTTTGGCAAAGCTCCTCTGGAAAAACTGCTGGGTGATTTTTATCTGATTTGGGAGAAATATACCAACAATTTGTTGAATCTATTTGCTCATCATTTTTTAAATTTTTATCATAATCTTTAATATTTTTATCTAATAAGAAAGATGCGTTTTTGCGATATACCATAATGCTTTCAGTAACACAATTTGGTTTATAACTTAGAGGTTTTTTGGTTTGCAAATATCCCGCTATGCGATTTGGCACAGAATATTCAGGTTTTATCCAAATAATCTCATCTATAAAATAAAATCCACTTTCACATAAAATATTATGAAAATCAAAATGTATAGGGTACCTAATAGATTCAAACTCCCTCCCTGCTCTTTTTGTAATTACAGGAGAAACATTAATAAGGATAAATCTGCCATTTTCTAAAATTCTATGGCATTGCCTTAAAGTGTCTTTCATAGAATCCAAATAATCACTATAGCTTCTGTAATCACTATAAAGCCTCGCATTATAATATGGGGGTGAAGTAAAAATAAGCTGTACTTGCTGTTCTTGAATTTTATTAAGTGTAATGCGATTATCCCCTATAAGCAAAGAGGGTTTGAGAATCTGTCTTTGAGATTTTAAATCTCTCTTTTTTTCTTTTCTAAAACTATGGTATTCAAGCATTTTTTGCATAACTTCATTGTTATAATGCTTTAAGATTCTATCCCTCAAATCTGCAAACCTCATATCTTCTTTTGACTTATAAAGACAGGTACGAAACATTTGATAAATGACTTCCATATAATGATTATTGAAAGCTTCTTTACTTAAAAAATCATAAATTTTATCATTATTTTTTTGCCTACCAATAGACGAAATAATTTCTCTTTGAATTTCTATACTCAATACTTCTTGCATAAACATATCCAAAAGAATAGCTAAATTAGAATCTGATTTTTCAAGCCCCAGTTTTTTAACGGATTCTATGGTGATTACACAAAACAAACTTTGCTGTATTGTCATCGTTTGCTAACCCTCCTTTTCTGTTGCCCATTCGCTAGATTCTCTAAAGCAGTGCGGTGCGTGTGTTCTTTATCATTTATAGTAATGTCTTGAATCGTATTAAGATAGGTGCTTAAAAATTCCATTATTTAACTTTTGCTTTTAATATGTTAAAATTCTAGCACAACGCCCCTTAAAAGTTAGAAAATGCCCTATATTTACGAAGAGTTTGTTATAGATTCTCCCACAAAAGCCTATCAATTTTTAATGCAAAATCTACATCTTAATATGGCGGACGCGCAACGTTATATCAACAAAGGCAAAGTGCGCTATAAGGGCGAAATTTTGCAAGAAAAGGCAAAACTACTTCACGACTGCGTGCAAGTGCTAGTTTTTAAGTCGGATTCTGTGGGCTTAAAACCACTTTATGAAAATGCAGATTTTGCGATTTTTAACAAGCCTGCAAAAATGCTAATCCACCCAAAAGGGCGATTCCATCATCATAGCCTTATTGATGAGGTGCGCGCATAT
The DNA here is from genome assembly GCF_000765695.2 of Helicobacter sp. MIT 11-5569. GTDB lineage: Bacteria > Campylobacterota > Campylobacteria > Campylobacterales > Helicobacteraceae > Helicobacter_D. The sequence continues at coordinate 44,779 of NZ_JRPB02000010.1, read as the reverse complement.
TTGGGGAATACAGCAAATCTCACGCATAGAATTGATAAAGAAACAAGCGGTTTGGTGCTTGTTGGCAAGCATAAAAAAAGCATTAGCGAGCTTGGCGAGAGCTTTGCAAACAATAAAATTGAAAAAGAATATCTAGCACTTGTGAAAGGGGATTTTAGCAAAAGCAAATTTGGCACAAAGGATTTTTGCCTTTCTTTACCACTAGCAACACAGCCAAAAGGTGGAGATTTGTGCGTGCGCTCTAAATTTTCGGGAGAATCTCATTCTAGCTTTTTGAAATTTAAAGAAGCAAAAAGTGAGTTTGAAATACTTGGAAACTTTTGGGATTCCAAAGCGTGTTATACACTGCTTAAAGTGCGTCCAAAAACAGGGCGCACCCACCAAATCCGCTTACATTTATCCGCACTTGGCTTTCCGATTCTTGGCGACCCACTCTATGGCACGCAAGATTCTCACAGCAGAGAATATTTAGATGCAGAATTTATCGCTCCAAAGCCGATAGAAAAGGAAAAGGAATCGCAAAATCAATTTTGCAAGAGTGATTGCGGCTTGAGTGATGCAAAGCGAATAGAATATTTTGGCTCTACGCGCTTAATGCTACATGCTTATAGCCTGCGATTCCATTATAATGGCAATGATTATTACTTCAAAAGCATTGAAAATTTTGAGATTAACCAAAAGACTTTTAACACTTTTTAAAGCATATTTTTTAAAGTAACAAAAACACAGAATCTTAAATAAAGGTTTGGTGTGCAAGTGGAATTATGCTATAATCCTAGAAATTTCTCTTTATAAGGATTCTACAAATGATGCCAAGCGTTCAGCAGCTACTTATTGTTTTGTTGATTATTGTTGTGCTTTTTGGAGCAAAAAAGATTCCTGATTTGGCAAAAGGTTTAGGCTCTGGAATCAAAAATTTCAAAAAAGCAGTCAAAGAAGATGAAGAAGAGGTCGCACAAAATACAAAAATCGAACAAGACAAAACTACTTCTACTACTGCAAACACAACGGATTCTAAACCTAGCGAAACTGCAAAAGTGTAATTATGTATCAAGCGGTTAAAGAAATTGTCGATTCCGCACTTGGTGTTTCAAGTGTGCTAGAAAAGCCACGCGATAAAAATTTTGGGCATTTTGCGCTACCAACTTTTAGTTTTGCAAAAGAATTACGCAAAGCCCCGCAAATTATCGCACAAGAATTTGCAGAAAAATTAGAATCTCTCCCGCAAATTGCAAGCGTTAATGTAGTGAATGGCTATGTCAATTTTAGCGTTAGCGAAGAATTTTTAGGGCAATGTGCGTGGGAATTTTTGCAAGAAAACTCACACAAAAAAGCACCACAAAAAAGTATTTTGCTAGAATATGTGAGCGCAAATCCAACAGGACCATTACACATAGGGCACGCGCGCGGAGCAGCATTTGGGGATAGTTTAGCTAGAATCGGACGATTTTTAGGCTATGCAATTCATACTGAATATTATGTCAATGACGCAGGTGCTCAGATTGAAAAACTTGGCAAATCCATTTATTATGCCGGGCGCGCTTTGCTTTTTGGAGAAAGCAGTGAGTTACCACAAGAATGCTATCAAGGGGAATATGTCTTTGAACTTGCTGAAGAAGCAAAAAAGGAATTAGGTAATAGCGTTTTTGAAAGTTTAGAATCGCTAGATAAGCTTTGTCTCTTTGGCAAGGATAAAATGCTCCAAGAGATAAAAAACAATCTTGCACAAGTTGGAATCACATTTGATACTTATGCGAGCGAAAAAGAACTTTTTGCACAATGGGATTCCACATTAGAATCCTTAAAAGCACATCAAGGAGTCTATGAAAGCGAAGATAAGCTTTGGCTACAATCCACAACGTATGGAGATGAAAAAGACCGCGTCATTGTGCGCGAAAATGGTGAGCCAACTTATTTAGCGGGCGATATTATCTACCACAAAGACAAGTTTGAGCGCAATTTTGAGCATTACATTAACATTTGGGGTGCAGACCACCACGGATATATTGCTAGAGTTAAAGCAGCTATTGCATTTTTAGGCTTTGAAGCACAAAAACTAGAAGTTTTATTAGCACAAATGGTTGCACTTTTAAAAGACGGAAAACCTTATAAAATGAGCAAGCGTGCAGGGAATTTCATCTTAATGAAAGATGTTGCAGAAGAAGTCGGTGCAGACGCATTGCGTCTTATGTTTTTAAGCAAAAAACCCGATACGCATTTAGAATTTGATGTGGAGTTGCTAAAAAAGCAAGATTCCAGCAATCCTGTGTATTATATCAACTACGCACACGCTAGAATCCACACATTATTTTCAAAATCTGATTTTAATATAGAATCTTTTAAGAATCTTCCACTAGATAAATCCATAAAATCATTAAAGGGCATGCAAGAAAATTTGTGCAATTTGCTAGTTTCTGCTTTGGGAATCAACAAGGTTTTAGCAGATGCGTTTTCACAACGTTTGGTGAATAAAGTCGTGGATTATCTCTACACACTAGCAGGAGAATTCCACCATTTCTACAACGAAACAAAAATTTTAAACACAGAGAATACAGAACAGATCTTAAGGGTGCTTGCTGTTGTGGCACATTCTATTGCTTTAGGTTTAAGTTTGCTTGGCGTTAAAGCAAAAGTTAGTATGTAAAAGGAGAGTTTTTGAGTAAGGCAGTCATTTTCCCGGGTCAAGGTAGCCAAAATGTTGGTATGGGTAAAGATTTATTTGAAAATAGTGCGGAAGTTAGGGCATTATTTGAACAAGCAAGTGAGATTCTAAAAGAAGATATGCAAAAACTTTGCTTTACAGAAAATGCAAAGCTTAATAGCACACAATACACACAACCTGCAATTTTACTTGTGAGCTTTAGCGTATTTTCTCTAATTTCTCCAAAATTAAAAGGCGATATTGCCTTTGGACTCGGACATTCTTTAGGAGAGTTTAGCGCATTATGTGCTAGCGGAGTGCTAGATTTCGCATCAGCACTTACACTTGTGAGCCAACGCGGAATCTTAATGGAAGAAACTTGCAAGTCCAAAGCAGCAGGAATGATGGTTGTTTTAGGCTTAGAAGATGCAGCTTTAGAAGAATTTTGTGCAAAAAAACGGAATCTTGGATTAAGTGTTTGGTGCGCAAATTATAATGGTGATGGGCAAATGGTGCTAGGCGGAGGCAGAGAAGATTTACAGAGCTTAGAAGTCGAACTAAAAGGACTTGGAGCAAAGAGAGCATTAATGCTTCCAATGTCTGTGGCAAGCCATTGTCCAATATTAGAAGGAATGTGTAAAGAATTTAGAGTTTTATTAGAAGCTGCACTTTGTGATTCCTTTGCTTTTCCTATTATTTCAAATGTTAATGCAAAGCCTTATAATACAAAATCACAAGCATTAGAAGTATTAGCGAATCAATTAATTCAACCTGTGCTTTATAAACAATCTATTCGTGAAAATGATAGTGAAATTAGTGGATTTATAGAATGTGGAGGAAGTGTGCTTAAGGGCTTAAATAAACGCTTAAGCCAAAAAGATACGCTTTCTTTACAAACTTATGCAGAAATTCAAGACTTTTTACAAAAGGACTAAGATGATTATTGGAATCATAGGAGCAATGCAAGAAGAAATTACGCCATTGCTAGAACATTACCAAGCGTATGAAACACTAGAATTTGGCGGGAATACATTTTATAAAATTACACTAAGCAATAAAACGCTTATTATTGCGTGCAGTCGTATTGGAAAGGTGCATTCTGCGCTTACTGCTAGCACGATGATTTTGCGTTTTGGTTGCCAAAAAATTATTTTTAATGGAGTTGCAGGAGGAATTAACCCAAATTATAGAATTGGCGATTTAGTGCTTGCAACCAAATTATGCCAACACGATGTTGATATTACAATTTTTGGACATCCTTTTGGGTATTTTTCAGAAGGCAAAATCTTCACAGAATCAAATGTAGCTTTAAATGCGGTTGCAAAACAAGCTGCTAAAGAAAATGCAATCACACTACATGAAGGTATTATAGCAACAGGAGACCAATTTATCAGCTCAAAAGAGAAAAAAGAGTGGATAAAAAAAGAATTCAATGCTGATGCCATTGAAATGGAAGGAGCAAGCGTAGCAGTAGTGTGCGATAATCTAGGGATTCCACTATGCGTGATACGCGCAATCTCTGATAATGCAGGAGACGAAGCGTTGGTAAGTTATGAGGAATTTTTAGAATCTAGTGCTAGAATTAGTGCAGCACTTGTAATCAAAATGATTGAAAAACTATAAAGGAGTTTATTATGCGTTTAATTTTAGTTCGTCATGCAAAGGCTGAAAATAGAGACAAATGGATTGATAAGGATGATTTAAAGCGTCCTTTGACAAAAAAAGGGATTAAACAAGCAAAAAAAATTGCAAAATACATTGGCAAAAAATACCCTAATGTAGATGCAATCATTGCATCTCTTGCATTACGCGCATGTGATACTGCAAAATATATTGCAAAAAAACAGGCGCATTGCACATTTTTCTTGACGCCAAATATTAATCCAGAAGAAGGAATTAAAGGATTTTTGGAAAACAAAGAAAAGATTGAGGAAGATTGGCAAACACTTGTTATTGTTGCACATGAGCCAGCAATTAGCGAATTTGTGCGTTTTATTTGTGCTAAAGGGACATTAAATTTGCAAGTCGATAAGGGTTGTGTAGTAGAACTAGAGCGCGAAAATGAAAATAACTGGGTATTAATGGGGCTAAGTAATTTTTAAGGATTAAAATGTTTCTAGGATATTTACCCGATATTGCAAATAAGTTTAAAAAGAATGCAGTCTTGAGCAATGTTTTTGGTTATCTTTTTGATGCGCTAGATACAGAAAGTCAAGTGCATAAGCGTATTTGCTCCCTAGAAATAGGAGAAAAATTTGAAGAGTTGCTTAATGGAGGCGCAAAAGCAATCGCGCAAGCCTATAAAACAAAATCCCCAAAAGAAGCGTTTTATGAAAGCCATGTAGAAATGGTGGATTTTCAAATGGTTATAGAAGGCAAAGAAATATTTTTTGTCGCTCCGCATTCTCTTTGTGAGATAAAACAACCGCTAGATTCCGCTAAAGACTTGATAGAATATGCGTCAAGCCCTTTTATTTCAAGCATTCAATTATTTAATGGTAATTTAGCAGTTTTTGAAGCTTTTGATGTGCATGCAGGAGGAATCTCAACAAATGCAGAAGAAGCAATCGTTAAAAAAATTGTCATAAAAGTTCCAAAAGAATATATAAAACTAAATTTCTAAATATAAATTCCACGCAAAAATATTAACCTTATTATAACTTCATTATCTGCATAACTTTAAGGCATTTTGCAAGCATTGCCAAATTATGCTAAAATTCATACTTTAAAAGGCATATTATGAAGACTCTAACACTTGCTAGCATTTATGAAATTCAAGGGCATCGCCACGAAGCTGCAGAGATTTATAAGGCAATTTTAGAAGAAAATCCCAATAATGCAGAAGCCAAAGTCGCTTTAAAGCGACTTGTGAGCAATCGTAAAAATTATGGGAAGGCAAATGAAGATATGCTAAATTTGTTTATCCAAATGGATAGTAGTGTTGAGTTTAATGAATTTGAAAGGTGGTTATTGCAATTATGGAACTAAAAGAAGCGATTTTACAAACCTTAGCCGAAATTGACACAACAGAAACGGAATCCCCAAATTCTATACCCACTTTTGACCCCCAAACACCAGAGCGTGATGCCCTTTTAGAGGTGCTTCCAACAGAACAAAATGAAAAAAATATAAATACACAAAATCCATATGCACGCAAAATTGAGAAGTTGGATTTCAAAAATACAGAAGAATTAAAAACTCTACTTAGTAAATACTATTTAGAAGAAGAAAAATTTTTAAACACGCTTCAAGAAAGAATTTTAGTGCTTTTTGAAGGCTTACAATCCCCAAATAACCGCAATATAGAAAGTAAAGTCGATATGATTCTAAACTTTTTAGAATATACTCTAGCCATTATTGATGAAAAAAAGAACCAAAAATGAAGAAATTTTATTTATTTACTTTTGATTTACCATTTTACTTTATAATTCCACCATCTCAACACAATGAGTTGAGAGACAAACTTAAGCAATTAAGTTTGGTTTTCCTTTTTGGAAGTGAATTTCATCCACTCCTCCTTTGTTTAAGGACACTTAGTGTGAGTAAGTTCTTTGAAAATATTATTTTTTCTAGCAGGCATTTTCCTGAGTTTTTATTTAACCCCCTAAAATACCCAATCCTCCTTTTTGTTAGGAAAATGCCATGCTAGAAGTGTTGATGATAGAAGATGATTTAGAGCTTGCAACTATTCTTAGCGAATATTTAAAAGCTCATGATATAAATGTAACAAATTATGATGAGCCATACACTGGCATGAGTGCAATAAACACTCGACATTTTGACCTCCTTCTTTTAGATCTAACACTCCCAAACTTAGATGGGCTGGAAGTTTGCAAGAAAGTTGCCAAAGAAAAGCGTATCCCAATAATAATCTCTTCTGCAAGACACGATATAGACGATAGAGTCTTAGGGTTAGAATATGGTGCTGATGATTATATTCCCAAACCCTATGATCCTAAAGAACTTATTGCTAGAATCCATAGTGTCCTTCGTAGATATAATTTAGCAAAAAACCCAGATAATACAGAAATCTCTATACTTCCTTTTCGCCTTGAGAAAGGAGGCAGAGAAATTTACTTAAACAATGAACTCTTAGAGCTTACCAAAGCTGAGTATGAGATTTTATGCTTTATGCTAGAAAATGTTAATCAAGCACTTACACGTGATTCTATCGCTACACACGCAGACTCTATCAATCCAGATTCTAGCAACAAAAGCATTGATGTTATTATTGGTCGCTTGCGTTCAAAGATTGAAAAAAATGGTAAAAAATTTATCTTTTCTGTGCGTGGAATCGGATATAAACTGCAACTAAAAGATGATTAAAAATTCTATTATTGTCAAAATCTCTATTCTTTTTATTGTCGCAATCATTGGATTAGGAGCATTTTCTTATCACTTTATCCGCGAAGAAATCCATAAAGAAAACTTAGAAAATCAACTCAAATACAACCAATTTCTAGCCACAATCAACCAACTTGTGCACTTTGGAGGAAATGTAGATTTAATCGAAAAATATCTCCATGAGTTGGGCTTGCAACAAATCCAAGAAGAAAAGACTTTAGAAAAATTTGAAAACCACTTAACGCCAGATTTAGCAAGTGGCATTATCGCCAAAATCATCAAACAAGAATATGGCGTGTATTTATTCTTACAAACTCCAACAGAATGGAAACTTTATGGAGATTTACACAGAAATAAACTTTTTAATTACTACCTCATCACATTTTTTGCATTTTTGGTTGTTGTATTTTTGTTTGTGCTTGTCATCAAAAGTATTCTGCCTCTTAAAACCTTGCGCAAAAAGATTAGAAAGTTTGCTAATGGACAAACAAATATTAATTTTAAGATTAGTCAAAATGATGAGATTGGTGAGCTTTCACAAGAGTTTGAAAATGCCGTAGAGAAAATTAACGCTCTTAATCAATCGCGCCATTTATTTTTGCGTGCTATTATGCATGAGCTAAAAACTCCTATTACAAAAGGCAGAATCACTGCGGAAATGATTGACAATACACTTTATAAAGAACGCTTATGCAGTGTTTTTGACCGCTTAAATTCTCTAATTAATGAATTTGCCAAAATTGAAGAGTTAAGTTCGCGCAATTATTACTTAAATAAACAAAACTATGCGCTAAAAGAAATTTTAGACCAAACCTTTACAATGCTATTACTAGATAAAACACAAATTCAAGAATTATTTATTTTGCCACTTGAAAACCATAGATTATATTGTGATTTTGAAATGCTAACCCTAGCGATTAAAAATCTTCTTGATAATGCGCTAAAATACAAAACAAAAGGCAAAGTGGAGCTTCGCATAAAAGATAATGATTTAGAGATTTTAAACTTTGGAGCACCTTTGCCCTACTCCTTAAAAGACCATTCTAAACCTTTTTTTAAAGATGTGAATTCTAATAAAAATGGCGGGCTTGGGCTTGGTATTTATATTGTGAAAAGCACATTGGAATCACAAGGTTTAACCCTTGATTACACACATAGCAATGATGTGAATATGTTTATTATAAAGGGTGTTATCGCCCCAAATCTAAAATAAAGGAATCCCTATGTTTAAACGTTTGCGAAGAGTTCGACTAAATAGCGTGGTGCGCAATCTTGTAGAAGAAAATACTATCCGCACACAAGATTTGATTTATCCCCTTTTTATCACACATGGAACAAATATTAAAAACGCTATTGCTAGCATGCCTGATGTCTATCAACTCAGCATTGATAATGCGTTAGAAGAATGTGCTAAGCTAGAATCTTTAGGCATTAATGCAGTAATGCTTTTTGGGATTCCAGCAATCAAAGATAGCACAGGCTCTGAAGCATTAAGCGAACAAGGTATCATCGCTCAGGCTCTACGCGCAATCAAAGAAAAGTTTCCAAATTTATTGTTATGCGTGGATTTATGTTTTTGTGAATACACAGACCATGGGCATTGTGGAATCTTAAACCCAAAACTCCAAAGCGTAGATAATGATTTGACTTTGGAGATTCTCAACAAACAAGCCATTGTTTTAGCACAATCAGGCGCAGACTTAATTGCACCAAGTGGAATGATGGACGGAATGATAGAGTCCCTCCGCACAGCACTAGATAATGCAGGCTTTTCTCATCTTCCAATAATGAGTTATTCTACAAAATTTGCTAGTGGTTATTATGGACCTTTTCGTGATGTTGCGCAAAGCACACCGAGTTTTGGGGATAGAAAATCTTACCAACAAAACCCAGCAAATCGCAGAGAAGCGATTGCAGAGAGCTTAGAAGATGAAGCACAAGGGGCAGATATTTTAATGGTTAAGCCAGCTCTTGCTTATCTTGATATCGTTCGCGATATTAGAGAAAGAAGCTTACTTCCACTTGCGGTGTATAATGTGAGCGGAGAATATGCAATGCTAAAATTTGCACAAAAAGCTGGGCTTATTGATTATGAACGCGTATTAATGGAGACGATGTTAAGCTTTAAGCGCGCGGGAGCAGATATTATCATCACTTATCACGCAAAAGAAATCGCTAAACTTCTTAAATTAAGCTAAAAGCATATTTAAGATTCCACATTATGGAATCTTAATGTAAGCTCAATTAGCTTTTAACTTTCTTTAAACATTCTACTTGCTAGTTTTTTAGTTTTGACTGCACGTTCTTCTTTTTTGAGTGAAGAATAAAGTGTGTTTGTATGTTCTTCTAACATTTTTTGACTATTGAGTGCTTTTTCATTGTCTTTTGGAGCAAGTTTAGTGTATTCTCCATTGCTTTTTAACAAATGTGCTTTAGCGGTATCTTCATTTTGAATATTAAGGATTCCAAATAATTTATCAGCTAATGCGTCATCAAAAATTGGTGTCATTAACTCCACGCGGCGTTCTAAATTTCTTGGCATTAAATCTGCACTTGCAAAATAAATTGGCACTTCAGAGTGCTTAAAGTAATAAATTCTTGCATGCTCTAAGTATTTACCCACAATAGAAATGACACGAATATTTTCACTAACCCCCTTAATACCCGGTCTTAAGCAACAAATCCCACGCACAATCAAATCAATCTTCACTCCCGCATTAGAAGCTTTATAAAGGGCTAAAATCACATCTGTATCAACCACAGAATTTGCTTTTAAGATAATGCGCCCTTCGCTTCCCATTTTTGCCTCATTTTCAATTAAATCTAGGATTTTTGACTTAATCTGCAAAGGTGCTGAAAGCAATGCGCTAAGCTTAGATTTATGCGAAAATCCAGAAAGATTGTGAAAGAATTTTGTCGCATCTTGTGTAAATGCACGTTTAGAAGTCATATAGCTAATATCTGTATAAATTTTTGCTGTGCTTGGATTATAATTCCCCGTGCTTAAATGCACATATTCGCGCAACTCTTTACCTATGCTTTTAATCACTAAAGCAATTTTTGCATGCACTTTAAGTCCGGGAACACCGTAAATCACATGCGCTCCTGCAGATTCTAACGCACGCGCCCAATGCAAGTTATTTTCTTCGTCAAATCTTGCCTTTAGTTCCACTAAAGCGGTAACTTGTTTGCCATTTTCTGCTGCTTCAATAAGTGCTTTGACAATCGGGGAATTTTTGCCCACACGATAAAGTGTCATTCTGATAGAAAAAACATCAGGGTCTTTTGCAGCACTTTGGATAAAATTCACAACGGGGTCAAAGCTCTCATAAGGTTGGAAAGAAAGAATATCTTGAGAATCTAGCACAGAAAAAATATTTGTATTAGAATCTAGCGGAGGTAAAATCTTAGACGTATAGCTAGGAAATGTAAGTTTTGCAAAGTTTTTATTCCCAACAATCTCCCAAAGAATATTAGAATTCATCGGTATTTCAGACTCATAAATATCTTCTGGTGTTACTTGAATATATTGTGTAATAAAATTTTTAAGCTCTTTGTCTTTTGTTTTTTGGATTTCTAAGCGGATAATTTCTCCCTTTCTGCGTGATTTTAGCCCTTCTGTCATTAAAGCCATAAAATCATCTGCTTCTTCTTCTTCAATTTCCATATCTGCATTTCTTGTTACTCTAAATGCACTCCAACCTAGAACTTTAAAGCCCGGGAATAGCTCATTTGTAAATTCTGCAACAATGGAATCTGTGTAAAAATAAGTATCTCCTAGTCGCACAAATCCCGGTAACATTCTCGAAATTCGTGTCATTCCAAATTTAATTTCTCTAGGATTATCTAAGTTTTGTAGTTTTAAAGCAAGCACATAAGTTAGATTATTTAAATGCGGAAAAGGGTGTGTTGCATCTACGGCAATAGGCACAACAATAGGGTAAAGATGATTAAAGAAATATTCTTGCAATTCTTCTTTTTCTTTTTTGCTACCTTGCGCATAAGTTTTAATATGCAAACCAAGCTTTGAGAGTTCTTCTTTTATAGAAAAATAACAAGCTTCTAAATGCTTTTTCTCTTCTTTTAGATAGCTTCTAATTTCGTCTAATTGCTCTTTTGGCGTTAGTCTATCAGGACCACTTTCTGTAATACGCGCACTATAAAGACGCTTTAATCCTGCGACACGCACCATATAAAATTCATCTAAATTTGTGCCATAAATTGCAATAAATTTAAGTCTTTCTAAAAGCGGATTATTAGAATCTTGTGCTTCACTTAAAACACGTGTATTAAAACGCAACCAAGACAACTCTCTATTGATAAAATTCGCCGATTTGTTTAAAGTAATTTGAGACACTTTAACCCCTTTAATATGAAAATTTCTCCTAATTATATATAGAATTGCGTTAAAATTGCCTTGAAAGTCTATATAAGTGCGATAATTTATAAGCTTTAAGTTGCTTTTGTGTATTATTGCACCTTAAAATTGTTTTGGGATTAGACTATGAACAAATTAAACTACAAGGATTCTGGTGTAGATATTGCAGAAGGGAATGCTCTAGTTGAAGATTTAAAAGGGTTAGTCAAACAAACCTTTACTCCTAATGTACTTGGCGGACTTGGTTCTTTTAGTGGAGCATTTTTATTGCCTAACGGCTACAAAGAACCTGTCATACTAGCAGCTACAGATGGAGTTGGAACAAAACTAAAGCTTGCTATTGATAGTGGAATCTTAGATAGTGTTGGGATTGATTTAGTTGCAATGTGTGTGAATGATTTAATCTGTAACTTTGCCACTCCAATGTTTTTCTTAGATTATTATGCCACCGGAAAACTTGATAAAAATGCAGCCTTGCAAGTTATTAGTGGAATCACAAAAGGCTGTTTAGAAGCACAATGCGCATTAATCGGTGGAGAAAGTGCAGAAATGCCCGGAATGTATAAGGACAAAGATTTTGATTTAGCAGGATTTGCAGTAGGCATAGCAGAAAGAGAAATGGTAGAACGCTCATCACAAGCAAGTGCTGGTGATGTATTAATTGCTTTACCTAGCAGCGGAATCCATTCTAATGGCTATTCTTTGGTTCGGAAAATCCTAGAACAAAATAAAATTCCCTTAGATTCTAACTTTGAAGGCAAACCTCTTATTGAAACTTTGCTTACACCCACAAAAATCTATGTCCAAACTTTCAAAAAACTTCAAAGCAAAATTAAAGCTTTAGCGCATATTACTGGGGGTGGATTAGTAGAAAATCTTCCGCGTGTGCTTCCTAATGGAGTTTGCGCAAAAATCGTTACAAAAAATATTCAGAAACTACCTATCTTTGAAATGCTTTGCCATTATGTCCAAGATGCCGATAAATACCGCACTTTTAATATGGGTGTTGGAATGGTGCTTATCGCGGATTGCAAAGATGCAGATTTTATCACAAAAGAATCTAGTGGATACATTTTAGGAGTGTTAGAAAGTGGCGAAAAAAACGTTGCATTTGTCTAAAATATGATTTTTTGCTATAATCTAGTTTAAGATGTCAAAAAGAGAAACAAATTCCAATGCCTGAAAGCTTAAAAAAGATTCTAAAAGTTTATCCTTTACCTATTTTTGTATTATTGCTAACTTTTGTAGTGTATTATTCTGCCTTTGAATTATTAAATAAAAAGGAGCGTGCGCAAGCTCCGATTTCTCAAGAAGAGTCAATGCAAAACATAGCAAGCGATTCTAATGAAGACAATACACAACCAATACAAATTCCATCTCAAGATTTATTATCTCCAACAGAAACGGAGACAGAAGACTCCCTAATAATGCCACAACAACTTCCAGAAATCAAACAAGAAACTTACTTAACAAGCAGTGTTAAATCTCTAAATATTCGTAAAAATACAAATACTGACGCACCTATTGTTGGCAAACTCACACCTGAACAAATCGCAATAAGTCTTGAAGAAAAAGAAGGTTGGGTTTTGCTTGCAGATTCTAATACCAAAGAACCTATCGGGTGGGTTTTAAAACGTTTTACAAAAGAAGTTGCACTTGAAAATGCGGCAGAAGCAGAAGTTGCAAAACAACAAATAGAGCAACCACAAATGGAATCAGAGATTCTACAAACAGAGGATTTAACAACACAAGCAACTCAGCTTTATACTTCTAAAGTCCCGAGTTTAAATATTAGAGAAACTCCAAGCACAGAAGCTAGAATCCTAAACAAACTCACGCCAAATGACTCTGTAAGCATTATAGAAAGCAATGGTATTTGGGTTAAAATTCAAGATGCAAACGCAGGCAATAAGAATGGCTGGGTAGTGCGCCGTTCGCTAATTTTACGTGATTAACTTATGCAATTTGCAGTCATTGGAAACCCTATTTCTCATTCGCTTTCTCCCATTTTGCATAATCACGCCTTTAAAACTTTAGAGATTCTAGGTTTTTATGGACGCTATTTGTTGGATAAAAACCAATCTTTTTACCATTTACGCAGCCTGCATTTAAAAGGTGCAAATATTACGGTGCCTTTTAAAGAAATCGCATTTAACTCTTGTGATGAAGTCTTTGGAATCGCACGCGAAATAGGAGCGGTAAATACAATCGTATTTACTGGAAGCAAAATGCTAGGATACAATACAGACGCTTTAGGATTCTATCTTTGTATTGAAAAATTAGCTCCAAAAAATGCCTTAATTATTGGTGCTGGTGGTTCAGCAAAAGCTGTTGCTTGCATTTTAAAAGAAAAGGGTATTCCACCTACTATTATTAATCGCTCCAAAGAACGTTTAAAAGATTTTAGCAACTTTGAATGCGCAACATTTGAGGCTTTCAAACCCAAAACAACTTATGATTTAATCATCAACACTACTCCAGCAGGGCTAACAAGCGATACTTTACCCATTGCAGAAGCTCTATTAGCTCCACTTTTACAAGAAGCGAAATTTGCCTTTGATTTAATCTATGGAAAACAAACTCCTTTTTTAAGCCTAGCACAATCCCTAAAGATTCCAAATACCGATGGAAAACAAATGCTAATCCATCAGGCTATTCTAGCCTTTGAAATTTTTATGGAATCTCAAAATATTAGTTTTGATACAAAAAAATTACACCAGAGTATGCAATATATTCTTTAATATGCTACAATAATTTCACTTCACCAAAAGGAAACAATATGCACACAATCATTACTTCCCGCCATTTTGAACTCACCGATGCAATGAAAGACTATATTTTAAGCCTAACGCAAAGCCTTGAAAAATATCAGCTTGATATTTTAAATACGCGTGTAGTTGTAACATATCAAGAAAAAAAGGGTAGCAAAAAGGGAGAGAAAAAGAAAAAGCGTGCTTTTGGAATCGACATTACTCTTGCTTTAGCACACTCCAACACACTTGTTATTAATCAAATTGATAAAGATTTTTATTCTGCTGTGGATTTAGCAATAAGTAGAATGCACAAGATTTTACGCCGTTATCACGACAAACTCAACCAAAAAAGAGCAATACCAGCACAAGATATAATGGCAGAAACAATTTTGCGCGAAGAGGCTTTGGCAAACAAAGGCGAAGATGAAATCGTGCCTATGGATTTAGATTTGCACAAACCTTTAGATATTGAAGATGCGCTAGAGCGTCTAAAAAGTAGCTCACAACAATTTTTTGTCTTTAATGATAAAGATTCCAAAATGCGCGTGATTTATAAGCGAATTGATGGAAAATACGGACTTTACTAAAAAAATTTATTTAGTAGGCGGAGCTGTGCGCGATGCACTGCTTGGCAAACCTACAAAAGACAAAGATTATGTAGCAGTTGGCTTTAGCGAGGAAGATTTTAAGCACTTACCAAAAGTTGGCAAAAATTTTCCTGTTTTTTTGCAAAAAGACGGCTCTCAAATTGCACTTGCTAGACGTGAAAAAAAAATACAATATGGCTATAATGGATTTAGCACTCAAACGCAACAAGTCTCCTTATATGAAGACTTAAAGAGACGTGATTTAACGCTTAATGCCATTGCGCTAGATGAAACAACACAGACCTACTATGACCCTTTTAATGGAATCAAAGATTTAGAAAATAAAATCTTACGCCATATTAGCGATGCTTTTTGCGAAGACCCTTTACGCGTGTTACGTATTGCAAGATTCCGCGCAAGATTTGGTATAGAATGGAAAATCCACCCAAGCACAAAAATACTCATCTATACAATGCGCGAGGAATTGCACCATTTAGAAAAAAATCGCGTGTATCAAGAAGTCAAAATGGTGCTTTTAGACAAAGATTCCTATTTATTTTTTGAGACACTTTTTGAATTAGGCGTCTTAGATGTGATTTTTCCCCACATTTATGCGCTAACCACACTTAAAGAAGGAAATCTTCATCATTTAGAAAGCTCTGTATTTGCGCACACTATGGAAGTCTTAAAACTTGTAGAATCGCAAATTGTGCCTTTAAATTTTTCAAAAAATGCGCGTTTAATTTTAAAGTTTGCAGCACTCTACCATGATATTGCCAAACCTTATTGCTACCGCACATTTGGAAACTCTAGCGGGCATGATGATATAAATTTAGTGTTACCGCTCCTTGATATTTCTCTACCAAATTCTATTAAAAAGCCAATGCTTATCTTAATCCAAAACCATATTAAAATCTATTTGCTCGCAACAATGCGCGCTTCTAAATGTGTTGCATTTTTTGAAAGTTTCAAAAGAGATTCTCTTCTTTTATCTTTGCAAATTCTTCTATTATTTGCTGATAGAAATGGCAGAACAAGCCTGAAGCCACAGCATTTAGATTCCAACTTCAAATCCACATTATTGCAAACCTTTGACGCGCTAAATGCCTACTCGCCAAAAGAATGGATTGCACAAAATAAGCCTAGTAAAAATGCAATCAAAATACATGTTTTAAGAGAAAAAATTAAAATTATTAAGCAATTTTTAAGAAGTTAAAAATGCCTTTAAATCTCCTTTGAAATGTGTGATTTTTAAACAATCTTGGCACAACTCTAAAGGCTTATCATTAAAAAACTTCATTTGCACCTTATGAGAATAAATCCCTAAAAAAAAGCGCAAATCATAAGTAACAACTGCTAGAAAATCTGGGTTTTTTAAATCTTCCATACAAGCCTTACATCCACATAAATGCACGTATGGGTCGCCTTGCACGCGAAAAGTAGATTCTTGTAATTTTGCTTGATAGAATAATACTTTTTGCTGTGTTTGGTTCGGATATGTGAAATAAATTCCACTAGAATCCGCGTGCAAATCTGAAAAATCTGCCTTAATTCCCCCACTTTGGAGCTGTTTAAATAAAGCGGATTCCAAACTAAACCCATCATCTCCGCAAGCTGCAATAATTTTTTCAAAAAACATTTAATAACTTTTTTCAATCAAATCACAAAGAATATGCCCCATTAAAATGTGCATTTCTTGGATTCTTGGCGTATCATTACTAGGAGAAATCAACAACACATCACAAAAATTTTGCATAGCCCCACCATCTCTCCCGCTAAAACCTAACGTTTTGCAGCCAATTTTACGCGCACATTCTAGCGCATTTAGCACATTTTGGCTATTTCCACTTGTAGAAATCCCCCATAGCAAATCCCCTTGTTTTGCTAATGCTTCACACTGCCTAGAAAAAACATAATCATAGCCATAGTCATTGCCGATTGCTGTTAGCGCACTTGTATCTGTTGTAAGAGCGATTGCACTAAGTCCAACACGTTCTTTTTTGTAACGCCCTGTAAGCTCTGCTGCAATATGTTGTGCATCTGCCGCACTTCCACCATTTCCACAAAGTAGAATCTTGCCACCATCTTTTAATGTGGAAATTGCCATTTTTGCTGCAACTTCTAAGGTTGGCACTAGGGATTCCATTTTTTGCGCACTTTGTAAATGTGCTTTAATTTCATCTAAAATTGTTTGTTGCATTAAGATTCCTTTATTTTTTGAATAAGTGTTGTTGTGCTTTTTCCTTTGATAAAATCAATCAAACGCACTTCTTTGCTAAAAGCACTACCGACAACTTCTTTTCCTTCATAATCTGCACCTTTAACAAGCACATCTGGACGAATTTTTGCAATCAAATCTTTAGGCGTTTGCTCTTCAAAAACAATCACAAAATCCACACATTCTAAGGCACAAAGCTGCGCGATTCTATCTTGTTGCGCATTAATAGGGCGCGATTCTCCTTTTAAGCCCTTAATCGAAGAATCGCTATTTAATCCAATAATTAACAAATCCCCTAAATTGCGTGCTTTATGAAGATAATCCAAATGCCCTAAATGCAAAAGGTCAAAGCAACCATTAGTAAAAACAACTTTAAACCCATCTTGCTTTAATTGCTCTAAAGATTCCAAAAAAGCATTAAAATTTTCTTGTGTGATAAATTTATCTAAATAAAAATTAGGCTTTTTGCGTTTTAAAATTTTGCGGATTTGTGATGTGAAATCATAATTTTCTTGCTCTGCGGAAAAAACTTTTAAAAATTCTGCATTTGCAAGTGTAGAATCCAAAAGATTATTGCGCTTTAAATACGCAAAAATCTCTTGCTTACTTGCTGTTGCAGAACCCACTTTGCTAACCACCACCGCTGCTGCTGCATTTGCAAAATACACGCTTTGTGAGATTGGCTCACCAAGTGCTAACATATACGCTAAAGACGCAATAACAGTATCTCCAGCACCCGTTACATCAAAAACTTCACGCGCTATTGTTGGAATCTTTTGCACAATATTATTTTGCAGAAATGCGATTCCATCTTCGCTTAATGTAATTAAAGAAATCTCCAAATCACAAAGCTTGTTTAAAGCCTCTAAGCATTGCTCTAAGCTCTCTTGGTTGTTAATTGTAATCCCCGTAGCCTCTGTCGCTTCTTTTTTATTAGGAGTTAGCAGTGTCGCGCCTTTGTATTTTGTATAATCTCTACCCTTTGGGTCTGCTAGAATCTTAACTTTAGCGCGTTTTGCTAAAGCAATGAGATTCTGCGTTAAATTATCGCTTAAAACCCCTTTTTGATAATCGCTTAGCACAATGCAAGAAATTTTAGCTGTATGAATCAAAGATTCCACAAATTTTAAAATAAATTCTTTCCCTTCTTTGGAAATTTGTGTTTTATCCTCTCTATCCACGCGCGCAACTTGCTGATGACCGGCTATAATGCGAGATTTTTGCGTTGTTGGACGATTTGGGTGCAAAAAGATTCCTTCTGTGCGAATCCCCTTTTTTTCTAATTCATTTTTTAAAGTCTTTCCTGCACTATCATCTCCTACCATTCCACAAATCCACACGGAAGATTCTAAATGTATAAGGTTGTTTGCGACATTGCACGCACCCCCTAAATTTAGCGATTCTTTTTTAACATCAATCACTTGCACAGGAGCTTCTGGAGAAATACGTTCGCAATTCCCCCAAATATAATGGTCTAAAATCAAATCCCCAACAACTAAAATTTTTGGCTTCACTTGCTTTATCCTATAATGTTACAACTTCATCCCACAAACCGCTTGCGTGAATTGCTTTAATCTCTCCTAAATATTTTTTAATCCCAACTTCCAAAGAAAATCTAGGTGTATAGCCTAAAAATTCCTTTGTTAAAACAATATTTGCTTCTGTGTGCTCTTGAAAGAAAGAATAAGGATTATCAATATATTCCACTGCAAAATCCCCTAAATCTGTTTTTAAACATTCTACAATAGCATTATAAGAGCGTGCCATTCCACTGCCTACATTATACACGCCACTTTTTTTAGATTCCATTGCTTTGACATTGGCTTGAATCACATCTTCAATATACACAAAATCTCTCTTTTGTTCTCCCATTTTAAAAAGACGCACTTTTTTGCTGCTTAATGCTTGCAAACCAAGCTGTAAAATCATAGATGCAGTCTTGCCTTTATACACTTCTTTTTCACCATACACATTAAAATAACGCAAACCAACAATTGTTAAATTAGGATAGCACGCCAAATACTTTTGCATAAGATTATCCATCATAAGTTTTGAAAATCCATAAACATTTTCTGGAATCTCTCCACTACCTATACTATTTGGTGCTGGAGAGTTGCCATAAACCCCTGCACTTGAAGCATAAATCATTACCGCATTTGTGCGCACACTTAAATCTAGCAAATCTTTAAACGCATTGACATTTGCGCGCAAAACCGCTTCTTGGTCCATAACAGTTGTATCTGAAATTGCCGCTTGATGAAAGATATAATCAAACCCATAAGATTCCAAACGCGCTAAATCTTCTTTTTTTGTAATATCCCCAACAATCACTTCGCCTTTAAAGTCTAACAAGTTTTTGAAATGCCCAAGAGATTTAAAATGCCCATTGCTAAAAGTTTTTTCACTTCTAAAACTATCAAACACAACCACTTTTGCTTGATGATATTTTTGGAAATAAAGTGCTAAATTTGAGCCAATAAACCCAGCTCCACCTGTAATTAGAATCTTTTTGCCTGCTAATGAATCATTAATGTATTGCATTTTATCTCCTAAAACTCCTAAAAATTCTCAAGATTATAACAAAATCCGCACAATATTATACAAACAAGGTCGCAAAAATACAGATTTTATGCTATATTTATAAAAATTTTATCGTATTTATGTTTTTTGAAAGTTTTTGCTATGAAAAGTCTTATTTGTGCTGATATTGAAGCACTTCCTCCACTGCCACAGACGATTGCTGAACTCCAACAAATTTGCTTAGATGAAGAAACTACTACCAAGCAAGTTGCTAATATTATTGAAAAAGACCCTTTTTTAACAGCAGATTTAATTAAAAATGCAAATTCTCCTCTTTATGGCTACACACGCAAAATTTCTTCTGTTTTCCAAGCTATCTCTATGTTTGGAATCTCCACTACAAAAGGTTTAGCCATAGCAAGTGCTATAAAATCAAGCTTTCAAATCGACTTAAGTCCTTATAACATCACAACAAAACAATTTACACTTACTGCAAACTTAAAAAGTGCATTTCTCTTTCAATGGTATCACAACAACAAAGAATTATTAGGAATCCTAATGCCTTGCTCACTTGTCATGCACATTGGTATGGTTGCAATTTCGGATTGTCTAAAAAAGAAGAATCAAGAACAAAACTTTATGCAAAAATTTAATCCAGAATCTTTTATTGATTCTGAAAATGCGCTTCTTGGTTGCAATCAATTTGAAATTTTGGAGCTTTTATTTGAACATTGGAATTTTGAAAATACAATGACCCAAACTGTGCATTATCTCTTAGAAGAGGAATTTCCAAAAGAGCTAGAATCTTACATTTATCCATTAAGAGCAGTCAATGCGCTAATTAGCCCTTTTAGCATTGCAAGCCCAACACAAATCAACACCGCCTTGCAATGTGTGCGCCATTATAAATTAGACGTGGAATCTTTCAATACAGCACTAAATAATATCCATAAACTTCAAGAATTAATTTAATAATTTTTAAATCATACCCCCTCTTTTTGAGCCTGCAATACTTCTTGCTCTGTTTTTACAACTTCTTTGATAAACACATCAATTAATTCTTCTTGTTTATATTTTCCAACAATCTCACCCTTTTTAATCACAAGCCCATCTCCATTTCCAAAAGCTATGGCAACATCAGCGTGTTTTGCTTCTCCTAGCGCATTAACCGCGCAACCCATAACAGAAAGTTGCAAAGGTGCGCTAACCTTAGGCATACGCTCCTTTAGCTCCTTTAATATTGGCACTAAATCTGCTTGCAATCTTCCACAAGTTGGACAAGAAATATAAGTGATTCCCTCTTTTTGTCGCCCGCTATAACGCAAGATTCCACGCGCAACTTCAATTTCTTTTTCTAACTCTCCTGTGATAGATACGCGCATTGTATCCCCAATGCCTTCCATTAAAAGCCCGCCTAGTGCCATTGAGCTTTTAATCATAGAAGATTCTAAATCTCCCGCTTCAGTAACCCCTAAATGAAAAGGATAATCCACTAAAGGGCGCAACATTCTATATGCTGCCATTGTGCGTTCTACATCACTAGCTTTTAAAGAAACTTTGAGATTGCTAAAGCCAAAATCCTCCAATAGCTTAATATTATACAGCGCAGATTCCACCATTCCCTTAGGGGTTGCGCCATACTTTTCTTCAAACTGCTTCTCTAAGCTTCCAGCATTTACCCCGATTCTAATAGGAATCTCGCGCTCTTTACACGCATCTACCACTGCTTTAATCTTCTCTTTTGAGCCAATATTTCCGGGATTTATACGGATACAATCCACCGATTCTGCGGCAATAAGCGCAAACTTATAACGAAAATGAATATCTGCAACAAGCGGCAAGGAAATCACACTTTTAAGTGCTTTAAGTGCTTTTGCATCTTCCATATCACTCACAGCCACACGCACAATATCACACCCCGCAAGCTGCAAGCAGTCAATTTGTGCTTTTGTGGCTTCTAAATCCGCAGTTTTGCTAAAAGTCATGCTTTGCACAGAGATAGGAGCATCTCCCCCAACTAGCACATTGCCAACTGCAATTTGCTTTGTTTTATAACGCTTTTTAATCGTGGATTCCACTATTTTCCTTCTTCGTGCTGATGCAAAGGCTGGTCGTCAATTGATAATAAAGAATCTGCAATAATTGTTGTAAGATAGCCTTTAGGATTTCCATCAAAAGGAATGCTATCTAGTTCTGCTTGCAAGCCCATTTCGCTAACAACTTTCTTCAACTCTTCATCTTTACCATAACGTTCAATATAATATTGGAATGTTTCCTTCCATGAAATATTTTCTTGCGCACCCTCTTTACCCGGTGCATTCTTTGCAAATTCTGCTAGATAAGCAATCTTTAAAATTGCAGCAATCTTATCCACCCAACATTCGATATGCAAATAATCCTTCAAACTATCTAATGTATCCTTTCCATTACCTATAGCAGCAAAATTAAAGGCAATTTTTTCTTGCTTTTTAAAAGTATCATACAAAATTTTATATTCTGGCATTGAACGCAACTCATAATACTCTTCTGCCATTTTAAATGCTTCGCTTAATTTATGCTCTTTGCATGCTTGAGCGAAATCCTGTTTTAGCTGAATAATTTTCACTTTGGAGCTTGCAGCATTTTTAAATGGAGCCATAGAAGCAAGCAACTTACACACTTCAAGAGCTTTTACAAACTCATTTTGATTTTCAAGCGCATTGACTCTTTGGATAATCTGGTCCCCAATTAATAGTGCGCTTTTGTAAATTAATACATCTTTTAAAAAAGGAAAGCGTTCGCACATTTTAAAATATTCTATAAAGTTTTTTGCGCGATATTCTTTATCAGCTTGCACATATTTATCGCTATTTCTAAGCAACATCATTGCAGAATCTTTTTTGCATTTTACAAGCGTGAAAGGACGCAATAACTCTTGTGCTTTTGCTAAATTTCCTTGTGGGTCTTGAAATAATAATCGTTTTGAAACTTCAAAAGTTTTATTCCACAAATTCTCCATCTCTTCATACGCAAGCGTATCTTTTAAATAAGGGTGTTGCTCGCTCAAACGATAAGCTTCCGCGTAATTTTTTGCCTCTAATGCGTCCATAAATTTTGCAGTAAATTCCTTTTGTTGCCAATAATAATCAAATTCTTCCTTTTTTGCTTTATCAAGCATAAAAGGTTCAATAATGGCTGTTGCTTCTTGCATTTGGTCTTTTGCTAATAAATCAATTGCTTTTGCTAAGGCTTCTTTCCATTGTGATTCCAACTTCGTGCAATATTCATTTAAGGTTTTTAGAAAAATATTTTTTTCTTGAATCACACTAAGCGCACCTTTTAAATCATCTTTATCCAAAAATTCCATCATTTCTTCGCGCGCCTCATTAATATCCACAATCTCAATCACGCCATCAGAATAACCAATATATAATAAGTTTTCATCAAAACGCATTGCTGTGATTCCATTTTGTTCTAAAGTAATGGATTCTAAAAGTGTGTTATCGCTTAAACGAATGATTCTTAATTGCTTATCTTTGCCACCAACTATGGCAAATTCTTCACCCGGAAGCTTATGGCAAATCGTTAGCCAAGCCCCTTGAAGCAATATTTCACTAATAATTTTGTCTTCTTTAATATCATAAATAAATATTTTACCTTCTTTTGTTACGCAAAATAAGCGTGTATTCTCTGCATAAAAAAACGCATCTTCGATAAGATAGTCCATTTTTAGTGTGGCAACTTGCGTGTTTTTTACAATATTAAAAATCGTAGCACTTTTACCAAAGCATGCCGAGAAAATTAAGCTATCATCATCGCTAAATGCAACAGCAGAAATTGTATCTGGTAGAGGCGGCAAACTTAAGATTAATTGATGATTATCAGCAGAATACACAAGCACGCGCCCATCTTCTCCGCCTGTGGCTAATAATTCATCATCATAAGAATATGTAATCTTAGAAATTTGAAGTTTCTGCCAAGTGAGTTGAGCAATAGGTGCGATTTCTGGTTCGGTTTTTACCACAACACCTTTTGTTGCCTTAGCAAACCCAATAGCTACTTTAGAAGAGTTATAAGAAACTGCAGCAGCTTTGCTAAAATGGTGCAGATTCTCAACATCTTTTACGAGTTGCAATGCGCTATCAACCACATGACTTTCTTTTTCAAATTTAGAAATGTTATAAAAATTATCTACACAAATAACAAAATCTTTATCAACTCCTATTCCCAAGGCACTTCCAACAAGCCTTATTTTACCTTTTATCGGAAACATCGCAACTCCTATCTCAAAAAATCCGATTAGAAATGATTATACTCTTTTCTATTTTAAAGTCTCTTATATTCGCAATCTTACATTATATTAAATTTTCTAATGCTTTGATAATACGAGCCTTTGTCTCCTCAATACCTAATGCTGCAATAAGAGGAGAGATTCCAACTCCACCACTACTTCCAAGCAAGGCATAGCGCAATGGCATAAAAAGATTTTTTGCTTTTATTCCTTGAAAATCTGCAAATGCTGCAATCCCTTCATCAACTTCTTGAATATTTTGCAAAGGCTTCTCAAGTGCTTCTAAATACACAATAAATTCCTTTAACAAATAAATGTTTTCTTCATTTTTAACTTTTTGTTGCATTTTTGTATCAAAAGATTCTACGGGCTTTAAACACTTCTCTAAAATTTCTACAAACTCTAATAATGTCTTAGAACGCTCTTTAATCTCTGGATATAAAATCTCTTGCACTGCTACACTTGGAACATTTGCTCCATAAAATGGCAAAATTGTGTTTATGGATTCCGCATTTAACGCATTAAGATAGTGTGCATTTAACCACAATAGCTTTTCTGCATTGTAAGAAGAAGGTGCGGAATTTAGGTTATTAGGATTAAAGAATTCTAACATTTCTTGCATTGAAAAAATTTCCATATCGCCATGACTCCACCCTAAACGCACTAAGAAATTTAAAAGAGCTTGTGGCAAATATCCTAATGCTTTGTATTCCATAACACTCATCGCACCATCTCGCTTGCTTAACTTTCTACCTTCAGGATTTAAAATCATTGGAACATGAAAAAATCGCGGAATCGCAAACCCTAATGCTTCATAAATTATAATTTGTTTTGGTGTATTGCTTAAATGATCATCTCCCCTAATCACATCTGTAACACCCATCAACGCATCATCAATAGCAACAACAAAGTTATAAGTTGGCGTTCCATCGCTTCTTGCGATAATAAAATCATCTAACTCTGTTGCACTAATGTGTATTTCTCCCTTTACGCCATCTTTGAAGCAAATCTCCCCATCAAGCGGAGCTTTTATCCTAACTACGGGCTTAACGCCTTGCGGTGGCTCTCCATCAAAATCTCTATAACGTCTATCATACTGCCACACTTGCCCTTTTTCTTCAGCTTTTTTACGATTTGCTTCTAGCTCCTCTTTTTGCATATAACAATAATACGCTTTGCCCTCTTTCAAAAGCTTTTCTACATACTGCGCATACAAAGGGAATCTTTGGCTTTGATACACAACCTCGCCATCATAATCCATTCCCACCCAATCAAAAGCTTGAATAATTGCTTCTTTGGCGTCAGTAGAATTCCGCGCTAAATCTGTATCTTCAATGCGCAATAAAAACTTCCCTCCATTTGCCCTTGCATAAAGATAATTAAAAAGTGCGGTGCGCAAACCTCCAATATGCAAATAGCCCGTAGGGGAAGGTGCAAAACGCGTTACAATATTGCTCATAAATACTCCTAAATCAAGGATTAATTTTCAATTTTTTTAGAATCTTACCTCAAAGATTCTAAATTTTTTCCCTTATTGCATAGATTTTGCTTGATACAATCCAAAACAAACTACCTAAACTTAAGAATCTAAAAGCGTTGCTAAAGTTTTCTTAGAGTAGAATCAAACAAAAAATAATTTAGGATTTTTTATGCGATTAAATGGTTCTGAAATGGTAATGCACGCACTTAAAAATGAAGGCGTCAAAGTAGTTTTTGGTTATCCGGGTGGAGCGGCGTTAAATCTTTATGATGAAATTTATAAGCAAGATTTCTTTACACATATTCTTACACGCCATGAGCAAGCAGCTGTGCATGCAGCAGATGGATATGCAAGAGCCAGTGGAGAAGTTGGAGTTGCTATTGTTACAAGCGGTCCGGGCTTTACAAACACGGTTACTGGAATCGCAACTGCTTATATGGATTCTATCCCTTTAGTTATCATTAGCGGACAAGTCCCAACAAGTCTAATTGGCACAGACGCTTTTCAAGAAATTGATGCAGTGGGAATTTCACGCCCTTGCACAAAACACAATTACCTTGTTAAAAGTATTGAAGAGTTGCCTAGAATCTTAAAAGAAGCCTTTTATATCGCAAGAAGTGGGCGTCCTGGACCTGTGCATATTGATTTGCCAAAAGATATTAGTGCGACAATTGGTGATTTTAACTATCCAAATGAGATTAAATTACAAACTTACAAACCTACCTATAAAGGGAATTTAAGACAAATCAAAAAAGCAGCACAAATCATTAAGGATTCTAAAAAACCTTTACTTTATCTAGGGGGAGGGGCGATTGCTTCAGGAAGTGCGCAAATTATTAAAGAATTTTGTGAAATGACACAAATTCCAGCCGTAGAAACATTAATGGCGCGCGGAATCCTACCACACAACCACCCAAATTTACTCGGCATGGTCGGAATGCACGGAAGCTATGCTGCAAATATGGCAATGAGCGAGACAGATTTACTGATTGCTCTTGGTGCGCGCTTTGATGATAGGGTTACAGGAAAGCTTAGCGAATTTGCAAAATATGCACAAATTATCCATATTGATATTGACCCAAGCAGCATTAGTAAAATTGTTAGCGCGAATTACCCTATTGTTGGCGATATTAAGAATGTTTTAGAAGAGTTATTGCCTATTTTGCGCGAAGATTATGAACCAAAATCAACACTTGTATGGAGAGAACAATTAGAGCGTTACAACAAACTGCACCCTTTAAGTTACCAAGATTCCACAACTCCTTTAAAACCACAATGGGTG
This sequence comes from Helicobacter sp. MIT 11-5569, assembly GCF_000765695.2. GTDB lineage: Bacteria > Campylobacterota > Campylobacteria > Campylobacterales > Helicobacteraceae > Helicobacter_D. Next base: position 18,306 of record NZ_JRPB02000010.1, on the reverse strand, counting down.
CTTGAAAAACTCGGAGAAATGCTCGGCGAAAACGCCATTATTAGCACAGATGTTGGGCAGCATCAAATGTGGGCTGCACAATTTTATCCTTTTGCGTCTCCAAGACAATTCATCACAAGTGGTGGTTTAGGCACAATGGGCTTTGGTTTGCCTGCTGCGATGGGAGCAAAAAAAGCATTCCCTAATAAAGTTTCTATCAATATTAGTGGCGATGGTTCTATTTTAATGAATATCCAAGAGTTAATGACTTGTGCAGTATATGGGATTCCGGTTATTAATATTGTATTAAATAATAACTATTTGGGTATGGTTAGGCAGTGGCAAACTTTCTTTTATGATAACCGCTATTCTGAAACAGATTTAGAGCAACAACCCGATTTTGTAAAACTCGTGGAATCCTTTGGGGGTTATGGCAAAGTCTGCTTCACAAAAGAAGACTTTACAAAAGCACTGCAAGAAGCAATTGATTCTAATAAACCTGCATTGCTTGATGTGCGCATTGATAGAATGGAAAATGTTTTACCAATGGTGCCAACAGGGGGCGCACTATTTAATATGATGCTAGAGTATAAGGAGTAAAATATGGAAATTAAACGCATAATTACAGTAACTGTTCTTAATGAACATGGCGTATTATCGCGCATTAGCGGGCTATTTGCTGGGCGTGGATATAATATAGAATCCTTAACTGTTGCTCCTATTTTAGATTCCAATCTCTCACGCATTACTATTGCTACAAAAGGAGATAGTAGAGTGCTAGAGCAAATCATTAAACAACTCCACAAGCTTATCCCTGTGCTAAAAGTGCTTGAAGATGAACAAATTATAGAGCAAGAATCCTTACTAGCAAAATTTAGCATTGAAGGCAATTTAAGTGAGATTAGCACATTATTTAAGGCATTTAATGGAAGATTACTAGAAGCAAATGATAAATATGCAATTTTTGTTGCTTGCGATACACACGCACGCATTAACACGCTTTTAAATGCACTAAAAATTTATAAGCCAAAGGATATTACACGCAGTGGAATCCTAGCTATTGAATCCAACAGCTAAGGGGATTTATGGAACTGAAAGAAATTGTTGCAATCCTTCAAAAAAATGATGCACTAGATTGTGTAATGCACTCTAAAAATGGTAGTTGGGAGATACACTCTGGATTTTTTGATTCCGCCCCTATTGCAAACTTAGAATCCCCAGAAAATGCAACTTGCGATTCCATTACCTTTTTAGAAAAAGATAAGTATATTGAAGAAGTTAAAACAACACAAGCAAAAGCCATTTTAACGCGCAAAAGCCATTTAGACGTAATCCCACCTTCTACATTTGCGCTAGTATGTGAGAATCCCTATTTGGCAATGGCATATTTAACAGAATATTTTGCCACTCCACTTTTTAGCGCAACAACACCGCCAAAGATTCCAGAAAATACGCAAATTGCGAGCAATGTTAGTATAGGCAATGGAAGCGAAATTGGTGAAAATTGCATAATTTTAGCAAATGTTACTATTGGCGAAAACGTCAAAATTGGTGCAAATTGTGTGCTATTTCCCGGAGTTTGCATTTACAACAATTGCGAAATTGGCAACAATGTCAGAATCCAAGCAAATAGCGTGATTGGAAGCGATGGTTTTGGCTATGCACATACAAAAGACGGACGCCATATTAAAATCTACCATAACGGAAAAGCCGTGCTTGAAAATGATGTAGAAATTGGTGCAAACACAACGATTGATAGAGCTGTATTTGGGGAAACACGCATTAAACAAGGCACAAAAATCGACAACCTTGTGCAAATTGGACATAATTGCAATATCGGAGAATATTCTATCATCGTTTCACAAGCTGGAATCTCAGGCTCAACCTCAACAGGACGCAATGTTGTTTTAGGAGGACAAAGTGGCAGTGCTGGGCATTTACATATTGGAGATTTTACACAAGTAGGAGCACGTGGAGCAATCTCTAAAAGCCTTCCACCGCATGGAAAATTTTCAGGTCATCCACTCCTACCAATTAACGATTGGCTAAAGTTACAAGCTTTACTGAAAAAAATGCTAAAAAAGGCATAATTCTATATTTTATAAGTGTAACTTAAATTATTTTGCTGTAGCATTAACTTTAATGCAATAGTGCGTTGCATTAGACTAAATCTAGGAGTGAGATTATGAAAGAAACTAAAATTTACAAAAGCCTACCATTAAAAGGCACTGAAAATGGTTCTCTTGATTTTGCGATTATCGAAGAGCCTTATGGAGAAAACAGCTTAGCAAAAGAATACAAAAAAAGCAAACAAAGAAGATTCTAAAAAACCAAAGAAAACTAATGAAGCAAAAAATTAAAAAACTCTCTTATACGATTCCTTTAAAAAGCAATCTTTTTAAAAAGGGGAGTATTGAGGTCTCAACTTTTGATATTCCGGGACAAAAAGATAAAAATATGGGAGCAGTTTCTATCAAAATAAAAGTTGATGAAGCATTAAGAGATGCTACGAAAAATGAGAATTCTATAATGATTCCAAGAAGGCAGATTAAAGCGTTACGCAAAGCGTTAAAAAAGATTCAAAAAAAATCTTAAAACAAAACTTACTAAAATAGCCTAAAAACTTAGAATCAAAATCTCAAGTTAGGCTTTTGCTTTTGCGCTCATCTAATAAAAAAGAGATAAAAAAATATGAGTGAGACTATTTTATTAGCTGTGATTTTTATATTAGCGGCTGGATATTTTGTCTATAAACTTTATCCTAAAAAGAGTAGCGATTGCGGCTGTGGGGGTTGCAGCTGCAAAGAAAAATCTAAATAATAGGTGCTTCTACTTTATCATCTTGGGGTGGTGTAAATTTTGTTTGTGTATTATCCGCCATTTGCTCATAAACAACTTCCAAACTAGGACTCGTTTCGCTTGCATCAACAAAACGTGTGCAATGCTTTTGAAACATAAGTTTTACCACACCCGTTGGTCCATTACGTTGCTTACCGATAATAATCTCGGCAGTTTCTTCATTTTTCACAACAAAATCACTTTTATACTCTTTACCTTCTTTCTTTGCTGCTTCTTCTTTTTCTTTTTCATCTTTGAGTTTATACACTGCATCACGATACACAAATAAAATAATATCCGCATCTTGCTCAATAGAACCAGATTCCCTTAAATCCGATAAAATTGGTCGCCTATCGCTCCTTGCTTCCAAACTTCTATTTAATTGAGAAAGCGCAATAATTGGAATCTCAAGCTCTCTTGCAATCATTTTTAGCCCACGACTAATTTCACTCACCTCTTGATGTCTATCTTTATTATTTGCCCCGCTCATTAACTGCAAATAATCAATAACTGCTAACCCAATTTCTGGATTTCTGGATTTAATTCTACGTAATTTTGCACGTAATTGATGAATGGTTAGAATACTATTATCATCAATAAACAATGGAGCTTTACACATTATATCCATAGCGTGTGAGAGATTCTCCCACTCGTCATCTTGCAAATTTCCAACACGTAAATTTTGTAAAGCAATAGAAGTTTTTGCAGCAAGCATTCTTAACATTAGCTGTTCTGCCGGCATTTCAAGGCTAAAGAATGCGACCCCACGTCCAGTATCCAATGCTTTTTGTGCCATATTTAAAACAAGTGCAGTTTTTCCCATTGCAGGACGCGCAGCAACTATGATTAAATCTCCCCCACTAAAACCTGTTGTCATTTTATTTAAACTTACAAATCCGGTATCTACACCAATTAACAGATGATTTCCTCGCTTTTTCATTGCTTCAATGTATTCCATTGTCGCTTGTGTAATCTCTTTTGCATTCCTAAAATCACGACTTTCATGCACATTTGTAATTTTATATAGCTCACTTTGGAGATAATCCATAATCTCTTGCGTGCTTGTATTGCTATCGCTTGTCGATTCTTGAATTTTTGTTGCAAAAGAATGCAGCTTGCGCTTAATTGCTGCATCACGAATCTCATTAGCATAAGCTTTCACATCACTAATTGGGCTTGTTGTTAGCACATTTAGCAGTTCTTCTTGTGTAATGGGACGCACTTTTGTAGAAAGCTTTAAAACAAACTCTTCATCAATAGGGCGGTCAGTGCGATGAAGCTCTAACATTGCAAAGAAAATATTTTTATTTGGAGTATAAGAAAAATCCTCTGGAGTTAGTAGCCCCTCAAGCATATCTAATCGCTCAGGGTCAAAGAAAATCGAGCTTAATACTGCACGTTCAATCTGTATTTGCATTTCCATAGGAATCCTTACATTTTATATCAAAAAATAAATGCGCTAGCACACTTAATGCAAAAACTGGAGAAAAAAAGCCAATTACCGGAATTAGATTAATTCCAAAAAGTGGTAGCATAACGCTTTGGATTCTGCCTTTTTGTGTCTTTTTTACAAGTTTTAAAGTTTCCTTTGTAAAAATCTCTTCACCCACATCACCAAGTGTTGTTTTAAAAAACAGCCAATACGTAGGAAGAAGCATTACAAACCCACCCACAAAAGGGATAAAATACACAGGTAAAAGCAAGATTAAAGCCAAAAAATACAATACATAAATTCCAAATAACCCCAAAAGTGAAGTTACAAGCTTTGCTTTGCCATCTAAGCTGCATTGTGGATAATGAGAATCCCTAATAAAGCGCACCACATAAGGAGCAACAAAAGCACTTATAGCAAGAGATACAAGCAAAGACAATCCAAAAAGCGCAAGCGCAAAAAACACAAATACAGATGCTTTAAGCGTATAATCAAATAGAGTTTGAATCCAAGTTAGCCAAATCTGTTCAAAGCCAAAATCATAATGCAACAACCCAAAAAGTGCGTTATACCAATCTGCGCCAAAAAAATATAACACGATTCCAAAAACAACCAATGCAAGAAAAAATGGAAAAAATGTAAATCCTAACAGATAAGACGTAAAAAAATCACGTTTTGCAAGTAAAAAGTAGTCTCGTATAGGTTTAAGTGCGTAATCGCCACTTTTAAAATCCTGCATTATTAGCCTTATTGCAATTTTTCTTTTAGCAACTCATTAACACGCGCAGGATTTACGCCTTTTGCATTCTTCATCACTTGCCCCACAAAGAAACCAAAAAGCTTATCTTTACCACTTTTATATTCTGCAACTTTATCTGCATTTGCGCTTAAAACAGCATCAATTACACTTAAAATCGCCCCATCATCATTCACTTGTGCTAATCCCATAGAATCTATTAGAGAATCCACATCGCCGCCGCGTTTTTCTACAAGCACATCTAGGATTTCTTTTGCGCTTTTTCCACTAATTTTTCCTTCATCAATGCGCTTAACTAGGGTTGCTAAAGTTTCTGATTGGATTCCGCAATTTTGCAGAGTATTTTCCCCCTTTAATCTCCCCAAAAGCTCGGTAGTTAGCCAAGTAACTGCACCTTTTGCGCTTGCACCTAAAGCAAGCATATTTTCAAAATACAATGCCATTTCAAGGTCGCTTGTTAGCACGCTTGCATCACTTGCTTTGATTCCAAAATCACGCACATAACGTTCTCTTTTTTCATCGGGCATTTCTGGAATCTCTCGACCCTCTTTCATAAGCTTTTCATCAATAAATACAGGCAACAAGTCTGGGTCTGGAAAATAGCGATAATCCGCTGCTTCCTCTTTACCGCGCATAGAACGCGTTACACCTTTTGTAGTATCAAAAAGTCTTGTTTCTTGCACGACTTCTTCATCATATTTACCATCTTCCCACGCTTCAATTTGTCGCTCCACTTCGTATTCAATCGCTTTTTGGATAAACTTAAAGGAGTTTAGATTCTTGATTTCTACGCGCGTATAAAGTTTGGAATCCCCTTTTGGGCGGATAGAAACATTTGCATCACAGCGGAAGCTTCCCTCTTGCATATTCGCATCACTAATTCCAAGAAAACGCACAATAGAATGTAGCTTTTTTAAATACGCAATCGCTTCATCAGCACTTTTCATATCTGGCTCACTTACAATCTCTAAAAGTGGCGTGCAAGCGCGATTTAAATCCACTTTAGAATAACTCCCCTCGTGGATATTTTTACCTGCATCTTCTTCCATATGCGCGCGTGTTACCCCGATGATTTTCTTTTCACCATTGCTTTCAATCTCAATGCTTCCACGCCCTACAATTGGAATCTCAAATTGACTAATTTGATACGCTTTAGGCAAATCAGGATAAAAATAATTTTTGCGCGCAAACACAGAATTTTGATTAATCTCCGCACCAATGGCACTACCAAAAGAAATCGCCTTTTTTACCACTTCGCGATTTAACACAGGCAAAGCCCCGGGAAGCCCTAAACAAGTAGGGCAAACATTTTTATTAGGCTCTTCACCAAAGCTTGTTGCACAAGAACAGAAGATTTTTGTTTTTGTATTGAGTTGCACATGCACTTCAAGTCCGATAATTGTTTCAAAAGCACTCATTTTAGCCCTTTAGAGAAAATTACCGCAATTTTAGCGTGTTTTACATTGTATAAACATTATACAAAGCTTTTATTTCTTTTGCGTCTTTCATTAATGCGTTGCACTTCATACAATACTTGAACCATTGCTTGATACAAGGATTCTGGAATCTCCATATCCAAATCCACATCTTTATATAATGCGCGCGCTAATGGGGGATTCTCTATAATAGGAATCTCATGTTCATTTGCAATATCTTTGATGCGTTGGGCTAAAAAATCTACACCCTTAGCCAAAACGCGGGGTGCGCGCTCTTTTTTGCTATCATAGCGCAATGCCACAGCATAATGCGTTGGGTTTGTTACGACCACATCAGCACTTGGAATATTTTGCATCATTCTTTTTCTAGAAGCTTGAAACATTAAAGAGCGTATTTTTCCTTTAACTTGTTGGTCTCCTTCCATATTTTTAAATTCATCTTTGACTTCTTGTTTGCTCATACGCAAAGACTTAAAATATTGATAGCGTTTAATCATATAATCCACACTTGCCATCACTAAAAAAAAGGCTAATAGGATTCCAATAAGAATAATCGCTTTATCCCTAAACCATAGCATTTGGTCTCCTAAAGGGAAAAGTGCTACAGTTGTTAGCTCATGCATAAAGCCAATAAAAACAAAAAAAGCGATAATAAATGCGCTTAGCACCTTAAAAGTAATCAAAAAACCATCAAGCAATTTTTTTAGAGAAATCAGATTCTTCATTCCTGTAATAAAATTTAACTTTTGAAGCTTTGGTTGGATTGCTTTTCCCGTTAATAAAAAGCCACTTTGAGAAACATTTGCAATCACTCCTATTAACATCAAAGCCCCAAAAATTGGCGCAAGCAAATATAACACTTGAAGAACTAAAGAAATTGTAATTGATATTGCATTAGTGCGTGTGAATTCTTGACTGAAACCTTGATAAATCTGCTCAAACACGCTTCCAAGCCCACTCACCCAAAAATTAAAGCACAAAAACACAAGTGCTAATCCCACAACAAGACCCAAGAACGCATTGACATCAGGACTTTTTAAAACATTCCCTTCTTCGCGCGCTTTTTCAATCTTCCGCGCGGTGGGTTCTTCTGTCTTTTCTGCATCATCTGCCATAGCTATCCTTCAATCTCCACAAATTCACAAGCCTCTGCATAGTCTTTAGGTGTGTTGAGATTCCGCGTTTTATCCTCGCTAATTGCGACAAAATCGGCTTCAATCTTCTCTAAAAGGTGCATTAGCTTATAATCCCTTGCATGAATTTGTGCATTAATAATCTCTAACGCGCTAAAAGGGTAAATTCCAAGCAATGGGTGAATTTTTGTATTTTTGGCAAAAATTCCTTTTCCTACAAATGCTTGCATTAAAGATTTGATACACAAATCATCAAAAAAAGGTGCGTCTATACTTAAGACAAACACATCACTCTTTAGCTCTTCTAGCACACTTTTTAAACCAAAAATAGGTGCATTAATCTCTAAAGTGGAATCTAAAATTGTAGGCAACAAAAAAGCATTTACAATCGGTGTTTTTGCAGAAAAATATACAGAATCAAAATAGTCTTTTAAACGTTTTGCTTGAAAATTTGCCAATGTGGAATCCAAAAAAGGCAAATCCTGCTTTAAACGCCCCATTCTTCTACTCACTCCACCGCTTAAAATCACGCAAGGCATTGCAAACTTTTCTAAATCTTTTTCCAAAAATCTATCCAAAATTTTTAAAATTTTTGCAAAATTATAGCTTTTTTTTGCAGGCTTTAGTATGATTACACACTTTATATAAGGAGATTATGTGCTAATTGATAGCTTTGGGCGAACCATTGATTATATGCGTATTAGCGTTACAGAACGCTGTAATTTCCGCTGTGTATATTGTATGCCAAATACTCCAATGGATATTGGCGATGAAAGCCAAGATGTGCCTTTAGAATCCGTGCTAAATTTCATTAAAGTTGCTATTGATGAAGGAGTAAAAAAAATAAGAATCACTGGGGGAGAACCGCTTTTGCGCTCTAAAATTGTGGAATTTATTGCTAAGATTTGCAAACTTTCCCCACAAATTGATATTGCCCTAACCACAAACGCCTTTTTATTAGCCCCCATTGCACAAGATTTAAAAGATGCAGGATTAAAACGTATCAACATTTCTTTGGATTCTTTAAAAAAAGACAATATCAAATGTATTTCTAAGCGTGATGGATTAGATAAGATTCTACTAGGGATACAAGCAGCACATAAAGCAAGATTAAAAATCAAGCTCAATATGGTGCCACTACATAGAATCAATGATATGGAGATTGTAGAAATCCTAGAATACGCAATCAAACTAGGTGTAATGGTGCGTTATATTGAATTTATGGAAAATACGCATGCGAAAAATGGAATCGCTGGGCTAAGACTTCCTGAAATCTTAGAACATATCCGCAAAAAATACCAAGTTCATCTTTTTGAAAAAGAAATTTTCGGACCTGCCACACTTTTTAAGATTCCAAAAGAACATATTAAAGAAAAACTAAACTGCATTTTAGAAAGAGATTATGTCTTTGGGGTAATCGCGCCACATAATGATGATTTTTGCAAAACTTGTAATCGTATTCGCTTAAGCAGTGAGGGCAAACTCATTCCTTGTTTATACCACGAAAATGCTATTGATATTAAAGAAGCAATGCTACAAGGCAACACACAAGAAATTTTAGAACGTCTAAAGCTCTGTATCCAAACCAAACCAGAAAAAAATGATTGGAATGAAGATTCTATATCTAAGCGAGCATTTTATCAAACAGGAGGTTGATTGTAGAATCCCAAATACAAAAATGATAATTCATCTTATTATAAATAATAATAATTTTCCTTTAAGATTATTTATAATATAATTTCGTCAAATTAAATTTAAGGAGACATTATGAGCAAAGTTATTCAAAGCTTAAAACAAATTCAAGCAGATTCTGCAGTATTTTATATCAAACTGCATAATTATCACTGGAATGTTAAAGGAGCAGATTTTCACCCTGTGCATTCAGCTTTAGAATCTATGTATGAAGAAATCACAGAACAAATGGACGATGTAGCGGAGCGTGTTTTACAGCTAAGCGATAAACCTTTTGTAACTCTAAAAGATATGTTAGCAGCAAGCAAAATTCAAGAAGATAGCGCAACTTGCTTTGATTCTAAAACAATTTTGACAAAAATTTTGCCAGATTATGAGTATTTCTTGCAATCTTTTAAAACTCTCTCAGACCTTGCAGGAGAAGCTAACGACAAGGGAACTGTTGCACTTGCAGATGAAAAAGTTGCAAGCTTAGAAAAAGCAATTTGGATGTTAAAAGCACAGCTTGCATAAATTTTAGAATCCTTTTGGGATTCTAAATGCTACTTTTATTCTCATTTTACCCTACAATTACAGAAGCTTTCTACACTCTTATCCTTTTCTAATAGACTCTAACTTAAAATATTAATTATTCAATACAAAGAGGTGTTAATGACAATTTCATTTAATTTTTATGCTACCTTGTTAAGTATGGTTTTTGTTTTACTTTTAGGGCGTTTTATTATTAATCGTAGTAAATTCTTGCGTGATTATAATATTCCAGAACCCGTAGTTGGAGGAATTATCGCAGCGATTTTAATTTTTATCCTTTACACTTATGGTAGCATTGAATTAAAGTTTGATGGCTCTTTGAAAGACCCTTTAATGCTTGCGTTTTTCACAAGTATTGGACTAAGTGCGGATTTCGCTTCCCTAAAAAAGGGTGGAAAGATTTTAGTTGTATTCTTATTTATCGTAACAGGGCTATTATTTTTGCAAAATATTGTGGGCGTTAGCGTAGCTACACTTCTAGGAGTAAATCCAACCATTGGATTATTAGGAGGCTCTGTTACAATGAGTGGCGGACACGGAACAGGTGCTGCGTGGGCAGATATTTTCAAAAATCCTCCTTATGGCTTTAGCGCAGCAATGGAAGTCGCGATGGCAAGTGCGACTTTTGGGCTTATAATGGGTGGAATCATCGGTGGTCCAGTGGCGCATTATCTTGTAAAAAAGTATAATCTAACCCCCCCCCCCGCAAGCTTACAAGATGAAACACTATCAGGCTTTGAGGCACCACAAAAAGAACGTCTAATAACTGCGTCTTCTTTTATAGAATCGCTTGCGCTTATTGTCATTGCGCTATTTATCGGAACAGAAATCGCGAAATTTTTTCAAGGCGGAAGCTTTACGCTGCCAACTTTTGTTTGGTGCTTGTTTATCGGTGTTATTTTACGCAATGTTTTACAAGCGACAAAAGTGCATCAAGTTTTTGATAGAGAAGTTTCAGTGATTGGAAATGTAAGCCTATCACTATTCTTAGCTTTTGCCCTAATGACAATCAACCTTTGGCAGCTCGTTTCTCTCGCGCTTCCTATGCTTGTGATTCTTATTTGCCAAGTTGTAATGATGGTGCTTTATGCAGTATTTGTTACCTTTAGATTCTGCGGACGCGACTATGATGCAGCCGTTCTTGCTGCGGGACATTGTGGATTTGGACTAGGAGCGACACCAACAGCAATGGTAAATATGCAAACTGTTACACAACACTATGGACCAAGCCATATGGCATTTATTGTTGTTCCGCTTGTTGGAGCATTTTTTATTGATATTATTAATGCAATCGTAATTAGCGCATCACTAAAATTGCCATTCTTTGGCTAAGATTCTATTTTGGCACAATAAATCTTCTTAATCAATATAAACTAAAAGGAGAAAAAGTTAAATTCAAAGTGTGGGGCAATTTCAACTCTAATTTATTAAGCTCACTTTGTGGAGCGACAATCAAAGCATATCCGCCTTGCTCATTTCTATCCCAAATACTAAAAAATTGCCTTTTAGAGCTAGTGTATTCTCCAAAGCTTGGGTCTAATACTTGCAAATAATCACCTTTATGGTTAATAATCACTACAAAATGTGGGTATCTTGGGTCATCTTCAATTTTGACTAAAATTGGAATTTGTATAAATTTATCTAAAAGATTCCTATGTATAAGATAGGCATTGCTGGCAAATCCCAATTTTTGCACCGCTTCGTTTAAATCCGCGAAGCTTACCATATCTGTATTCATTTCTTTTTCGCTCATTATTTTTAATAAATCTAATTCATTAAAATTTCTATTCTCAAGCAGATTCAAAAGAGTAGCCAGCCCTGCTGCCCCACAAGATTCCTCATAGTTTTGCCTTATCACTCTTTGATTTTTGATTTCTTGATAGGATTTGAGGATAAACTCGGCACGCAAGGGCTCAAATAAAAGCCAAAAGCATAGACAAAACTTGCCAAAGATTCCAAACCTCATCATTGATTAACTTACTCTTAAGAGATTATTTAAAAAAGTGTTCATTTTTTCTTGCTTAGAATTAAGGGGTTTAGATTCTTGTAATTTTTGTGATTCTTTGGTGTTGGTTGCTTCTTGTGCTTCTTGCGCCTTTGATATTTGGGTTTGCTTTGCTAATAACTCGTTTGCATTGTTTATCGCTTGTGTATCTAGGATTTCTTGAAACAGATTTAAAAACTTTGCTAAAGAGCTACCAAAGTTATCTTTATCTTTGTTCCAATCAATCGTGTTATTATGGTTATAGCCTAGATTTATTAATTCTTGCAAGTGGGATTCTATGCTAATTTTACCATTAAATAAATCCCAAAACCTCTGTTCTGTATCGTAGTTTATGAGGTGGGTATTGGGGGCAGTATTACTAGAACCACCTGTTATTTTTCTATTATATTCTTGATAAGCTAGCCATTCGCTAGAGTATTCCGCTTCTCTAAAGAATCCTATATTGCGCGAAAAATATTCATTAAATAAACCATCTAGTGAGATTTTATCCCCCTCTATGAAACGCGGTTGGACATAGTTTTGTATGTCTTGGGTAGAAAAAGAAATAAAAGGCGGGGTGCTAATACCTAACTGCCACATTTTGCTCTCAATATCAATAAATTGTCTTAGTTTTTCTTCGTTTGGAATCTTTGCTAAAGCTTGTTTGTAGCTATAATCAGTGGCGAAATATCCTTTAGGCAATGCGTTAATGTCTTCAAGCGATAATATCTTATTGTTACTTACAAAATCTTTGCCATAGAGAACGCTAAAAGATTCAAAGGCATTTTTGGCACTTTGCGCGAAATCAAACTTAGAAAAGGTAGCTGCTATATATGGTGAGTCGCTTTGCATATCTCTTTTATAGATTTTCTCTAGCGTGTCATAGTGGATTTTATAATCAAGTGGAATCCCTGCTGCTTGATTAAAATCCTCTCCCATATAACCAAACTCATCTAGGCTATATCCAAAAGCACTTTTTTCCAAATAGGCAATTTCCTTGCGTAATTCCAAAGCTTTAGTGTTTTTATAATCAAGCAAATCTAGGGCTTGATAAAATATATCCATTGGCTCATCTGGAGAATTACGCATAGGGAGTTTTATCGCCTCTGTTTTGGCAAGTTCTTTTTGGAGTTGTTTGATTTTCTCCGCTACCTTTGTGTTGTCTTCATTTTTTTCGTTTGATATTTCCCCATTTTGGCGCGATAATGCCAAACTAAAATCTTGCCTAAAATCACTTGCAACATCACTCAAAAAATCATTCGGCACAGCTACTATTTCACTTTGTAAATAAGATTTTTTGGAGTTTTCAAGCATTTTTGCAAAATCTAGCGTATTTTTATTTTCCTCATCGGGATTTTTTATGATTCTACTAAGCCCTAGTGTTTTTGCTGTGCTTTCTATTCGCATAAAACCCCCTTAAAATCGTCTTAAATCTAAAGCATTTTTAGCTCGAAACTCATAAAAATTTGCCACGCTTCTTGCTTGTTTTGTGTAGGCTTGGTAGCGTTTATTGCTACCCTCTAGTGTATAAACGATATTATGGGTATATCTATTTTTCCAAGAAACGCTTTTAGAATAGTTATAAGTGGATTCCACATAAATATTGCTCACTCTCCCCCAAGTAACACCTATGGCATTGCTTTGTTTTGCTTCCTTATCAAAGCCCGAAAAATCTCCCTTATTATATGTATCTCTTTCATATTTCAATACAGCCATTTTGTCTGCTTCATTTAAACCCTCTCTTGTAAGATTTAGTTTCCCATACACCGTATAACGCATTGTTACACCATAGTTTGAAAGCCTCTTATCTTCACCTTTTTGATATGTGTATATTCCCCCCACCACTTTCTTTTGCTCTTCTAAGCTTAGAAGTTTCACTCCCTCACTTGTATCACTTAATGCACCATTGGTTACTTTAGCAAGGAAATCTTCAGCAAAGGCTGGGAAAGAAAGTAATCCAAATAGTGTTAAAATGCTTAAAAGCCTTTTCATTTTTTCTCCTTTTATTGTTATGGAATCTTGATTTTTTCATAATACAAAATTAAAAAGTTATAAAAAACTTTACCATACTTAATAAAATATAAAGGGTTTTACCAAAAGCAACATTTGACAATTAAAACTTCCTCTAAAACTTTTTCCACAAACTTATTCCAAAGATAGCATCAGGTGCTGCAGAACTTCCGCCAAAATTAGCATTGACAGAAACAATTGAAATTTTCAATTAGTTTGATAACAAGCACTTTTCGTTCCAAAAATTAAAATTGACACTAATCTTTGGTTTTAAAAATTCAAGCCATTATATTAATATTTATTAATTGATATATTTTTTCAGTCTTATTTGGTTGCTTTAAAATCTGAAATAGAGATTTTTGATATTCATCAGTAATTTTTTGCACCCATTCTAAGAAATTGCTAGAACTTGTTTTATCTTTTTGATTTAAAATATTTAATTTATTCTCAAATTCTTCAACATCACTTGTATTATTAAGCAAAGCAAAAGCATCACTTAAATTTGAAAAGTAAGTATTGCTAAGCCTATCATTAAGCCGTTTAACTTCATTTTCGTTTAAGGAGCTATCAAGCCCTTGTAATTTTCCCCATATAGTTGTTTCACCTGCAATTAAAGGCTTTGGGGTTACGCCTGCATTAACATTATTTGACAAAAATCCTATCAATAACCCACCCATAGTAATAGAACCATCGCTATTTGTGTATTTATCAGCGTTAGTATTCCAAGACAAAGCAGTGTTTCCCGCACTATGTAAAATGTCAGGATTAAAGGGTAAGAGTTCAGAATTTTCGTCTGTGTTATTAAAATCAAAAAAACTGGGGTTTAACTCTTCATTAGAGCCAAGATTTTTAAATCCACCCTTTGCAACAATCTCTTTCATTGCATCATAAGAAAAAGTCTGTTTTACCTCTAAAGTATTTTTATCTATAAGATAAGTTTGTGGAAAATAATTCGCCAAATCCTCTTTTGAAAAGCTATCTTTACCTTTTAATTCAGGACTTTTTTCTATGAGTTGAGAGACTATTTTATACACATTTCCTATGGTTTTGGCAATGTCTATGTTTGTATAGCTTTGCATACTTCCATTAGTTTGCGCTTTAATAAAATTTTCCATAGTGCTAGAATGTATTTTTATATTTTCAGGAATCCCTGCAGCTTTATTAAACTCACTTGTAAAATATCCATCTTTATCTAGTTTATAACCCATAAATTGATTTTGTTTTGAAGTTTCTATTTCTTTATTAGAATTCGTGGATAAATTTTGTCCAACTTTAAAACTCATAGAAGCGGTAGTATTAACTGCGTAATTTGTCATATACATATTATATTATAGCCCCATACCTCGTTTTAGTTGTGGAATCTTGATTTTTTCATAATACAAATTAAAAAACCATAAAAATTTTGCGCATTTTGTTTAATTAATATTTTTTGTTAAGTTGCCCATTTTCTTGCAAAAGTTGCGTCAAAATTGTATCACTCATCTGTTTTTGTGCAAATTCTCTATTTTCACCTTGTTCTTGCATTTTTAAAAGCAAATCAAGATTTTGATATTCATAGTTCAAAAACAAGTTGTTTGCTACATTGTTTTGCAAAGAAACCTTAAGGATTTTATGCCCATTATCGTCTATAATACCACTTATGGTTGTCCCATTTTTTAGCGTGATAGAGCCTGTTTTATGAAGTGCTAAATTTTCATCTATATAACTTCTCATTATCCCTAAAGAATCTATAATTTTCTGCATATTCTCTTGTGGAATCTTGCCATCTGCAATACTAAAGAAGTTTGTTAGGCTTGGTAGTGCCAAATAAGAAAATGAAGAGATTTTTCCCAAATCCTCATCTAATCTTTTTTCTGCTTCTAAAATTCTATTTTTATCTTTGCTTTTTGTGGCATCGACAAAGCAACTAGCAGAATCTTCAATGCTATCTAATCCTTTATTAGCGTTTGCAAAAGCCAATTTTGCCGCAGAAGCATAAGCAAGCAATGTCGCAAAAAAGCTAGAATCTCCCTCACTTAGATAAGTTGTTACTAATATTTCGTTGATTTGACCAAACAAATAATCTTGTGCATTTTGATACTGAGATTCTCCAACAGAAGAAAATTTTTTAGAACTTTCCCATTCTACGGATTCATTGATTTTGCTATTTTTGTATAGAGAATCAGTTTGAGCAAGGCTATAAGTATAATCAAAAATCCCACTTGGATTTTCTAGCCATTTTTCTATTTCTTGTTCTATGGCTTTGATTCTTTGGGCATCAAAATCCTCTCCTTCATTTTGCGCAACACTTACACTTCTTGAAAACCAAGAAGTATTTGTTGTGTTGTCGGAATTAATTTTACCTAACACTTTGATGTCTCCTTATCTATAAGTTTTTTCATTTTTTCTCATTTGTTAAATAATATTACTTTAGATTCTCACACAAACTTATTCCAAAGATAACAAACAAAGCTAAATTCCTATTTTATGGAAGGAAGTTTTGGATTTTTTTATACAAATTTTGTGCATAGTTATTAATATCTTGTTGGCTAGGTTTCCAATTATTATGCACTGCTTCTGTAAATTTCATCGTAAAATCAATACTTTTTGCACGAGAATCCAAACTAGAGGGATAGAATCCTAGCTGTGTAAAAGCATACAAATCCATAATCACACCGCCAAAATTTGCTGCTATTTCATTAGGGGTAAAACGTAAATCGCGACCTAAAAGGTGGCTACTCTCTTGGACTTGTAGCTCTACAAGCCTTTTAAATCGCTCTGGGTTTTCAAGAGCCGCTTTACATGCATCACTGCTTAAATATGGCTTTCGTTTTACAAGTGAAACCTCATCTGCACGCGCTCGCGCGAATCTTTCTTGCCGAGTATTTTGCAGCTTTTGGTTTAGTTGTGTATTTCCACCCCCTAGAATCTCTGCATCTTGTGCATTAAGAAAACTCACAAACAAAGCCTCTTGCGAAAAAGAATCCCCATCACTTTGATAAAAAGGCAGGTTTGCCAAAGCACTTGGAGAAAAATCAAGTGTATGCACATGAAATCCATTAATGCCAACGCTAGAGGTTAGGGATTCTACTATTTTTGCTTCTCTGTATTTCTCTGTTGTATTGTAAAGATTTGTTACCTTAAATCCCTCAAAACTTATCATTACAGCATCTGCTTTAAGCAAATCATTGTCCTCATATTTAGCATTACCAATAAACCTCATATCGCTAAATCCCTTTGGCAAGCTTGTAACTTCCTTGCTAGAATAAGTGCTTTTCATCTCAGGTATAATCTGCGTAAAAGTATCGTAGTATTGCTTAATAGTATTAGCTATATCTATTTCTTTAAACACTTCTTCTTTGGCTATGTTAAGACCATAAAAGTTACTTCTATTGTGCCATATGGACTGCCCATGGTCTATGATTGTTTCTAAAGTGCTTTTATGTAGCTTAAAATCACTTGGCAAACCCGCAGCGGCGTTAAAATCCTCTAACATATAGCCTTTTTCATCGACACCATAGCCATAAAATCGCTCTGTGCTAATTTCTTGTTGAGTTTCACTTGTTTTAGCAGTATTTATAAATGTAGAATCCCCTAATAATTGCGTCAAAACACTTGCTTTAGGGGATTGTATTTGTGGGGTATTTGGGTAACTTTGAATAAGGTTAGAAATCAAATGTGTTGTGGCTAGTCTTTCACTACTGACAAAAGGAGATTGCGCAAGTTTAAGACTTTTTGGAGAATCTATACTTGGCAAATCCATATTTGCTTGAAAAGCCTTGTTGGATTCTGTTTTTGCATACATTGTGCTAATATTTTTAAAATTTTTTCCAACACTCAAAGCATCCATTACTACTCCTTATCACAATACTATTTTATATGCAAAAATCATCAATACCTAGCCTTAAATTCATTTAATATTTTTTGTGCGTTGCCATAGTATTGCCAAAACTCGTAAGTCTTACCATTTGGGGTGGCATAGTTCAAATAATGTTGCTTTTGTCCATTCATATACCTATATTTTGCCACAATAATATAGTCGCTAGAATACCCTAACTCTTTAGAAACGCTTGTAGCATTTCCCCAATCATCTGTTACGCCATACGCATAAGACCTAGCATAACCATAAGTATCAAATTGAGAGGTTCGGACAAACTTATATCCCCCCACCACTTTCTTTTGCTCTTCTAAGCTTAGAAGTTTCACTCCCTCACTTGTATCACTTAATGCACCATTGGTTACTTTAGCAAGGAAATCTTCAGCAAAGGCTGGGAAAGAAAGTAATCCAAATAGTGTTAAAATGCTTAAAAGCCTTTTCATTTTTTCTCCTTTTATTGTTATGGAATCTTGATTTTTTCATAATACAAAATTAAAAAGTTATAAAAAACTTTACCATACTTAATAAAATATAAAGGGTTTTACCAAAAGCAACATTTGACAATTAAAACTTCCTCTAAAACTTTTTCCACAAACTTATTCCAAAGATAGCATCAGGTGCTGCAGAACTTCCGCCAAAATTAGCATTGACAGAAACA